>NZ_CAJRAF010000002.1:2834000-3542500 GCF_907164905.1 Dyadobacter sp. CECT 9275 | reverse complement strand
GGCCTAAGGTACAGCCGACAGGCGACTACCGATGGACAGCAGGTTAATATTCCTGCCCTTGCAATGAGTGTGAAATAGTGACGGAGTGCCGTGGATGGTACGTACTGACGGAATAGTGCGTTGAGCAGAGCCTACGGGCGAAGCGAATCATCGAAGATACTTCCAAGAAAAGCTATTGAAACATCAGCTTATTGCAACCCGTACCGTAAACCGACACAGGTAGTCGAGAAGAATATTCTAAGGTGCTCGAGTGAATCACGGCTAAGGAACTCGGCAAATTAACCCTGTAACTTCGGGAGAAGGGGAGCCTCCTCGCAAGAGAGGCCGCAGAGAAATGGCCCAGGCGACTGTTTAGCAAAAACACAGGGCTCTGCCAAAACGCAAGTTGACGTATAGGGCCTGACACCTGCCCGGTGCTGGAAGGTTAAGAGGGGATGTCATCGCAAGAGAAGCATTGAATCGAAGCCCCAGTAAACGGCGGCCGTAACTATAACGGTCCTAAGGTAGCGAAATTCCTTGTCGGGTAAGTTCCGACCTGCACGAATGGTGTAACGATCTGGGCACTGTCTCGGCCGTGAGCTCGGTGAAATTGTAGTAGCGGTGAAGATGCCGCTTACCCGCCACGGGACGGAAAGACCCCGTGCACCTTTACTATAGCTTTGCATTGTTTTCGGGTCAGGGATGTGTAGGATAGGTGGGAGGCTGTGAGCCGGTGTCGCCAGGCATCGGGGAGCCAACGTTGAAATACCACCCTTCGCTGGCCTGGGATCTAACTGCTCAATGAGCAGGACCGTGCATGGTGGGTAGTTTGACTGGGGTGGTCGCCTCCAAAAGTGTAACGGAGGCTTCCAAAGGTCTGCTCAACACGCTTGGTAACCGTGTGTGGAGTGCAATAGTACAAGCAGGCTTGACTGCGAGATCGACGGATCGAGCAGGTGGGAAACCAGGGTATAGTGATCCGGTGGTTCTGTATGGAAGGGCCATCGCTCAAAGGATAAAAGGTACGCCGGGGATAACAGGCTGATCTCCCCCAAGAGCTCACATCGACGGGGAGGTTTGGCACCTCGATGTCGGCTCGTCACATCCTGGGGCTGGAGAAGGTCCCAAGGGTTCGGCTGTTCGCCGATTAAAGTGGCACGCGAGCTGGGTTCAGAACGTCGTGAGACAGTTCGGTCCCTATCTGTGGTGGGCGTAGGAAGATTGACGGGGGCTGCCTTTAGTACGAGAGGACCGAGGTGGACCCACCGCTGGTGAGCCGGTTGTTACGCCAGTAGCATGGCCGGGTAGCTATGTGGGGAATAGATAAGCGCTGAAAGCATCTAAGTGCGAAACTAGCCCGAAGATGAATCTTCCACATAAGGGTCGTTGTAGACTACGACGTTGATAGGCTGCAGGTATACGTGTAGAAACACATTGAGCTGAGCAGTACTAATTACCCAACAGCTTGCATTATTAATATCATTCTTTATCTCTTCTACTTCCAATATGACATGAAAACTAAGTAAACAGTTTTAAGTAAGCAGTAGTTAATATGATTATTGCGAACTCTGAACTAAATACTTATGACTCAAAAGATCTTGTTGGTGGCTATTGGCCGGGTGTTCACCTCTTCCCATCCCGAACAGAGAAGTTAAGCCCCGAACCGCCGATGATACTTGGGTCAAACCTGGTAAAGTAGGTAGCCGCCACAATACCATAAGAAGAAAAAGCCCGTCTCAAAAGGATGGGCTTTTTTCATTTGAGCCATTGGCCTGGTGTTCACCTCTTCCCAGGCTACGCGCCCCGTCCCGAACAGAGAAGTTAAGCGGGGCTGCCTAAGCCGGGGGCGCCTAGCCAGCGTGGCTCGGCCCCGAACCGCCGATGATACCGGGAGACGCTCTCTTGGGTCAAACTTGCGCGGTCCGATCTGGTAAAGTAGGCGGGACGCGCAGTCCGGGACGCGTAGTCTAGCCGCCACAATTATTAAATCTAAAAGCCCGTCTCAAAAGGATGGATTTTTTGTGCTTGTCAGATAACCCAGACAACGGATCTGGTCAGGAATGGTAAAAGCGAAACACTCGTTAAGGAATGCCATTACTAATGGTTGACTTCAAAAACATATTTTTATGGGTATCTTTTTGTTATTATCTTCATTTTTCCTGCTCTTTTGCCTTTTTTTTCTTAACATGGCAGAAAGGGGCCTTTATACGAGAGCTCGTTTATCAATAGTCCTGTCTCTGATCGCAAACGGAATCATTACCTTTTTTTACAGTGAACTCTTTTCTTTTTTTGACGCAATAGGGCAGGTTTCGGCTAGTATATTCTGGAGTTTAGTGGTCATATTGTCTGGTACTTTTCTCTGGTATCTCAACAGAAGAGGAAAAATACGATTGGACGATCTGCTCCTTCTTAAAGCAATCAGTCGCCTTAAAGGACTTAGTGTTTCCAATAAAATCATTACCTGGGTGAGTTTGTTGCTAATAGTCATTCCGTTATTTTTTCTGGCGGTTTACGCCCCTGCAAACAACTTTGATGGTCACAGCTATCACCTGAACCGTGTGCTGTTCTGGATTGATAATGGTAATCTTGGACATTTTCCCACCCAACACATTTTTCAGCTGTATCTGAATGTATTTGCGGAATACCTGGTACTTCAGACATTTCTATTATCAGGTTCCGACTATTTCTCAGGACTCATTCAATTTGGTTCCTTTATTGGTTCCTTGTCTCTAATTAGCTTGCTTGTCAAAAAATTGGGGTTGAAAACAGATACTCAGCTACTTGCCTGCCTATTGTTGCTCACCCTGCCCATTGGCATTTTCGAAAGTACAAGTGTGCAGGTAGATTACGTGGCCTGTTTTTTCTTTATTGCCTATGTTTATTTCGGGTACAGCTTACTCGAAGAGCGATCCTGGATTACACTTTCGGCAATGCTTGTATCGCTATCGCTCGGTGGTTTTACCAAATACCCTGTCCTGATTTTCGCGATTCCGTTTACGGTCTACTTTGCAGTTTGTATTCTCATACAATATAGATTTACTTACGCGGTTAAGGTAGTTATCACAGCTATTGTGATCCTGCTGGTCACTTTCGCGCCTTTTTTTAGCAGAAACTACCAATTGTTGGGCCATATTATGAGCCCGCCGGAAGATAGCCGGCTCTTTGCTGAGAAAATACCTTCGGACAAGCATTCTTTTCTCTTTACGGTATCCGGTATAGTAAAAAATGCAAGCCTGCACCTGAATATCCCGAGTACGGCGGTTAATTTTTCTATTGAAAAAGTGGTGAGAAACCTCCATGATAAAATGGGCGTAGACATTGATGACCCCGCTTTGAGGTTAGACCGCTTTCGGGTAAGGTATTCTGTGCATGAAGATATGGTTCCTAATACCTTTCATTTTCTATTGATTCTTGTTGGAGGAGTATTTGTTTTCTTTATTTCGGGAGCACGCACTATAAAGTGGTTCTGGGTGTGTTCGTTTTTGGGTTTTGTTCTTTTTTGTACCCTGCTTAAATTCCAATTATGGAGCAGCCGAACCCACATGCCGTTTTTCGCGATGGGCATTGTACTGGTGAGCTATATTTACAGCGATGTACTCCGCTGGAGGATTGAATTTCTGGTCATCCCCTTCCTGGTCATGTCAAGTCTCTTCGTATATGGTAATCCGAACAAAGCGCTGGTTCCTGTTGTTTATCTGACTCAGAAGGCAGTTGCGCATATTCCTGTGGCCATTTGTTATCAGGACAGCCTCAGGCTTGAAATGTTCCGCAAGCATTTGAGTGAATATTACTTATTTAAGGATGGAAATGATTGCCACCCTTTAAAACAATGGCCCTCCGGTTACTGGGAGAGAAGAAAGGTTTTTTCTATATTGGAAAAATACGGATATTATGATGAAGACCGAAATGCTACGGTTTTCAGAACATCTCGTGCGAAGGGTTATTTTTTAAGTCATCTGGCGAATTACCAGAGCTTTGGGCCCCTGCTTGATCACATGAATTTCAACCATAAAAATGTAGGGATCTTATTTCTGAGAGATGTTGGCTTTTATCATTATTGGGCAGCTATGGCGGAGAAACAAGAGAATCCCGGCATGATGAAATACATACGGTATCGAAAGGAACTTTCTGTGCTTGAGAATGCGAAGAAACCATTTTGCTATGATTATATCCTTGCCGATGATGCGAATCTGATAAGAGAGCTTATCCCCAGGGAAAATATTGATACGGTCTATCAGCAGCCTTTGTTACGGCTGGTTAAGCTGAAAAAGCCAAGCTGTGACGTTTATACGTTTTAAACATAGGATCACAGGCTGGTACCTCGTCTCAGGACTTAACAAGGGCAGCTTATGAGCCACATTTGTTGTGAAAAAAATAACCGCAGGTTGACGTCTTTTAGGCAAAGCAGTCAAAGTACTTGCCTGGGGGCTTATCTTTTCATGATCAGCACCGGATCCCTTGGTTTATTTTTCATTTGGCAAGCCTCAGCCCAAAGTCGTAACGCTGGTCAACAACCCTCTTGAGGATACCGATCTGCCCGCAATGGTACATGGTGTGCTTTATGTTCCACTCAATTGCTTCGCGCTTGGTCAGGGCAATGGGGTGAGGTGTGGGCGTTGGTTCAAGCGGATTATCCAGTTCTGTCGGCGACAGAGCGGCCAGAATTTCCAAAGATCTTCGTTGCATAAATTTCAAATCGTCCCATAATTGCAGGGAGTCTGTTTTTCCTTCGGAGTAGGAGGGGAATGTCTCCGTAAACCAGGTACTATATTCTTTGATCGGAAGCTGCTTGAGAATATCCATTTGGTGCCCTCGGATGACCATAATGGAGTGGAAGTAATGGCTGATAATCAAATGCCCCACCTGCCAGTCGATACTGGTTTCAATAATATCTGGAATGATTTTCCATTTCTCAACAGGAGTTGTCCCAACCAATTTATTGACCCATTCGTAAGCATCGGAGGTTTGGCGGATGTATATTTCTGTTTCGGTCATAAGCGGTAGAATATTAAATGGGTTGGATGGATTTGCTATTCCGGGTGCTCAAATTACTAAAATTTACTTCAAGCGACTTCGGGTATTCCTTTGTTATTTAAAACTGAAAATTGATTCAACAGGCGGAGCGGCGATATGTGTAGCAGGTTTGTAAGGGAGTCCCAGTACAGCTGCCATGGTTGCAGCCAGCTGCTCCTGGTAAATAGCCGGATGTCCTTTCATCTCGCCATAGGCCTTGGTAGACGGCCCCATTGCAGCAATCCAGATTTCCCCCGAATCCGGAATGTTTGGTCCATGTGAGGTCCATTGCTGTTTCGCCGCATCGCCACGGCCATGATCACAGGTAATCAGCAGTGTGGTCTTGTTCTTGTATTGCGGCATGGATTGGATCATTGTCCAGAAACGCTCGATCATCTTATCCTGCGCTAATGCAGTTTCAAGGTATTGATCGTAGTTTCCTTCGTGCGCAAAGGCATCTGTTTCACCCATTGCCAGATACAGCACCCGAGGTTTGTATTTTTTTACATACTCTTTTGCAGCAAAATAAGTGAGCAGATCGGGCCGTTCGGTTGTCGGTTTAGCGGTAAGGTGCTGCATTTCGTTCAGCAGCATGAACTCCGGTGCTGCGAAAGCCAGAGAGTCGCTGTCGGCATTAACATATACCTTACTATTTTTTCTATCCATCAGAAATGGAAAAAGATCCGAAGTAGCAAAGAGCGCCACTTTGTACTCAAAACCCTTTTGTGCGTTAATCGTCTCGAGTACGTTGGTCGATTTATTGGTGACCAACCGGTTGGAACTGATCTCATGATTCACATGTCCTGTCAGCATTTCACTGAAACCGGGATAAGTGAGCTGATAAGGGTTCCGGACGTTTACATAGCTTTGCTGCCAACGATTGCCGTACAACTGGCCGGATGTTGCAATGGTCCGCCAGAAGAATGGAAAGAGCTTTTTCCTTCGGATTTGAGGATCTGCGTCCCAGAATCGGCTTAAAACGCGATTTTTGTTACGGGTAAAGGAGGGATTGTTGATCAAAGCCGAATCTGCACCGGCAAATACTTCCTGCCAGCGCATGCCATCCAGGACAATCACGACAAGATTTTCGGAGGAAGACCTTTGCCCCATCCCGGGCAGTATACTAAAAAGTACTGTAGACAGTATAAGAAAAATGCGTAACATGTGCGCTGGTAGATTAAGATTTGACGCTAAGGATACTTCTGTCTGGCTAGAAAAGTCTATTAAATAACTCAGGAAATTTGATTACGACCGGAGAATAGGAGTTTTTAGATATACCGGGGTTTTCCAGACTGGTAAATAGCTATATTTAAGATAAGTAAGGTGTGTATTAGAATATTCTGAAAATAAGAGCCATAAACCAATGGTAACCAGCAACAACTCAATTAAATGAAAAACCAAACTAATGTACTTTTGAAAGCAAAATTGATTTTGATGGTATTCGTAGGCACGTTCCTGACAGTTACGCTTTTGGCGCAACCTCAAATGGGTAAGCATAAGGAAATAAAAACAGGAGAAATATTAACCCTGCATTCAAAGATTTTGCAGGAAGAGAGAGAAATCTACATCAATAAACCTCCCGGATATGATACCTTGACAGGTAACCTTCCGGTAATTTACGTGTTGGATGCTGAATACCGATTTGCCTTGGCTCAAAGCATCATTTCGTATTTTTACATTACAACTAAAATACCGAAAGTGCTTATTGTGGGAATCAGTAATCCAAACCCTCAGGCAAGGAAACGGGATTATCTGCCTGCAAAAATGGGAGGTGAATCAAAAAACTTTACGGACTTTCTGTCAACGGAAGTTTTTCCTTTTATAGAGAAAAATTTTAAAACAAGCGGGGTAAGATATATTGCCGGGCATTCTCATGGAGGTATTTTTGTCGTTCATACACTTTTAACCAACCCATCCATGTTTGATGGTTACCTTGCCACAGATCCCAGTCTTAAAAATATGTATTCCGAAACGGATACCCTTTTACGGCAAAATCTGGACAAAAAGAGACTTTACCTGGCTTCTTCTGATGTGGCGTATGGATTTATGGAGGATGTGGCCGCAGATATGCAGGCAGACTTTTCGATTTTCCGAAAGTACCTCTATCAATCCCATGACCAGAATCACCTGAAATTCAAAACCGAACATCTGAATGACGATCATGGAAATTCCTATATCCAAGGGTTTAGCCGGGGTTTAAGATATATCCTCAACTGGCGTTTTGAATAAAAGTTATTCTTTAAAATACACCAACGGGCGGAGCATTTATCTCATGTATACTTTATTATTGGTTAAATCGATGAATGCTGAGTTTCCCATCAGGCCGTAAAGAATGGTTTTGTTATTTGTTAATCGGACATAGCCAAACTCGTTGAGCGGGATAACCTTGATTGGAAAATACTTATTGGTTTTGCTATTTTTAATTTTATCAGCTATCCGGCTTAAATTTTCTTCTTCTTTAAAGGAATTAATGTTATTCAGATTTCTTGACAAATACTCTTTTACATAACCGTTATTTACATCATACGGAATCAATTCTTTTTTGACCCTATATCCTTGCCAGTGATTGTGAGAAGTGTCCTGAAAAACCGGATGTACGGATAAAATACTTTCGGTATGCAGGACGTTCCTTTTTGTGCAGGAAAACAGAAATACTGCAAAACATAAAAAACAGATTATTTTCATATTAGCGGATCTATTATCAAACCTGATGTAACACAATTGAATCAGATTGGTAATCAGGAGATTATCGCCGAACAACCACCTTTGATATTGCTAGGGAAACGTCCTTTTCTGTGGCAATGATATCGTAGCTGAGCGTATCTCCCAGAAGTAATGCAGTACCTGTCAGCAGACCCTTGTTCCCATTTAATTCATACTCGCTGTTGAATATCAATGCGTTCTGAAATTCCACGAAAACATTATTCATCGTCATAACCTCCTGCTCATCTGGTGTGGTATCCGCGTAGTCAGTATTTTCTTCGATTGCTATCTTGACGTGGTTGTTGTCTATCCTGGAAATTTTCCAAATCGTTTCGATGACGGAAAGCGGCGTCTTTTCTTTAAAGTAATAATTGCCGACGAAGCCGTTTGCAAGGTCGGGGTTCGCTTCCTTTTTACAAGAAACAATGGCGAATAACAAGAATAGCGCGTACCGCTTCATACTGGTGGGATTAATGTTGTCCGAAAGCTAGTAAAAAAAACCGCTCGAACGGATCAATCGGTTACTTTTCAATCTTTAATTGTTGCGGGGAGCCGAATGTTAAGGCAATATCGGATGCTGCTTTCCCCTTGCCAGGTTTTTATTGATTAAATGGCACTCATATAATTCGATCCGACTTTAAAAACATTAAATTGGCTTCTGTAACAAACGTTGGGTCACAGTATGAAAATCTCCAGGATTTTAATGATTTCAGCAGGGGTTATTTCGACATTTTTGCTGGTTCTCTTCATTCAAAAATTGAAATCGTCTTCCATAATATCCCGCGATTCTCTGGACTCAACATCTCATGAACCTGTCATTGGCACTTTCGAGCTCAATGAGCAGAAAATGACGTATTCATTCTCACACTACTTTTTGAAACTTGATAAGCACGCTGATGCGGGGTCAATCAACAAATTGATTGCACAAATCCCGCAAGCAGAGCATCTGATCATTACTATTTTAATGCCGGGAACCGACTTTGCTTCGGTACCGAATTTGCTTGAAGAGGTGCGTGAAGGGGATTATGACGCAAAGATCGAGGCGTTTTGCCTGGCATTGGCGAAGAGGTCTGGTACTATCTATTTGCGCTGGAATCCAGAGATGGAAGTTCCTGTGAAGCTGCATCCCTGGCAATACCAGGCGCCAAATGACTACATTGAAGCATTTAATCACTTTTGTAAATTAGCTAAGTCCGTTTTTCCGGCGGTAAAATTTGTGTGGGGGCCAGCGGGTTACCCTGGTTCAGATGAATATTGGCCTGGACCTGCTTTTGTGGACTACATAAGCGTGACGATCAACGGTAAGTCAGAATCGGCAGCGACTGCCTTCCCGGATGTCAAGGACCTTGAGGAGAATGTCAGACGGAAAATACAGCGAATGCGGATGTTTGGAAAGCCGGTGCTTGTAATAAATGCAGGAACCGGCAGTGAGGCTGATCTTAAAGCGGCATTGGCAAAAGCTGCTGCAGGTACGCGGCTAAATGCTAAGCTTCTGTATCAGACACAAGACACTGCAAGCACTTCAAAGGTTACTCAGAGGGGAGCACCGCTGGTCGGTGTGTATGATCCAAAAGAATTGCTGGTCAATTCCGGACTGATTGGTGCAGAACATGTTTTTGTTGATCTGATTAATGTGCAGAACGGGCAGTTCGAAAGGGATTTCAATGCAATCGTTTCTCGCCAGCACGACGTAATTGTGAGCGTAGAGCCGTGGCATAATGCAGCAGTCAAAAAAGATTCAAATGTGCTTAGCAATGTTATTAACGGCATTTATGATGCTGAGTTTGCTGAGATCTACCGTGTGCTTTCAACCAGTAAACGCACCGTTTACCTGCGTTTTGCACACGAAATGGAGATCCCGATCCACAGGTATGCGTGGCAGAGCCAGGATCCGGTACTCTATATTAAAGCCTTTCGGTATTTTATGCATTTTAACGGGTCAAAAAATAGGCGCATTAAAAAAGTGTGGGGGCCGGCTGGCGACCGGGGCGCAATTGAATGGTGGCCCGGTGATGATGTTGTGGATTACATCAGCATCGCCATATACGGTTTGCCTGATAAAAATATTACAGATCCTGAGCAACAGGAGTCTTTCGAGACCGTTTACAATCGCAAACGTTACCGGATGCGGCTGGTAAAGAAGCCAATCTTCATCACTGAATTTGGTGTGAAGGGCCCGGAAGATTTCCAGAAAAGATGGTTGGAAAAAGCGGCCAAAATCATTGGTAATGCCCCCGAGATCAAAGGGGTCAGCTATTTCAATCTAGTCGATAACCCCAAAGTCTGGGGTGATATTCCAGCTCCAGACTGGAGTGTGAGCAAACAAACCTTTCAGCATTTTGTAAAAACCTTATCAACGGCCCGATGATTTGGCAGGCAGGGTAAGCGGTGTGTTGAGGCTGGAATCAATAATATCTATCACCAGGTCATTATTGAGCACAAACAAGTAAAGCCTGTAAGTGAGCGGATCATTGGGTATTCGCAGGCTAAGATCAGTGCCGTTACCCACGTCCTTCGAGGAAATGAGGTTGAAGAAATCATCCATTTGCACCAGCTTCCATTCAAATTTTAGATTGGTCTTAATGTTTTTTGCCAACGACCAATTTTCATCCCTTTTTATTACTGCATGATAGTCAAGAACTGAGCCGGCAACGGTCGAGGCAGCGGGTCTCAGTATTTTGATTTTTGGTGATTCCATTGGTTCTTCGCCACCTTTCCATTTGGCGGCAAGCTTTAAAAATACATTTTTTTTGCGGCCAGCCTGGTCTTTGACCCCATCAAAACTTACACGCTCATAAGTATGTTTATCCTGCCAATTTGAAATAAATATACCGGCAGAATCATCCGAAAGTTTATTATATACATCGAATTCGGCGTAACTGATGAAATGTGGAAAGTGGGTCGGGATGGTAAAATCGGGCGTGTTATTGTTATATACGAGTCCATAAGATCCGATTTCTGGTATGGCAGCGCTTATCCTCGCAACGACGGCAAGCATCTTTTCAGATACCTCAATGTCTAATGTGATCTCGCGTGTGGGATCAGCATTTTTCATTTGCAAAATCAGCTTTTTAAGCCAAACAAGATATGCATCCTGCTGATGAACCAGATCCGATTGCCGATGATACAGGATCAAATTCTGAAAGACAGGATTTCCAAGGTTCCAGGAAATGATATTCTTGTTTGCTTTATTCTTGCCTATGACTCGTAATATTTTTTGGGTTAACGCTTCTAAACTTTGTTTGTCCTTTGCAAAGTTAAGGTTATCTGGTACCCAAAATCCATAATGAAGATTCATTCCTTGCTGGCCCGCAACGCTGAGTATATTATGATCGTAAAAGCTTGGGCCGTAGAACTTGACAGTGTTAATGCCAATCTTTTTCATTTCTTGAAAATCTGCGACGAGTTCTTTTTTTGTAAACGCCTGATATTCGTTTTTCCAATCAGAGCCTTTTAAATAATTTATTCCATGCGCTCCTGTAAATGAAGTCAAAGAACTAGAATCTATTTGACAAGACCCGCGGTCAATTGAGACTTGATTATACTGCTTTTCGGCTTTATTTGGATTATCTCCAGGTGGGTTCTGACTGGGCATTTTATTAATTTCATTTCTGTCAAACCCCGGTTCATTTCCCAGAAACTTAAACTTTGCGCTATAGATCCAGACACCGAGCAGCAGCAGCATGACCAGCATGGATGTGTTGCGCAGGCCGGTATAAAGCTGGCGCCTTAACGTCCATAAGATACCTTTTACAACTTGTACCCGGCCCATCAGTGCATCTAGCCAGCGATGATTTGCCCTCAAGAGCCGAAACTGCTGCTGACGGCTTGCCGCAATCGAAAAGCACATAAAGAGGCAATTCAGTCCGGCAAAACCGGACATGACCAGATTGTAAGGGTTCCAGTCTGTGAGTAATCCGTAACTTATTGCGATAGCAGAAATAACCAGCACAATGAGATTAGGGATATTGAGCGGCCAGTTGTTGGCTTCATTTGCGTCTTTGGGCGTGGGCACGTAAGGCACTTTTTTCCCGACGATTGTGTAAATTAAGCCAAGAATAAATATCCACCAGCTGCCGATCAGCAGTAAACCCCCAACTATGTGAAAACCGCGTTCTTCGTCTTCCATCACCCACCATTGGACAAAAAGCCGGATCAATACAATGGATGCAGTTAATGGAAAAACAGCCAGACCAAATTCGGAGATATCCATGTGCATAGGGCTTGCTCCAAAACAAAGTGCGATAACCGGGATCAGAAAATTAATCAGGTAAATTATGCCGGACATGTAATGCATCGGAAGCAAGGCATAATGCAGTTTTTGCCTCCAGGTAAACTGGCTGAACAGTTTAGGATATGTCGTAACAAATAGATCGAAAACACCTTTGGACCATTTCAATTGTTGCTTGTAATAGGCAGAAAGCGTCGACGGCACCAGCCCGCGTGCTACAACTTCCGGCACATACACCGACTTCCATCCTTTCGCATGAAGGCGCATAGAGGTGTGTAAATCTTCTGCAAGACCTGCTGCATGCCCGCCAATTGAATCAAGGGCAGTTCGTCTAAAGGTGCAATTGGCGCCAATAGCCTGTACGGTTCCATACTTGTTCATGGTCATCATCATTGGCCCGTAAAATTGGTAGGTCTGCTGGGCTGCCCCCTTGGCGATAAGACTTTCGTCTGCGTTTCTGTAAGCCTGGACAACCTGGACATAACCGATTTGAGGATTGACGAAATGTGGAACAACGTGGTCTAGAAAATCGGCAGCAGGGACATGGTCCGGGTCCAGAACGAGGCATAACTCACCCGCTGACTGTTTTAAGGCATTATTAATGTTTCCTGCTTTTGCATCTGTCTTACAAGTCCTGGTGATATGATGAATGCCTAGCTGATGACAAACCTCTTTTAGGAAGGGATCATTTGCTTCATCACACAGGTAGGTTTCATGGGGATAGGTGATTGCTTTAACTGCCTTAAGTGTTTCCAGGATCATCTCATAAGGCTCACCCGCACAGAAAGTTGTGAATACGTCAACCGTGAAATCGCTGGTCAGTGGTGGAGTCGCTGGAACAGTAATATAAAGATAAAGGTACCATTCGTAAAGCAGTTTAAGGCAGGTGAAAAGGAACGTTACCATCAGCATCCAATAGAGCGGCGCGTATCCGTGCACGGCGCGGTTCAGAACACTGTAAAGAAAAAAGACTATTGCAACGCATCCAATCAAGATCATCACCCGAAGTGTGATAAGCTCTTTCTTTGTTGGAGGTGTGATTGAAATGTGCCTCATCGATCACTCATAACATAGAAAGGCGTATTGCAGGTTGCGAAGTTGCCATTGTAGTCATATATTTTTGCAAAAATACGGTAGGGGCCTTCCTCCATAGGCGACTTAAACAGAGTGGTAAGTTTCCCGTCGGTCTCAAATTTCGTATCAAGAGGGATAAGCTTGCGCGTATTGTTTTGTCCATTTTCTTTATACCAATCCTCCTTGAATATTTCCCAATTGACGGACATGACGCTGTCTTTGTCATGCATGACCAGTTCAGGTAGCATTGTTTGTCCTGGATTGAGTAAGATATTGTCGCCGGCGCCCTTGTGATTGAGCAGCATATAACGGATCTGCGGATAGTGCTCGTCTGGAAGGGTTCTCTTCCAAATGTATTGCATTATTGCAACAGGCTCCGACTTTCTGCCGTGTTCATCAAATATGCTGAACCAGGTATGGGTAGTTTCTTGTTTGCTCCCCCAGAAAAATATAAAGTTGCCTATCAGGCGAGGGTCTTCCAGCGGCATGTGTTGTCGGTAACGATGTAGGATAATGTCAGCCTTCTTTTTGCTTGGGTACTCAATGAAAGCGCCCCATGCAGTGCTTTGGCATCCAGGCCAGGGCCCATCGGTTCCCCATTCCAACAACATATAGGGGCCGTTCCAAAACCATGAAAATTCGCTGAGATCTTTTCTCAGGAGGCCTAGATTGCTGAAAATATTAAAGGAAACCACATCAATGTCGCAGCGGAGCTGAATGTTTGTAATGTATTTTTTATTAAAATTCATGACGGTGGTGGTGATCGGATGATCAGGGTCTATCCGGCGGATCATTTTTGTGATCGCGTTGAATGCAGCGTAAAAACTGTTGTAAGAAGGTTTGTAGGGAAAGTCCAGCTCGTTACCCAGGCACCACATTAAAAGCGCGGGGTGATTCTTATGTCTATCAATAACTGACTGAAATTTAGATAATTGTCTTAAAGTTTTAATAGGATCATTGTAAAGTTCGGTCTGATCACTATTTTGGATGGGAAGGCCTGCTATGACCGCAATATCGTTCGCGTACGCACTGTCTAGAATCTGGCGAAGGTGCAGTGTGTCCCAAACACGAAGACAATTCCCGCCAGCCTCATGAAGCGTTTGGAAGTTTGATGTTCCGCTTGCTCCCTTAATCTCGAATACTTTCCCATTGCGCAGAATAGCATAGCCATTGTCAGATTGAACAATGCGGACTTTTGCCGCCGAATTTCTCTGTTCGTCTTTGCAAGACAGTAAAGTGACTGAAACGTATAGACAGGCGCAGCAGATTATTGAATATGCAATTTTTTTTACAGACAATCGAAGTCCGGCAAGGCCAAGAAGGAAGTTATCTCGATTCACAATCACTAGATAAAGAAAATCCAGTAAATTTCAAAAATCCTACCAAAGTTAATGGATAGAGTGTATGTGTCCCTGGGACAATCGAAAAGTGCAAATGGGGAGATTTTTTCCATAGATTTGGGATCTCATTTCCAAAAACGAAGGCATGGAGTTAGAAAGGTATCAGACCGAACAGCAAAGTGAAAATGCATACCTTTTTTACAGCGAAGGTGAAAATGGATATTTTCCGATGCTTGTGTCCGTGGATCGGGTCTTCGAAAATAAGCAGATATTCAATCTGGCCCTACTTGTATTGGACAAGAGAGGGAAATGGAGCGATAGGATCGAGACGAAGAACGGTGATGATGAGAAGATACTTGCAACTGCAGGAGTGATAGGCTTAGAGTTCTTGGCACAAAACCCTGATGCAACACTAATAGCAGCAGGTACAGTTATCAAAGATAAAGATGGCAATGATTTACCAAGGAAGAGAACTAGGAAATACCAGATGGGGATAAATAAGTACCACGACTTCTTATCACAGCATTATGATATCAGAGCACTTGTTGCTGATAAGGATGGTAAAGGTAATATACTAGGTAAGTATCCCAACTGGACAGGAAGATGGGAAATATTTAGAGAACGCACTAATTATGATGCCTTTTTGTTAAGTTTGAAGAAAGAAGTAGAAGAACAAGTGTAGATAGTAGAAAACATGACTAATCAAACACTTCAACCGGAAGAGAGGAAGCAAGCAACAGCTAGGCTGATATTTCGTGATGGTTTTACGCCTTATAAATGTGCAGCAGATCTTTCAAAACCTCTTACAGCACAATGCTTAAGAGTAGATGGTGTTACTATACTGGGTTCTGCTAACAGAGATGTACACGCTAACATCGAATACGTAGAACATAAGCCTGCTATTAAGTTGAAGAAGAAGAAAATCACAGGTTTCGCGGAGAAGATAGATCCTTTCGCTGGGAAGCATTATGTTGCGCCAAAAGCTGTACAGGATAAAATCGAAGACGTTAAGCAGCTCTTGAAAGGCAGCCCAATTCCAGAAGAGT
Source organism: Dyadobacter sp. CECT 9275 (assembly GCF_907164905.1). Lineage (NCBI taxonomy): Bacteria > Pseudomonadati > Bacteroidota > Cytophagia > Cytophagales > Spirosomataceae > Dyadobacter > Dyadobacter helix. Next base: position 3,527,114 of record NZ_CAJRAF010000002.1, on the reverse strand, counting down.
TTCTGAAATAGGGGGGGACTGTAAAAATCAATGAAGCGGCAGAGCTGATCTTTCAGATATACAGTGATTTAGGACAAGAAAAAAGCCGAACTTTAAGTGATTTCTCACAAAAGTTCGGCTTAGTACCCCTTCCCGAACAGTTGTCGAACCAATTCCTCGATGATTTACAAACAATATCCAAATTATTTAGACATTGATGTATTGACAGGGGAAATGTTTTAGGCAATGCCCCGTGGATTTTTTTAAGGTTCGAATCCCAGCGGGATCACGACAAAGACGTTTGTGTGATCCCGCTGGGACAAATCTCGAACCATTTGCTGGAAGATTTAAAGCTTTTGAGCCATTTAATTGGAAAATTCGGTGAAACTGACCACCCCAATTCGGTTTAAACTGACCACCTGTTCCGGGCGAAATTGACCACCCCATTTCGGATCAAACTGACCACCTGATTCCGGAGTAAACTGACCACCTGAGAGATTAGAAAATGCTGTAGAATCAACCATATTTTTGGCACGAACCAATCGTGTAAAAGGTATGGCCAATTCGACAATCAGCATGAGCAAAATAAGACAGATTTTACGGATGTACAGCCAGGGCCGCAGCAAGCTCTGGATAGCGGAACAGACAGGTGTTTCCCGCAATACCGCTAAGAAGTACATGACCACTTTTGATGCGAGCGGACTTACCTTTGAACAGATCAACAGCCTGAATGATAAAGAGCTGGATGACTTTTTCGGAACGGTTAAACAGCAGCCACCGCAAGACAGATTGTTGAATCTGCAACGTTGTTTTCCGCAAATAGACAAAGAATTAAAACGGACAGGTGTTACCCGTCATATGCTTTGGGAAGCCTATAAAAAGGAATTTCCGGAAGGATTTGCTTATACCCAGTTTTGCTTTCATCTGACCAAATGGAAGGCCCGCGTTAACCCTGTGATGCATCAGGACCATAAGGCCGGCGATAAGCTGTACATCGATTTTGCAGGTGTTAAATTAAGTATTGTAGATAAAGAGACTGGTGAATTAACTGAGGTTGAAGTGTTTGTGGCTATCCTGGGAGCGAGTCAACTCACTTACGTGGAAGCAGTCAGTAGCCAGCAAAAAGAAGATCTGATCGCAGCTTGCGAGAATGCACTTCATTATATCGGTGGTGTGCCGGCAGCAATTGTTCCGGATAACCTTAAAGCTGCTGTTATAAAAAGCAATAAATACGAACCTACGCTGAACGAGGCCTTTGCCGATTTTGCTGATCATTATGGGACTACGATATTACCTGCACGCGCTTACCGGCCAAGAGATAAGGCGTTGGTGGAAGGTGCTGTCAAAATCGTTTACAGCCGTATTTATGCGCCTTTAAGAAAGCAGGTTTACAACTCACTGACAGAGTTAAACGCAGCTATATTGATTGCTCTCGAGGCTCATAATAACCAACTGCTTCGGGGCCGTAATTACAGTCGCAGACTCCAGTTTGAAGAAATTGAGCGCAGTGCTCTGGCCCCGCTTCCGATCCTGCATTATGAGTTCAAAAAACAGCTACATGCCACTGTAATGAAGAACGGACATGTCTGCCTGAGCGTTGACAAGCACTATTATAGTGTCCCATACCGGTTTATCGGCAAGAAAGTCAAGTTGTTGTATTCCAATTCTGTGGTTGAAGCATATTATCATTACGAACGTATCGCCCTTCATAAAAGGCTTAAAAGTCCCTATAATTATTCTACCGATAAAGAACATCTGGCCAGTACACACCGCTTCGTAACAGACTGGACACCAGATCGATTCTTGGAGTGGGCTTCCTCGATCCATGAAGATGTCAGGTTGTATATTCTTAAAATCCTGGATCGCAAACAGCATCCCGAACAGGCCTACCGCTCCTGTATTGGTATCCTCTCTTTTGCGAAGAAAGCTGGTGAACAACGCCTGATCAGCGCGTGCCAAAGGGCTTTAAGCTATGGTATCTACAACTATAAAACAATCCAGACTATACTGGAAAAAAATATGGATCAATATGAAGACAGCCTGTTTGCAGACGAATTACCCATGCCCAAACACGATAATATCAGAGGCGAAGACTATTATCAATAATCCTTTAAACAATTAATAAAAATGAACACAAACACTTTGGAAAAGTTACGCAAGCTAAAATTTTACGGCATGTTCCATGCCTTTAAAAGTAGCCTGGAAAGTGGAAAGACTAATGATTACACGGCGGATGAGCTTTTAGCTCATCTAGTTGACGCTGAATGGGATGACAGAAATAACCGTCGGGTCGAACGCCAGATCTTGTACGCACGGTTCCGCTATAAGGCCATGGTCGAAAATATCCACTATCATGCTGATAGAAGTATTGACCGTAATCAGATCATGCGCCTAGCAGAATGCTCCTTTATTGGCCGAAATGAAAACCTACTGATCACAGGCAGTACCGGAATCGGTAAAAGCTATGTAGCATCTGCGATTGGTCATCAGGCATGTATACTTGGCTACCGCGTAATGTATGCCAGTACTCCCAAATTGTTTGCCAAACTCAAAATGGCCAAGGCGGATGGATCCTATATCAAAGAAATTACAAAAATAGAACGGCAACAACTTCTTATCCTGGACGACTTTGGTATCCAGCCGTTCGATGCCCAGAGCCGGGCAGCACTGATGGAAATCATAGAAGACAGGCACGGAAAAACATCCCTGATAATTACTTCTCAGTTGCCTGTTAGCAAATGGCATGAAGTAATAGGAGAAAAAACCATTGCTGATGCCATTTTAGATCGTATAGTACATGATGCACACCGGGTTGAATTAAAGGGGGAATCAATGAGAAGAAAACGAAAAACGGAGCTCGAAACCAGCTACGAATAATTATAACTTTTATTTACTAATTTTGAATCGCTTCTACTAGCATTTTCTACTACCGGCCGCCAGTTAATTAGGTGGTCAATTTGCCACGGAATCAGGTGGTCAACTTCTCCGAAATACCCAGATGAGTCAATTATTTCTAATCTTTCAACTTCCAAAAGAAGCTTTTCGACGTTCTTTTTAAACAGATCTTCCTGTCCGTAGAAACCTCCACGATTGTAGAAGTCATGGGCTTCCACATTGACTTTGAAGGATACACTCATAAAACTAAATTCGTTGTCTCTGCAATTAATTAGTCCTATCCTTTCAAAATACAAATACATAGCTTTCTCTTCATCAACCTCTTCCAAGCTTTCATTGAGTTCACCTAGCCCCCTTTCAGTCCATTTACCTAGTTTACATTCAGTTACGAAGTATGTGAGCAAAATGTCTTTTTGTGCAGCTTGAATTAGCATATATAAATGGGATTGTATTGTGAGTCTTATATTAATAAGATTTTTTCAGATGATTGCTAATAATGTCAAATAAGATTGTCTCCTGTTTAGAGTTGTGGAGTCTTAAATTCTGATTTCCGTCAAGGATAAAATCTCAAAACTTCGGCCCTTTTCTCCCTTGCTTTTTTTGGGTTGATGTTTCCTCTTCGGCTTGCAACCTTTCCAGCGTTTTGAGAGCTTTTTTCTTTTGAAGAGCCATTTCTATTATCTGTTCCCTGAAATTGAGGTTAAACCAATTGACGTCCTCTTGAAGAATTAGATGATCTCCTGTGTCTTTACGATATGAAGCAATCACGGACGCTTTTCCTAGGGTGCTTGTGTCAACAAACAAAACGTTATCAAAAATCCTGATATCCTTTTTGACTCTAACAATACCCTCTGAAAAATTGAAGGCGATATCCTTTAACCGGACATCATGTCCGCCGAGCGACACACGCACTTTAACTCTGGAAAGCGAGCTTTCCAGGTCATCGATACCAAAATAGATCATTGTAGATTCATAACCATTGCTCCTGAACTCTTGGGTGAGCTCTTTTGCCAGATCGGTGGAATAATTTGTTTCAAAGGCAAAATGCTTTTGTTGGGAAATAGCTACGGCCTTGTCTTTTTCCAGTTGTGATGGTACGCCACCCTTGAGTTTCTCAGGGTCGTAATTAGGATATTTTTCGAGGAGTGCAGCATAGATCAGGTCACCGTTAAAAATATGGGTACCGGCAATAACGTGTAAATGGCCTACGGTAGATTTTCCTGCTCCGTTTGGACCACCTAGAATGTAGAATTGCGGCTTCATAAGTAGAGAAATTACCTGTCCGCAACCACAAACGCCCAACTTCCTTTTCCCTTAGGCACTAACTGTTTTATTAAGGTATAGTCAGCAGTCGAAAGATCCAATGAGACCAAATCCTCTGAACCGTCGGGGTTAGCCCTGATAAATTCTTTGGGGGGAGTTGCCCTGGCGTCCCGGTAATACATAGGGATTCCTTTGGAAAAGGCTTCTCTATGAAGATTTGTGATTACTTCCGCCGTTCTTTCATTGGTCTGCTGCAAAGAAAGACCATTGGGTAGAGGCTGCTGTAAGGCCGATTCCGATTCCTGCTGTTTGAACAGAATTTCATCCAGATAACTCAGAAATTGTGAATCGCCTTTAAGGTCGCCTTTAAGTTCTTCTATATCTTCAATAGGTATGAAAAGACCCGAAAGTCTCCCATTTTCATATCTCATTTCCTTGACCGCCATACCCTTACTTTTATGGTTACTTACAAATTTAACGATTCGGTATATAAAAACTATGCATGGCGAAGTAATCCCGTTTTCGGGTAGAGAAAAGTAACCTGACGAGGATGCGGAATCTTGGATACTTAAATTTATTTCTCTCTTGGTGGAGTGGATGTAACGCCCAAAAAGAAAAGTTGGGTTAGCAACCTATGGCGTATTCAATTCCGGCGTTCTTTTGCTGCTCGAATATAACCTTGTCAGATAATGACCATAACAGGCTTGGAATCTGCTAAAGGACAAAAATATTGAAAGGTAACTTGGTCAGACTTTAAATTCTGTAGAATATCTCGAATGATTAAACTGCAATGTCCAAAGCTTTGAGAAAAGCACCAGCCGCACAGGTTGTCAGTCAGAGCAACGAAAGTTACAAAGCAAAAAATGACGACTACAAGAGTAGCCCGCTATTTACCGCGGCTTGGCGCCCCCGGCTTAATGCCGCTCCTTAAACCGCTGGCCACTCTTGCAGCCAAGGGGTGAACCCCGTCATTTTTTCTTTGAGTGGAGATAGCGATTGCCCTGAGCACAACGCTGGGCTAAGCTACTTTTAAAGTCTTTCAATCATGAAAAATCTTGAAAACATTCCAAAAATTTATGTTGGAACTTACGGGCAGTATAACGACGGATCACTTTTCGGTAAATGGTTTGATCTCTCAGACTACTCTGATAGCCAAGCGTTCTACAAGGACTGCTATGAATATCACCGAAATGAATTTCTGCCTGAGTTAATGTTCCAGGATTGGGAATATATTCCGGATTTTCTGATTTCAGAATGCAGTCTGCATGAGGACACATTCAAGTACTTTGAACTGACGGATGAAATGGGTGAGGAACGCGCGGAGGCATTTGAGATTTACTGTTCCAAGATCGTATCATGGCCCTCAAACGGATATGATTTAGATGAAACACTGCAAGGATTTGAAGATGCTTACCAAGGTTATTTTTCACGATCGAAAGATCCGGAGTTGGAGTTTACCTATCAGTACATTGAAGATACGGGAATGCTCTCAGACGTGCCCGAGCTGTTGCAAAGATATTTTGATTACGAAGCTTATGCAAGGGACCTATTTTTAGATGGCTATTCACAGTACGAAGGTCATGTTTTTATGGACTGATTATTAAACAGCACGGTCTGATTTAGGAATGTCAGACCGTGTCTAATTATAAAAAAGAAGAAATTAGATTCTTTTTATTCCGGAAAGTATCGCGGGAAGATCTTGCTGGCCATCAAAGATTATTTTCCGGCATGTTGGTCCAAAACATGGTGAGCAGGATGGAGGCGATAGAAAAAGAGAGGGTATCTCCACAAAAAGCGGTGGAAGTTTTAAGGCGTGAAGGACTCGAAGTAACAGAAAGTCAGGCTAAGAAAATCTTGGAATTTTTGGAAAAATTGGCTAATATAGCAGTAAATCAATGTCTTAAAGATTTAAAGGATGATGTTTTGTAACTAAATCTGATTTATTTAATTATTGATGATGTAACTGTATTGAGATGAAAACGGCAGATTTATATGTCCGTGTCAGCACGGACGAGCAGGCAGATAAAGGCTACTCCCAAAGAGGACAGGAGGAAATGCTTAGAAAGTATTGTGGCATCAATCATATTGAGGTTAGAAAGGTGATTTATGAAGACCATTCGGCCAAAACCTTCAACCGCCCTCAATGGTCACAGTTGCTCCTGGACCTGAAAAAATCAAAAGGCAAGGTGGATCTGGTTCTTTTTACCAAATGGGACAGGTTCAGCAGCAACGCGGGCGATGCCTACCAGATGATCAGTATACTTAGAAGGTTGGGCGTGGAGCCCCAGGCCATTGAGCAGCCGCTGGATCTTTCTATTCCGGAAAATAAAATGATGCTGGCCTTTTACCTGGCTGCACCCGAAGTGGAAAATGACCGACGGGCACTCAATACGTTTCACGGCATGAGAAGGGCTAGGAAGGAAGGCAGGTATATGGGTGTAGCTCCGGTGGGTTACATAAATAAGATCACTGAAAGCGGCAGAAAATACATCGCACTACAACAGCCGCAGGCATCCGTCTTAAAATGGGCCTTTGAAGAATTGGCGCAAGGTATATATTCGGTAGAAGAAGTCAGAAGACAGGCGGTTCGTAAAGGACTCAGATGCAGCAAAACCTGCTTCTGGCGTGCAATCGAAAATCCGCTTTATTTCGGTAAGATCTTCATACCCGGTTACAAGGATGAAGAAAGCCGGTTAGCGCAAGGGCAGCATGAAGCGCTGATATCCGAGAATCTGTTTTACGAAGTACAGGATTCGATTGACGGAAAAAAGAAGAGACAGCGGCCTAATGTGAAAGAAATATCCAATGATATGTTTCCGCTGCGGGGTTTTCTGAAATGTCCTAATTGTCATAGGCTGTTAACGGCAAGCGCTTCGAAAGGCAGAAACGGCAGGTACCACTATTATCACTGTGTGGCCTCCTGCGGGCCAAGATATACATGCGGCGTGGTTAACGATCAGTTTGTAAAAGAACTTCAAAAGTTTAAACCTCACAAAGGTGTGACAGAGCTTTTTAAACTGGCTGTAAATAAAGCATTCAACGGGCAGACAAAGCATTCACAAATCGAGAAGAAACATGTTCTCGACCAGATCGATGCACTGAATAGTAAACTTGGTAAGGCAAGAGAACTCTTGTTGACTTCTGATATTGACCCAAAAGACTACCGGACGATGAAAGCAGAAATTGAGGAAAAGCTTGTGCGGTTGGAAGCCAATTTAACGGAGATGGCAACGAGTGTCAACAGTCCTGTAAATCTTCAAAAGATGTTAGATAAGGCAGTGAACGCACTTTCAAGCATCGACCTTGTCTACACAAGATCAGATACAAATCAGAAGCGTGAAATCATTGGTTCGATATACCCCGAAAAACTGGTGTTTTCGGAAAGTGGATATCGAACCACAAAAATCAATGAAGCAGCAGCTCTGATCTTTCAGATAAACAGTGATTTAGGACAAGAAAAAAGCCGAACTTTAAGTGATTTCTCACAAAAGTTCGGCTTAGTACCGAAGGCGGGACTCGAACCCGCACGGGATCACTCCCACACGCCCCTGAAACGTGCATGTCTACCAATTTCACCACTTCGGCTTGCAGTCAGGGAGCGCAAAAATAGTAATTATTGTGTTTATGCAAAGTAAATAGCCCACATTACTTATAAAAATTTCTAACATTCTATATTCTGGTACAAGGCAGGAATGGTTATGTCCTTGAAACCCACGGCTTCCAGCTTCTGTTTAAAAACCACCTGGGTTTCGTATTCACCATGTACCAGAAACACTTTTTTTACCCTGGAAGGGGTCTGGCAGGAAAGAAAGCGTAACATTTCGTTGTAATCGCCATGTCCGGAGAAGGAGTCCATTACGGATACCTTGCATTTGACGTCGAATGTTTCGCCAAAAATATTTACCTGTTTATCCCCCCTTTTTAAAGCGCCTGCCAAAGTATTAGGCGAAGCGTATCCCACCAGAAGGATCGTCGAACGTACATCGCCAACGTTATTCTTAATATGGTGCTTGATACGGCCCGCCTCCGCCATCCCGGATGCCGAAATGATGATACAGGGTTCTCGTGAGTCGTTCAGCGCCATCGACTGCTCTACTGCGGAAATGTATTTCAGATTAGGGAAGGCGAAAGCATCGCCGTCTTTTTCTATATAATCCAGAATTTCAGGATTAAAGCATTCGTCATGTTCCTTCATCACCTGCGTGGCACGGATGGCTAGCGGGCTGTCTATATACACAGGAATACGCGGAAGCAGGCCGGAACTGGACAGCTGGTCGAGCGCATAAATAAGTTCCTGTGTGCGGTCAATGGCGAAGGCAGGAATAATCAGTTTTCCGCCTTGTTCCACACAGGTTGCTTTCACAACTTCAAGCAGGTGCGCGTGCATATCGATCTCTTTTTCATGAAGCCTGTCGCCGTAGGTAGACTCGCAAATGATGATATCAGCTTGTGGAAAAATATCTGGCTTTCTTAGGATTCTGTCTTCCGGCCGCCCTATGTCGCCGGTGAAGGTCAACTGTTTAAAGGTTCCCTTATCCGGTATGGTTAAGTGCACCGCAGCACTTCCCAATAAATGCGCAGCATCTGTGAGTACAACGGTGATTTCTGCATTGTCTCCCAAATGGAAAGGTTGCCCGTAAGCAACGGATTGCAGCAGGGCCATGGTGTTTTCGGCATCTTGGGCATTGTACAATTCCTCCAGTAGCGGGCGGCCCTGGCGGAGCCTCCTTTTGTTGATACGTTCCAGATCTTTTTCCTGGATATGAGCACTGTCCAGAAGCATAATGCGACAAAGATCAGCTGTGGCCGAGGTGCAGTAAATAGGGCCCTTATATCCCTTCCTTACCAGGCGGGGCAGTAGACCGGAGTGATCAATATGCGCATGGGAAAGGATAACATAATCTATATCAGACGGTTTGAAACCGAATTCCTGATTAAATTCGTCGGTTTGTATCCCCTGAAAGAGGCCGCAATCCAAAAGTATTTTAGTGCCTTTTTCGGTGGTAATCAGGTGTTTACTTCCCGTCACGGTGCGGGCGGCTCCAAAAAACTGTATGTGCATAGTTGTTGATGTTTAGATGAAGAAATGTATTCATTCCGGCAATCTGTTGTCCTGATAACTTTTAGCTTTCCAAAGCCTTATACTTTTTGTAAGCTTTTTCCAGTTTTACGTCATACTTATTTTCTTTGTAACCCTCTCCGTTGTAACGTTTTGCAAACTCGGCCCATTGTTTTTTCTTAAGGTATTTGGTCAGGTTGTTTACTTGCAGGAATTTTGAAAATATTTTCAGCTGATTACCCTCACTTTCTTTCATTTCGGCTACAAACTGCATGATCTCGGTGTAACCAAGTGAGTTGTAATGAAAGCCCATGATCTGGTAAAGGACCCAGGATGCAGAGGCATAGGCGGCTTCTGCTACTTTTGCCTCGTCACGAATGGCTATTGCTTTGTTCAGCCGGGAATATTCGGATTTGCCGCCCAGGTAAAATTTTTTGGTCCATTTGGGGTAAAGCACCGTTTCATTACCCGAAACCAGGGGGACAGGGTTGATGTCTCTGGCCATTAGCTGCTGCCAGAAAATATGTCCTTCAAACAAGAGTTTTACCCGGCCGTCTATCAGGTAACCTCTTCCGCTGCTTTCCACTTCATTAACTGCTTTTACCACAGCCACCTCAATCTCAAGCTGTTCGGCGGCATCCTTAATGTCCTGCTCCTTTAGGAACCAGGCGTCCATCTGGCTGAGATCGACCGGCGCGTTATTGATAAGTTTGGTCCATGTTTTGGTATATACGATACCATCGCTCACCAGCCCGTTGCTTTTCTGAAAGTCTCTCACGACCATATCAGTGGCTGCATCAAACTTTCCGTTGACTATAATTTCGTAGCCAAACTCATTGAGCAGTTCCTGCAGCATAGCCACGGCATCTCCTTTTGATCTTAGCTGGAGTTTGATCATATTAATAGGACGGGATCATATTCAGAATATGTTAAAAAGCAGGTTATTCACTTAAAACGTACAGGGCATCTTCGTTCCGGCCGAGCCCGTCATAATCAAGACCGTATCCTACTACAAAACGATTTTCTATTTCAAAGCCAATATACCGCATGCTGACAGGCTTGCGGATCGCCTCCGGTTTGTGAAGCAGCGTAGCGATCTCCACCGAAGCAGGCTGCAGCGCTTGTATCTGCTCCAGGAGCTGGTTCATTGTAAGCCCGGTATCAACGATATCCTCGACAATCACCACGTCTTTCCCGGTAATTTGTTCTTCCAGCCCTATGATCTGACGTACTTGTCCGGTAGTTTCTGTTTGCTGATAGGAGGCCAGCCTTACAAAAGTGATTTGGCAGGGAAGCGAAACATTTTTTAAAAGCTCTGACGCAAAAAGGAAAGCTCCGTTGAGCACTATAATAAATAGGGGAGACTTACCTTCATAATCTTTACTAATTTGCACCGCCATTTCGGCAATGCGGCTTTCGATGTTGCTCCGCGAAATGAAGGGGACAAAAGTTTTATCGAGTATCGTTATCATAACTTTATTTTCTAAGACTTCAATATTAACTCTTTTTTCAAAAACCAGCTTGCCGGCAAACGTAAAATAAAAAACCGGCGTTACTAATGACAGATTTTACCCCTGATATGAAGATTGGACTAAAGAGAATATGGATGATCTATGTGGCCGTGATGCTATTTTCAGTACCGGCTTTTGCTCAGCTTTATTCATCAGCCGAGCTGGATAAGAAGTATGATATGGTGCTCAAAAACCCTGGTGTGCAGATAGAGTCGTCGGAAGCGATTAATATGTTGTACAACTATAGGTTTGAAGAGGCCGATGTGGAATTCCGCTGGCTAAAGTACAGGTATCCCAAGCATCCTATGCCTCATTTTTTGCTAGGCCTGGCAGAATGGTGGAAAATTGTTCCGAACACAGACAATGAACAGTATGACGATAAGTTTCTGTTACATATGGATTCCACCATTGTGCTGGCAGAGAAATTATATGACGACGAAAAAAACAAAATAGAGCCTGCCTTTTTTCTTGCTGCGGCCTATGCCTTTAAGGGAAGATTATATGCAGAAAGAGAGAGCTGGACCAAAGCCGCTTTTGCCGGCAAAAAATCTTTGAAGTACTTTGAAGTATGTAAGGGAAACGGGGACCTTTCGCCTGAGTTGTTATTTGGCGACGGGCTGTATAACTACTATGCAGAGTGGGTACCTAAGGAATACCCGATCCTGAAACCGGTGATGGCCCTTTTTCCTAAGGGGAATAAAAAACTGGGTGAAAAACAGCTCGAGCAGGTTGCCAACAATGCTTTTTACACCCGTGTGGAAGCCCGTTATTTTCTTCTGCAGATTTACAGCATGGAAAATGAATATACCAAAGCCTATGAAATGGCCAGGTATATGTGGCAGACTTTTCCAAATAACCCCTATTTTGAAAGGTATTTTTGTCGTACGGCTTTCGTTACGGGAAAAATGGCAGAAGCAACTGAGGCGGCCCGGAATATCCTTGACAAAATTGAAAAGGGTATGCCGGGTTATGAGGGAGTCAGCGGGAGAAACGCGGCTTATGTGTTGGCCTACTACAATATGCAGTATCATAAAGAGTACGATTTAGCTGCACAGTTTTACCAGAAAGCGATTGATTTTTCCGTGAAAACCAATTCCCTCAACGCCGGGTATTACGTTTCGTCTTTGCTGGGGCTTGGCAAGATAGCCGAAATGAAAAAGAACTACGACGAGGCCTTGAGGTACTATAAACTGGCAGACGACAAAGCGGACAGAAAGTCGAGCCAGAATAAGGAGGCCAAAAAAGCGATTGAGAATCTTAAAAAACTACGTCGGGAGCAGCGGAGGAAGCGTTGACCGGTTTATAATTTTAAGAGGGCAGTTCACAGAAATTGGACTGTCAACTGCCCCAACCCATTATTTTTTCAGCTCCGCATAATGTTTAAAAAACAGGGGTATGGTTTCAATGCCCTTGTAGTAGTTGAAAAGGCCGTAACTTTCGTTGGGAGAATGTAGGGAGTCAATATCGAGCCCAAAGCCCATCAGTATACTTTTCCGGCCCAATTCCTGCTCAAAGAGAGCTACAATCGGGATACTGCCGCCGCCCCGGGTAGGAATCGGTTTTTTGCCGAACGATTCTTCCATGGCAAGTTCGGCTGCTCTGTATTCAACCGAGTCGGTAGGGGTTACATAAGGAAGGCCGCCATGATGGGGTGTTACTTTCACTTTCACCGATGCCGGCGCAATGGATTCGAAATGACGGCTAAATAATTCACATATTTCCTTGTCGGTCTGGTGAGGTACCAGGCGCATGGAAATTTTAGCGTTTGCTTTGGAGGGCAGAACGGTTTTAGCTCCTTCTCCGATATAACCTCCCCAGATGCCGTTTACATCAAGCGTGGGCCTGACGGAGGTTCTTTCAATGGTTGTATATCCTTTTTCTCCGGTAATATCATCAATACCAAGGTCACGCTTGTACTCGTCCAGATCAAAAGGGGCAGAATTCAATGCGTTGCGTTCCTCTTCCGACAGATCAACCACCTTGTCATAAAACCCGGGAATGGTAATATGCCCATTTTCATCTTTCATTGACGCGATCATCTCACATAAGATATTGATCGGGTTGGCAACGCCTCCGCCATAAACACCGGAATGCAGATCACGGTTGGCACCCACTACCTCAACCTCCACATAGGTTAGACCTCTTAGCCCTGTTTCAATGGACGGCACATCATTGGCAATGATGCTGGTATCAGAAATAAGGATGGTATCACATTTCAGCAGGTCACGGTGCGCCTTTACAAAAGTTTCAAGATTATCCGAGCCTATTTCCTCTTCGCCTTCGATCATCATTTTGACGTTGCAGGTGAGGGACCCGGTGGCGATCATCGTTTCCAGTGCCTTGATGTGCATATAAAACTGGCCTTTGTCGTCACAGGCGCCACGGGCGTAAATGCGTTCATTTTTAATAACCGGCTCAAATGGCGGAGAATCCCAAAGGTCATAAGGATCTGCTGGCTGTACATCATAATGGCCATAAATCAGAACAGTGGGCAAGGACGGATCTATGATTTTTTCACCATACACCACCGGATGTCCGGCAGTTTCATAAATTTCGGCTTTGTCGGCACCAGCCTGCAGTATACTTTTTTTGACGTATTCCGCTGCGGCAATCATGTCACCCTTAAATTTGGAATCAGCGCTGACGGAAGGTATCCTGAGCAACTCCAGTAGTTCATTCAAAAAGCGATCCTTGTTTTGTTCAATATAAGTATTCATTATCCGGTTTTATTGATGCGAAAGAGTATTTACTTTAAGGGAGCCAAGTTAAAAAATAAACCCCTAAGGTAAGGACCTTAGGGGTGGGAATTTCTGGTGATCCGGCCGTAGTTATGAATGAGTCCTGCCTGATTTGGATTTAGAAAACAGATTGACACGGTTTTCATTTCCGTTGACCAGCCTTATTATATTTTTCTGATGTGTTAGTACCACAAGCAGGAACATAACAAACCCAAAAACAATAAGTAGCGGCTCAGGATGTCCAAAAAGGCCTGCCCAGGAAAGTACCGGAAATGCCAGCGTGGCCAGTATCGAACTTAACGAAACGTATTGCGAAGCGATCAGCGTCAGCAGGAAAATTGTAATACAAACAAGGGCAAGTTCAGGATGAATGGCCAGTACCATTCCTAAAAGCGTGGCAATGCCTTTTCCGCCTTTAAAGCCAACAAAAACAGGGAAAATATGCCCAATAATCGCAATAATGCCGAAGAGGATCTTGTACATCAAAAGCTCGGTTTGACCGATGGTCCCCATATAAAACAGGAGAGAAGCAAGGCAGGTTGCTGTCCAGCCTTTCAGTACATCTATCAGCATCACAACTGTACCTGCTCTTTTGCCCAGTACCCTGAAGGTATTGGTTGCACCTGCGTTTCCGCTGCCGTATTTTCTGACATCAATACCGAAGTAACCAATTCCGTACCAGACTGAACTTGGGATAGAGCCTAGCAAGTAAGCGGCAACAATTGTAAATATAAATAAGGCAACACTCATTTTGTACTATTCGGCGATTAATTTGAACTTGAATAAGCAGATTTCAAATATACAATAAAGCCCGGATTTAGCAAACAGAACCGCAAATACAAAATTAAGATAATATTCGGACACTGTCAAACAATTACTACAAAGAGAGATCAGAAGCCGTCTGCTTGTTCTTCTTTTTTCTTCTTTTCGGCTGCGGGAGCTACCTTTTTCTTGGCAGTTGCTTTCACGAGTTTCGCTTTTTTCACGGCAGGCTGGTAAAAATCATCAAACCGGTTAACGAACATATCTTTTTCTTCTACGCCGAGGGATACGAGCGCCATTTTAGATTTGCCGCTCTTTGATTTAGCCGTGAGCTGATCGTTGAAATCGACTTGAGAGGATACCACGCCGATCTCGTCCTGACGGTAATCAAAATAGTACCAGATATCCGGAGAAGCCTGCAGATACAAGCTGAACTCGTCGCCTTCTGCGGTTCTGCGGATCTCCATGACGCCTTCCATCTGAGCGTTGATATTGTTTTTCCCAAAATGTGCCACGCCAATCGGGCCTTGTGAATAATACGCGCCATGTGCGGCAGACCAGCGGAGGTTAACATTGGACAGTACCATGGGTGCATCCAAAAGCGGCGAGGCGTCATAGAGGGGTTTGTATCCTGCTGCAGTTAATTTTACGTAGGCATCCGTGGCTTTGGGGCCGATGAGGGCCGATAATTTGGCATTCAGCTGATCTGCGTCGTCGTCCGCGGCGGTACTGTTTTGTTCTTCCAGGTTGGTTTCAACGATTTTTGCAGCCAGCGGCTGGAGTACCGGTTCCAATCCGGCCATTTGCAGAATAAGCAGTGCATTAAAGGAAAACCGGGCACTGTCTACCTGTACTTCCGCCGAACCGGTGGATTTTAGCCAATCGGACCCGATAAATTTAAAAGGGCCTGAAAAAGTAGCCAGACCTGTTTTATCATCAAATTTTAAAGTATTTGCTTCATCTATCAGCCCGTCGGCGCCCGGAGGAGGGGTTACTTTGAAGGCTTTGCTTTCCTCATCAAAATTGAGGGCGCCGCTTGCTGTATATATATCCTCGTCACCGTCGGAATCTTTTGGAGATAAAAATGACATGTACATTCCTCTTGCTTCATTATAATGTAAACCCACCGATAGGGGGATCTCATGCTCATTTTTAAGATTTTTGTCAATTTTGATTGCCACCGTTTCCCCCGGAGACTCATTATAGACAATCCAGGAAGATTGAAAATCTTTTCTGAATTTCAGTACAGGTTTCACAAAACCGTCGAGCTTCAGAGACGGTTGATAGGCAATAAGGTTGATACCGCCCTTGAACTGGATGCGTGGTGAAAGGAAGAGGTTTTCTGTTTCCTTGATATCAGCGCGGGCAGTAGTATAGAATTTAACCGGCGCAGCATTGGTATTGTCGGGCCGAGACTTCCGGCCCGCTGTGGCGGTTTCAATTTCCCTCAGTTCAAAATTCTGCATTTTAACATTGAAGGTATCCTTACGTGCTGTGATGTACTGGTAAGTGGCTGAACCCTCAAAATGATTTCGGGAGTCAATCCGGATATTGGCGTCGCGCATCCGGTGAGACGTATTGAGTGTGTCAATTTCGATGCGTGCGTTTTTCAAGGGGCTAATCTTTCCCTTGCCGTCTATGGCAACATAACCTTTGTCGGGGATGATTTTTACGTCAGCGGTCTGTATATAAGGAACTCCTTTGACGTTAAGCGTAACTTTTTCGATATCATATATGGCTTCCGACCCCTGGAAGGAGAGCCCTTCCTGTTCGGGGGCAGTGGAAGTATAGGACGAAGTTTCTCCAAATCCTTTCATCAGGATTGTTTTTTTGGTCATATCCCATTTGGCCGAACCGATTAAGGTCCGGTAAGATGCCGTGGGGATATCCATTCCGGAAGAATCAGTCCCGAAGCCCGACTCGTCTGTGAGGAAACTGGCAATACCTGTTTTAAAGTTAAAATCAATATTGACGTTTTTACCCGTCAGCAGTTTTTTGCCCGCGTTGGCGCCGCTCGTATGAATGGAGAACAACGACTTGTTAGCAAGAAAGCCTTCTTTGTTGAATTTAATATCTGCTGAAGAAATTTCGGAATCGGCACGTTTGAGTTTTCCATTGCCGTAAAGACCCGACGATCGTAGTAACAGGCTTCCTTCGAGGTTGGTAGTCCCTTTATGAAAGGCAAAAGATTTCCCCTGTGTATTGATCAGCATGCTGTCTGCCGTGGGGAACCATTGTAAAGCATAATCTTTCAAGTCTACGGCGGGGAAGTACCCTTTGCCTATTACCGCTTCCTTGATACTGGCCATTTCGCCGGTTGCATAAAGGGAATCAGAGCCGAGGTGTACTTTCTTAGCGGTGATGGAGGCCGACAGATACCGCAGAATGGCGCTGGAGTGAAGACCGGAATTATCCATCGTCAGGGTATCTGTGAACTTAGCCATGGCCTTTCCGTCATAAATTTTCATTTCAACAGGCGGGGCTTTATATTCAAATCCCAGGGAGTTGTCAGGCATACTTTTCAGGATGGTCTGGATCGGCGGAATAATGCCATTGGCGTTAAATGTACCTCCAAAAATGACATCGCGCTTATCCAATCCGTCCATGTCTATTTTCGGGATTTTGAAGAATACCTCTCTGGGGTAGAGAAGCGTACCGCGCTCTGGCTGATCGAAATAAACGATCATGCCATCGGGGACGACCAGCCTGGGAGATTTTTTTCCTTTCAGTATCCCTGATTTATTCGAGGGGTCACTCAGGTAAAATGTTCCCCCTTTTTCATATTTGACGTGTCCGCCCACTTCGCTTTGCTGGCCCTTGGCATATTTTTCCCTCGGCGTGAAAGTAATGGAATCCGTAGGGCTGACGTTTACAAAAAACTGTTTATAATCAAACTTAAGGTTCTGGCCCCGGAACTGGTAATTGGATGCTACAAGCTGGCCGTTCACCGTAAAATTACGGTTTTTCCCGATCACGACTTTTTTGTCGGCGGGCACGGCATAAATCTTAAGGCTGTCACTGATAACGAACCGCGAAACACCAAGTACCGTCAGCAGGGTATCTGACAGATTGATCGTGGCATTGGCAATTTCATTATTGGCGGTGTACTGCGAGGTGATCTGGAAATTATCGTAATCAGTTTTTTCCAGATTGGCCAGGACATACAAAATGCCTTTTTTACTCAACGCAAACTGATCTGTGACTTTGTCATAGATGAAGTAACCTTCCAGCGAAAGCCGCTCCATGGTGCGTCTCAGGATTTTGGGATTCTGTTTGAATTTAACCGCCAGTTCTTCGGCCAGGAATCCTTGCTTTTTTTCGGTCTGGGTATAATTAGCGGCCATTAGCAAAGGCTGAAAACCATATTCCTTGCTGATATCCTTAATACGTTCCTTTTTAAAAAAATCAAAAGATTCCAGTTTAACGGGTACTACCTGCTTGCCATCAATGCGATAAAATTCTACCTTGTTATTAGGGAAATTCCAGCGCATCGCCTGCGACCAGATATCCATTTTGTGGTAGGTATCTTTATAGGGCAGCGGGGCAAAATCCGTCTTGTCGGCGCGCTCAAGCCTGAGCTGCCCTTCGGTATCGTTGTACTTGAACCTTATGCCCGGATGATACAGAGAGTCTTCTCCCAGGGGCATGGAGAAATAAGCCAGCGGAGCATTGAAAACGGAGTCTTTCAGTTGAAACTTGGTACTGACAACCTTGAAAGCCGGTTTCTCTTTGTATGCAACTGTAATTACAGAGGGATGTCCGCTCAGGGAAGAGCTGTAAACATCGGTACCTATTAATGTAAAGCCGCCTTTGTACTGAATGTTCCTGCTGGATTCCTTGAGACGGGCGTCTGTTCCGTTAGATACGAAGCGCGGGTAAGGTGGAGGTTGATTTTTGATTTTTTTAATACCACGGTATTCGAGCGTCCCCTTTACAGGAGCCGCCAGTTTGGTGTCATGGTGAATGGTCACATTTTCTGCCAGGATCCTCGGCTGAGTGATGTTGAAGGAATATTTATCCAGATCCGCATATATATCAGGATTGCCGGCCACTTCCCAGGTGAATTTCCCATTTTGTCCTACAAAAATGCCGTCTTTTAAAGAGACACTCCCATTGGCGGGCCCGAAAACAGCGGAGTCGCCAGCGGTTACCATGGCGAAAACAGCATTTTTAAGTTCAAGTATGGCACCTGAGATCGCGGGCAGGGGATTGGAGACCGGGGCGATCACAAAATTGGAATCTACAGGAGTATCCCAGCTGTCATTGGCCGCCGCTAACTTGGCGTCGGCGCTGGCTGTACCAGCATTTGTTGTGTCAAAACGGTACTGATATGTGCCTTCCAACAGGTATAGTGAATTGTATTTGGCGCTGTATAACTTATTGGTTTCGCTGATTGTCTTTACTGTTTCGAGTACCTTCTGGAAAGTTTTGGAATCGTATTTTTCGCCTGCCTGTACCGCAAGATCCAGGAAGCCGTCCAACTGGGCAGGAGATTGCCGGGTGAATGTATGTGCGTTGCGAAGCAGGAGAAAAAGTACCGGCCCGGCCTTCTGCCCTTTTGCGAACTGGGTTCCTACCACTGAAATAAATTTTGCCTGCTGGGCAGAGGAAACGCCGCTCAGCCAAACGCTGTCCAACTGTGCTGCTGCCTTCATATACTGCGGATTGCGGCTTCCATCCATCAGCTTTTTTACCTGCACCATAAATTGTGCGGGATCCTGGGCGGCCTTCAGGTTTTGGGCCATCAGAACAGGTCCTGTAAAAACTCCCAGGGAAAGAATCAGGCAGATAGTAATGTGTTTCATAGTTTATCTAAATCCCAACGGTTTCTGTGCCAGTCCGTTTAAAGCTGAAACGATGTTTGGCCGGGATAAATTATAGTTTCTCAAATACAACGGTTGCCCATTGATTGCGTGTGTTCGACCTTACTTTTTTCAAACCGTTTTCCAGAGCGCAATTTTCAATGTCACGCTGGTCGGTTTCGTAAAATCCGCTGGTCACAAGCCAGCCGCCGGGCTCCAGATGTTTTACGTATTTAGGTATTTCGCTGAGTAATATATTTCGATTGATGTTGGCCAGTATACCGCCAAACATCCGTGAGGCCGGTACATCCTTAATGGTTCCCATAAAAACTTCTGCTTCTTCGGGCAGATCGTTCATTTCGAAATTCTCCCTGGTATTCTCCACAGCCCATTCGTCAATATCAAATCCAAGCATTTTTACAGCACCCAGCTTATAGGCCAGAATGGTCAGGATTCCGGTACCACAGCCAACGTCCATCACGCTAAGCCCCTGATGAGGAAGGCTAAGCTGCTCATTCATGACAAGCCAGGTGGTTTCGTGGTGCCCAGTACCAAACGACATTTTGGGCTGAATGAGAAGGTCGTAGGTGAAAGAGGGGTCCGGGTCATGAAAAGTTGCACGGACACGTACCTGATCTCCTACCTCAATGGGTTCATAACTTTTTTCCCATTCCTCGTTCCAGTTCTTTCTTTCTAACGATTTCCAGGATATTGCTATTGTCGTCAGATCCTGGTATTTACCGATCAGTTCGTTCATACGGTTTTCGCTGAAATCATTTTCCTGGATGTAAGCCAGTAACCCTTCATCTGTTTCAACAAAGGATTCAAAACCGATTTCTCCCAGTTCGGCCATTAATATTTCCGTAAAATCGGAGTCGGCCTGCAGATCAACTTCTATGTAATTCATTGCCAATTTATATTGTCTAATTGTTTGTGAAGGTGTAGATTTTTTTCAGGAAAGAAAAGATAAAGCGGCAGATCTCATGAAGGTATTTGATTAGCAGCGCTGTTTGTAAAGCAGATCGGGCAAATCGGAAGGCCTCGGCCATACCATGGCGGTTAATCAAAAAGCCCGGGTTATCTGTGCTGATAAGCCGGGCTTGCTGAAAGGGATAATGGTACGATCAGGGCTTTTTGCGCTTGGCGGCGAGATCGTGCGCAGTATCATAGTAAGAGCGCAGGTTCATCCAGTCGAATACATCAGAAATATTCTCCACCCGGTTCCGCTGCATGATACGGTCGCGGCGCTGCATTTTTACAAATTTGAAAAGGATATCAGCCAACTGGTCCGCAGCCTGAGAGTAGGTCTGGGATTTGCGGTTAATTACATAAATGCCCCGGTTTTCGTAGTCACGCATGATCTGCATGATATAATCTCCAAAGCCCGAAAGGTCGCTGGTGACGGTAGGTACCCCGCGAACGACGCATTCGAGCGGGGTGTAACCCCATGGTTCATAATAACTTGGGAAAACGCCAAGATGGCAACCCCGCACAAACTGGCCGTAGTCCAGACCAAAAAGAGGATTAGTGGAAGAGATAAAATCAGGGTGATAAACGATTTTAACACGATCCCTTTCATTATTCACCAGATTGGCCTTCCGGCAGAATTCAGTAATACCGTCTTCTTCCTTCAGGTCGTGAGTGACAAAGGCGGGGAGTTTCTCCGTTTTCCAGCTCTGGATGGTACGCCGAAGGCGCAGACGCCAGTACTCATCTACAAAATTATTAAGATCGGGCATTTTGTGATCTGCACCGGAAGCTGTCGCCAGGAACAATTTTTCGCCAACCTCTTTTTCAATAGCCGTGCAGGTTTCCTGAAGTTCATTGAGCACCGCCCGGGACTGCAGTACATCCGGATTCACAGAATAATAGGGCTGCTTGGTAACGATGAACATGACCACGGTCATGTCCATCCCTGCCTGTACCATTTTCCAGTTTAGCCTCGCCAGTGCTTCCAGGGTAAGGTCATACCCTTTGTTACTATATTCATAACGCCCGGAAGTGAAGAAATAGAGGGTTTTATCCAGATCAAAAGAATAACTCGGAAAAAAGTGCCCTAATACAAACTCATGAATCCGCTCCTTGTATTTTAAATGCAGATTTTGAAATTCATGAACTGCCTGAAAACGGACCACGTTCAGGCCGTTAGGGGTTACCAGGTCAGGCATGCGCCCCAGGAACACTTCACATTCCCTTGCGGTAACGTCGCTCACCGTAGTGAGTACGTGCGCGTTAAGTGCTGCCTGCCTTTCAATGGAAGCCTGGGCCACGATATTGTAATTGCGGGCTTCCTGCTCCCAGTCAAAGAAAGGAAGCTTACTGTAAAATCCGTCCACATTCTGCGCCAGATACCGGCCCAGCATGGTGGCGTGCGTGGTGAATGTGATAGCAATTTTGGCGTTATCTTTTTTCAGATCGGGCAGGCCGCTGCTGGCCATCCACTCATGAAACTGCGCGAAAATTTCTTCTCTCTTTGCATTTTCCTCGGCATATTCTTTCAGGAAAATCCTTACCATTTCACCAAAGCACAAGGTTTGATTAACCAGATGCTCTACGTTAATGGTGGGAATCCGGTTTCTTTCCCACAGGTTGTACTTGATCCCGTCCAGGTCTTTGGTAACGCTGTCCAGGTCAAAAAGTATCACACGGGGTTTGCCGGTAACCAGCCAGTAACCATAATAAACAGCATAGCCCATCTCTCGCATCCGTCGTACGATACGGCCGGCGGGAGAATCGTCCAGGTCTGTTATTGATTCAAATTCTGATGAAGCTTTTTTCTCAAAGTAGGGCCCAAGTAAAAAGTAATTTTCCTCCCACTTTTCAACCATTGCAGGCACCTTGGTCCTTATAACAGTGTAAATTCCTCCTACCTGGTTGCAAACTTCCCATGCAACCTCAAAGAGGACATTTTTTTTAGTGGTTTTGACAAATGGTTCCAATATCGGATACAGGTTAAAGCGTTATAGCGGTCTGACAAATAACAAATTCAGATATCACACAAAATTTCCTTGTAATTACACAATAAATATCCAGAAAAATAATTCAGAATAACAATAGACAGGTATATGTTTATTTACCCCATTTACAAAATTCGGATGTTCTGGGCTAACTTTGGACCAAATTACGTTACTTTGGTCAGATTAACATTTTGCATTGGTTTTCTAGTGAAAAAAATTCAGGCTTGTACGCTTTCATTAATATTGAGTTTATTTTCTCTTTGCGGTTGTAAGGCTCAGAGCGCGGACGTTGAAAGTGATGCTCCCCCTAAAAGGGAATTCAGAGCCGTCTGGATTGCCACTGTCGATAACATCGATTGGCCGAGCAGTAAAAATCTTATGCCGGACGAACAGCGGGAAGAATTTTCGAATCTGCTGGACTTTCATAAAAAAAACGGTATGAACGCAGTTTTTGTCCAGGTAAGAGCGGCCGGAGACGCATTTTATGCTAAAAGTGCTGAACCATGGTCTGAATGGCTCACCGGGTTGCAGGGCCGCCAGCCAAGCCCTTTATGGGACCCGATGGACTTCATGATCAGGGAGTCACACAGAAGAGGCCTTGAATTCCACGCCTGGCTTAACCTCAACAGGCTGGTTCACAAATCGGCAAAGAGTATCTCCTCCGAAAATATCAGCCGCAAACATCCTGAATGGATACTGAGTTATGATGGTTATAAGCTGTTCAACTTCGGAATACCGGAGGTAAGGCAGTTTATTACGGATGTGACGGTCAATGTGGCAAAAAATTATGATATCGACGGAATTCATTTTGACGATTATTTTTATCCTTATGCAGTGGCCGGAGAGGTAATCCACGACGAGGAGGCTTTTAGCAAATACGGGCAGGATTTTGAAAGCAAGGCAGACTGGAGAAGGCATAACATCAATATGCTCGTAAAGCAGATCCATGATGCCCTGCAGGAAGTAAAGCCCAAGTTAAAATTCGGGATCAGCCCATTTGGCGTATGGCGGAATAAGGATTCCGATGCGGAGGGGTCCAAAACCTATGGCGCACTGGCCTCCTATGACGATCTTTTTGCCGATAGCCGGAAATGGGCGAAGGAGGGGTGGGTCGACTACATTGCGCCGCAATTGTATTTCTCCTCCGGTTTTGCCAGGGTTCCCTACCGTAACATGGTGGACTGGTGGATTGAAAATAGTTATGGACGGCATTTTTATGTAGGCTTGGGTGCTTACCGGGTAGGGTACAAAGAGAAGGATAAAACCTGGGCCAACCCTTCGGAGCTGCCGAACCAGATCAGATACCTCAGAGAGAATGAAAGCGACGGGGCTATTTTTTTTAGTTCCAGATCGTTAAAAAACAATAGCCTGGGTTTTGTTGATTCCCTGAGGACAGAACTTTTTCGTTATCCGGCCCTGGTTCCCACTATGCCCTGGAAGGACCGTATCGCACCGTTAAGTCCTAAAAATCTGAAGGCGACTCTCTTGCCACAGGGCCTTGAGCTCTTCTGGGAGAAACCAGACCCTGCCTCGGATGGAGAAAGTGCCTGGTATTATGTCATTTACCGCTTTGCCCCTGATGAAAAACCAACAGCTCACGACCCAAGGAATATCGTCGCTTTGTGTTACGAAGGAGAGCACTTTGTGGATGCAACCGTGCAGAACGGGAAAAGATATGTATACTACATCACTGCGGTGGACAGGCTGCATAACGAAGGAAGACCGGTTGGGCCACTGAAGGTTGAAATACAGGATCAAAAGGTGATCCGTTTCTGATCCGATCAGGTGATTGGGCCGAACCGGGGAGGCCTCCCTTTTGTTCGTATATTTGTTGCATATCCCGCTGACCGTAACATCCTGCATGAGTAATAAAATCCAATACGAGTACCGCCCGGAACATATGGCGGTTTCGGTACCTACCAAATATAAGCCGGAAAATCTCAGGACCGAAGAAATGGTACTGAACATAGGACCGCAGCATCCTTCCACGCACGGTGTACTGCGGCTGGAGGTGGTTACGGACGGAGAGGTGATTGTGGATGTGGTACCGCACCTGGGATATTTGCACCGATGTTTTGAGAAACACGCGGAGGCGTTGCCTTTTAATCAGATCATCCCCTATGTGGATCGTCTGGATTATGTAGCTGCCATGAATTCGGAGCATGCATATGTAATGGGCGTGGAACGTATGCTGGGGATTGAAAATGATATTCCGAAACGGATTGAATATATTCGGGTAGTAACGGCGGAACTCAACAGGCTGGCTTCTCACTTTGTGGCACTGGGATCTTATGCCATGGATATCGGGGCCTACACGCCATTCCTTTGGATGATGCGTGACCGTGAGCAGATCCTGCGCCTGCTGGAATGGATTTGCGGTGCGCGGATGCTTTATAATTATATCTGGATTGGCGGGTTATTTTATGATCTGCCCGTAGGTTTTGAAGAGCGCTGCCTTGAGTTTATACAATACCTCAAACCCAAGCTGGACGAATTGCAGCAGCTTGTAATAGACAATAAAATATTTATCCAAAGAACGGCCAATGTTGGCGTTTTGCCATTGCCGGTTGCCATTAATTACGGTTGTACGGGCCCCATGCTCCGGGGTTCAGGGCTGAGATATGACCTTCGGAAAGTAGACGGTTACTCGGTATACCCAGATATTGATTTTGAAGTACCCATTGGCGAAGGAAAAATGGGGAAAACCGGTGACTGCTGGGACCGTACCTGGGTACGTGTTGTGGAATGTCGGGAATCTGTAAAAATCATAGAACAAAGCCTGCAACAGCTGATGGGAAATTATAAAAGAACTTCCGATTTTGATCCGCAGGCAATGGTTCCCAAAAAGATACGCCCCAAAGCCATGGATTTTTATGTCCGGGCCGAAAACCCTAAAGGAGAACTGGGCTTTTTCTTCCGCACCGACGGCCGCTCGGATATCCCTGTGCGATGCAAGGCCCGGGCGTGCTCCTTTAATAACCTTTCGGCCATCGGAGAACTTTCCAAAGGAGCCTTAATTGCCGACCTGGTCGCCATTATTGGATCCATTGATATGGTCATGGGAGAAGTAGACCGATAAGCCTTTCATAGAAAACCACTTCATCCGGAAGGATACCTTCAGAATAAAGTGGTTTCCAAAATCATTACAAGGAGATATTAAGCCTCCTGAGGTACTGCAACCAGTTCATGTTTTACCAGATACTCGGCAATCTGGACAGCATTGGTGGCGGCACCTTTGCGAAGGTTATCCGCAACGATCCACAGATTTAAAGTTTTAGGCTGGGATTCATCCCGACGGATGCGTCCTACAAAAGTTTCGTCCTTGCCGTGAGCTGTGAGCGGCATTGGATACAGGAAATTCTTAGGGTCGTCCTGAATAACAACACCTTCAGCCTCTCTCAGTATCTGACGAACCTCTTCCAGGTCAAACTCGTTTTCGAACTCAATATTAACTGCCTCAGAATGACCTCCGATCGTAGGAATTCTAACCGTTGTGGCGGTCACTGCAATACTATCGTCACCAATGATCTTTTTGGTTTCATTGGTCATCTTCATTTCTTCTTTGGTATAACCGTTATCCAGGAAAGAGTCAATATGTGGCAGTACGTTCAGGTCAATCTGATGCGGATATACTTTGGATTTGCTGTGATCTCCCACACGCTCCGAAAATAACTGATCCACAGCCGCTTTTCCCGTTCCGGTTACTGACTGGTAGGTGGATACCACCACACGTTTCACTTTATATTTTTCATGCAAAGGATTCAGTACAACCACCATCTGGATGGTTGAGCAGTTAGGATTTGCAATGATCTTGTCTTCCTTGGTTAAAGTTTTGGCGTTGATTTCGGGTACTACCAGCTTTTTGGTAACGTCCATCCGCCAAGCCGATGAGTTATCTATAACCGTAATTCCTGCAGCGGCAAACTGAGGAGCAAGTTCCAGAGAGGTACCTCCGCCAGCGGAGAAGATCGCAATCTCAGGTTTTGCAGCAATAGCATCTTCAAAGCCGATCACCTTTATCTGTTTACCCTTGAATGTAACTTCCTTACCAACAGATCTTTCAGATGCAACGGCCAACAATTCCGTCACCGGGAAATTACGCTCTTCGAGCACTTTGAGGATTTCGCTGCCTACCAGACCGGTAGCGCCTACTACTGCGATTTTCATTCTTGCATTAGGATTAAATGGAATATAAATGATTCAGCACTTCTGCTTCTCCGGTTTTAGAAGGGATAGCAAAAGTGCCGCAAATTTACGAGGAAATTCAGAAGAAAAAGATATTGGGCCTAAATATTCCGGAAATTTCAAAATCCATCTCCGGAACAAATTCATTTGACCCTCAATAATTTACTTTACGCAACCACAGCTGTGAACTCAATCTCTACCAGGTAATCAGGCGAAACAAGCTTGCTGATTTCGTATATACCCGTTGTGGGTTTTATATCACGGAAATAATCACCGTGTGCCCGGGCGATATCATCAAAGTAGTTGATATCCGTTGTGAAAATCCTCGTACGGATCACATCACTCAGGCTTACACCCGCATCTTCCAGTACCTTGGCAATCCGCTCAATAATGTTGTTGGTTTGTGCGTAGGCGTCGTCGGCTCTCACTTTTTCACCGTCCACAATGGCTACGGTTCCGGCTACTTCCACAATATTACCGATCCTTACTGCACGGCAGTAACCCATTTTGTCTTCCCAGGGAGAGCCGGAAAGGATATTTTGTCTTGGCATTTAATTAAAAATTTCGTGAATACTTCAGGTAAAGATATTAGCAGGCGGCATTTAATAACATCGGCAGCACAAAAATTATCTGAATAACCTGAATTCGGGTTTGCATTGCAGGCGATTTCGCCAGGGAATTCGAGTCTGGAATCAAAGATCTGAAATTGGCTCAGCTGGCCGCGGATAAGCAGTACCGAACAGGCCTTTGTTCATTTCAGACTCCGAAAATATGACCATTTGGGATTCTGTTTACTCATCATCCGGAATAGATTTCAGGGTTATTTTCTGATTCCCGTCTCGTCAAGGACCTAAGCTTTGTAGCATATTACATCAGAAAATAGATCCCTTGTGCCTTATGTACAAAACAATGCCTTAGAATACTCCTGTTGTGTACCTACGGCACACCGTACTTCGAACGATGATTATCTTTTTCTACAAAGCTTACGTCCCTAACGCGACTTTCGGCTAGTCAAATTTAGTGATAACCTTCCTCCATGATCACCAGTGCCAGCCTTATCTGGCCGTAGTCGAACTGCTCGTTTAGTAATTCAAACAAAGGCTTTAAGGCATCGTCTTTGCGGATGTTCATTTCCTGTGCAGCTTTTGTGATGGTCTGATACGATTGGTCGTCTATCAGTGCTTTCAGGTTTATCTCGTGGCCATCGTCTTTGAGCTTTATCAAATGTGAGAGTATGGTAACTGTACTTAGTCCACGTTTTTCAGCAATTACCTTCACCGAATAGCCTTCTGTAAATAATTCCAGGGTTTCGGTGTAAGTCATGCCTTTTGCCAGCCTGGTTTTTGCGGGTGGGTTAACTTTGTCAAACGATAATATCTCATTGATAAAGACTTCCCCGTACCGCCGGTATTTTTCAGCACCTATACCTGAAACAGTTTTCATCTGCGCTTCGGAAACAGGGCGCTTTTGGGCCATTTCGGACAGGGTAGCGTCGCTGAAAATTACGTAGGGGGGAACAGCCATGGCGTCTGCCATTTGTTTTCTCAATAACCTCAGCCGCTCAAAAAGGGCATCTCTGACAATTTCCTGCTTCGGTTTTTCCTGTGGAATTAATTCTTCCTTCGCTTTCCGTTCCGACAGCGGGATGAATTTCACAAGCTCCACGCTGCGCTCGCCTTTCAGCACCTGGCGGCTTACCGGGTTTAATTTAAAGGCATGTGCCTCATCATAGGCAATATCTATCACTCCGGAGTTCAGTAGCTGGATGATGTATTCGGCCCACTCTTCTGCACGCAGGTCTGCGCCTACGCCGAAGGTCGGCAGCCGGTCATAGCCATGCTGAAGAATATTACGGTTGCGGCTTCCTCTTAAAATATCGATCAGCATACCCATCGCTACTTTCTGGTCTGTCCGGGCAATTCCCGAAAGTGCTTTTTGTGCAATGATCGTGGCGTCAAAACGGGTTCTGGGATTGCGGCATACATCACAATTTCCACAGTCCTGGTCAACGGCTTCGTTGAAATAACTTAACAATATCCTGCGGCGGCAAATATCCGCTTCGGCATATTGCTTCATCCGGTTGAGTTTTGCATGCAGCACTTCTTTCTGAATTTCAGGCTGTTCCGTTTGGTTGATCATATCCTGCCTGGTGATGATGTCCATGTAACTGTAAAATAATACAGTATCTGCCGGAGACCCGTCTCGCCCCGCCCGCCCTATTTCCTGGTAGAAGCTTTCGACATTGGAAGGCAGATTGTAATGAATGATCCACCGCACGTTGGATTTATCAATACCCATTCCAAAAGCAATTGTGGCGACGATGATCTGGATATCATCTTTTAAAAATTGCTCCTGTACTTTGGACCGCTGTTCTGCTCCCATCCCGGCGTGATAATATTCAGCCTTAAATCCCGCGTTTTTCAAACTGGTAGCTACCGTTTCGGTCCCCTTGCGGCTCAGGCAATAAATAATACCCGCCTTATTTTCGTGCTTGGAAATAAAACGCCTGATCTGTTCAATCCTTTTTCTGCCGGGAGATACCGTCAGGTTAAGATTGGGCCGGTCAAAGCTGGCCACAAAAGTTTCAGCATGTTCAATACCAAGTTGTTTCAGGATGTCGCGGCGTGTGACTCTGTCGGCAGTGGCAGTGAGCGCGATGATGGGAATATTGGGAAAATGTTTTTTCAGCGCATTCAGCTGGCGATATTCCGGTCGGAAGTCGTGTCCCCAGGAAGAAATACAATGTGATTCATCAATGGCGAAGAGGCCCACGTTCCAGCTTCGGAGGAAATCAAAAGTATTTCCGGAGAACAACCGTTCCGGAGCGATATAGAGTAATTTGAGTTCGCCGAGTTTTGCCTGCCACATAATCTGATCGGCTTCGGTGGCGGATAAAGTACTGTTAAGAAATGCGGCAGGAATCCCATTGCCTTTCAGTGCTTCCACCTGATCTTTCATCAGGGCGATCAGCGGAGAAATAACGACGGTCAGCCCGGGGCGCAGAATGGCCGGTATCTGAAAACAGATGGATTTTCCCCCTCCCGTCGGCATCAGTACCAGGCAATCCTTATCCGCCATAACATTGTCAATAATTTCGGCCTGCTGCGGACGGAAAGAATCGTATCCAAAATATTTTTTTAAAGCGTCTGATTTATGAACGGGCATGATGCGGGATTTCAAAAGTGCTGCAAAAATAGTTACTCAAAACTGATACATCATCTGCATTTTTACTTCACTTCGGGTATCTCCCTGAATCTCACTGAGTCCCGAACTGATTTTTTCCAGATTACTGTACCTGGTTTGCGACCAGCGAACCCAGACTTTCATTTTTTTGGACAGATTATATTTCAAGATCAGGTAATGCCGCGTTCCTGTATCGTAATATGCAGGAATGGTAAAGGCGTATAACATATCTTTTTCGTAAACATACTGGCGCGAATCATAATTGTCTGTTTTGAAAAAGGCAATCCGGGCACTGATTTCAAATTTTGGAAAATGCCGGGTGACGTCCTGAACTACAGTAAAACCTGCTGATTTGGAGCCGCCTTCATAACGGAGGTCACCATATTGAACACGTGTCCGGATAGCATACTTCAGCGGTATTTCATATTCAAGATTAAACATAATTGTCCGCCTGACCGAGTTGACCACCGGAATAACATTAGCATCACTTTCCGGGGCATTTCGCTGTTTGTGTTTTTCATGAAACAGCAAATAGGTGTTCAATTTTTTGCTGGGTTTCCATAAGGAATGAAGAAAAATATCATGACCGTCCGACGGGGCATTCACCTGATACTTCAGCCAGGGGAATCTGAAGTAATCATAAAACCCGCTGAACTGCCATTTCCGGTTCGGCATATAACGAAGTCCCCAGTACATACCGGTTTCGTTGATAGGGCGGGTCGCTTCTGCCAGAGCGTTTCCATACTGGGAGTGGAAATCTTTATCGTAGCGGCGAAACAACATGGTGAAATCCAGCGTCTTCCCTAGGCCAGCTATCCATCCGCCGACAGCCCCGGTACCTCCGCTCTGGGAGCGTGCGGCTTCACCAAAAAAATGGAAATTCTGCCAGTGATAATCACCGTGTAAACCAAAGATCAGGTTATTGTTGCCTGTGAATTCAAAGCGGTTATAGGGTACATCTTTTTTGCGGAGTGAAGTTCCGTAGTGGGTATTTAGTATCGTAAGTCCCAGCTGGCCGTTATGGGAGGGCATTTTAT
Organism: Dyadobacter sp. CECT 9275; assembly: GCF_907164905.1. Lineage (NCBI taxonomy): Bacteria > Pseudomonadati > Bacteroidota > Cytophagia > Cytophagales > Spirosomataceae > Dyadobacter > Dyadobacter helix. The sequence continues at coordinate 3,496,743 of NZ_CAJRAF010000002.1, read as the reverse complement.
AAATAAAATGTAGCCCTGCATTTTGTTCAGGAATGGTTCCGTGTTTGGCACGCTCGGCAGCCGTACGATGGTACCCCGAAACCAGCAGGGAGGAAACAACAACCGCGTCTGGATCATCCGCTGTATTATCCAGACTGGCGTCACGGCGGGTAAGGGAGTAAAAGGTTGTCATTTCCAATTGGCTGTGAAAGGCAAAAGTGGCTGCCATGCCACGGAAAAAATTGGCTTCCAGAACAGAAGTGTAAGGTTTGAGTCCCAGAGTACTACGATACGTCGTCCGGATCACCTCGGAGCCTTTCCCCAGTGAAAAGCCGGCTGCCATCACCAAGCCCTGCCCAGCCTGCATCTGAAAGTCACCAATGATTAAGTTTTTAAGCTGCCCCCTGTTCATAATCTGGGCATGAAAGGAAGTAAAATCGATCCCGAAAATCTGGTTCTTAGGCTTCCAGTCCCAAAAAACTTCTCCTCCGTCTTTCTCAAAAGTGAAACCCAGGCTGTAAACTCCGGCGCGGGCATAACGGTATCTGGCATAACCGTTCCATGGTTTACCGGCATACCGGGTGGCCGACCGTGAAGTAGAGTCCAAAGAGGAATATCCCTTCTGTTGCTCCAGTAACTTTGCTGAACGCAGCAGCAGAAAATGCTGGGTAGGATTCTTGAAGGATTCTCTCAGTGTGATTTGCCGTGGCTCAACGGTCACAAATGGAAGCAGCTTGCCAATGGTTGTAAGGTCAAAGCCGGGGATGGCCTGTAGCTCATAAAGAGAGAGCAGGGCCCCTGATTTTTCCCTGTAATCGATAAATGCATTTAGCTGAATTTCTGATAATACAAAAACCGCGGATAACTCGTCACGAGTGGCTTGATTAAGGTCTAGCGGATTGGTGTACAGCTGAAAAAGAGCTTCATACACATCTGTATAATCCGCATCTTCTGTTGGAATTGGCAGGAGGTTCTGAATGAAGGTATTGATATCAATTTCAGGCCGGGGTGGCTCCTGCGCTTTTAATGAAGCAGGGAAGAAGATACAGCAAAAAATAAACGCAGAAGCAAGGTATTCCGCAGGAGAAAAAGCGTATGCCAGCTTTAAAAGTATTTGCATACGCTTGTTGGGGGTTTAAGGCTCAGAAGGCCTTCAGGCTCAGGTCAAGGCTTCGGGCCTGGTGTGTGAGTGCACCGCTCGAAACCCCGTCGACGCCCGTAAGCGCTACTTCACGAAGTGTTTTTTCTGTAATGTTTCCCGATGCTTCGGTTTCAAATCTTCCTGCGATCCGCTTCACGGCTTCGCTTAAATCTGCCAGGTTAAAATTATCCAGCATGATGATATCCACTTTCCCCACTCTCAATACCTCGTCTACCTCGTTCAGATTCCTGGTTTCTATTTCGATCTTAAGCGACTTTCCCGTTTTTTTCCGATATTCATTGCTTCTCAGAATGGCCTGTTCTATCCCACCCGCATAATCAACATGGTTATCTTTTAGCATGATCATGTCGTAGAGTCCCATCCGATGGTTGACGGCCCCTCCGATTTTTGTTGCCATTTTTTCAAACAGCCGGAAATTGGGAGTGGTTTTGCGTGTATCGAGCAGCTTTACAGGTAAATCGCTGACCAGCGCCGCCATCTGGCGTGTATAGGTTGCAATACCGCTCATTCTCTGCATGATGTTCAGTACCAGCCTCTCCGCTTTCAGGATCAGTCTGGCGCTTCCTTCAGCCGTTAATACCACGTCGCCCTTTTTGACTTCGGAACCGTCTGGAAGTAACACTTTAATTTCAAGCGGTTTGTGGCCATATTGTCTGGCGGTTTCTTCAAAAATAATCAGGGCTACTTCCACACCGGCCAGTATACCGTCTTGTTTTACGAGCAAACGGGCCCTTTTTGTAGCACCTTCGGGTACACAGGATAAAGAAGAATGATCTCCGTCACCGATGTCTTCCAGCAGTGCCAGGTGAATTAAATCCTTGATCTGATGTGGGTCGGTTTCAATTGTTGAAGTCATGTGAATGAACAGATATTTTTTAAAAGACCAGGATCTTTTAAAATGTAGTTGTCAGTAAGTCTGTTGCCGGTAAGCCATGTTATAACGAATAGCCAGCGAAAATACACTTGTCCTGGCATCATAACGTGGTTCTGGTGAAGCTACGTTGCGAACAAGCAGGCGTCCGTCCAGAAATAAATTATGTGCGAGTGAATAAGAGAGCCTCAGATCCAGCGAAGCCGTTTTAGTGGAGATACCCTGCCCCAGCTTATTTCCTTCATCTGTGTACCTCAGTTCATAGCTTTTCATGACATCACCTCCGAAACTCCTGTCGGTGAAAAGAGAATCCCTGCCCTGCGAGGCAAACATCAATGTACCATAAACAGAAAGCCGGGAAGTAGCTTTGTAACGTGCGATACCAACGAATTCTCTGAAATTGGCACCCAAAGGGTGTGCGAGCGACTGACCGTAATGTGCATAGTTGCGCCCCAAATCCTTGTGGGAGTAGGTATAAGGCCTTACCAGATTGTATTCCGCCTGAATATCCAGGTTGGGAATTCCGAAAGCGTCAACGTATTTTGTACCCAGCTGAAAGCTGTACTTGTTGGTCCACGACTTACTGCCGTTGAACATATACCTGGTCAGGAATTCGTCGAGAATGAACTGACTGTAAATAGAAGCTTTTTTCCCTACCAGCCATCTGAAATCCAGTCCTAACAGCGCATTGTCCTGGCTTCCTATATAGGACTCGATATATCTGTAAAATATAATCGGATTAAGATAGTTAAGATCATAACCACCACCGACCGAATCCCTGCTGAATACCTCCGCTTCAAAAATTCCAAGGTTGATTTTGTCGGTCAGGTTCAAACTTAAATGGTGAATGGCTCCGAATTTCTTGCCACGTAGTCCATCCTTTACGTCACTATCCAACATGCTGGTCCACAGGTTGGTATAATGAAAACGGCCCAGCTGGGTATCCAGCCTCAGGAAGAGATAGGGGCTGCTGTTATCCGATAAAATCAAAGACCGGTAACCGCTTCCGAACACGTTGTAGTCATGCCCGAATTTTACATTGACACTTTTTAGCGGACGAAAAGTGATATATCCCCTTGCGGAGAGAAAATCGGTTCCCTGGTTTTTGGTGTACTTGGCCAGGCCCTCACCCGGGAAGCTGTACTGCGGTGAAAAGTCCCTTACATACCTTGGAAACCGTCCCTGATTGTCTGAAACAAAAGTATAAAATCCCAGCTTGTCGTTGATCATTCCCCTGATCTCCACACCCCGGCCAGTGAACCACAAGGTACGGCTGGTATCGGAGTCATTGTCTTTACCGATGAAGTTTGTAGTAACAAAATTGAAATGAAGGTCCCAGTCTTTATTGTGTTTTCCGTAAAGGTCTGCGGCATGTTCCCAAAACTTTCTCTTTTGGCCGTCCGGAAGTGATTTCCTCCATCCAAGCCTGGCCAGTTTGTTATACCTGACAGAGTCCGTTGCAGCGGAACCGCCCGTCCATTCCCAGCTATCCTCGCGGAGATAGTCAATGGTTTCCCAGTCCCTGGAGGTTAATTTAACATTACCTTCCCTCAGGATGGAGTCTGTCAGAGCAACTACCGCCTTTCTTTCGAAAGGCTTTACATTGGAATGAAACCCCTCAGAAAGTTTTCCTCTTTTTATTTCAAGTCTGTCGATCAGGTGGTAGTAGTCGTCATTGAGTGGTATAAAAGAACTTTGAGCCTGGGTAAAAGTTGTTGCAATCAGTACGAAAAATAAAAACGACAACCACTCTTTAAATCTTTGATACATAGGTTGTAAAAGTAGATTCTTCACATATATTGGGATTCCTGCAGACGATCCTGGAAACAAATGTTTCAAATTACGTCAATGAATTTGTATTATCTTGCATAGTTGAGCCTAAAAAACCCTTAAAGTTATGTATTTACTTTCCCAAAAACCTTCTATTGCTGACCACTATTTGGCCGAATTACGTGATTTCAACAGTCAGAAGGACAGAATGCGGTTTAGGCGTAATATTGAACGAATTGGAGAATTGCTGGCTTACGAAATTTCTAAAACGCTTACTTTTCGTACCGGAAAGGTAGAAACACCACTTGGAGTAGCCTCGTCGAGATCTTTGCTGCAGCCGGTGGTACTGGGTACAATTCTCAGGGCAGGTTTGCCACTGCACCAAGGTTTCCTGAATATTTTTGACCACGCCGACAATGCCTTTATCGGCGCATACAGAGGGCATCATATCAGCGACGAGGATGATTTCGAGGTGGAGATGGATTACATCACCAGCCCTGACCTTACCGGTAAAACACTGATACTCATGGATCCTATGCTTGCTACGGGGAGGTCGCTGGAAAAGGTATACCACGCCTTGCTCCGTTTTGGTATTCCTTCTCAAACGCATATCGCAGCGGTGATAGCCAGTGCGGAAGGAGTCAATTTTCTTCAGAGCAGAATGCCGCAATGCAGACTGTGGCTTGGTGCTGTGGATGAAAAATTAAACGAACAATATTACATTGTGCCCGGCCTGGGTGATGCGGGAGATCTCTCCTTCGGGCCCAAATAAAAGGGAGGCCAGAGCCCCAGCCTCCCTTGTAACTGGGAATCGTTACTTTTTTCGATTGTTAATCAAATTAATTCAGCAATTCGTCAAAAGTAATAGATACATAATACATGGCTCCTACGGATGGGTTGGCCCAGCCGGTGGTATACAACTTCCCTGTGAGGTTAGTGCCTCCCACTTTGATGATCGACTTGATGGATGAAATCTTTTTGCTGATCTGTGCATCGAGGGTTGAATAGGAAGGAATGACCGTTTGATCGGCAAGATTTGCGGCTATGCTGGCAACAGTAGCGTGCCATACCATTTCGGTCTGGTACCGGAAAGTGAGGCCAAAACCCCAGCCGGTTCTGTTAATATCCCTGTTGGCAAGCCCCAGATTAAACCGGTATTTGGGAGAGTTGAAAAAGGAAACAAAAGAGGGGTCATTCTGTTTCAGTTCTTTACCGTTATTCAGCATGTTCTGTGTTACATTTCCATTGAAGGTGTATCCTTTTCCGAGCACATACTCCAGACCAAATCCCCATCCCGAATTTTTGACGATCTGTCCTGCATTAACAGGAAAACTGAATACGTTTCTTTTGGAGGGATCCAGCAAGTCGGTAACGGGGCCATTCATATCTTTTTTCTGAAGTACTACCTGTACGCCATCGAAGCTTAGAAAACGGTTGTAATAATAAAAAGCGTCGACATACAATTTATTGGCCACGGCTCCTTTGTATCCTATTTCGTAAGTTTCTACGCGCTCAGGCTGCCATTCTTTAAACTGATACGGTTTCAGTGTCCCGTTCTGGATTGCTGCCTGCGTGATATCGGTTTGCGCATACACCGGATTACCCGTCATGTTGTACTTATCCCGGAAAAGTGGCAGACCTCCCACCAGCCTGACCGTCGGAGTATTGAGGTTAATATACTGATTCTGAGTCGTTGGTATTCGGAATCCTCGCTGAAAGGATAAACGGAAATTATGGTCCCTGGCCACTGTAAGAACCCCTGAAATCCGCGGACTGAACTGTCCTTTGAAATTTTCGTTTTTGTCATACCTGACCGATGCAGTCAGTTTGAAAATGTCGTTGAAATTTTTTGAACCTTGGGCATAGGCACCGTATTCATTGATATTAAATTCTTTTCCCTCCGGCGTACCATCCTGTGTTTCAAATAATGTCCCTTCCGAATTGAGGTCGTACTGGCGATAGTTACCACCTACAACAATCTCAAGTGTTTTGGGGTTGATGATCTTGCTGAAATTGTACATCAGTTCGGCATGATACAGATTAGATTTGTCCAGGAACCTGGCACCGTTCGGGATAGGTGCTTTTTTGATTTCGGAAATGGCGGACTGAAACTGACTTCCTCCCGGCAGGTATAGGCCGTTGGCTGCGGTTACGGCGGGTGCCACTGCTGTATTCATCCACTGCACATTATTGGCTGTGGCATAATTGTTAGCCGTTTGATACGCCATTTGTAGAGCTTGTTGCTGTGGAGTTCCTCCGGCGAGTGCTGTCTGGTAGGCCTGTAAAAGTGCTCCTCCATACTGGGTAATGGCAGTATTCAGAAAGGAGGGCAGAGCAGCACCCAGCGTGGCTTCAAGATAGCGTTTGCTCAGCAGGCTTCCCAATACACCTAGTGCATGGGCGTCGCCCGAATTTTCGCGGGTGGTGTAGGCCCTGACAAAGAAATTGCTGCCACGGATTTCGGCTTTGTATTGTCCTATGGTAAAATTTTGGATGTTGTAACGGTCGGCGCCTGTGTAAACGGCAGAACCTTTCCCCCAATTGACCTGCAGAATGGCTTCAATGTTATCATTGATCCGGTAATGTAAGGAAGCATTCAGTTTCAGGCTTTTGGCGGGATAGTTGGTAAGTGAATTCTCTGCATAGCCGGGTGCGCTGAGGTAATACTGCGGAACTACTTTGCCAAATATATCCCGGGCAATCCGCAATTGGTCCTGAGGGGTTTGCCCGCCCAGCAGCTGAGGAAGCGTAATATTCCCGGCCTGGGGAATTTTGGTGGAATAAATAATTCCAAGTGCACCAGAAGTGCCGTTGGTTCCATCTCCGGGTAACCCGTTTGCATACAATACGTTGTAAACATTTGCACCTACGTCCGCATCACCAAAATAATTGACTCCGTCATACCTGGGATTTTTCATGACGTTCATATTATTGTTTTCAAGCGTAGTGCCGTTCAGCAGGCTTTGGTCCCGGTAATCTGTTGCCTGCCAGTCTTTTGCAGTCAGATAGGAGGCGTTTACCTTAAAAGCTATTTTGTTGTTGAAAGCTTTGGCATAACGGATCCCGAAGTCGTAGAAAGGGGTGTTTTTTTGATCTCTGTTAGAGGCAGACATGATTCCGGTTTTCCCATAAGCACTCAATCCCTGATAGGTAAAAGGCGACTTGCTGTTCATCAGGATGATGCCGTTTATGGCATTGGGGCCGTATAACGCAGAGGCGGCGCCAGGAAGTACTTCCACACTTTCGACATCCAGCTCCGGCATACCTGCAATGTTGCCGACTGGGAAGTTCAGACCTGGTGCCTGGTTATCCATGCCATCGATCATCTGAACAACCCGCGTATTTCCGTTGGCACCAAACCCCCTGGTACTTACGGACCGGAATGTGAGCGACTGGGTACTCATTTCAATACCTTTCAGGTTTTGTAACGCGTCGTAAAAGGAGGCCTGCGGCGTCTCACGAATGGTCCGGATATCGATCTTCTCAATCGAAACCGGTGACTTCATCACACTTTCTTCGACCCTGGATGCTGAAACAATCAGCTCCCGCCCCAGAACGGCCTGTTCCTTCATCTTGATGTCAACGTTGGTCTGTCCGGCGGAAATATTTATTTCCTGGGTTGCAAACCCTACCGAGGATACGACGAGTACGAAAGGAGGTAGTGTGGAACTTGTGAAACTGAAATGACCGTGTGCATTACTTGTTGTCCCGATAACTTTGCCTTTGATCTGAAGGTTTACTCCGATAAGCGGCTCATTTGTAGATTCTTCCGTTACGGTACCGGTAAGCGTTATTTGTCCGTAAGACAGCCCGCCAAACAGAAGCAGTGGCAGGATCATCAGCAGTTTTAAAAATGTAGCATACATGGTTGGTAGTTGTTGAAGTTGTACGCAGCAAGTTAGATGTTTTAACAAAATATTCGTCTTATATTTCAATAATTTCTTTGAATCATCACTTAAATGTGGAATGTTGGATGCAGCATCATTTAGGAAGTTATTACGGGAAGAACTTTTGCCCGGTTCAATACCTGATCGGTACTTTTTTCGGGAGTGTCAGTGAATAAATAGATTTTCGCAGGCTGAGGGTATGGGGAAGGGAGTGATGGTAAAACTTTAATGTTTAGCTTTGTATTATTGGTTTGATAGCAACAAATATTTCCACAATGCAAAATACGTATGTAATTATAATGGCTGGGGGAGTGGGTTCGAGGTTCTGGCCATTTAGCAGGACTAACTTTCCAAAACAGTTTCACGATGTTTTGGGGACGGGACGAACGCTTTTACAACAAACGGTTGATCGTTTCGAGGGGGTTTGCCCAGTAGAAAATGTATATATTGTTACAAGTCAGGAATATAAGGAACTGGTGAAAGAGCAACTGCCTGCCCTTACGGACGACCAGATCCTGCTGGAACCTCACAGGCGTAATACAGCACCCTGTATTGCTTATGCGTGTTACAAAATAGCAGCCAGAGATCCGGCCGCTAACGTAGTTGTGGCTCCGGCCGATCATATCATTCTGAAAGAAGAAACTTTTAAGGATACCATCAGGATCGCACTTGGTGCCACCAGGAACGAAGATATCCTGGTGACGCTGGGGATACAGCCTACAAGACCCGACACGGGATATGGTTACATTCAGTATATACCTGATAAACTCACGATCAAACGTGTAAAATCGTTTACCGAAAAACCACACCTGGACTTGGCCATAAAATTTCTGGAAAGCGGAGACTTTGTCTGGAATGCCGGAATTTTTGTCTGGAATATCAACGCCTTTAAAAAGGCGATCGGATCGTTCCAGCCGGATATCGCCGAAATTTTTGAGAGCGGGATTCCGCATTACTACCAGGATTCCGAAGAGGCGTTTATCGGCAGAGCTTATCAGCATTGCGGAAGCATATCCATCGACAACGGTATTATGGAAAAGGCAGAGAACGTCCATGTGGTGCTGAGCAGTTTTGGCTGGTCGGATCTGGGCACCTGGAAATCGCTTTATGAAGTATCCGAAAAAGATGAAAATCAGAATGTTACCGACGGGAACCTGTTATTATACAATACAACCAATTCGATCATCAAAACACCCAAAGACAAGCTGGTGGTGATCAATGGGCTGGATGGCTTCATTGTAGCCGAATACGACGGGGTGTTGCTGATCTGCCGAAAAGAGGATGAGCAAAAGGTAAAGGAATTCGTAAATGAGGCAAAGGAACTGGATCCGAAATATGTGTAGTGGATTTTAAGATGGGAAGGGAAAAGGACGGTATGATCTGTTAATGAAATGAGATAAGCCAGCAGGTGAGTGCATCACTTACTGATCTCGAAAAAACGCACATCGGCTTGTACCCTTTCTAGGATTTTTTCGGAGCGTTCGGGGCGAGCGTCGGTGATAAATACCTGCCCGAGAAATCCGATATCGATCAGTTCAATCAGTTTGTGGATTCTTCTGTCATCCAGCTTGTCAAAGATATCATCCAGCAACAGGATGGGCGTTTTTTCTTTTTCGGCTTTCAATAGCTCAAACTGAGCCAGTTTCAGGGCAATAACAAAGGATTTTTGTTGCCCTTGTGATCCGAATTTTTTGAGGGTAACACCATCGATTTCAAATACAAACTCATCCTTATGCGCGCCTTTTCCGGTTCTTTGCGCGTACAGGTCTCTGGAACGGTTTTTCCTGAATGCCGCCGGGAAATCCACGCCGGCGAGCTCACTTTCGTAGGAGATATCAACCTCTTCTCTTTCACTGCTCAAAAAAGCATAATGTTTTCTGAAAAGCGGCATGAACCGATCCATGAAGGCTTTCCGGTGCGCGTAAATACTTTGCGACAGATAGATCAACGGCTCATCATAAGTTTCCAGAAGGTCTTCATCAAGATAATTCCTTTCGCCGAAAAGTTTGAGCAGGCCATTGCGCTGTGCCAGAATTTTATTGTACTGCAAAAAATCGTTGAGATAACCCGGTGTGGCTTGCGCCAGTACGCCATCAAAAAACCGGCGGCGCTCCTCACTGCCGTCGCGGATCAGGTCGGTATCATTGGGGGCAATCAGTACTAATGGAAAAAGGCCGATATGCTCGCTGAGGCGGTCATAGTTTTTTTTGTCGGCCATAAAAACTTTACGCTGTCCACGCTGGAGGCTGCAGGTAATTTGTGTATGTCTGCCCAGATCTGAAAAAATACCATCGATCAAAAAAAAATCTGCCGAATGCCGGATACCCAGGGCATCCTGATTATGAAAAGCACTTTTGGTGAGCGTAAGGAAATAAATCGCGTCCAAAAGGTTGGTTTTACCGCTTCCATTTTCGCCAATGATACAGTTTACATGTTCTCCAAACGTAAACACCCGCTCCTCATAACTCTTAAAGTATGTAAGATGGAGCTTTTCTAGCCACATGAACTTCTTTGTTATATAGTTTATGCTTATTTTCGCAAATCATTTGCGTGAGTACGGCAAAAAACAGACTCTGTTCAAACCACTAACTTTAAGACAAAGTTCTGTCTTTATAAACGAGAACCAAATACATGGCCACCGTTACTGAAAAAAAGAAAGCAGCAGCCTCCAAAAAATTACAGCATCCGAAAGAACAATATTTGTTCTGGTTCGAGAATATGCTTTTACAACGACGTTTTGAAGAGAAAGCCGGTCAGCTTTACGGCCAGCAGAAAATCCGTGGTTTTTGTCACCTTTATATCGGCCAGGAAGCCTGTTCTTCCGGCGCGGTTACAGCGCTGACAAAGGGAGATAAGTATATCACCGCGTATCGCGATCATGGCATTCCGCTGGCACTGGGCACGGATCCAAAAGCGATTATGGCAGAGTTGTATGGTAAAAAAACCGGTACTACTAAGGGAAAAGGCGGTTCCATGCACATTTTCGATAAGGAAAATAACTTTATTGGAGGGCACGGTATCGTAGGTGCACAGATTCCGCTGGGTGCAGGTATTGCATTTGCAGAGAAATACAATAAAACCGGCAACCTGTGTATCTGTTATTTTGGTGACGGAGCAATTCGCCAGGGAGCATTTCACGAAGCGCTGAACATGGCCATGAGCTGGAAACTGCCCGTGATATTCGTTGTTGAAAACAATGGTTATGCCATGGGAACTTCGGTGGCGCGCTCATCCAATGTTACGGAGCTTTATACACTGGGAGAGGCATATGACATTCCTTCTGAACCAGTGGATGGCATGAGTGTTGAAGCCATTCACGAAGCTGTTTCCAGAGCAGCAGAACGTGCACGTAAAGGTGACGGACCTACCTTCCTGGAATTCCGGACCTACCGTTACCGCGGACATTCGATGTCTGATCCTCAGAAATATCGTAGCAAGGAGGAAGTGGAAGAGTACAAACACCGTGATCCGATTGAACAGATCCGTGCAGTAATACTGGAAAATAAGCTTGCAACAGAAGAGGAACTGGAGGCAGTTGACAAAAAAGTAAAGGATATCGTTGCTGAATCAGTACAATTTGCGGAAGAGTCAGAATTTCCGGATGCATCCGAAGCATATACAGACGTGTATGTGGAAAATGATTATCCTTTCGTAATGGATTGATCCAGGACAGGAAAATTATACCGTAACCCGTCGAATATCCGGCGGGTTTTTTTAAGTAATTTCATTTAATGGGAAGTAAAATAATCGCATCCTGTTATTTACACGTAGGTAGCATTTAATTAACATTAGTAAAAACGGGTGTACCGGTAGTATGGATGCGGGAATTATCCTGCAAAAACATTACAGGTCTTCAAGTATTATTTTAAAAGTATGCCTCTAGATCAGGAATTTGATAACGAAGAAGAAGAAGGAGAAGAAGGGAAAGAGATGTCGTTTCTCGGGCATCTGGAAGAGTTAAGGTGGCATGTGATCAGGGCAGGAGCTTCGATTCTGGTATTCGCCATACTTTCTTTTGTCTATATTAAGGAAATTTATCACTATGTTATCATTGCACCTTCGCAGCCCGACTTCTGGACTTACAGGATGCTTTGTAAGCTGGCGGATAAAGTGGGTTACGACGAATTGTGTATTAAGGCGCTGAATTTCAAGCTCCAGGCCATCGGAGTGGGAGATCAGTTTACGATGAGTATGACATCGGCTGTTATTGCCGGACTGGTGTTTGCTTTTCCCTACGCATTCTGGGAAATCTGGCGTTTCATCAAACCGGGCCTTCGGTCCTATGAGAGACGGTCCGCTCGTGGTGCTGTATTTTATGTGACATTCCTTTTCTTTTCCGGCGTGTTTTTTGGCTATTACATCGTCACACCTCTGGCGATGAACTTCCTCGCCAATTTTACGCTCGACGAGTCGATCATCAATGAATTCAGCTTATCCTCTTATATCTCGCTGGTGGCAACTTTAACTTTGGCCTGCGGTGTGGCGTTCCAGCTTCCAGTTGTGGTATATGTGCTTTCAAGAGTAGGTGTATTAACGCCAGGGTTCATGAGAGAGTACCGGAAGCATTCTATCATCGTTATCCTGATTGTAGCGGCTATCATTACTCCTTCACCGGATATCTACAGCCAGATCCTGGTAGCAATTCCTTTGTTCCTGCTTTATGAAGTAAGTATTCTGGTTTCGGCCAGGGTGGAAAGGGAAAAACTCAGGGAAGAGAAACGACTTGCCAAATTGGACGGAAGGGATTCCTGATCCATGAAGGGAACTTAACTTTCAAAGTGAATACAGACCTCGGCCAACCGGTCGAGGTCTTCTTTTTCGTGTAATGCTGAAATGGCCAGCCTGGTTACAGGTTCGTCTGTAGGGAGGGGATATGAAAAACAGGAAGCGAATATCCCGTTTGTCAGCAGATAGTCAAAAAGGGATATATTCCGGCTGCACATGACGGCATAATCCGCTATTCCGACAAAAAGACCGGAACTAGTTAGCGCATCGGCAAAATACCGGATATTGGTGATCATTTTTTCGTAACATTCCTGATACGCATTGGCCAGGAGCAGTTCCCTGAAGGCATATATGTAAGCGGGCACGGAAGGAGACGCACCTGCAAACCAGGGAGATTGGCGGAGTCTGTCAAGGATATCCTGAGCCGCTAAAATTACGCCTGCAGGAATCCCCATACCTTTGTTGAGAGAGGCTACGACAATACTATTTTGCTGCAATTTGTCAAGCGGTGAATAAATACCTTTTCCGTTATCACCTGTTACCCCAATCCCGTGTGAATCATCCACTACAAACCAAATATTTTGGGACCGGGGAAGATCGGAAAACAGGGAAAAATCATGTTTCGCTACCCAGGGAGAACCAACGGCATCGGAGCAAACAATATGGATATGATCCGGGTTTTCCCGGATTTCCTGTATCGTTCGCGAAGCCCATTGCTGCCAGGCAAGATTGTTACTACAGAAATTGTTTCCCCAGATAGCGGGGTGTGATCCAGGTGCGTAATGATACCGGATGCGCTCCTTCGCCAAATCAGCTGTTGAATTTCCTGCGATTGATTCTATTTCCTTAAGTACCAGCTGGCCTGCCCACATGCCTGAAGATACCAGAAGTGAGGCAGGGGCCCCCGCGTATCCGGCAAACAGTGTCTCGGTTTCCTCATATATTTCCAGACGAAGGCTGTTATTCCTGGAACTGCCAAAATGGGTACCGTATCTCGAAAATCCCTGTTTTAAGAATTCTTTATAAGCCTGATGGTGGCCCATACCGAGGTAGTCGGTTCCGCTGAACCAAAGATATTCCGCTCCGTCCGTCATTATCACTTTCCTGCCAGGGAGCTGGTTTGTTGGGTAGATCATTGAAATAATCGAAAGCAGGTGTTAAGTTATTTCAATACGGCGCCGGTTCCGTTTTCCGCGGAATAAATTACTTTGCCAAAATCAAAGGTAACACCCGAAGCCGGATCATTCCGGATAAGCAGTGAGCCGTCCATATCCACATAATCCAGCAGGGGAAGCAGGTGCGCAATAGCAGAGATACCTACGCTGGTTTCAGTCATGCATCCCACCATCGTTTTCATTCCCAGTGACCTGGCTTCTGCAATCATCCTTTTCGCAGGAGTAAGGCCTCCGCATTTGGTGAGTTTTATGTTCACGCCGTGGAACAGGCCATGGCACTTTTTTACATCTGATTCCAGAATACAGCTTTCGTCTGCGATCACCGGCAAAGCGCTTTCTGCGAACACTTTTTTCATCCCTGCGGTATCATCTGCTGCCAGAGGCTGTTCTATGAATTCCACTCCGAGCTGCTTCAGCTCCGGGGCAAAGGCAATAGCCTGTTCTGCCGTCCAGGCACAGTTGGCATCCACACGGAAAATGGCATCAGTATTTTTTCTGAGCTCTCTGACGATCTTCAGATCGTCATCCGTCCCGAGTTTTATTTTGTAAATGGGCCAGGGAAGTTCTTTCATTTTAGATACCATTTTTTCAACGGTATCTATTCCAATTGTAAAATTGGTGAGCGGATTGCGGTCGATTGACAAGCCCCAGCTTTTGTATAATTTCTGCCCGTTTTGTTTGGCAAAAAGGTCGTGTGCGGCCTCGTCCAACGCACACTGCGCAAATGAGTTGGATTGTAATACCGGATGAACATGATCCCATAGCTCCTCTGCGCTGGAGAATCGCCCTTTTTCAACCAGAACTCTGGCCCCGGCCAATGCGTCCATCATGTTGTCAACGGTTATGCCATAATAAGGATTGGCAGTTGCTTCACCGAATCCGCGGAAATCGCCGTCCCGTAATTCCACAACGAGCGTTTTCTGGATATCCCGCGAATCGTGGGCAATGGTAAAGGTATGTTTCAGATGGAGGTCAAACGGATGAAAAAGAAGTTGCATATATAAATCTGCCAGATTATTACTTTAGAGTACCAGGTAATTAGTTCCGCATATCAAGGCCCCACGAAAGTTTGCTTCGCAATGTGTTAAGGAAACTGTCGTCGAGCATTTTGATGAGCCGTGCTGTAAAATTAGCTTTCCGGACCGTCAGTTGCGTGTTTTCGTCCACCACCCGTGAGCGGGCGTCGAGGGAAATCAGAAAGTTGCTGCTTCTGCTTTTCACTTCAAGACGTATGACAGCGGTATCTTCCACCACCAGCGGGCGTACGTTGAGGTTATGGGGACTGATGGGCGTTACGATAAAATTCTGAGAATGGGGTACCAGTACCGGTCCGCCGCAGCTTAGCGAGTATCCTGTTGAGCCTGTTGGCGTGGAAACGATGAGGCCGTCGGCCCAGTATGAATTCAGGAACTCCTCGTTCAGATAGGTATGGACCGTGATCATGGACGAAGTATCCGTTTTGGTGATCGTAAAATCGTTTAGCCCGAAATTAAGCCCGTCGAATAAATCGATATTAGATTCGATGGCAACCAGGGATCTTTCATCAATTTTAAATTCGCCTACTTCCAGGGCAGTGATCATGTCCGAAATCCTTTCAGGAGGAACCGTGGCCAGAAATCCCAAACGACCCACGTTGATCCCTATAGCGGGGATCTGTCTTTTTCCAACGTGTGAAATTGTTTCAAGCAGCGTTCCGTCACCACCCATGCTCACTACGAGGCGTGCATCGAAAAGCTCTTCGGGCTTGTCATAAACCAACGTGGAAAAATGAGATATACCGTTTTTGTCCAGAAAGGAGCGAAAAGGCAGGGATAGCTGAACTTCAATTTGCCTCTTTGCCAGTTCATGGAACATGTTTTCGATAAACGGGCGGGCAGAATCATTAAAATTCCGTCCGTGAATTGCAATTTTCATGAAAGAAAATCTAAGTGAGCTTGTTTCACCCGAAAGATACGGGCAAAAATACCGATTCAAAAACAGTCCCGGCTTTTGAAGGAAGAAATAAAATTAAGTGCAAGGTATCAGGTGGCCAGGTAGCGAAGCAGCATATCAAGCCGTTCCTGGTCAACGCTTTCGATCGGATCATTGGCATGAGCCTCTTCAATATCATATCCGAACCTTTCCAGCGTAGCAATTAAAGGTGTAATGTGCGTACGGTTTAACTTTAGGGTAAGACGGGCATCGGAAACGGGCCGCATCGAATCACCGGACGAATAGTAACTGCTCAGAATTTTGGTGCCGTTGGACTCCACAAGCCGGCTTATTTCGGACAGGGAGTAATCTCTTTCAGCAATTTTCAGTACCAGAACGGCACCTTTTTCCTGAATACCCAGATCATTAACGAAACGTTCGACAAGATCGGTGGCGATAATGGTACCAGCAAAGGTACGGTCGTCGTGTAACACAGGAACGACAGCCAGTCCGAATTCGTTGACCAGCCGTAGTAGCTCATAAGTATGCTGATCTTCCAATGCGAAGATATCTTCGTGCTGAATGATTATTTTGGTGAGTGGCTGCGAACTGTCGGTGAAGTCAAACAGAATATCTTCGGAAACAATGCCTTTGTAACTTCCTGCATCTACGACAACCAGTTGCTTTACCTCAAACTCATCCATCCAGTCTAGTGCCATGCTTACCGTGTCGGTAAGCTTGAGCGCTGGGATCATAGGATTTATCAAGGAGGTGGCAATCATAATTTGGTGTCGTTTAGCCGAAGCTATAAAAAAACTGAATATGTGTCAACTTTCGTATGTAAAAGATATTATTTCCTATAAAAAAAGAGCCAGCAGGCTCTTTAAAAAATTATTCGACCGGAACCGAAATATGTTTTTCTAAAAAGCTTTCCAGGATGGTATTAAATTCCTGCGGATGCTCCATCATGGGAGCGTGGCAGCATTTATCAATAAAATAAAGTTCAGAACCCTCAATCAGACGGTTGAATTCATACCCCACATGTGGTGGGGTGATTGTATCATTCAGTCCCCAGACGAGCAAAGTCGGAACTTTTATCTCATGCAGATCTTTTGCAAGGTTGTGCCGCTGAGCGGATTTGGCTATCCCTACAATACTCATACACTTTGGAATACTCGATGTGGTTTCAAAAACTTCGTCGATCAGATCTTTTGTTGCCACTGCGGGGTCGTAAAAGGTATAAGCAACCCTTTCCTTAATATATTCATAACTTCCTCTTTTGGGGAACGAGCCGCCCATCGAGTTTTCGAAAAGCCCTGAACTGCCTGTCAGAACAAGCCGGACCACATTGTCCTGATTTTTTAAGGTATACAACAACCCTATATGTCCGCCCAGAGAGTTTCCGATGACGGTTACATTTGTCAGATTCTTAAATGAAACAAAATCTTCCAGAAATGCCAGCAGTGCTTCCAGCCCGGCCTCGCGCGGAGGCAGTTCATAAATGGGAAGCAAAGGGATAATTACCCGGAAGCGGGAAGAAAATCCGTCAATAATACCATCCCAATTACTCAAGGCACCGAAAAGGCCATGTAAAAGGAGCAACGTTTCGCCTTTTCCTTCGTCGATAAATTGAAACTTGCCTTCGGCATGTATTGAATATTTCATTCTCTTCAATCAGTTTTTATTTGTAAAGGGAAAGTCATTATAGTAAAAAAGAGTTCAATAATTCGATATATCACTCATCAAAGAAACTAGTGTAACTTTCGGATAGTACACAAAACTAACTAATTTTTTGCATTTCATGAAGTAAACGGGCGACAAACATAATTTTATTTTCTTGTAAATATTATATTAAATTAATGATATTAACACAATAAACATAGAATGATGCAATTCTCAGATATGCATTTAGAAGGAAAGAGCTGGTACAATCCGGCAGCCTATACGGTAAATTCCCGCAGTCGGAGCCTTAATATGAATGTGCCCGGGATAGCCTGTTTCTGCTATAATGCGGTTTAAAAAGTGTATCAGAACGATAGGCAGCTGAAAGTTAAGAAATAGTATCATTTATCATTATTAGAAAAAAATTAGAACAACAGGTATCATGGATTTGGAATTAAAGGACAAGATTATCATCGTTACGGGAGGGGCAAAGGGAATTGGCCGCGGAATAGCGGGCGTATTAGCAAAGGAAGGGGCCGTACCGGTGATCATCGGCCGTAACGGAGCGGATAACCAGCAGGCTGTTTCGGAAATAGAAGAAGAGGGATACCGTGCGTTTCAGGTTACGGCGGAGCTGTCTGACCCGCAGGAATGCGCAAAAGTGGTGGATACCGTGCTGGATACTTTCGGAAGCATTGATGGCCTTGTGAATAACGCCGGTGTAAATGATGGTGTGGGGCTGGAAAAAGGCAGTTACGAAAAGTTTATGCAAAGCTTGCACAGTAACCTCATCCATTATTATCTGATAGCGCATCATGCACTTCCTGCTCTTAAGAAATCGCGGGGCGCAATTTTGAATATAGGTTCGAAAACCGCTGAAACAGGGCAGGGAGGAACTTCGGCGTATGCGGCTGCAAACGGAGGAAGAAACGCACTCACCCGCGAATGGGCAGTTGAATTGTTGCCATTTGGAATCCGTGTCAATGCCGTAATTGTTGCGGAGTGCTATACACCGCTGTATGAGAAATGGATACAGACTCTTCCAAATCCTAAGGAGAAACTTGCTTCCATTGTGAGCAAAATTCCTTTGGAAAACCGCATGACCACTGCGGAGGAAATTGCAAATATGGCGGTCTTCCTTTTATCCGTACGTTCCAGCCACACCACCGGGCAGCTTATTCATGTGGATGGCGGTTATGTTCACCTGGATCGTGCGATCAGCGAATAGTATATTTCTGAAAATATCCGGATGAGAAAATTTTTGATTGCCCTTGGAGTCGTGATGATTTCGGGCGTGGCATATAGCCAAAAGGTAATGGATCTGTATCCTGGTGAAATTCCGGGGGCTAAAGGCGCAGCCGATGAAGAGGTTATCAAAGATGGAGTGGCAAGAAAAGTTTCTCATCCGACCTTAACGATTTTTACACCGCCAGCAGGAAAGGCAAATGGTACATCCGTCATCATTTGCCCGGGGGGCGGCTACGGCGTACTGGTGATCGACAGGGAAGGGTACCAGGTGGCTAAGGCCTTTAACGAAGCCGGGGTTACAGCATTTGTACTGAAATACCGGCTGCCAGACAGTAAGCACATGCAGAACCAGGCGGTCGGCCCGTTGCAGGATGTTCAGCAGGCTATAAAAACAATCCGTGAGAATTCAACGGGCTGGAAATTGGACCCTCTGAAAATAGGGGTAATGGGTTTCTCCGCAGGAGGGCATCTGGCAGCCACTGCCGGAACGCACTTTGACAGTACTTTCATAGAAAATAAAAACAAAACAAGTCTGCGCCCCGACTTTATGATTCTGGTTTATCCGGTCATCAGTTTCATGGACGGGATAGGACATGTCGGATCCGCCAAGAATTTGTTGGGATCTGCTACATCCTCAGGCCAGCAGCGTTATTTTTCAAACGAATTTCAGGTAACGTCAAAGACGCCACCAGCTTTCATAACCCACGCCAGTGATGACACTGTGGTTCCTGTTGCCCACAGTATCCTGTTTTATGAAGCGTTAACAGCGAATAAGGTTTTGTCAGAAATGCATATTTATGCCAGGGGGGAACACGGGTACCTTAAAAGGCCAGCTTTTGCAGAATGGTTCGGACGAAATCTGGCTTGGATGTCAGACACTGGATTTCTGCCAAGGTAAGGTCGACTTTCCGATTTTATGATCGGGCTTTATGTCAAGTTTCTCGAAGACCGAATTATTACTTATAAATTCCGGTATACATGCTTTCAGAAGGGCTACAATCTGTTCTGCATCCGCAGACTGCATGGCTAAAGAAAGCAGAGAAATTTTTTCACGTATACCCGACAAATCCATTGGCTGCATGCGGGCAATCATGATTTTTGGATGATGCGTCTGAATATTATGCTCGTGGTCGGCCAGAAGTTCTTCATATAATTTCTCGCCGGGACGTAAGCCGGTATAAGAGATGGAGATATCCTTATCCACGATATAACCCGAGAGCTGGATCATTTTGCGGGCAAGATCCTGAATCCTGACAGCCTCGCCCATATCGAAAACAAAAATTTCGCCACCCATACCCATTGCCCCGGCTTCCAGTACCAGCTGGCAGGCTTCGCTGATCGTCATAAAATACCTTATGATTTCCGGATGCGTTACGGTCACAGGGCCGCCCGCCTGGATTTGTTTTTTGAAAAGGGGAACCACTGACCCGTTGGAGCCCAACACGTTACCAAAACGGGTGACTATGTAGCGGGTTTTTATATTTGGGTTACTGTTTAAATCCTGAAGATATATTTCTGCCAGCCGCTTGGAAGCACCCATTACGTTGGTTGGGTTTACGGCCTTATCGGTAGATACGAAAACAAATTCTTCTACCTTAAATTTGGCACTGAGGTCTGCAACGGTTTTGGTTCCCAGCACATTTGTTTTTACCGCCTCATACGGAAATTTTTCCATCAGGGGCACGTGTTTGTATGCAGCGGTATGAAAAACAATTTCGGGACGCGCCTCCTCAAAAACGGTATGCATGCGAACGACATCCTTCACATCACAAACCACGGAATGGACGGACATTTTTGTTTTCTTGTCCAGGTTCTGCTGGATATCAAACTCCAGATCGTACAGGCCAGACTCCGACTGATCGAGCAGATAAAGCTCTGCCGGGGCATAAACCGAAATCTGACGGGTGAGCTCACTTCCGATAGACCCTGCCGCACCTGTGATCATTATCCTTTTCCCGGTGATCTGTGCCCGGATGTTTTCATCATGCAAAATGATCTGTTCCCGCTCCAGCAGATCCTCAATTTTAATGTTCCTGATTTGTTCACTGTTAAACGTTCCATTCATCCACTGAATCGTGGACGGAACAATGCGCATCACAATATTATATTTTAGAAACAACTCGGCGAGTTCTTTTTTTCTTGCTGAGGATATACTCTGCACCGCCAGAATAATCTGGGGAACTGCCCCCTGCCCCTCGACAAATCTCTGTAGTGCGGTAGGCAGGTCAAATACCCGCACGCCTTCAACCGAGTTGTTGGTAAGGGTTGGGTTGTCGTCAATAAAACATTTGATCTCATATTTTCCGGCCTCCTGTAGCAGGGCATTTTTCGTAATGATACCCAGCGACCCGGCACCATAAATGATCACAGATTGCACGGATTGCCTTTTGGTCCCTTTCATGATATCGACATACATCGATTTAACAAAAAACCTGCTGGCGATCAGCAGGAAAAGACAGATGAAATATTCAATAAGGAGTACGGAAACAGGTATGTACAGATAAACGTTTCCGGAAAAGTAGTATACAAGCCCGGAAAATGAAGCAATCATCAACGTACTTGAACTGACGGTCTGGAAGATGATCTTGATATCTTCCATGCTCGTATGCCTGACAATTCCGTAATAAGACCTGTAAAAGATAAAAAAAGCGGACCTTACCAGTAGCAGTATCAGCAGGAAGTACTGATACATACGCCAGGGGATGTCGTCAAAATTGAAATTAAACCTTAACGTGCATGCCAGCAAAAAGGAAAATGTGACGATTACGAGATCGATAGAAAGTATGAGACGGCGTGATACGAAACGATGCTGGTAACTCTCCAGTACTTTGGTGAATAAGAATTCTATAGATTTAGCAATCATTCTTAACGGGTCAAAGAGTTACATAGGAATGCGTGCGAACACCAAATATACAGAAGCATACTTAAAATTATTCTCCGATAGATAATTAATACTGTATAATTGTCGTGCCAGTATTAAACATTACAAAAAAAGGAGGCTCGTTCTAAGCCTCCTTTAGAAAACGAGTTTTTTGCATTAAATGATACCCTCCAGCAAACCAGGAGCTAAACCTAATAAGAGCGTTATAAAGGTAGCTACAACCAGTATGATCTGATAAAAAGGAGCGATCCGTATCTGAATCAGATTCCCCTCTTTAAGATAAGACGCAATAATGACCCGGAAGTAATAATATATTCCGACTGTGGACATAAGTACCGCGATTACTGCAATCCAGATGATACCTCTTTCAGCAGCGCTGCTGAAGACCATAAATTTGCCCCAAAAACCGGCAGTCAGAGGTATACCTGCCAGCGACAGCATAGAAACTGTCATGACAAACGCTAGTAAAGGATTCTTTTTAGACAGGCCGTTGAAAGCATCATAATGTTCAAATGGCTGGCCTTCGACGGTCTTCTCTTTTGAAACAAGCATGAGCACTGCGAAGGCGCATATCGTGGAAAGAGAATAAGCGATCGAATAAAAGACGATGGCGTTCTCGGATGGCCTGGTGAAAGCAGTGATGGCGATCAGCATGTAACCGGCATGTGATATACCTGAATAAGCAAGCATCCGTTTGAAACTGCTTTGCCCGGCTGCTCCGATATTTCCCACAACGAGTGTCAGCACGGAAATGGCAGCAATCACAATGCCCCAAAAACTGTAAGCACTTCCAAAGGAATGATCCAGCAACCGGTAAATGGCAGCAAAGCCTGCTGTCTTAACAATGGTGGACATGAATGCTGTGAAGATGGTTGGTGCTCCTTCGTAAACGTCGGGTGTCCAGAAGTGAAAGGGTGCTGCCGAAACTTTAAACAGCATACCGATCAGTAGGAGCATCAGACCCGCGTAAAGCAGATAGGAAGGTGCTGCGGTATTGGTAATGGTGACAAAAGACTGTATCTGGCTCAGTTTGAACGAGCCAGTTGCACCGTAGATGAGTGTTATTCCAAAAAGGATGAATCCGGTAGCAAAAGCACCCATCAGGAAGTATTTCAATGCGGCCTCATTGGAGCGTAAATTTCGTTTGTTGCTTCCGGTGAGGACGTACATGGCAACAGAAAGGATTTCAATGCCGATGAAAAGCATGATCAGGTGTTCAAATCCGATCATCATAATGGCACCAACAATTGAAAATAACATCAGAGCATAGTATTCAGCCGGTTCGGAATCTGAGTTGTCGCGAAAGCCACCGGATATTGCCACGATCATAAATGCTGAAACCAGCACAATCCCGTTGAATGCCAATGTGAGGTTGTCCACCCTGAACATGTCATAAAAGTAAAGCAGGGGACCCTGGTTCCATTCAATGAAGTTACCCGCCAAAGCAACGATCAGAAAAAACAGAACAGAAGGCAATAAAACATTCTTCGATTTCGAGAACCCTAGAAACAGTGTCACGACTCCAAGAACTGACAACAGGATAATGGGATACATATCTATTATTTATCGTTTATCATTTTAATACAGACAACCGGTACATAGTCCGGATATCTCACTGATTACTTCACAAGTGTTAACAGTTGATTAACAGCCGGTTCTGTGAGTTTCAGGAAGGTGTTGGGGTAAATACCAATCCAGAAAACCATAATGATTAGCGGCAACAAAACAGCTCTTTCCTTAAGCGTTAAATCCTGAAAGCCTTCCACCCACTTGGATTTCGGTCCGAACATCGACTTCTGAAATAATCTCAGCATATAAACAGAACCCAGTATGATCGTCAGACCGGCAATAGCACCTAGCCAATGGTCGTAATGAAATACGCTGGAAAGCAGCAGGAATTCACCAACAAAGCCATTTGTAAGAGGTAATGCCACACTTCCCAGTAGCAGTATCATAAAGTAAACACTTAAATGAGAAGCGCTCTGACTGATACCCCCGAGCTGGTCCAGGTACCTTGTTTTGGTGCGGGCGTAGATAATATCAATAATGAAAAACAAGCCAACTACATTGATACCGTGCGCAAGCATCTGAATCAGGGCTCCCTGCAGGCCGTTGGCAGAGGAGGAAAACACACCCGCGGCCATCAGCCCCACGTGTGCAAAGGATGAATAGGCGATCAGCCGCTTCATATCACTTTGCTGAATCGCGATAATGGATCCATATATAATCCCTATTACCGATAATATGACAGCGACAATTCCCCAGGAACCCAGCGCTTCCGGAACAATGGGCAGCAGCAAACGGATCAGCCCATATACCCCCATTTTCAGCATAATACCAGAAAGTAACATGGTTGCCGGGGTAGGAGACTCGGTGTAGGTATCGGGTTGCCAGGTATGGAAGGGAAACAAAGGCATTTTAATAGCAAAGGCAATGAAGAATGCCCAGAAAACGAAGCCTTGGCTTAAAGGACTGAGCTGGAGGCCGTACAATGCGCGAATCTCCGAAGAGTGTGCACCGGGTGTCTGATAGTACAGGTATACCAGCGCAACAAACATGAAGAGGCTTCCGAAAATGGTATAGATAAAAAACTTGAATGTAACTTTCAGCCTGTTTTCCCCGCCCCAGACTGCCGCCAGGAAATAAACGGGAATCAGCGCGGCTTCAAAGAAAAGATAGAAAAGGAATGCATCTGTTGCCGTAAATACCCCTATGAGCGCTGCTTCCATGAAAAGGATCAGTGCGTAAAAGGAAGCTGTATTTTTATAATTGTTGCCAAATGCAGAAAGTATGATCAGAGGGGTGAGGAAAGTGGTCAGCAATACAAGCAGCATACTTATACCATCAATACCGCCTGCAAACGAAATGCTTCCTGATGCCAGCCAGTTGTATCTGAAAGAGAATTGAATACCGGCAGAAGGGTCAAACTGAGACCATACCGAAGCTGCAAGGGCCAGTTCAGCCAGTCCGCCAATGAGTGCTACCTGCTTTGCAAGACGGTCACCAACAAGGAAGGTAATGAGGCCGGCGGCAATTGGTAAAAGTATAAGAAATAGAGTAAGCATATTTTCAGGTCAACGGTCAGCAACAAATGTGAACGGTATATCAACAAAATCAGAGCAAAAGTTTCCAGAACAAAAGTGCAACAATCCCCAGCACCATAGCAAATACATAATCTCCCACAGATCCCGTTTGTGTTTTCTTCAGCAATCCGGAAAGCAGATTAACCAGTTTTACAGCTGCGTAAACAAACAGGTCGATGACAAACTCTCCTGCACTGTACAAGATATTGGAAAGCATTTTAACGGGTTTTACAAAAACAGTATCATAGAGTTCGTCCACATAATATTTGTTGTAAATCAGTTTCTGTAAACCTGATTTTTCCGTTGTGTCCGGAGCAGGTACTGAGGCTTTGGACACATACATGACGTAAGCTGCAATGGCCGAGATAAGTGCAACACCTACCGAGACTGCCATGAGCATGTATTCTTCGGAATGAGAAAGGCTGGTTCCCGCAAATGCAGCCGGATTGACCTGCCGTGCGGCATCGTATAACGGACTCATAAAGGTAGCAAGCTGGTGTGTGCCGTGAAGGGCTTCGGGTACACCGATTAATCCACCTGCTGCCGAAAGAACGGCCAAAAGAATCAGGGGGATGGTCATGGAAGCCGGTGATTCATGCAGGTGATGTTCCTGCTCATGAGTACCTCTGAATGTCCCGAAAAACGTAAGGAAAAGCAACCGGAACATATAGAATGAAGTCATCAGTGAGCCAATCACCCCAATCACCCACAATATTTTGTTATGTTCGAAAACGTGCGCCAGAATTTCATCTTTCGAGAAAAATCCTGCAAATGGAGGAATTCCGGAAATTGCAATTGTTGCAATGAGGAATGTCAGAAAAGTGATGGGTAGTTTTTTTCTGAGTCCACCCATATACCGTATGTCCTGCTCGTCTGACATGGCATGGATAACGCTACCCGCACCAAGGAAGAGCAAAGCTTTGAAAAAGGCATGTGTAATGACATGGAACATAGAGGCAGAGTAGGCCATGGCTCCAAGCCCCATGAACATATAACCCAGCTGACTGACGGTTGAATACGCAAGAACTTTTTTGATGTCATTTTGAAGAAGTCCTATGGATGCCGCAAAAATGGCTGTGGCACCCCCGATTATTCCAACAATTTCCAGCGTAGAAGGAGCAAGAGAGTACAGGACATTGGACCTGATTACCATGTAAATACCCGCAGTAACCATTGTAGCAGCGTGGATCAGCGCTGAGACAGGCGTTGGGCCGGCCATGGCGTCGGGCAGCCAGGTGTAGAGGGGTATCTGGGCCGATTTACCCATTGCTCCTACAAAAAGAAACAGGGTGATGGTAACGGTAACCGGATCCCCCACTTTAAATCCCGTTGCCTGCCGGAAGACATCCAGATATTCAACCGAGCCGAAGGTAGCAATGATGGTGAAGATACCAAGTAAAAAACCAAGGTCGCCCACACGGTTCATAATGAACGCCTTACGGGCCGCGTTGTTATAGTTTGTGTTTTTATTCCAAAATCCGATCAGCAGGTAAGAGCATAACCCAACGCCTTCCCAGCCAATGAACATAATGACATAATTGGAGCCCAGCACCAGCAGCAGCATGAAAAACAAAAAGAGGTTGAGATAAGCAAAAAACTTACCGAAACCTCCATCATGGTGCATATAACCAAAAGAATAAATGTGGATCAGGGAACCTACTCCAGTGATGATCATCAGCATCAGAAGTGAAAGCTGGTCGATCTGGAAAGAGAAAGGGATATTGAGCGTGCCCACACTGATCCAGTCAAAAAGCGGGATAACAGAAGGCTCACTACCTCCCGCCAGAAATGCATTAAAAGTAAGTACTGATAAAACAAAACTTCCGATTGCGGCCAGTGAGCCAATAATTCCTGCCAGTCCTTTCGGTACATGGGTAAAGCCGATTCCATTGATCAAAAAGCCTGCAAGAGGCAGTAGGGGAATCAGAATAAGTAATGATGCAGACATGTCTATGAATTATGCTTTAATCTCTGAATATCTGTTGACTTTTCTTTAATGCCTTTTATATCAGCTAATTAAGGCGTCTCAAATGTAAAAAAACCGGTTACCACTTTAACTTGTTCAGGAAACCGATATCTGTATTTCTTGTATTTCGATAGATCATAACAATAATAGCCAGGCCTACCGCAACCTCTGCTGCAGCCACAGCCATGATAAAAAATACGAAAACCTGGCCGGAAGGATCCGAACGATAGGATGAAAAGGCGATGAGCAACAGGTTGGCCGCGTTCAGCATCAGCTCCACCGACATAAAGATAATAATGGCATTTCTTCTGGTAAGTACACCGATTATTCCAATTACAAAAAGTAAGGTGCTCAGAATGAGGTAACTCTGCAACGGGATACTTTGAATAACCTCCGGTATGACGACTGGTGACAAATTGGGGTTCGGGAACATAGAAGATTTACCTTTATGGAAATTCGGTTATGATTAATTTCAAATTCAGTTAAAATATCGTGAGCATCCGACGCCCGGTATTTTATTAGTGACAACAAAAATAGCTATAAAAACGACTTAGAAACAACTGAAAATCCTGTAACAGGTTTAGCGCTGAGTCAAACCTCGTAATTTTATCTCGGTAAGCTTTCTTTTGGTGTCCAGTGGAAATTCTCCCTTCATCATCCAGTCGAAAAAGGATGGTTCGTTTTTTAGTACATCCGCCACACGCTTGCCGTTATGCTTGCCAAAATTAAAAACTTCTTCACCTTTATCGTTATAAACCATCCGTCCCGCAAAATCTATGAGGTTGGAAGCGGTAAGTTCATGCAGGGCAGCTACATCATTTTTGATCGGTTCGGTTTCGTTCCCGTGGGCATCCGTAATCTTAACGCCTTCATACTTAGCGATCTGCCCCTGTAATACTTCAAAAGTTGCGATGGTATCTGCTTCTGCGCTGTGGGCGTCCAGAAGTGTTTTTCCGCAATAATACTTGTAGGCAGCAGAAAGATTACGCGGCTCCATCATGTGATAAATACGCTGTGCATCCACTGTACGCCTGTTTTTCAGGTCAAATTCCACACCTACCCTGAGAAACTCTTCCACCAGCATCGGAATGTCAAACCGGTTACTGTTAAACCCTGCCAGGTCACAGCCTTCCAGAAACGCGGCCAGGTTTTTAGCTATACCTTTAAAAGTAGGGCAATCCTTCACATCTTCATCATAAATACCGTGTATCAGGCTGCTTTCCAGCGGAATAGGCATTTCTGGGTTGATCCGGCGCGTTCTGATTTCCGTTTCTCCATTAGGCAAAGCCTTCACCACGGAGATCTCAACGATACGGTCGCGGACAATGCTGACGCCGGTTGTTTCAAGATCAAAAAAAGCCAGTGGTTTTTTCAGCTGAAGGGTATGCATAAGGTCACTCATAAAAAACGATTATCGCCGCGAAGTTAAGCGTTACGGTTAGATAGAGCAAATCACCCATTAGTTTATACAGATTCCAAAAAGGCTTTTTTAAGGAATCAGACATATTTTTTTTAAAAGATTATAGTAAAAAAGCGGAAATAGCCGGGTTATTACCGCTTACTATTCCATCCAGCCGAAAGATTTTGTAACCGCTTTTTGCCATCCCTGGTACAGCCCAGATCTTTTATGCTCTTCCATGGCGGGATTCCAGGTATGGGCAATGGCCCAGTTCTGTTTGAGTTCTTCAGTGTTTTTCCAGTAGCCCACGGCAAGGCCAGCAGCATAGGCTGCACCCAGGGCGGTGGTTTCGGCCACGGCTGGGGAGACCACCTGCCGGTTCAGGATGTCGGACTGGAACTGCATCAGCAACTGATTGGCCACCATGCCGCCGTCCACACGCAGAGATGAAAGTTCTATTCCTGAGTCTTGTTCCATTGCCTTCACCACGTCGGTAGTCTGGTAGGCGGTAGCCTCAAGTACGGCACGGGCGATATGCCCTTTGTTAACATAACGGGTTAATCCGGCAATTACGCCCCGGGCATCATTTCGCCAGTACGGAGCATAAAGCCCCGAAAACGCTGGCACGAAGTAAGCACCTCCGTTATCTTCCACGGTTTTGGCCAGCTTTTCTATATCACTGCTTTTTCGGATCAATCCTAAATTATCGCGTACCCACTGTACCAATGCACCTGTTACAGCTACACTTCCTTCCAGCGCGTACTTAGCGGGCTGATTGCCAAACTGATAAGCCATGGTTGTAAGTAATCCGTTTTCCGATAGTTTGATTTCATTACCGGTGTTCATTACCAGGAAACAGCCTGTACCGTAAGTATTTTTGGCCATCCCCGGTTCAAAACAGGTTTGACCTACCAGGGCTGCATGCTGATCTCCCAGGTCTCCAGCTACCGGAACACCCGGGATCACTTCGCTGGTAACATAACCATAAATCTCGCTGCTGCTTTTAATTGCAGGCAGCATAACGGCGGGGATATCAAATTCCTTAAGCATTTTTTCATCCCATTGAAGGCTTCGGAGATTCATTAACTGGGTCCTGCTCGCATTGCTCACATCGGTAACGTGTATGCCGCCCTGCGCTCCACCTGTAAGATGCCATATCAGGAAGGTATCCATATTTCCGAACAGCGCATCTCCTTTTTCCGCGTCGGCACGAAGCCCTTTTACGTTGGATAACAGCCATTTAAGTTTGAGGCTACTGAAATAGGTAGAGACGGGCAACCCGGTAATAGCCCTGAATTCATTGATTCTACGATCTTTTTCGTAAGTAGCTACGAAATCTGTCGTACGTGTATCCTGCCATACCAGTGCATTGTAATAAGGCTTACCGGTTTTACGGTTCCATACAACGGTGGTTTCACGCTGATTGGTAATGCCGATGGCTGCAATATCCGAAGCGTTGGCCGAAGCCTGTATCCTTGCCAGCGCAACCACCTCCTGCGTATTTTTCCAGATTTCGTCGGGATTGTGCTCTACCCAGCCGGGTTGGGGGTAAATTTGTTCATGTTCTTTCTGTGCTACTGAAACAATATTTCCCTGGGGATTAAAAAGTATGCAGCGGGTGCTGGTTGTTCCCTGGTCGATGGCGGCGATAAATCTAGACATAATGGTACTATGATTGGCTTAATTTGCAATTAAGCTAGTAAATAAGGAAATTTATTCGGTTAGGACAAATGTCATTGGCTACCTTGGCATTTTAAAATTTAAATTTGATCCTCCGAAAATTATGTAACCCTGTAACGGAACCTGAAACTGAAATCACATTCTATTTTCAAGAGGGCCGCCCTGATATCGGGGGGGTGTTTCCTGACCTTTTTACTGCTTGATTTTACTTTTCCTTTTAGGGCTGAGGTTGATTATTCATCCCAGATTCTGGCGAAAGACGGTACTGTCATCCATACCTTTTTAAGCGGGGATGATAAATGGCGGCTTTATGCGGACATCTCTGAGATTACGCCGCTTTTACGCAAAACATTGATACACAAGGAAGACAAGTTCTTTTATTATCATCCTGGTATTAATCCTTTGGCCATGCTGCGGGCAGCAGCGCTTAACATGGTCAAAGGCAGAAGAACTTCTGGGGCGTCTACGATCACGATGCAGGTTGTAAGGCTTCTCGAACCCCGGAAAAGGACATACTTCAATAAGATATTGGAATCATTTCGCGCCCTTCAGCTGGAATTCCATTATTCTAAGGAAGAAATCCTCCTGATGTACCTTAACCGTGTGCCGTATGGAGGTAATATTGAAGGGATTAAGGCGGCTTCTCTTTTGTATTTTGGGAAGTTGCCGCAGCTGCTAAGCCTTGCCGAAATTATGGCGCTTACGATAGTTCCAAACCGCCCGTCTGGGCTACAGCCCGGAAGAAGGAATGAGGAGCTGATCCAGGCCAGGAACAGGTGGCTCCTCAGATTTGAAAAGGCGAACTTGTTTGATAAAAATGTTATTCAGGATGCGTTAAGAGAGCCGTTGGTCATCAGAAGGCTGGCTGCGCCACGGCTTGCCCCGCATTTTTCTCAAAGATTAAAGAAAGAATTTCCGGACCAAAAAATTGTCAGATCAAATCTTAATCTTCATTTACAACGACAGATTGAGGGGCAGGTGAAGAACTACATAAACCGTCTGAACGGCATGAATATCCATAATGCGGCCGTACTGGTAGTGAATAATGAGACCATGGCTGTGGAAGCGTATGTTGGTTCTGCAGATTTTTTTAATCCTTATGACGGGGGGCAGGTGGATGGTATCAGAGCGGTTCGCTCGCCGGGCAGTACCTTGAAGCCATTGTTATATGCAACTGCATTTGATAAAGGAATGCTGACACCCCGAAGTGTTGTTTACGATGTCCCGACAAATTTTGCAGGATATGAGCCTGAAAATTTTGACCAGCGGTTCAACGGGGCGGTTACTGCTGGGTTTGCACTTTCTCATTCGCTTAACATTCCGGCGGTGAGGATTTTGAGGGATATGGGAACGGCTGGTCTGGTGGGGCAGCTCAGGAAAGCGGGTTTCAGGACTGTCGCCCGGCAGGAGAAGGACCTGGGGTTATCCATGATACTCGGAGGCTGCGGCGTTACGCTGGAGGAACTCACCAGATTGTTTGCCGTATTTTCAAATAAAGGCAAATTTCGGGATTTAAGATATATTCAGGAACATAACAATGTGAGAGGAAGTACGCTGATCTCGGAGGAATCATCTTTTCTGCTCAACAATATATTGACACAGGTAACCCGGCCGGATCTTCCGACACAATTTGACAATACCTATCATTTACCGCGAATTGCCTGGAAAACGGGTACCTCTTACGGAAAACGGGACGCCTGGAGTGTGGGTTACAACAAGAAGTTTACAGTAGGAGTGTGGGTTGGCAATTTTTCCGGACAAGGGGTTCCTGAGCTCAGCGGAGCCAATACAGCTACTCCCTTATTGTTCTCGGTATTTAATTCACTGGATTACAATTCAGAAAAGGGGTGGTATACCATGCCGCAGAACGTTGCATTGCGGAAAGTCTGCGCGGTAACAGGGGATATCCCGTCGGATTTCTGCAGCAATCAGATCACCGATTATTATATTATGGGGGTATCGTCCTACCAAAAGTGCCGGCATCTGAAATGGGTATATACGGATAAAAATGGCGAGATGTCTTATTGTACCTATTGCCTTCCCGAAAAGGATTATGAAAAAAGGGCCCTTCCGGATATTGCCCCGGAGCTGGTGGCCTACTATGAAATCCAGAAAATTCCTTATCCGAAGCTACCTCCGCATAACCCCGCCTGTGAACGTGTTTTTCATGAAGGAGCTCCGATGATTATCAGCCCGAATGATGGCAGCGAGTATTATATCCGTAAAGATGAGGCACCTCAGTTGCAGCTGAGCTGCCAGGCTCAAAGTGACGCCCAGGAGGTTTTCTGGTACCTCAACGACAAACTCTTTAAAAAGGCAGGTCCGCAGGATGTTGTATTTATCAACCCGCCACTGGGTAGGGTCAAGATTTCCTGCAGTGACGACAAAGGGCGAAATACCGATATATGGATTGATGTCAAACGGATGTGACTGTCAATCACTTCGACCTGAAAATCCTACCCTCTGATAATCACATACCGGGCTCCGGCTGTCCTTCCTGGTATAACACCTGAACCAGCGTTTGCCCAACCGCCTTCAAGGTTTTGGGATCAATGTGTTCCATGGTATCCTGGCTGGTATGCCATTGGTCAAAGAAAGTATGGGACAGGTTATTCTGCTGTGTATGAATAATATCCACCATGGGAATGCGGGCCACTTTGTTCACCGGAAGGTGATCATCCGTAATGGCTGCACCGCGCTGATCGATGAAATAATTGCTGTACCCCAACCGGCTTGCAAGGCCCCAGATTTCCCGTACCACTTCGTCCGCCATCTGAACGGAATATCCTTCTTTCTGGAAGGTTGCACCTTTTGCCCCGACCATATCCAGTAACACACCAAAATAAGCGGTATAGTTGGGCACATGTTTGTTAGCCGCCCAATGCTGGGATCCAAGGCAAAATCCACTGTACTCATCCGTAGCTTCGGAAGAGTTGCCCCAGTCTTCGGCGTCGAAAAAAATGATATCCACGCCAACGCCGGGTTTCTGGGCCTGGGTTGAAATAACCCGTGCTATCTCAAGCAAGACGCCTACCCCGCTGGCCCCATCGTTTGCTGCCGGAACGGGCTTGGTTTTAACGGTAGAGTCCTGGTCGGAAAAAGGGCGGGAATCCCAATGAGAGGCTAACAAAATGCGTTTGGGTTCCTGTGGATTATAGCTTCCGATAATATTTCTGGCATTCAGTTTTTTGCCGTCAAAAGTTGTGGCTACAAAGGTCTGTTCGGTAACCTGGAATCCAAATTTCCGGAGTGTGGCCACAAGATAATCCCCGCAGGCCTTATGAGCAGCAGTGTTGGGGACCCGTGGACCGAAATTTACCTGTTGTTTTACAAAATGATAAGCCGAATCTGCGTTGAACGCGGGTGCCGGAACCAGTTTAGGGGCTTGCTGTTCGCTGGTTTGCTCCGAACTCGTTGAGTTGTTGCAACCTTGGATTGCCAGCAACGAAAGAAATAAAATGGCGGATATTTTTCCGGCAGGTAATAAATTAAAACGAAATGGCATCTCCTGTTTTTATATCGTGACGTTCACTAAATCCGGCATTAACCTCCACCACATACTGGGCATTTCCAAGTGACGGAACGCTTTCTTCGGAATAGGGCTTGGTATTTTTAGCAATTGAAATAATTTTTTTGCCTGCATCAACATACATGATATCCAGCGGTATAATCGTGTTTTTCATCCAAAAATTTCTGGGAGCAGAATCGTTAAATATAAAGAGCATTCCTGCTGAATCGGGCAGATAGGGGCGGTACATCAAACCTTTGCTTTGTTCGGCCTCATTTTCGGCAATCTCTACATCGATCTTTTTGATCTTCTGTCCGTTACGCAAAAAAACAATTTCCCCTTCTTTAACAAACCCTGCTGTGGAGGGAGGTGTCGAAGAAACAGCATCCACAGCTTTTTTTCCTGGAGGAAAAGGCGCAAAAAAATAAGCCAGCCCGCCAATGATAAAAACAGCGAGCAGGATGTAGGCAAACAAAGACTGTCTGTTCTTCATGAATTATTCCTCATACGCCCAGTCGATACGATCTTTGGTATCGCGGATTACCAGGCCCTGGTTTTTGAAGTAAGAACGAATCTCATCCACTTTTTCGTAGTTACGTACCAATTTATATTCACGATATAAATTGAGCATGCCATCCAGGATCGCCTGTCCTTCTGCGGGTTCTTCTTTCAGGCCCAATACCTCTTCAAAGAAAATGATGAAATTCTCAATAAGAGAGGTAAATACTGCTTCCCCCAGCGCTGCTGACTTCAACTGGCCTGCGTTGAGCATATTAATGTACTTCAGCAGGTTGAACATGTTCGCTATGGCTACCGCCGTATTCAGGTCATCATTCATGGCGGCATAAAACCCTTCGATTGTTTTCTCTACATCCGATTTTTTTCGCTCATCGGTTGGAATGTCTTCTTCGTGCAGGTATGTCAGCATTTTGGCAATGCGTAATCCGTTCGCCAGTTTTTTATATCCCTTATGCGCAGCTTTCAGCGCATCGTTGGAAAAATCGAGCGTACTCCGGTACTGGCTCTGCAGCATGAAAAACCGGACCGTCATGGGGCTGTACGCCTGGTCGAGCAATTCATGATTTCCGGAAAACAGTTCCGCAGGAAGAAAGGAGTTATTAAGTGATTTGGACATTTTCTGCCCGTTCACTGTCAGCATGTTGGTATGCATCCAATACCTGACCGGCTCAGTATCAGTAAGCGCTTTTCCCTGAGCGATTTCACATTCGTGGTGTGGAAATTTGAGATCCATGCCGCCACCGTGAATATCAAACTGTTTGCCCAGATACTTGGAGCTCATGCAGGTACATTCCAGGTGCCAGCCAGGGAAACCACGGCTCCAGGGCGAGTCCCACTGCATGATATGTTCCGGGCTTGCTTTTTTCCAGAGTGCAAAGTCGAGCGGGTTCCGTTTTTCTGCCTGGCCGTCCAGCTCGCGGGTTTCGTTCAGCAAATCTTCAATAACCCTGCCCGAAAGCTTTCCGTAACTATTACCACCTTCGTTGTATTTGATGATATCAAAGTAAACAGAACCGTTGGCCTCGTAGGCCAGCCCCTTGTCAATCAGAGCTGCCACCGCTTCGATCTGTTCAATAAGATGCCCTGTGGCAGTAGGTTCAATACTGGGGGGAAGAAGATTAAAAATGGCTGTAACATCATGAAAATCATTGGTATACCTTTGTACAATTTCCATTGGCTCCAGCTTTTGCAGCTTGGCCATCTTTCCGATCTTATCCTCGCCTTCTTCACCATCTCCCACCAAATGGCCCACGTCTGTAATATTTCTGACATACCTTACCTTGTAACCGATGTGTGTCAGATACCGGAACAGGATGTCAAAAGACAGGAAAGTTCTGATATTGCCCAGATGGACATTGTTGTAAACTGTCGGCCCGCAAACATACATACCCACATAAGGAGCCGCTATCGGCTCGAAAAGGTCCTTTTTGCGGGTAAGTGTATTAAAAATTCGGAGAGGCTGGTAGGTAATTTCGGCCATGTATTTTACTTCTTTTAAGATCAACTTTCGGGAAATGTCTGCGAATATAGGCTAAAAACGGTTCAGACATCCCGATTTATACTGTAACATTGCGCGCATGAATGTGGTCAGGTTCTGGATTGAGATAATCTGTTTTCAACCCAGACTATTATTTTTTCAGCTTCTTCTATTCCCAGCTGCGCTAATTTGGCACTTCTCGTTCCGTCATAACCCATATCCAGGTGCAGGATCTGATAAGCAGTCGCAAACCTGGAATTTATCTTTTTATCCAGCCTCGACAGTTCCTGCTGGTACCATTCCACACTTTTTCTTGTTTTCTTCCTTTCAAGAATTAGTATTTCATTAAGCGCAAGAAGGATTCCCGTATAGGCCGTATGACCGGCTATCTTCACATATTTGCGATCTCGGTATAAGCCATCTTCTTTATGGGCATTATTACGCAGAAATCCATTTGCGTTATCAATATGCCGCCTGGCTTCAATGATCGCTTCCATGTTCTGATATTCTGTTTTGATGAAGTAGTATAAATGGTTTAACCGGGGTATGCAGTATCCTAAACTGGATTTATTACCCACCCTGCAAAAATAGGAATAAGGGACGATTCATTGTTAACCATATTTCAGAATCACCGGTTCAAAATATGCTATTCGGCTGTTTTCATTATCTTCGCAGCGTTTTGCGTATTTTTTGTTTCGAACATTCTATAAATCAACACAATACTATTTATGAGCTTATTGACAGTCGGGTCGGTTGCATTTGATGCCCTTGAAACGCCATTTGGTAAAACGGATAAAATCATTGGCGGAGCAGCAACCTACATTACTTTGGCCGCATCCTATTTTACCAAACAGAATAATCTTGTAGCCGTTGTAGGAGGGGATTTTCCAAAGGAAATGATCGGACTGCTGGAAGAACATGGCGTGAGTACCGAAGGGCTGGAAGTGAAACAGGATGGAAAAACATTCTTCTGGTCAGGGAAATATCATGCGGATATGAATACCCGTGACACCCTTGAAACCCAGCTGAATGTAATGGCTGATTTTGATCCTGTTATTCCGAAGTCCTATCAGGGTACCGAATTCCTGATGCTGGGAAACACCGTACCGGCTACGCAAAAGCTGGTAATCGAGCGCATGGCGCAGCGTCCCAAGCTCATCATGCTGGATACTATGAATCTCTGGATGAATATTGCACTGGAAGATCTGCACGCGGTACTGAAACTTGTGGATGTGTTAACCATCAATGATGAAGAGGCACGGCAGCTTTCAGGAGAATATTCTCTCAGGAAGGCGGCTGTAAAAATCATGGGCATGGGCCCCAAAACGCTGATCATTAAAAAGGGGGAACATGGTGCGTTGTTGTTTCAGGAAGACAGGATATTTTTTGCGCCGGCACTCCCACTGGAAGAAGTTTTTGACCCGACCGGAGCAGGCGATTCTTTTGCCGGTGGTTTTATAGGATACCTGGCCAGCACGGATGACATCTCTTTTGAGAACATGAAACGGGCGATTATTTACGGCTCAGCGATGGCATCATTCTGTGTGGAGAAATTTGGAACGGAGCGTTTGGTAAATCTTACGGAAGCCGAGATCAAAGACCGGGTACAGCAATTTGTGAATTTGTCCAGTTTTGAGATCCGATAAGCGAATTTTAATATCTTTCTCAGAGGCCTGCGCAGGAGTATATGTGATTCCGGACGCAGGCCCTTCTGTTTTTTTCCTGCTGCTGTTAGCCTCTTTGCCAGGAAAGCGGGTATGCCTAATTATAAATTTCTTTTCAAATGAATAAGCGCCGAGTAATTATCCTGATTTGCTTCCTGGTACAGATTGTTGTGAGCCATTCACAGGCACAACACAACCAGCTGCCCAAAACGAAAAATAAAGTTGTCCTGATCGCACACCGCGGGAATCACGTATTGGTACCTGAAAATACGGTGGCCTCTACCAAGGAAGCGATCAGTGCAGGGGTAGACTATGTGGAGGTGGACCTCCGTACAACCAGGGACGGGTATCTGGTGGCTTTACATGATGCTACCGTGGACCGTACCACCAACGGGCAGGGTAAAGTCAGTGAGATGACGCTTTCCCAGGTGGAGGCTCTGCAGGTATTTAACAGAAATAAAAAAACCCTTCGGATTCCCCAGTTTCATGAAATCCTCGAAGTCTGCAAGGGAAAAATCAACATTTACCTGGATTTTAAAGATGCTGATCCTGAAAAAACATGGAAGCAAATCAAAGTTGCGGGTATGGAGCATCAGGTGATTGTTTACATCAATAAAAAGGAACAGTACGGCGAATGGAAAAAGGTTGCCCCCAACCTTCCACTGATGACCAGCCTGCCGGAGAACGTTAAAACTGAAGCGGAGTTAAACCAGTTTCTGGATCACTTTAAGGTAGAGGTAGTGGATAATGTTACGAATCCGGAATTCCTTAAAGTGCTTAGGAATAGGAAGATACAGGTATGGTTGGACGTGCAGTCGCCCACGGAAGGCCCGCAAAAATGGCAGGAGGCATTAGACCGGGGTGCCGAAGGCATACAGACTGACAAACCGGGGGAATTGGTAAGGTATATCAGGAATAACAATCCGTGACCATGTCAATGGCTATGTGATTGTTCCGTTGCCCAAATGCAGCCGAAAGCTGTTTGCCGAAGTCAGTCATTCGTAACTGTTCATACGAACTTTGTATTAAGGACTAAATGCCCGGCGGCGAAATCAGGTTATAAATCGGGCAGCCGGGACTGTGCGCGCCTGGGAGGTATCCTGTGCTCATCAGAAATTCGTTGACGATTTCACCTCCTGTAAATTTGAAGTTTTTCTTAAAAAGTTTCATCCACGCTTCAAGCGTCAGCGGGTGGTGCTCATCCAGCCAGTTTTTGAAGGTACCGTATTCCTTTTTAAGCTCCACAATCTTCTGTGCGTTAACAATAGCGGCGTTTATTTTAAGCCGGTTTCTGACGATATCCGGATTTTGCATGAGGCGGTCCCGGTCTTCCTCTTCATACGATGCGATTTTATCAATAGAGAACTGGTCATAGGCTTTCCGGAAACCTTCCTGTTTCCGGAGCATCAAAGTCCAGCTCAACCCTGCCTGATTAATTTCCAGCAAAAATCTTCCGAATAATTCATCATCATCCAAAATCTGGAAGCCATACTGGTTGTCGTGATAGTGTTTGTGCAGGAGGTAATCGGGATGCTCCGAGACAGTGTTGTTGACGTAGTTACAATAAGACATGGCTCCAAAGATTTATCATGCAAGGCTATTAAACAATTCCTACCTGAACTTCTGTGATATTATAATCAGGGTTTTCAAAATCCATATGAATATATAATTCCCGGTTTTCACCAGTCATCACCCGGCTTTCCGAGATAACGTTACCGATGATCAGCCCATAAGTTTCACCCAGTCGCCCCCAGTCGCCGTCATGCCGACTGCTGATACACCTGAAAGCAGGGAGGTTCTTGACAGCAAATTCCGGAATATCAATTATTTTTCCGGGAGGTACTATCGGTAAAGCTATGGTCAGGGAAAAGAGAGTATCGGGCTGGCCGTCGGCACCAACGTATATCCACTGGATAGGCCCCGCAATTTCCAGGCCGCTGGCAATGGCGCTGATATGCAACCTTCTTGCGATAACCCGCACATACTGCAGCATATCTTTAAAAGAGGTTTGTGTTTCGAAACAAAGGGCGGTCAGCGGAGGTATATTTCGTTCCTGCATGATAAATTAGAGATTTAAGTCTGCGGCAAAGGAAAAGGTACCTGATGACAACAGTATGTCAGCAGGCTGGACAATTTCCGCATCAGCGTTTCATCATCCGCACCCGTTTTTGCAGCCAGGGATAACTAATATACACCACTTTTGTTGCCCCGATTCCTACCCCGGCTCCCATCAGGACATCGGCCAGCCAGTGTTTATTGTTCAGAACGCGCATGGTACCAACGGCCGTGGCGGTGCCATATCCTCCTATACTATACAAAACACTCCTTTGCCCATACTCTTCATGAAGTAAAGTGGCATTGGTGAATGCCGTGGTAGCATGTCCTGAAGGAAAGGAATGGTTATCTTCTCCATTGGGCCTCGGGTACGAAATAATCCGTTTCAGACTTTGGGTTACCCCTTGGGCAATTATATTCGACAGCAGTGCAAGGATGAGCTGGTCGCCTAGCTTGTGCTTTCCCTTCACGCCTGAAGCTGCCAGGCCAAGACTGACCACACCCGGTGCATAAGGAAGGTAGTCGTCTGCACGGGTATGGAAATGAGGATACCTGCTTTGTGTGAAGCGGTTAAGCTGTCTGCTGATGGCACCCTGGGTTATTAATCCCGCCGTGGCCAGCGTTACGGGCGGAACAACATCCATTACCTTTACCTTCCAAAGGGTTGAGTCGGTTTGGGCAAAGGAAGCCGCGGGAAAGGAGATTCTGCATATAAACAGAAATACAAAGATTTCAGTAGCCAGGAAGGAACGAGTGCCTGTGCCGGATTTTAAATTTTTGTCTCCGGTCATAAAATAGCCTCCCTTACCCTGACCAGTTTCTTTAACAGATCCTCCAGCTGATCAAGAGGCAGCATATTAGCCCCGTCTGACTTGGCCTCGCCAGGATTATGATGTGTTTCAATGAAAAGACCGTCGGCACCTACGGCAATGGCCGCTTTGGCAATGGTTTCGATCAGCCTCGGTTTCCCGCCTGTTACACCGGAAGTCTGGTTGGGCTGCTGCAGAGAATGCGTACAATCCATGATCACAGGAACACCAAAAGCCTGCATTTCCGGCAGGTTCCGATAGTCAACCACCAAATCGCCGTATCCGAAGCTGTTTCCTCTTTCGGTGAGTAGCACCTGGCTTTCCGGATGGGTATCCCTCACTTTTTCCACTGCAAATTTCATGGAGTTACCTGATAGAAACTGACCTTTTTTAACGTTAACGGCTTTCCCGGTTTTGGCTGCCGCTGCAATGAGTTCGGTCTGCCTGCATAGAAAAGCAGGTATCTGAAGTACGTCCACATATTCGGCAGCCAGAGCCGCTTCATGCGATTCATGAATGTCGGTTACTGTGGGAGCCCCAAAAGTATCACTTATTTCTTTCAGGATTTTCAGCGCTTTCTCGTCACCGATACCGGTAAACGAGTCTATCTTGGTGCGGTTAGCCTTGCGGTAAGAACCTTTAAATATATAGGGAATACCCAATTTGTCGGTAAGCCCGGCAATATGTTCAGCAATCCGCAGGGCCATATCTCTCCCTTCAATAGCGCATGGGCCCGCCATGAGGAAGAAAAGGGGAGAATTTGAATGTCTTAATTTGGGGATAGTCAGCATGTTGAAGGAGATAAATAACAGAATAAAAGTTTTGCGAAAGTACACTTATCCATTATGTTCTGAATGCAATTACAAGATTTCTTAGAATATAGACCGTTAAGCATTTGATTTTCTGAATTTTTAAATTTCTCCCATATTGATACAATAAAAGTAAAGGCTTAAAAAAATTTTGACAAAGTGAACTGAAATATCTTTCTTTGTTGCGATTTTAACCAAAAAGTGTTTATAAAATGTCAGCAATTGCAGAAAGAGTTAAGCAAATTATCGTCGAAAAACTCGGCGTGGAAGAGTCGGAAGTAACGCCAGAAGCTAACTTCCAGAACGACTTGGGAGCGGACTCTCTAGATACCGTTGAATTGATCATGGAATTCGAGAAAGAATTTAATCTATCTATTCCTGACGATCAGGCCGAGAACATTGGTACTGTTGGCCAGGCTGTTGCATATCTGGAAGAAAACGTAAAATAATTACGTAGTTCTCCCAATATCATCTTTCTTTTTCTGTCCTTTTTTTATGAGTTTTAAGCGAGTTGTAATTACCGGTATGGGTGCTATTACACCCATTGGAAATGATGTTTCTACCTATTGGAAAAATTTGGTTGCAGGCGTAAGCGGTGCTGCTCCCATTACCAGATTCGATGCTGAAAAGTTTCGGACCAGGTTTGCCTGTGAAATAAAAGGTTTGGACATTAATGATTACATTCCTCGCCAGGAAGCCCGTAAAATGGATCCCTTCACACAGTATGCCGTTATTGCCTCTGATGAGGCTATGAAGGACGCCGGCTTTGCCGATGATACGCTGGATCTCGACAAAGCCGGTGTAATTTGGGGCTCGGGAATCGGGGGCTTAAAAACCTTCGAAGATGAAGTCCTAAATTTTGCTGCAAACGACAAGTCACCGCGGTTTAATCCGTTCTTTATCCCCAAGATGATCGCCGACAGCGCCTCCGGGGTTCTTTCCATCCGGTACGGTTTCCGCGGGCCCACCTTCATCACCGTTTCGGCCTGTGCTTCTGCAACCAATGCACTGATAGACGCCTACAATTATATCCGTCTGGGTATGATGAATGTATGCATTTCTGGCGGTTCCGAAGCGGCTGTCACCAATGCCGGTGTGGGTGGTTTTAATGCACTGAAAGCGCTTTCGGAAAGAAACGACTCTCCCGAAACCGCGTCTCGTCCTTATGACAAGGACCGTGATGGTTTTGTACTTGGTGAAGGAGGTGCTTGTATTATTTTGGAAGAATACGAGCATGCAAAAGCCAGAGGTGCAAAAATTTATGCTGAGATGATCGGTGCAGGCATGTCGTCTGATGCCTATCATATTACGGCACCACATCCGGAAGGTCTCGGAGCTTTTAATGTGATTAAAAATGTAGTCGAAAATGCAGGCGTCAGGCCCGAGGATATCGATTACATCAATACGCATGGAACTTCTACGCCACTGGGAGACCCCCAGGAAATCACTGCGATTGAGAAGTATTTTGGTGAACACGCCTACAATATGAACATTAGTTCAACCAAGTCTATGACAGGTCATTTGCTTGGAGGAGCTGGTGCAATTGAAGCCGCAGCGTGTATTCTGGCGATTCAGGATCAGATTATTCCACCAACGATCAACCATTTTACGGCAGATCCGGACATCAATCCCAGGTTGAACCTGACTTTCAATAAGGCACAGAAGCGTAAGGTCAATATTGCCCTAAGTAACACTTTTGGTTTTGGCGGTCATAATGCATCCGTCATTTTCAAAAAGTACGAAAGCTGATTATTCCATTCCATTGGCAAAACGAATTCTTCAACCGATTCTTTCTCTTTTCAGTCCCGGCAGTACTGAGGATAAGAAATTTAAAGAATCCATTGCCCACGTCATCGGAGATCGTCCATCCAATCTTGGGGTGTATCAACTGGCGTTCCGGCATACTTCGGCTTCAAGGGAAACGGCTATCAAAGGTTTCAGGGAATCTAACGAGCGCCTGGAATACCTTGGAGATGCTGTATTGGGGATGGTGGTGGCTGAATTTCTTTTTACCAAGTACCCCTATAAGGACGAAGGTTTCCTGACCGAAATACGTTCCCGCATCGTCAACCGGGAATCGCTGAACCAGATTTCCCGCAAACTGGGGCTGGATCATCTCATTGAATACGATGGTAACCGAAGGGGAATGTCTCCGCGCTCGTCGATGTATGGCGACGCACTCGAAGCTTTTGTAGGGGCCATTTACCTGGACAAAGGTTTCAGGTTTACCCGCACTTTTATTATCAGCAAACTGCTCACGCATTACGATCTGGACAATATTATCCAGAACAACATCAACTTCAAGAGCCTTATCATTGAATG
This sequence comes from Dyadobacter sp. CECT 9275, assembly GCF_907164905.1. Lineage (NCBI taxonomy): Bacteria > Pseudomonadati > Bacteroidota > Cytophagia > Cytophagales > Spirosomataceae > Dyadobacter > Dyadobacter helix. The sequence goes on along the minus strand of NZ_CAJRAF010000002.1, from coordinate 3,454,181 downwards.
GGCACAGCGTGAAGGGAAAGAAATCCGTTTTGAGATACTGGAAGAACGCGGTACCCGCCATCACCGCGAGTTTATTTCACAGATACTCGTCAATGACGAGCCTTTTGCAACCGGAAACGGTTTCACCAAGAAAAAAGCGGAGCAGTCGGCTTCTGAGCAGGCTTGTGCGCTTCTCGAATTAAAATAACAATTAAATTTTCATCCTGGTCCTGATTTCGGCAAGTTTCTCTTCATAGGACGCGCCCACAGGGATACTGCTTCCTTCAAGGAATATTTCCTGCCGGGTTATCTTTTCTATGTGGTCCAAAGAAATAATGTAAGACCGGTGAATTCGCATAAACGAGCTTTCAGGTAGCAATTGGGATACTTCCTGCATAGACAGGCGGCTTAACATTTTTTTATTTTTGAGCACAAAGACTACATAATTCCCTTCAGCTTCAATGTAGACAATCTCACTGAGTAATACTTTCACGTCTTCATATCCGGTTTTTACGAATATGAATTCCTTCGCTTTGCCATCGCGAAGATTCTGGACTTCCAATGCCTTGTTACATGCCTTGGTGAACCGGGCAAGTGAAAATGGCTTTAAAAGGTAATCCAGAGCATCCAGCTCAAAGCCTTGTACGGCGTATTCCGAATACGCAGTGGTAAAAATAACCATCGGTACTTTGGGAAGGCTGTTCACAAATTCGATTCCGGAAATATCGGGCATTTTGATATCCAGGAAAATGAGATCTACCTTGTTTTTCTGCAGGTACGGTATCGCTTCAAATGCATTGGTAAAACAGGATTTCAGGTCAAGGAAAGGAACCTTTGCTGCATGGAGCCGAACCACGTCCAGTGCGTTCGGTTCGTCGTCAATTGCAATGGCGTTCAGGTTCATGAATCAGTACGTCAGGGTAAGTGAGATAAAAAAATCCCGTTCGGATTCCTGGACTGCCAGTGCATACCTACCAGGATATACCAGCTCCAGACGTTGGCGGACATTATCAAGGCCTATGCCTCCAACGCTTTTTTCGGTATTTAATCCCTGAAATTTATGCAATGAATTATGAACCTTAAAAAAAAGTTTTTCCCTGTCCAGCGTTAAGGTTATGTAAATCCAGGAAGGATACTGGAAGCTGATCCCGTGTTTGAAAGCATTCTCCACAAAGGGATTCAGTAGCATAGGGGCTACGTATATTTCCTGTTCCGTATCCTGCAGGTGAACCTTTACCTCAATTTGCTGGCTCCTGTCCAAACGCATATTCTGTATGTCAATATAGTTATGCAAATAGGCTATTTCCTGTTGCAGCGGAATCCTGTCCCGGTTATTTTCATCCAGCATGAATCGCATGATATCCCCCAGTTTCTGAATTCCTTCTGCGGTTTGTGAACTGTTTTCTTTTAAAGCCGTTGCGTACAAGCTATTGAGCGCGTTAAATAAAAAATGAGGATTGATCTGAGAACGGAGCTGTGCCAGTTCGGCTGATTTTACTGATACCTGAGCTTTTAGCTTACTACTTTCCACTTGCCGTTTTCGCCTGCCAATCGCAATCCCGGCAGGGAAAATCAGGAGAGAAGCGGGCACCCATATCAATGAGGGAGACATACGTGTGCTGATGCGGGCCCTGATGCCCAGGAACAGCATTGAAGCAATAAACACCAAAAAGAGATAGGTACTGACCTGAGTCCGGAACCTGGTGAGCATGAAATCACCGGGCAGGGCAAAGTGGATGTGCCGGAAATAATATTCTTGCAAAATATACAGAAACAGGAGTACCAGGGCAATTGCCAGTACAACCCGGGAGTCGTTGGCGCGCAGCAGGAAAGGAACCAGCCGGGTACTCACCATCGCAGCAAATGCGAAGGAGCCAAGCAGCAGCATGAGGAAGTAGTTCAGGGTTTTGCCATGAGGCTCCTCTTCCAGTCTTTCATAGAGCTTATAGTAACCCTGCGCCATTACTTCATAAATGCAAATGAGGGTGAAAAAGGCAATGGAATCGGATATTACGAACAACTTCCGGAAATGCGTTACGTCTTTCAGTCCAACGATGTTGGCCCGTGCATCTTGTCTGAAATCGATCTCTATGGTATTCAGCAGGATAAAAGCGCCGGAAGCAAGCAGCCCGCCTATAACGGTCAGTAAGGTAAATTCAAATACGCCGAATGGCTCCTTTGTGATTTTTGGAAACAGCAGGTAATGAAAGAGATACCAGGCGGTCAGGCACAGCACTCCTGCTGCAATCACCGGTAAGTTATGATTAAGCGTGTGGTCGTAATGAGATAGGGCCTTGAGAATTGTGGGTACACTTACGCCACTGCCAATGGCCGCTCTGACCTTGATGTCAAAATCAAGGGCATCGTAGAGCAGACTTTTAATGATGTAGCCCACCGAAGCGGTGATTACAAGCATCCATTCAAATTTTCGGATCAGCGAGGTTTTTGTCATGAGCTTTTATTTTTGATCAAAGCTAAAACACTCAGGTACCGGGCGGCTGAAAATGTTGTGAACACTCCAAAAAATGTTGTGAACAGGCTATCCTTGGCTTAATGAAACATGATGTCTGACAGTTACAGGTAAAAAAGCGACAAAATGACACAAATATGGAGCAAAAAGCAAACAATGCGCCATTTTGTCTGTAATTTTTTGAGCTGGGCGGCCTGGGAATAAAAGTTGTTATACTGAAAGCATACCGGACTGGTACAAAACATTAATCTAAAAAACACAAAATATAAAAACCATGAGCACTTTAGTTAAAACCCATTTCGCAACACCTTCTTATTTGAACGGTTTTTTTGGTAAGGATTTATTGCAAGAATTTAATACGCCCGCATTCTCGGGAAGTGTTCCTGCAGTTAATGTTGTGGAAAATAAAGAAGGATTTAAAATAGAGTTGGCAGCACCGGGTCTTCAGAAAACTGATTTCAAGCTTAATCTGGTGAAAGATCAGCTGACGATTTCTGCGCATAAAGAGCAGAAAGAAGAAGAGAACAATGAAAGGTACACCCGTCGGGAATTCAAATATTCTTCCTTCCAGAGGACTTTCACTTTACCCAATACTGTGGATGGTGAAAAAATAGTTGCCAACTATTCTGACGGCGTTCTGAGTATTGTTTTGCCCAAAAGGGAGGAAGCAAAGGAAAAGCCTGCGCGTGAAATTGAAGTTGCCTGATCAACCGAAAATTCCGAAGGGCGTTATTTTAGGTGATAACGCCCTTTTTTATGCCCATCGGCCAACGCATTGTTTTATGATGACTAAATATTAATTTTATGACCCTGTTTTTGGCATGTTCTTTGAACTGATATCTTTGTTAAATTATGTTAAAACGGCACAAGGCCGGGAATAAATCAGAAGGTTGTTAGCGTTATCCATTCATAAAAATTTAAACCCCAAAGGATAGATATGAAAACAAATTGGAAAGCTTTGGTGTTTGTTGGGCTGCTTTCAAGTGCAACAACGCTCGCGGGCTTTAAATTACTTAGTAACGACAGTGAGAAGGATGTGATATTTAAAGAGGCGCAGTCGGAATCACTCGCACGCTTTACTTCAACAGGCACGCCTGCAGGAGCTCCTGGTGATTTTGTGTATGCTGCAGAAGCCACTACCCCCACGGTGGTGCACATTAAGTCAACCATGTCACGTCAGTCATCATCCAGAGAACAGCAGATTCCCGATATTTTCCGTGATTTTTTTGGTGATGGTTTCGGAGGCGGTGGTGGACGTAGTGCACAGCCAGCTGAGGCAACCGGTTCAGGGGTAATTATTTCTCCTGACGGGTATATCGTTACCAACAACCACGTGGTTGAAGGAGCACAGGAACTTGAAGTTACCCTGCATAATAAAGCCAAGCTTCGTGCCAAAGTAATAGGAACGGATCCTTCTACGGACATAGCCGTGATTAAAATTGAATCCAAGGATCTTCCAGCCGTTACCATTGGAAATTCTGATGCAGTAAAAGTAGGAGAGTGGGTAGTTGCTGTGGGTAATCCATTCAATCTGGAATCAACTGTAACAGCAGGTATTGTAAGTGCTAAAGGCCGTGGTTTGGGAATTATCGGATCCAGCAGAAGATATGGTAATAACGCCACACCAGCCTCCCTGGCAAGCGTAGATTCTCCATTGGAATCGTTCATCCAAACGGATGCCGTGGTCAATCCCGGTAACAGCGGTGGTGCTCTGGTGAACCTGAAGGGTGAATTGATCGGGATCAACACCGCCATTGCTAGTCCCACGGGAAGTTTTGCAGGTTATGCTTTTGCGGTTCCTTCCAGCATTGTTAAGAAGGTATCCAGCGACCTGATCAAGTTCGGTAATGTACAACGTGGTTACCTGGGTATTTCCCTCGACGATCTGGATAGCAGAAAAGCTGAAGAGTACGGCGTGAAAGTTAATGATGGGGTGTACGTACGTGATTTTACTGATAACAGTGCGGCCAAAGCCGGCGGCGTTGAAAAAGGGGACGTGATCGTAAAAGTGGATGGTCTGAGAATCAATTCCATCCCGGAATTACAGCAATCCATAGGTTTGCATAAGCCTGGCGATAAGGTGAATCTGACGGTGAATCGTGATGGCAAAGAGAAAGACATAACCGTGACGCTCAGAAACCGTACTGGAGGATCAGATATCATAAAAAGAGACGAGTCTGCCGCAGTACTTAGTTCTTTGGGAGCACAATTCGGAAACCTTACCGATGGCGAAAAACAGAAACTGGCTAAATTCAAACATGAGGGCGGCGTGAAGGTACTTTCTGTGGAAGGCGGAAAACTGGCCCGTACCGGTGTAGAGGAAGGATTTATTGTTACCAAAGTGAATGGCAAAGCGGTGCGTTCTGTAAAAGAATTTGAAAGCGCGCTGGCCGGAAAAGAGGATTCCATGGTACAGTTTGAAGGATTGTATCCGGATGCTCCCTACGATGTATATTCCTTCGGATTCCGATTGTAGGATTTTTGAAAAGCAATGATTACAAAAAAACCCGGGTGTTTAAGCCTGGGTTTTTTTGTTGCTTGTCTCCGAAATAAGGAATTACATCATAAATTTGAGCTTAATTACCTCTTTTTCAGATAAGAATCTCCATTTTCCACGGGGCAGATCTTTCTTATTTAATCCTGCAAATACAGTTCTGTCAAGTTTTTGTACCTCATAACCCAGATGTTCAAACATACGACGTACAATTCTGTTACGTCCGCTGTGAATTTCCAGGCCTACCACCATTGCATCCGGTGTTACGATACCAACTTCATCAGGATGAATGAAACCGTCTTCCAGTTCTAGCCCATGCTGAAGTAATTCAAAATCCTCATTGGTAATGGGTTTATCCAGCTCTGCCTGATATATTTTTTTGATACCACTCGACGGATGTGTCAGTTTCTCAGCAAGTTCCCCGTCATTGGTCAGCAACAGCAAGCCCGTGGTATTTCTGTCCAGGCGGCCCACAGGATAAACTCTTTCCTGGCAGGCTCCTTCAATAAGGTCCAATACCGTTTTGCGTTCTTCCGGATCGTCCGTTGTAGTGATATAATCCTTTGGTTTATTGATGAGGATGTATACCATTTTCTCTGGATTCAAGGCACGTTTGCCGTACTTTACCACGTCCGATAACTGCACTTTATAACCCATTTCGGTAACGGTTTTTCCATTTACCGAAATCTGACCCGAAGAAATCAGATCATCTGCTTCACGTCTCGAACATATCCCGGCGTTGGCAATGTAGCGGTTCAGCCTGATGTAGTCCGATTTCTCCTGCTTTTGCTGCTTACCTCCGTTTTTTTTTTCGTAATCGCTCAGGTTGTAACGCGGAGCATTTTCAAACCTTCCGACGCGCCTTTCTGTACCAGAGATTTTACCCTCTCTTTTACCGGCAGACTCTTCCCTCGCCGGGCGGTCTTCTCTCGATGAGGTTCTTTCAAATGGTTTTTCGAAACGCTTCTCTGCATCGTTTCTCCTGAACTCAGGTTTTCCATAGGCCGGTCTGTCCTCTCTTGCTCTGAAAGGTTTGTCGGCACCCTCTTGTCTATCGGTATAGTCCTTCCTGTCAGTATCTCTGCTTTTATCAAATGAAGGCTTGCCGTATGGTTTTTTATCTCCGAAAGATGGTTTGGAACGATCTCTTGCTTCAAAAGAGGATTTTCCGAATTTTCTGGTTGTAGAGCCATCGTATGCCGGGCGATCACCGTTTTCGGTATCTCTTTTTGGCCTGAAGCTGCGCGTATCATCCGATTTTTCAAAAGAACGGAATGGCTTGTCCCTGTCGGGTCTGTCGAAGCTCCGGCCTTCGGAATAAGGCTTTGCGTGGCCTGTTTTTCCGTAACGCTTCGGTTTGTCTTCTCCCTGTCTTGGGAACGAGTTCCAGTCTCCCTCTTTACGGGTGCCAGGTTTCCTGGCTGGCCTTTCGGGAGCCGGAGCTGCATTTGAGGTTCTCAGACTGGATTTTTTAATGGATGGCTTGCTGAAACGGCTTTCAACTTCCCACTTCGGAGCATCTCCGCTTCTTTTTCTGAAGGAACTCTGGTTGCCCGCAGCCGGGCGGGATGCCTTGGCATCTCTGGGGGTGTTAATTCTTTTTCTCATCAGGAATGCAGTATCACTACTGGATTTTTTTCCTCTTAACAAATGATGTGCGTAATTGGATTAGTGGATGCAGGATGTTTATGTTTGTATTGCCACTAAAACATTTGAACGGACGTATCTGATCATCAGAGTACTACGTGTAACATTAGTTTTAAAATGCAAAGGTAGCGTAATTTTTCGTCAAATAATTCAGCTTTATTTTATCCGAAAAATTGTATCCGCTCGTTTATAAATACTATTGGAGAAAGCCAATATTTAAATACATTTTTCGTTTAGTTGCCTTCAACCCTTTTTGAGCAGAATATGTCAACGGAAATTCAGTTACAACCGTTATGGAAGCCGGGCCGCAGTTTATTGGAACAGTCCAATCTGAAGAAGTATATGGACTGGCTTTTTGTAAAAAAGGGCCTTTATTTTCGTTCATATCATGATTTGTGGGAATGGTCGGTAACTGACCTGGAGGATTTCTGGGAAAGCCTCTGGCAGTACTTCAATATTAAGTCACACGATTTATACCTCGAAGTTATACAGCGTCCACAAACGGGAATGATCGGTACACGGTGGTTTTCCCGGTCCAAGCTTAATTATGCCGAACATATTTTCCGCAACAAAACAAAGGAGAGGCCCGCTCTGATGTTCCAGTCGGAGAAAACCGAACTGGAAAAAATCTCCTGGGAAACCCTGGAAGCACAGGTTGCGGCCGTGTCGGCCTGGCTGAGGCAAAAGGGAATAAAACCGGGAGACCGCGTGGCGGCTGTTCTGCCCAATAGCCCGCAGGCTGTCATTGCATTTCTGGCAACCAATGCAGTTGGGGCCGTATGGTCTTCCTGTTCGCCGGACTTTGGGCTGGCAGGTATTGTTGACAGATTTCGTCAGATCGAACCGAAGGTACTTTTTCTGAGTGACGGGTATTCTTATAACGGCAAGATATATGACGCGTCATTAATCCATCACGAATTATCCGCTGCGCTTACTTCTCTTAGGGACATCGTTCAGGTATCCTATATTGGTGGCCAGCTCAAGCCGGAAAGGACCACTTCCTGGGAAGATATCCTTCATTTGCCTAATCAGGGGATTGATTTTGAAGCTGTTCCGTTTGACCACCCGATATGGATACTATACTCGTCGGGTACCACGGGCAAACCCAAAGCCATTACCCACAGCGTTGGAGGCTGTTTGCTGGAACACTTGAAGTCGCTGTCGCTGCACCAGAATGTGAAGCCGGGCGACCGGTATTTCTGGAATTCCACAACGGGATGGATGATGTGGAATTATGCACTTGGATCGTTGTTGTGCGGAACCACGCTGGTACTCTATGACGGCGCACCCATGTACCCTTCTTCGCAGGTACTGTGGACGCTGGCCGAAACAGCAAAGATTACGCATTTTGGCAATGGCGCAGCGTATTACATCGCATGCATGAAGGCTGGCGTAAGTATTGCGTCTGAACGACTTAAAAGTCTGGAAACGATCGGATCCACGGGCTCACCGCTTACCCCCGAAGCTTTTCAGTGGATTTATAAATATGTTAAAAAGGATGTCTGGCTTATTTCTCTGAGCGGCGGTACCGATGTGTGCAGCGCATTTGTGGGAGGGTGTCCCATATTACCCGTTTACCCGGGAGAGATCCAGTGCCGGACGCTGGGATGCAAGGTGGAAGCTTTTGACGAAAACGGGAAACCGGTGCTGGATGAGTTGGGGGAAATGGTAATTACACAACCCATGCCGTCCATGCCCATTTATTTTTGGGGAGATGAGACTAACGAACGTTATGAAAACAGTTATTTTGATACTTATCCCAAGGTATGGCGGCATGGCGACTGGATTAAAATTACCAGCCGCAACTCGGTCATTATTTATGGCCGTTCGGACGCTACGCTCAACCGCGGAGGGGTGAGAATAGGAACGGCGGAAATTTATAATGCCGTTGAAAGTTTTCCTGAAGTGAAAGACAGCCTGGCGGTATACCTGGAAAAATCGGATGGAGGAGGGACTATCTCCCTGTTTGTGGTGCTGACCAAAGATAAGGTACTGGACGACGATCTGAAAGCACGTATAAAAGATGCGCTGCGTACCGGATACAGCCCACGTCACGTACCGGATACCATCGAGCAGGTGAAAGATATCCCCTATACCATCAGCGGGAAAAAAATGGAAGCACCGATCAAAAAAATACTGATGGGCATGGACCCGGCAAAATACATCAATACCGAAACCATGCGGAATCCGGAATCGTTGAAGGAGTTTTTGTGAAGAGGGGGTGTATGTTAAAAGCCACCTTACCGCAATTATTTTATCTTATACTTTAATCCAAATTTGGATCGTTTGTGTATATTTAATATCAGACACAACGAAAATTGCCGGTTATGCGTTATTCCCCAAACCGATAAAACATTTCCGGGCCTGGTTATAAAACAGACAGATACATGAATCAAGAAAGTCCTGAGCGGCACATCCGTAATTCGAAGGGCACCATACGTTTGCCGATTATTGTCAGTATTACCCTTGTGGCAGGGATGCTCATTGGCAGTACGTTTTTCAGCGGAGGGAAAAAGCTGACGGACGTAGCAAAAGGTTATGCCAAGTTCAGGGAGGTGCTGATGCTGGTAGAAAATAATTATGTGGATTCTGTCAATACCGAGGAACTGGTCGATTATTCGATCACCAAAATGCTGGAAAAGCTGGATCCGCATACTGCTTATTTCAATTCGGAAGAGGCAACTGCAGCGCGCTCACAGCTGGAATCGGGTTTTGACGGGATAGGAGTTGAATTTAATATTTACAATGATACCGTATACGTGGTCACGCCACTGAGCGGGGGGCCCTCTGAGGCAGCAGGAATATTGAGCGGCGACAGGATCATGTCTGTCAACAAAGAGCCGTTGTCGGGCCCTGGTGTTACCAATGCTCAGGTATACAAGCTGCTGCGGGGTAAACGGGGCACCAAGGTTGAAATCACGATTGAACGCGTGGGCCTGGCCGATAAGATGGATTTTGCAGTAGTGCGTGACCGCATCCCGACCTATTCGGTAGATGCGGCCTATATGGTAGATAGCGAGGTGGGATATATCAAGGTCAGCCGTTTTTCCGAGACTACGTTTGATGAGTTTAAAACCGCGCTGAAAACACTGAAAGCAGATGGCCTCAAAAAGCTGATTCTGGACCTGCGCGGAAATCCGGGCGGATATATGGAGCGCGCTACCAGCATGGCCGATGAATTTATTTCAGGGGATAAGCTCCTGGTTTATACAGAAGGAAAAGACAGCCGGTTTGACCGTAAAACACGCTCGCATGTAGACGGCAATTTTGAAAAGGGGCCGGTTATTGTACTGGTGGATGAAGGCAGTGCCTCTGCTTCGGAAATCCTGGCAGGTGCTTTGCAGGATCATGACCGGGCGCTGATCGTTGGACGGAGATCTTATGGCAAAGGCTTGGTACAAATGCCGGTCAAACTTTCGGATGGCTCTGAACTGCGCCTTACTATTTCAAGATATTACACGCCGAGCGGTCGCAGTATTCAAAAGCCTTATGAACTGGGCAAGGGAGATGATTACAGCCAGGATCTGTCGCACAGATATGAAAGCGGAGAGCTTTTTAATGCGGATAGTATCAAATTTGATAAAACCAAGGAATATAAAACCGACGGAGGGCGGATCGTATATGGCGGTGGAGGCATCACGCCGGATGTGTTTGTTCCCAGGGATACCACGCTGAACAGTAAGTACCTGGTGGAGCTTTACTCCAAAAACATTATCCGGGAATATGCCTTAAGGTATGCCAATGAAAATCAGAAAAAACTGGAAAAACAGACATTTGACGAGTACCTGAATTCATTCCAGATATCTGATGCCATGCTATCAGAACTGGTAAAGGATGCTACAAGAGCAGGTATCCGGCTCAATGAAAAGGAACTGAACCATTCTAAACCGGTTATTCAGTCGCAGACAAAAGCCATTATCGGAAGGTATGTATGGGGCAGGAAGCAAAAAGGTGGCCTGAATAACGAGGTATACCGCGTGTTAAATCCAACAGACAATGTGTACCAGCGGGCAGTATTACTTTTTGGAAAGGCTTCCGAACTTGAAGAAGGGAATTTCAGTAGTTTGAACACAAGGAAATAGGCTCGTTAAAATAAATAGACTGATATTTGCAGGTACACAGGCAGAGACCGTTTTGTAACAGTCCTGCTTGTGTACCTTTTGTTTGTAACCGTTGAAAAATTGTCACAATGTCAAGAATAGCATTAATAACCGGAGCAACTTCCGGAATTGGGAAGGCAACCGCTGAGGCATTTGCCGGCGCTGGGATTGATCTCATACTTTGCGGTCGCCGCCAGGAAAGGCTCGACGAGGTATCAAAAGGGTTGTCTTCGAAAGTGAAGGTTACCACGCTTTTATTCGATGTACGGGACAAAGGGGCCGTTATGGCTATGGTGGGTTCCCTTCCGGATGAGTGGAAAAACATTGATATCCTGGTCAATAATGCCGGGAATGCGCATGGGCTGGGTACCATTGATGAAGGGGATACAGACGACTGGGATGCGATGATCGATGGGAATGTAAAGGGCTTGTTGTATGTTTCGAAAGCGGTAATTCCGCTGATGCTGGAAATCGGGAAAGGCCACATCGTTAATATCAGTTCAATCGCCGGGAAACAAACGTATGTCAACGGGGCGGTATATTGTGCGTCCAAAGCGGCGGTGGAGGTATTAAGTGAAGGAATGCGGCTGGAACTCACACAGCATGGTATCAAAGTTACCAATGTAGCCCCAGGAGCCGTTGAAACTGAGTTTTCACTGGTCAGGTTTAAGGGAGATGAAGACCGAGCCGAAAAAGTTTACCAGGGTTTTGAGCCGCTTAAGCCGGAGGATATTGCTGATGCGATCCTGTACGCCATTAACGCTCCGGCACGGGTGACCGTAGCCGATATCACCTTGCTGGCAGGGGCTCAGTCGGCTGCTACTACGATCTACAGAAAATAGGGGTGTGAAAACCGGTTTTGTTTAATCAGCCGGTTTTTATTACTTTTGAATCATCAGATGATATGATGTTTTAAGATGATCAGAAGATTAAGCCTTGCCGACGAGGTAGCCAGCCGCTTGCGGCAAAAGATATTGGACGGAGAGTTTTCGGTAGGAGAGAAGCTTCCCACAGAACCGGAATTGATGAAACTTTTCGGTGTCGGCAGATCAACGATACGCGAGGCCATACGGAATTTATCGAATATCAAGCTGGTAAGGGTTCAGCAGGGGCTGGGGACTTTTGTGGAAAAAAGTGAAATACCATCGGAATCCCTCTCGGACAGATTATTGCGGGCAAAGGGTATTGAGCTCAATGAGGTGCGCCAGCTTATTGAACTTAAAATTGCCCAGAACGCCGCCATCAACAGATCGGAAGCAGATTTGGCAAAAATGAAAGGGTATCTGGAAGACAGACGAATCATGGCCATGGCGAATATCCCTGACAAATGTATCCAGGCCGATATTTCTTTTCATTTGAGCATTGCAGAAGCCGCCAAAAGTGACATCCTGCTCGATCTGTACAAGACCATAGCCAGTCACCTCCAGAGTTATTTCCGCGAAATTTATTTTGATACCGAAGGTTTCATCACCACACAGGACTGGCATGAGTCTCTTTGGGAAAGTATCCATGACTGTGACCCGCAAAAAGCCTGGGAATGGGCCGCAAAAATTACCGGTCAACCGGTTTCACATTTAAAGATTTAAAACAGTATAAATTCTCTTTTCATTTTGCCGCAATATTATGAAAGCAACCGGTGAAGTATCTCAGGTTTCAGCAACAGAATCAGCCAACGATACCGTATTTTCTATCCTCATCGCTCTGAGTTTTTCACATTTATTAAACGATACCCTTCAATCCCTGATACCCTCCATTTATCCGATGGTGAAGGATTCGTTCCATCTCAGTTTTTCGCAGATCGGGCTTATAACTTTTACCTTCCAGGTAAGTGCTTCCTTATTACAGCCTTTGGTGGGATTATATACCGACAAAAAGCCTCAGCCTTATGCCCTCGCAGTAGGAATGTGTTTTACCATGATCGGGCTCATTGCACTGTCTATGGCCAATAGTTTTTATATGATTTTATGGTCGGTTGGCCTTATAGGCGTTGGTTCGGCGGTTTTTCATCCGGAGGCTTCCCGAGTGGCGCGCATGGCATCCGGAGGCAGGCATGGCATGGCACAGTCGCTATTTCAGGTGGGTGGAAATGCAGGAAGTTCGCTGGGCCCGTTGCTGGCCGCACTGATCCTGCTACCCTTTGGAAGGTTTCAGATCATCTGGTTTTCCCTTGTGGCACTTGTTGCTATTTATATTCTTGGGCGGGTCGGTAATTGGTACAAGGCTAACATAAACCGCGTGAAGCGGAAAGTAAATACCAGCGATACTACGGTGAAGATCATTCCGAAAAGCCGCATGGTTATTTCTATAGGGATATTGCTTTTGCTCATATTTTCTAAATATATCTATATGGCTAGTCTGGGCAGCTATTTTACGTTTTATCTGATCGATAAATTCGGGGTATCCATCCAGAACTCGCAGATATATTTATTCGCATTTTTATTTTCGGTGGCGGCAGGTACCTTCGCGGGTGGGCCGGTGGGTGACCGTATCGGCAGAAAGTATGTGATCTGGATCTCCATCCTGGGTACTGCTCCGTTTGCGCTCGCGCTTCCGTATGTAAACCTTTTCTGGACAGGAGTCTTGAGCTGCCTCATTGGTCTGATCCTTTCGTCCGCTTTTTCAGCGATCCTCGTTTATGCGCAGGAACTTATTCCTGGAAAAGTAGGTATGATTGCGGGATTATTCTTTGGTTTTGCCTTTGGCATAGCGGGTATTGGCTCCGCCATTTTAGGAAGTCTGGCAGATAATACCAGCATTGAATATGTCTTTCAGGTCTGCTCCTTCCTGCCGCTAATTGGGCTACTCACCGGATTTTTGCCCAATCTGGAAAGAAAAGTGAAAACGGCCTGACCAGCCTCCGTGAATGGAGGTTGACGGTTGAGTGATTTTGCACCAAGGCAGACTTAAAATAATGGGCAGCAATGGCTATCGGGCAGTGATGCTCGTTATTCAATTCTCAGGATCAGGTTCGGATCGGGACAGATGCTTCGATAGTAATCCTGGTCCTGAACGCTGCATACTCCCGGAAAGTCGCCTTCGTAATTTCCAATGTCTGTAATCACCTGGAAGTGAAGATGCGGCGGCCAATCGCCGTTTTCGGGAAAGTTTCCTATTTCAGCTATTTTTTCTCCCGCGCCAAAAAGTTTTCCGGTATATAATCCATCTACGGAATCAAGCGACAAATGTCCGTACAAGGTATAGAAACTGACGCCATTTAAATGATGCCGCAGGATGATTGTAGGGCCATAATCGCCATACTGATCATTAAAAGCATAACTGTGCACAATACCTTTTAAGGGTGTATATACCGGTTCACCGGCCTTGGCCCAGATGTCTACGCCCAAATGAATGCTTCTGGCGGCTTTTTGTTTTCCGAAATGCTCCCGGTTGCGGTAAATTACACGGTTTTCAAGATACCCGCCAATGCCTATATAGGTGCCGTCTCCGAGTAATTCCTTGTGTACATAGTCCGAGAAATCCCGGGTTGCTGTCAGGTTACGGGATGCCAAATCGGTATTGGATGCAGAAAAATCCAGCTTTTTGTAGGGTTTCCGGTTTACAATTACGCCGGGAAAGCCAGGATATTTTTGGAGTACATCAATAATTTGCGACATTTAATGGGATGGGTAAAGCCTTGCGGAATTAAAAGTAATTTTGCCCGCAGGGAAATTGATATATTGTTTCGGGGTCATTCGTTAAGAGATGTTAGGATTCCTGTTGCAAAAATAAGTCAGGTTTCACAGCATCCGGGAGATTATGGATGAATGGTTGCAACGGTTAATGATGCGATAATAGCATCACAGGTTGCAGCAAGGATAGAAAAATAATTTTTCGGGAAGTTACCGGCCCAGTAAATGTGCTAGTACTCCTTCTTTGAGGGCAAAAGTAGAAACCTGAATGGCAGGTATGTTGTAACTTTTCAGTACATAGTCCACCAGGCAAACGGCTACCACAATCATGTCTACCCTTAATTCTATCATCCCCGGAATGGCCAGGCGCTCCTCATGATTTCCGCTGAGAATCAGAGCATAGGAGCGGTAAAACTCTTCCAGAGACAAGTTGAAATCCGTTTGTTCCGCGGGTGGCCATGCGCCGGTACGGTGCTGAAAATCCAGATCCACCAGGGTATCGAAAGTGCCGGACGAACCAACCAGTTTCACAGGGGCATACTGATGAACGGCATTGGCCAGCGGGATAAGGTTTTCTTCAAAATAGTTGTAGAGTCTTTTTCTGTCAGAATCCGATAGAGGATCATTACGCATAAATTTCTCCAGCATCCTCTGACCTCCAATTTCAAAACTCTGCTTCCAAAAGATGGCGGTATCATTCCCGATGATAAATTCCACACTGCCGCCGCCTATGTCCATAATCAGGCAGGGGTCATTTCCAAGTTTTGCGCCGTAGCGTACTCCCTTATAAATGTACCCGGCTTCCTGGTCGCCATCGATTACGGTTATTTTAATATTGGTAACATCCTCTATGGTCCGGCAGAAATCGTCCTTATTGCTGGCATTTCTGATGGCGCTGGTGCCAAAGGCAAAGGTATGGGTAGGGAATACGTTGTGTTCGTCCAGTTTTTCCCGAAAAAACGAAAGAACCGATAAGGCACGTTCAACGGCGTCTTCTGTAATGACCCTTTTAGTAATACCACCCATTCCGATGCGTGCGGGACGGCTTTCATGGCAAATATTCCGGATATGATCACCTTGCTTTTCAACGATCAACAGGTGAAAAGTGTTTGTTCCAAGATCAATAATACCCCAGCGGGAATCCATAAACAGGTCTTATTTAGTAACCGGAGTTCTTAATGCGTCACAAGATGCAAAAATATCCTAATTTTTAAAGATTATTTCTTGATTTTCTGATTGATATATATTTTCTTTGCAGTCCGATTTCAGAAACCAATTCAAAGAACATTATATTTTATAAGCATGCTTATTATTAACATCAAAGACAACGAATCGATCGACCGCGCGTTGAAGCGTTACAAAAAGAAATTTGAAAGAACTGGAACTATGCGTCAGCTTCGTGCGCGTACAGCTTTCGAAAAACCATCTGTAAAGCGTCGTTTCGAAGTTTTGCGTGCGGTATATAAAGAAAAAACTTACGGTCACCTGGAAGACTAGTTCTTAGGAATTGTTTTCTGTGATTTTGTGGGAAGGATTATTATATCCTTTTCAGTCGGAAAAAGAGTTGTCTTGAATAAGACAACTCTTTTTTGTATGTTGTCCCAATGATTGAACAATTTCTAGATTTCCTGCGATTTGAAAAACGAGCCAGCGGACATACGGTAAAGTCGTACCAGACCGATCTGGAACAGTTCAGGAAATATCTGCTTTTGCAGTACGAATCCGGCCAGCCGGAACTTGCGCAGCCAGTTATGCTGCGGTCATGGATAGTAGCGCTGATGGAAGAAGGCATGAATCCCATCTCCATTAACCGGAAAATCGCCTCTTTAAGGTCTTTTTATTCTTTTCTGAGAAAGCGGGCTATCATCCCGAAAGATCCTTCCAAAATACTATCTTCTCTGAAAACCAGTAAAAAGCTGCCTGCTTTTGTAGAAGAAAAAGCAATGGGCGTCCTTTTTGATGAAATAGGGTTTTCGGAGGATTTTCAGGGATTGCGGGATCAAACCATACTTGAGCTTTTGTACGGGACAGGGATCCGCCTCGCGGAGCTGATCGGGCTCGAATTAAAAGATATAGACGTTTTTGGCCGGACCATACGTGTTTTTGGTAAGAGAGCGAAGGAGCGTATCATTCCGGTATCTCCCTTACTTTGTGATTTACTGGTCAGATATCTGGCTCAAAGAGCGCCGGAGGAAGATACCAATTGCCTGATCATCACAGATTCCGGAAAGGCAGCTTACCCTGTTTTCATTCAGCGGGTAGTGAAAAAGTATCTTGCTGCCGTCACGACGTTATCCCAGAAAAGCCCGCATATCCTGCGGCATACCTACGCCACGCATCTGCTTAACCATGGGGCGGAGCTTAATGCAATCAAGGAATTACTGGGGCATGCCAATCTTGCCGCTACTCAGATTTATACCCATAATACCATTGAGAAACTTAAAAAAACGCACCAACAAGCGCACCCAAAAGCCTGAAACCGAAATTTTCAGGTATCTTTGTTTCAAGTTGTCAGTCCCAAAATAAAATTTTGTCACTCCACTATGAATAACAGTTTCCAGGACGCCGTAGTTACGAAGTACAATATTTTCAACAGCCTTTTTCTGAGTTTGCCCTACCGGGGAATCTTCCAGACCGGCTCATTACTTCCGATACTGACACAGCAAAGTGAGGTAGGATTTCAGGAAGGAAAATCACCCAGGCAGATCATTGAGCATTTTTTTGAAGAGCTTTTAGAAACGGCCACACCTAAGGAAAGAACGGATCTGTTATTTGCTTTTATTCAGTATATTGAAAGACAGGTCGTTCTGTTTGACTCAGTTGAGGATGCAGCATTTGATCAAACACATGATCTTACGGGAAAGGGCTCGGTTGTATATCTTACCGAACGGCTGGACAGTGAAGTGTTAAAGAAGAAACTGCTCGCCAAGCTGGAGGATTTCAGTGTTCGTATAGTTCTTACCGCGCATCCTACCCAGTTTTATTCGGGAAAGGTACTCGGCATCATTACCGATCTGGAGGACGCAATTAAAAAGAACGATTTTACAGAAGTGAACCAGCTTTTGCTTCAGCTGGGGAAAACGGCTTTTATCAATCATGAAAAACCGACTCCTTTTGACGAAGCCGTAAGTTTATGCTGGTTCCTGGAAAATGTATATTATGACGCCATTCCTTCTATATTAACCAAGCTGATTACGGGACTGGGGATGAGCCTGCACGACTGGCCCTATCCAAATGTTTTCCGTTTGGGTTTCTGGCCGGGCGGTGACCGGGACGGGAATCCTTTCGTAAACCCTGAGATCACGCTAAAAGTCGCAGAAAGATTGCGGGAAACGCTTCTGCGTGGTTATTACCGGGATATCCGCACCCTCAAAAGACGACTTACCTTTAAGGGAGTGGATGATGCGGTGGCACTTGCCGAACGCAAAATGAACAGTACCATTTTCGGCCCTTATGAAGAAGGATATAACAATGCGCAGGAGCTGATTGATGAACTGCTACTGGCTCGGGATGTACTTGTGAATAAACATCAGGGACTTTTTGTGGAGCTGCTGGATAACTTTATCCTTAAACTTAACCTGTTCGGATTCTTTTTTGCCAGCCTGGATGTGCGGCAGGATAGCAGAAAACATGCAAAAGCATGGGAGGATATCCTGAAACGGCTTGAAAAGAAAATTCCTTTGCTGAAATACAGCGATTACGAAAGCTGGGACGAGGACAAGAAAATAGACATGCTGTTATCGCTCAATATTCCTTTAAGAGATGAAGATTACGAAGATCCGCTCACCAAGGATATATTGGGATCTATCCGTGCGATCAAAACAATTCAGGGATTAAACGGGGAAAAAGGGGCACACCGCTATGTGATCAGCAACAATACCTCGGCGCTGAACGTGATGCAGGTGCTTGCGTTGGCCAAAAATCTGATAGCAGACGATAAGGGTAAACTGGCATTGGATGTGGTACCACTCTTCGAAACAGTAGATGACCTGGCAAACGCTCCCGAAATCATGCGGAAGTTGTATAACAACGACTACTACCGCGCTCATTTGGAAAATCGGGATAACCACCAGACGATCATGGTCGGATTTTCGGATGGTACCAAGGATGGCGGATATCTGCGAGCTAACTGGTCAATTTATACTGCCAAAGAAGCACTTACCAAGGTTTCCAGGGAATTTGGAATAAAAGTCACTTTCTTCGACGGACGCGGAGGACCTCCTGCACGTGGCGGAGGCAACAACCACAATTTTTATTCTTCACTGGGCCAGGATATTGAGGACAAAGAGATACAACTGACAGTGCAGGGGCAAACGATCAGTTCCAATTACGGAACTGTCACGACAGCTATGTATAACCTGGAAAGGTTATTCACAGCCGGGCTGGAAAATCACCTCTTTAAGGCAAATCGTACGGAGGAGGACCTGGATGAAGCGGATAAGGCTCTGATAGAGGAGATGGCTGCATCAGCGTACGATTCATACCTGAATCTTAAAAAGCATCCGAAATTTGTAAAGTATCTTGACAAGAAAACTCCGTTACGCTTTTACGGACAAACCAATATCGGGAGCCGCCCTACCAAGCGTGGTAATGACGATGAAGGTCTGAAATTTGAAGATCTGAGAGCCATTCCTTTTGTAGGCTCCTGGGCGCAGATGAAGCAGAACGTTCCTGGCTTTTATGGTTTTGGATCGGCCATTCAGCAGATGGATAAAGAGGGGAAAAAGGATGCGATTAAAAAACTTTATAAAAAGTCACTTTTCTTCCGCACACTGATCGAGAACTCAATGCAATCGCTTTCGAAAGCATTTTTTCCGGCGACCAAATATCTGCGTGATGACGAGGAATACCGTGAATTCTGGGATAAAATGTACGCGGAATTTAAGCTGACGCTGGATACTTTGCTGGATGTGTCGGGGCAGAAGGAGCTGCTGGATAGCAATAATGTTACAAAGGTTTCTATCAAAACCCGTGAGAGGATTGTATTACCTTTGATCACGATCCAGCAGTATGCGCTGCAGATGCTGGCAGAAGATCCTAAAACGCTCCCGGTAGATGTAGAAACCTATAATCAGCTGATCGTCAGGGCGATGTTTGGTATCATTAATGCTGCACGGAACTCTGCTTAGGAAATAAAGGAGGAATGATATGAAAGGAATATTGGCAGTTGTCCGCATCCCGGACAACTGCTTTTTTTATAACCTGTCATTCCACTGTAATCCTGCCGCCTCCGGAGTAACTTCGGTATTCACCCTGGTACATAGCGTCAGCCGCCGCCGGACCAACGGTAAATTTCCCTTTTGAAACAATCCTTACCTGATAATAAAAGGACTTTTCAATATGGCTGGCTTGCGTAAAGAAATGAATGCGGTCGTCGCGGATATCGTAATAGTCGGGAACAGATGCATTGCTGATCCAGGGCATATCTCTTACCTCTGTGATCCGTGGATTTTCTATTTCAAAGCCTGCGGGCAGGATGTCCGTAACCACTACATTGTCAACAGGTAATCCCGTGGTGCTTAAAAGCGAAACCTTCACTACGACCAAATCATTCTGGTGTAACGATCCGGCGGGTTTACCGTCTCTTGTCAGGAACTCCCGGCGTACCCGCAAGCCCTGATCTTCTTCTACATAGGAACCCGTAGATGAAATACCTTCTGACTGGCTGAACCAATACAACCCGCCTGTTCCCTGTGTTGCAATTTCTATTTTTTGGTTAACCAGGCCCTGCACCAGTTTAAGTTCTTTTCCTTCAAATGTGCTCAGCTTTTTACCTTTCAAACTTAAGGTGGCTTTGACGGACGAAGCGGATGTTCTTTTTGCAATTTTTCCAAGGGCCAAAACTACGAACGAGGCCTCCTGTGTGTTGATATAACTGCTTGATGCAATTGCTTTGGACAGCTGCCGGGCCAGCGGAGTGACCTGGGGGTTATCCGAATCAGATTCCAGTAATGTGTTCAATACCAAGGCCGTATTCCGTAGCGGAGACGAATAACTGCCGTCCATCGCCTGCGCCGTTTCTGGCGTATATGATTTGGGTAATAAGGAAACAAAACTTCTGCTGTCGCCGGTGAGCTGGAAAGCAGCAGCGAGCAGATACCTGGAGTCGGTGGTCAGCAACTGCGGATTTTGCTTGTAATAATTCATGGCCGAACGGTTGGGATGACCTGCCAGTGCCAGCACATATAACGAATAGAGCACTTCCCGGCGCGCCACGGTTTTCCTGATTTGTGAACCAGCGCCAGGCTCCGCACCGTAAGCTAAGCCGTTTCCATTACTGGCCAAAACAATCTCCCTGGTTGAAATATTACCGGTTTTTAAGGTCAGGTATTCCGTTGCCTTATTAATGGTTTGGGAATTAACTTCAAACCCTGCTTTCCTGGCCTCTTCCAAAAAATGAACGGCGTAAGCAGTTACCCACCAGTCTTCCTGGGTAGCACCTGGCCACATGCCCATTCCACCGTTGAAAAGCTGCTGTGACTCCGCCTTTCTGATCGCCAGCTGCACATTGGCTACCGGATTAAAATCACTTTCCCCATTTTTTACCTGATATACCTGAGGAGCCATGGCTTTGGTAAGGTCTGTAAAATAAAGTTGCGGAAATGCTTTTGAAATGGTTTGTTCCATACAGCCAAATGGGTATCCTAGCAAGCCTGCCAATGCTTTTCCACCTCCCTGCACCAATGGCGACCTGCTCAGGACTAACTCCGTTCTGGTGGTGGCCGGAATAAAAGATGAAGCCAGGTTAACAACTTCCTGTTTCCCGCCGGCAATTACGCCCGAACGGCTGGTTTTCAGTAAGGGAGAAGCGGGTCGTACGGTAATAGCTGTTTCCTGAACGAAGGTTTGCCCAAAAGACATCACCCTGACCGTCACTTTCCCGGTCCCGATGGCGGTTAATGCCTTTATCCGGAATCCGGCTCTTTCCTCCTTACCTGCCGGGATGATAACTTTCTGCGCAGCTGGTCCTGATATACTTAACTGCCCGCTCAGTTGAATAGTTACCGTTGCGTCGGCTGTTTTAGGTTCTGTATTGCTGATATTTACCGGTAGGTCCAGTTCGTCGCCGGGGCTCAAAAAACGTGGCAGGCCCGCACTGATGACAATGGGATCGGCAACTTTGATGTTCTTACTGGCCGAGCCAAAAGCCTTGTCTTTGTAGGCCACTGCCATCACCCGGAGATCACCACTGAACTGAGGAATGTTAATATCAAATTTTGCATCACCGCTTCCGTCTGCGGTGATCACACCACTCCAGAAAGATACCAGGGCAGTTCTTCCGTTGCTGAGCGGATTAATCCGCCGTTCCAGGTCAAACCCGTCACCACCAAAACTGGATACCCCTGAGATATTGAGCTCAGGGAAAAGGAGTGCATATAAGTCATGACTGGTAACTTCCAGCGCACGTTTCTGATAAAAATAACCGTGAATATCCGGTGTTTTGAAATTTTTGATCTGGAGAATACCTTCATCCACTACAGAAACGGTCAGCTGTGCATGAGGGTTTGTTTTGAAGCTTAACGTCTGTTTTGTTTTAGAGCGGGATTTATCAACAGCAGTTATGGATACATCCAGTTTTCGGTCTGAGTTTTCAACAGTCAGCGGCATAAAACCGTGTGCTACTGTGAGGGGCATATCGGATGCATCCAGTGGCCGGATCAACGTTGCCGAGACGTATACATTGGGAAGGTGTTCGTCCTTCAGTTTTAACTTCAGCTCCGCAGCCTTTTTTTCGGTTGAGATAATATGTTGTTCCAAAACATGGTTGCGTTCCACGGTCACGAGCAACCTCCCGTCAAAGGGTGTCTGGAAAAGAACAGTGGCTGTTTCACCAGAATTATACTTTTCCTTATCCGCCTTGATAATCACCCGCCCTTCATTGCTGACTTCAAAGGAGGAATACTGCGTATAACCATAGCCATAAGCATAAAATCCGGCTACGGTATAATATTCAGCGCCCTGACGGCGTACCCGCACTTCATATTGCCCCGATACCGTGGGAACATAACGGAGTGTGGCTTTCCCCTGTGGCAGGCTGAGATTATTGGCGTATACAATCTTTTCACTTTTGCGGGAGGTATACCGCAACTGGTCATTTTTCTTTTCAACAACGGTCTGATATTCAAGTCTGACAACCTCTACTTTGGCAGTGGTACCTGTCTTTAAAGTACCTTTGCTGGTCACACCCACAATGTCGACAGGTATGGGGGCATTTACACCGACATATGAATCAGGAAGGCGGATACCATAAAAAACAGGCTGTGTGAATACATCAAATTTTTGAAGACGGTTTACCGGCCGCCCGTTTTCATCAAAAACCGTTACGTATATCTTTCCCTCCAGCACGCCGATATCTTTGATTGTCGGGTTAAGAGGGAAGCGTTCCGTTGCGTTTCCCTGCTCGTTGGTAGTACCTTGCCTGCTTTCCTTTTCAAAAGTTGTTTCGGAGGGGATATCAAAAATATATTCAGGAAAATCTTTTGGGGAAAATCCTTTTCTTTTAAGCTGAGACTCCATTTCATAATTTCTTCCCGCAGCTGGAGGGCCAAACAGGTTAACCGCTGTTGCTTGAAGAAGAACGGTTTCTCCGGATTGATATTCTTTTTTTGCTCCTGCCAGATCTACCTTGATCCGGTCTGGAAGGAACTCTTCAACACTTACCGATTGAGATGCCAGTAACACGTCATTGGCATTGTATACCTCAAAGTTATACGAACCCGTGAGACCGGCAGCGTCCACCGGAACGTCGGTTTCCACAGCGCCTTGTTCGTTTGTCGTTTTTCGCCAGGTTCGGTATTCCCGGCCATTGGGCGTAATCAGTTTTATTTTAACAGGTGTTTCTCGAATTGCTTCCCATGCCTGATTCCTGATCACGGTATTGAAATGCATGGTTTCGCCCGGGCGGTAAATATCCCGCTGTCCATATATAAAGGCCTGTAAACCTGACGTATTATCCCTGACTCCGTCCACCTCAAACCGGGAAGTTTCTACCTGCGTATCATCCAGCAACAGATAATTGAAGTCATCCTGACTACTTGCAGTGAGCATGGCAACACGGAAATTGGGAGCCTTTTCGGATAGTTTATCCACATGCGCGACTCCCTGATTGCCGGTTGTCAGTGTCTGTATAGGCTGGTTATTGGAGCTTACCAGGGTTATTTCTACACCGGCAAGTGGGTCATTGGTTTTGATAGAATTGGCAAAGACCCATATTTCATCCTTTCCTTGTTTTACGATCAGACCGATATCCGATATAGAGACGAGCTTGGTGGCGCCCATATATGCTTCTTCTTTCGAATTGACAGAAACAAGGTAGACGCCCTTCCTGCCGTTATCATCGGGCAGGGCAATGTTAAGTGCTGATATTCCTTTTGATTTGGGAAGATTTTCTGCGTCAACCGTTTTATTTACCAGTACATCGCTGAAATTGCTTTCCAGGTCGTCGCTATACTGATAAGCGCCAGTAGGTTTCCATTCATCGCCGATCTGCGCATAATCATCCCAGCGGCTGTTGCGGACATAGGCGAGGATATTATTTGCATACAGCTTGGAAATTCTAACCTGAACTTTTGGAACATTCACAATTTGCACACCCATATTACGCGAGCCTTTTGGTGTCATGTACAGTGCCTTTTTATTGGCAAAGGATATTCCGGCAGGCATTTTTCCAAAAAACAGATCACGTGGTACTTCTTCTTCCAGTACAGGGCCAAGAATTCCTTTCAGGCTTGTATTGACGAGGAGGGAGTAGGTATCGGTTTCATTAAAGTCTGCACGGATGATAAATCCGTTGTCAGTGATCTCTGTTTTTGTCTGTAGCTCTGGATTGACAGAAAATGCAGCTGTAATATTTTCACCATTCAGTTCCTGGGTAGTGATGATTTTGGCATAGCCCTGGTTGTTCTCAAAGCCAGTTTTGATATCCGTAATTTCCAGATGCAAAGGAGAGGGAAGGCTGGTAGTACGGCTGATGGTCTCCTGGGTAATATGGTTGGTGTGCTGTGCCTTAATCCCCTTTTCAATCCGAATATTGAGCGGTACCGGATTGTTGTCGCTGTTCCCGGTTTTTTGGAGCGCCAGCGTTAAGGATTTTTCGTCGGTTGAAGGAAGAATTTTAAAGTCGGTGTTTTTTTCAGTAATAATAATTTTAAGCCGTTCGGCCACATTTTGTGCCTGGACAGGATAGTTGAATGTCAGGCGAAGGCGAGCTTCGGGGCGGCTGTTCTCTTTGGAAAGTGTCCACCAGGTTTCGGTATCTGTTAACTGAAGGTAGGGCGTGTGAAACTGGATAGGCTCGGTATCAATATCGTAATTCTTGTCCTTGACCGATGTTGTGAGTAAGGAATTAGATAGTGTAGCAGTATAAGCCGTTGCAGGGCTGAAACCGGATAAGGGCGAGAAAATGACTTCGTTAGGGGAAGTCCACTTAAAACGCCCTCTTACCTCAGGTTCAAAATGAATATACTGGGTTGAATCCCAGGCATCCAGCTGACTGTAGGAAACGATATCCTTGTTAAAGGTAAATACCAGATTTTGAGACTGACTGATTTCCCCGGTAAAATTGGTTCCGTTGATTCGTATCTTATTAAGCGAGGAGCAGCCGGCAAACAGAATGATGATGAAGAGGAAAAAAGGATGACGCAGATCCGTAAATTTTTTCATAACATTGTGCAGGATTAAATTGCGTTCCGAATTTAATCTATTATGGAAAATAAGTAATATTTATTGTCCCAAAGGCTGCAGGTTTTAATTATACGGTTGGAGCGGCATGCATAGTCTGCCTGGATTTTAAGCGGTAAAACCCGCCATCACTTCTTCAACGGTTTTGGCCTCCTCGAAAAAAGAAAGCAGTCTGACAAGGATTCCCTCCACAACCGCATCCGGACAGGAAGCCCCGCATGTAAGCATAATGCGTACCGGTGTGGTTTGCGGAAGATAATTTTCCGTCACCACCTCCTGTTTGTTGTGCAGGTCGAAATGCCTGATCAGGTTGGTGCCCAGTATCTTATTAACGGATTCGATGAAATAAGTAGGGAATTTGGCTTCGCATAGTTCCACAAGGTGCGAAGTATTGGAACTGTTATAACCTCCTGCTACAACGACCAGATCCGCCGGGTGGGTAAGTAAGGCATAGGTTGCATCCTGGTTGTCGTTCGTGGCATAACATAAAGTATCACGCGTGTTTGCGAAATGATCTTCCACCTGTTCGGGGCGTAAGGCATAATGTTTGATCATCACATTTTTGAGATAATCAGCAATGCCTTGAGTGTCAGAAGCCAACATGGTGGTTTGATTGACCACACCAATCCGCTTTAGGTCGTTAGCCGGGTTAAAACCTTCGGAGTACTGGCCTTTGAAATCTTCAAAAAACTGGCTGACAGGAAGTTCTCCCGTGATGTACCGGGCCAGTATTTCGGATTGTGCCATGTTTTTCACCACCACCGTCGGAGCATTTTCCTTGCTATGCGAAAATGTAGCTCTGGTTTCTTCGTGTGTAGGTTTACCATGTACGATAATCGAGTAGTTCTTCTCTCCTATCTGTGAAGCACGGTTCCATACTTTCTCTACAAAAGGGCAGGTGGTGTCGTATACCATTGAGTTGATACCCAGCTCTTCGAGCTTTTTCTGGTTTTCGATGGTGGTACCAAAAGCGGGAACGATGACGATGTCGTCGGTGGTCAGGTCCTCCCAGGGTATGAGCTGCCTGCCTTTGGTATCCATCAGGAACCGTACACCGCGCTCTGTGAGATCGAGGTTCACGTCCGGGTTATGAATCATTTCACTGAGCAGGAAAATCCTTTTTCCAGGATTTTCCGCAATGGCCCTGTATGCGATATCAATCGCATTTTCGACACCATAACAAAATCCGAAATGCCTGGCTATCAGAAAAGTGACGGGCCCGAAATCAAGTATCGTAGGGCTGAAGTCTCTTTTTAACTTATCATTTTTACGCCTGAATTCTTTGATTGGAGTAATAATACTGCTTCGGTAAAAATCAGGTATGTTAAACGTTTTCATGACGGTCGGTCTTCTTCGGCTATAATTTGCGCAACGTACTAATAAATTCCGGCGGATATTTTTATCTTTAAGATAATACCCGGTTGCCGGAATATTTATTCAAAGATACATCCTGCCGCATAAAGAACAATCCGTGGTGTTGCTTTGTTCGGGAGGCGAATCTTTAAAAATATTTCGCAGTATATGCAACATTATAGAAAGACAGAGGTCTTTGATTCAGAACGTTCAAAACTAAACCTTCTGCTTGAAAACAAATTTGTACATCGACCGGCATGTCGAACTTGTGGAGCGCTGTAAACTCGGCGATCGAAAGGCACAATATGAGTTGTACAAAAGTTACTCCAAGGCCATGTTCAATATATGTATGCGGATATTGAATCATATGGGTGAGGCAGAGGACGCTCTGCAGGAAGCTTTTGTGGATGCATTCACAAATCTGCACCAGTTCAGGCAGCAGTCCACTTTCGGTGCATGGCTGAAACAAATTGTTGTGAACAAGGCCATTAACCAGGTCAGAAGCAGAAAAGTTAAGTGGATTGAGATTGAAGAGTGGCAGGAGTCTGAGCAGGAATACGGCGTTCCTTCGGAGGAACAGAAATTATGGAATGAGGACGATACGTCTTACGAAGTGGAAAGGATACGGAACGCGGTAATGAAACTTCCGGATGGTTATAGAGTGGTTTTAAGCCTTTATTTGTTCGAGGGCTATGACCATGAGGAGATCGGGGAGGTGTTGGGGATCAGCGAAACAACATCCCGGACGCAGTATATGCGCGGGAAGCGAAAGCTGACAGAGATAATAGGCGTGAGGTAATCGGGAAGGTATGGGTCTTTGGAAAGGAAGCAGTTCCTTCAACTTATATAAGTAACGGTATAGATTTTTAAGTCGATACCACAGCAGAACGAACAGGTCATAACACTCTAACATTTGAACCGATTTGAAACACTTTTTACAAATTATCAATTAGTAACCAATGAAAAATTCTTCTGATAAAAAGGATCGACTGGAGCGGTTTGTGCGTGATAACAGGGATGGGTTTGACACTTTCTTACCAAAGGACGATTTGTGGAACCATATTAATGATAAGCTACATGGCGGTATTCCACTTTCGGAGCCAGCCCCAAACGGGAAAAATAAGCGTCTTCACAACCGTGCCTTCTTCGACTGGCGCATTGCTGCCGGGGTGTTTCTGGCGGTTGGAGCAGGTTTCCTTTTTTATGTCAATAAGGAATATGGTGTTACGCGGGATCCCGGGGTAGCACTGAAAGTACCGGCTTACGCCCGTGAATTTAATCAGTATAATGTTTCTATTGATCAAAAAAGGGAAGAGATCATCAAACTCACCCGTGACAATCCTGAGCTGTACAAAGAATTTTCGGCCGATTTACAAGATCTGGAGAGCAGTTACAAGAACCTGCGCTCGGGCCTGTCCAATGCTCCCAACCAGGAAGCACTGTTACAGGCCATGGTCCGGAACCTTCAATGGCAGGTTGACTTGCTCAACCAACAATTAAACATTTTACAGCGCATTAATAAGGTGAAAAAAGATGAAGATAATCGTAACGCTCCTGTTATTTAACTTAGCAGCAGCAACATATGCATTGGATGCCAATCCACAGACGGTAGAAAAACGACGGAATATCATAAAGGAATTTGATGTAAAGGAAAAGGAAGTACTTGCGCTGGATAATCAGTTTGGTTTGGTGAAAGTAAATCTCTGGAATAAAAAGGAGATCAAGGTTGAGATACTGATAATGGCAAATGCATCCTCGGACAGTAGGGCATCGGATTACCTGAATACCGTTGAGATAGAGGAAACCCGCGAAAAAAATAAGATCAGCCTCGTTACAGTGATTAATAAAGGGCAGTTTGGCAGTAGTTTCTGGAATAATAATCAGAAGGGAGACAAGGATTATCTGCAGATTAACTACACGGTGTATATGCCCAGGGAAAATCCTCTGACTGTGAGAAACAGATTTGGAGATACCGATATCCCTGTTTTTTACGCGCCTCTGACGATCGAAACAAAACATGGTAATTTCATCGCCAATACGTTGGAAAGCACCGAGAATACGATCGATGTAAAATATGGAAGTGCTAAAATAGGGAAGATCGCTAACTGTAAAATGGATTTCCAGTATTCTAATCTTAAGCTGGATCAGGTCAGAAAACTGATGCTGAATAATAAATCCGGCGAACTGAATATTGGGGATGTCACAAGCCTGGATGCGGATATTGATTACTCAGGGGCTAAAATTGGTACCATCCGCGGGCCTGGCAAAATCAGGCTGAATTATTCCGGAAACTTTAAAATTGAGGAAATGACCAATTCGGTTGAAAATCTGGACATTCAGGCTTCCTATTCTTCGATCATTCTGCCGGCGGAATCGAACAGGTTCAATGTAACTGTTAGTTATGGAAATTTCAGCTATCCTGCCGCCAATGTGAACTTTTCAATGCAACCTTCAAAAGAAGATAAAGCGAACAAAGTGAGGCAGTACCAGGGAACGGTGGGATCGGGATCCGGCAAGAAAATAACCATTGTTTCCAGATACGGTGACGTCAGGCTGAAAGAATAAGGATCATTTTTCAACCAGGATATTGTATCTGAAATCGAGGGGGTTAAAAGTTTTTAGCAGTTTTTGGATAAAAGCGGGATCATCCAGATAAAAGTTTAGAAAATTATCATAGCGTTCCTGGGCGGTTCCGTTCGGGAACAACTTGTTTTTCAGGCGGATCAGCTGCTCTATTTCTGATTCGTGATTTCGTTCTTCCGCCCTCCTGATGCGCTTTTCCAACCCCTCCAGCGCATGGTTGAGCCGGGTAAGTTCGGCTTTTACAGTGCCTTCGAGGGTTTTGTCTACCTGTACTGCTCTTTGTAGTATTGAGTCAAAAACTGCAGTGAAAGCGGCTTTCTGATCTTCGAGGTCCAGTTTATTGTCTGAATTCTTACGGATGTAAATTTTTCTAAGCGCTATTTCGTTGAGGAACAGGTCAACCAGGTCAATGTTTAGCTTGGCCGCTTTTTTAGCATGGGTTTCATTGACATACAGTGCAAAATTCCGGGGAATCAGCATGGGGAAAACCACCTGGTAGTGGTCAAATATTCCTTTCAGTTGCATCCAGTAAGGAACTTCGGACGGGCCTCCTATGTAAGCCAGATTGGGTAATATCACCTCTTCGTACACAGGGCGCAATACCACATTGGGGCTGAATCTTTCTGGATTTGTTTCGGTAAGGTCCAGTAATTCCTGTTCGGTAAAGGAAATAGCTGTGTTGAGAACTTTGAATATTCCGTTTTCACGAATGATACGTTCTCTTACATTTCCTTCCAGATAAAACAGGTTGATCTCCCGGGCGTGAATCTGGGTGTGGTATCCCAGTGAAGCGAGCTTGGCGGAAGTATCCGCAACGAGTCCGGCAGATTTGGGGTTAATCAGTTCCTCCCTGATTACAGGTAAAAATTCTCTTTTTAAATCAGCATCATCGGCATCCAGGCAAATGAGCCCTTCCATCCCGAAAAGCTCATGCATGTAACATCGTACAGCATCCGCCAGGGTATCATTCTCAAGATAGGCTTTTGCGAAAATAAGAGGCCTGCCGGGCAGGAGCTTCAGGATATTATCCAGGTCCTTTGGGTTCAGGCGGCCTACCGCACCTTTATATTCTCCCTGCCATTTGTGTGTTTGTCCGAAGAGATGAAATGAAGCAATTTCTTCAAAATCATGATCCTCGGTTGCCATCCAGTAAACAGGAACAAAATTATACTCCGGATAGGCCTGCTTGAGCGCTCTGGCCAGGTTAATGGTCGTTACAATTTTGTAGATAATGTACAGCGGCCCTGTAAATATATTGAGCTGGTGGCCGGTCGTAACAGTAAAAGTAGTGGCTTCCTGCAGGAGTGAAAAATCCGGAATGTTAGGTAAACCTTTGTATTGTTTTTCCAGGACGCTTACCAGCGTCGCTCTTTTGTCAGCATCAAAATTTTTGCGTTGGGATATTACCTGCTCCGCATTTTCCAGTGATGGAAAAGTATTATAAAATTCGGATAAAGATTTTTTTTTGTCCAGATAGTCAAGCAATAACACCGGAAACTGGCCGGTATCACGTAAATCAACTGGGCAAACAGTTATGAAAGGTGGTTTTTCAATAGCTGGTAGAGAATCCAACACGTCTTATTTTTTGGTAATATTTTAGGAAACCATGCAAATATCGTTAAAGTTCAGGATATCTCTTGTTGCAAAAAGATATTGGTCAGGACACAATATCAGCGGCAGTAAGTTCGTCTACAGCATCCTGTACGGGAGAGAGCAGGGTGCTGGTACCCTTGCATTGTTCAGTAAGTTAGAGCATAGCGAGCGGGCGCTGGGTACCCGGGCCTCGGATTGAATAAAATAAAAAGCCAGAGCTGAGTCAGCTCCGGCTTTCTGCATCCATTGGTTTTTAGTTGTGCAGGTTTAAAACCTGAAATATTGGTTGGATATTTAAAAGGTGTAGCTGTTTTTACTAATAAGTTCTTCGGCAATTCTCCGTCTGGCATCTTTCAGATTCGCCGGTTCAATCTTGGTAAAACGTTTCAAGCCCATCAGCATTACCCGCAACTCGTCATTTTCGGCAAAGCTTGTAATGGCTGCACGGCCTGCCTGATTTATTTTTTCCACCGCGGAGTTCAGGTATACCAAGGCGATGTCCTTATGCAAAACATTGGCGCCTGCACCAAATAATCCGGTACGTTTTTCGACACGAAGCAGCACAGATTCAGCAATGTAAATCTCGATGACCATATCTGCCAGGTTCATAATGATTTCCTGCTCATCCGAAATCTTCATCATAAAGCGCTGAACGGCAGCGCCTGAAATCATCAGAACCGCTTTTTTCAGGCTGCTGATCACCTTTTTCTCTGCCGCAAAAAGGCTATCATCCACTTCGGAGCTGAAATCAGGAATTGATAAAATTTCTTTGCCCACAGCCTGGGCCGGGCCCATGACATCCAGCTGCCCTTTCATGGCGCGCTTTAAGATCATATCAATGACCAAAAGTCTGTTAATTTCATTGGTACCCTCAAAAATCCGGTTGATACGGCTATCCCGGTAGGCTCTGTCCATAGGGGCATCCGCGGAATATCCCATGCCGCCATAAATCTGTACCCCTTCGTCGGCAACATAATCCAGCGTTTCGGAACCATGAACTTTCATGATAGCACATTCAATTGCAAATTCTTCCAGTGCTTTTAATTTGGATTCTGCATCGGACATCCCTTTTTCCTGATAGGCGGAGATGAGATCATCAATATTCTGACCTACCCGATAAGCCGCAGACTCTGTTGCGAACATGCGGACTGCCATTTCCGCAAGTTTATGCTTGATAGCCCCGAAATTTGCAATGGCTGTTCCAAATTGCTTGCGTTCATTGGCATAGTGAATAGCATGCTCGGCTACTTTTTTTGAGCCACCCAGTGCAGCCGCAGCAAGCTTGATCCTGCCCACATTCAGGATATTAACAGCAATTTTAAAGCCGTTTCCTCGATCCGAGAGCATATTTTCAACGGGAACCGGGCAGTCGTTGAAGAAGAGCTGCCGGGTGTCTGATCCCTTGATACCCATTTTATGTTCGGGTTCATTCATGGTAATGCCACCGAACCCTTTTTCAATAATGAAAGCGGTAAGGTTTTTATCTGTCTGCTCGTTGTCTTCTATCTTGGCAAAAACAATAAGGATATCTGCAAATCCGCCATTGGTGATCCACATTTTTTGCCCGTTGATGATATAGTGTGTCCCGTCTTCATTTAACCGGGCTTTTGTCTTTCCTGAGTTTGCGTCGGATCCTGAATCCGGTTCGGTCAGACAGTAGGCCGCTTTCCATTCCCCTGAGGCAAGTTTGGGCAGATATTTGGTTTTCTGCTCTTCATTTCCATAATAAAGAATGGGTAAAGTACCTATGCCGGTATGAGCGGATAGTGCTACTGAAAACGAATTACCTGGGCCGGTTGCTTCTGCAACTAGCATGGATGTATTAAAATTCATGCCGAAGCCACCATATTCTTCAGGCACCACCGTGCCCAGCAGCCCAAGTTCTCCTGCTTTATCCATCAGCGAAGAAATCAGCTCAGGGCTTTTAGCGTGGTCGATCTCATCCAGCCGGGGCCACACCTCTGTACGAAGGAAATCGCGGCAGGTTTCTGCAATCATTTTTTGCTCTTCATCAAATTCTTCGGGTATAAAAATTTGCGAAGCGGATGTTTCCTTAATAAGAAATTCACCTCCTTTAATCGATGAGTTTTTTACTTCTGAAGCAGACATGATAGCGAACATTAATTTTTATCAGGAATATGAATGGTATGCGTGCATACTATTCATAGGGAAGCAAAGTTATATCTTTCCAATTATTATGCAAGCATACTATTGAAAATAATTCCCTGCATTACTTTTTGAAGATTTTAAATTGCTGCAGGAGAACTCCTTCTTTTTCGAGCCTGAGGAAATAGATGCCCGAAGGAATGCCCAAGGCGCCCACGTCCACACTGGCCAGGTTGTCGGAGACATGAACGACGTGCGTGTTCACAGGGATTTTTTTTCCAGAAATGGTTACCAGAGCGTACTGGATATTTATATTGCTTTGAGATTCAGGCAGTTTGATGTTGACAATATTTTCGGTCGGGTTGGGGTAAAACTGCCATTCCTTGATATCCCTGGTAATATTAACGGAGTCACCGTAACTGATCCCGAACTGGATGGAATTGGTAACGACGGACGAATCCTTGTTGGTGGCTGTAACTGTGAGGGTATAGCGGCCGGCAAAAGCAGGAAAACCACTCTCATTTTCATAAAGTGCATACGGGAATTTCGAAGTTACCGATCGCTTCCGGTAGGGCCCATTTAACTCAAAAATAACCTGGTCATAGTCAAAGTTGCCATAGGCATAAATATTGAGTAATGGCGGAAGGATACTATACGGTATCACATCATCTCCTTCAAGTTTACGGATGATCTGCTGGTCAATAGCCTTTCCTCCCCTGACGAGTTCAAACCGCAGCCTTGGAATTTCAACAATAAGTATGAATGGAAGATCTACATAGGCACCGCCGTTATCGAAAGCCCTGATAATCAGCCGGTATTCTCCTTCTTCGGTCGGAGTTCCGGAAAATTGATTTAAAGAGAAATTCAGCCATGAAGGACGGTTCTGAATTGTGATAGAAGAGATATACCCATCGTTGTCCCCAAAAACATTGGGCAGGACAAATGAAAAGGGATGATTAAGCGATGCATATTTGATAGGCAACGTGCTGAAGGCAAAGGGCGGGCTGTTGAGCATGTGAGGTTCTACAACCCTGATCGTAAAATACGTTTCCACAAATGCGTTCAGATCGTCATAGGCCTTCAGAAAAACGCGGTATTCTCCCAGCTTGACAGGTGTTCCTACAAACCCGCCATTGGTGAATTTAAGCCAGTCGGGCAGGTCTTTGGCTTCCACTTTTGTGATTTTTCCATCAACGTCGATGAAAGCATCGGGAGGAATGGGCAAGGAAAATTCTTTATTAATGGCGATCGTCTGGTTAGAAAAATTACTGTTGACAGTGGGAGGTTTGTTGGCGTTTTCCCTGGTATCCACCCTGATCGTAAAAAAGGCTTCGGTTGTTCCGCCTTCATCATCAATTCCTTTCACGGTAATACGGTAATCTGCTATGGTGGCCGGTCTTCCTTTTAATTGCCCGCCTTCATATTTAAGCCAGGACGGAAGTGATTCCACCTCCATCCGTACAATGGTCCCGTCCACATCCGCAAAGGCATTCGTTGGCAGCCGGTAGGCGAAATCTTTGTTAACCGGTATGATCTGCATCGGAATGGGCTGAAGAACATAGGGAGGATAGTTGGATGCATCTTTCCAGTATTCGTCGGACAGCAAATCCTCGTTCAGCCTGATCCTCACGGGTCGGGGCCTGGCAGGGTCAGCATATGCCTTTTTGGCCCATTGATCATAAATCAGGCTTGAAGCTCCTCTTTTTTCAACGGCAGCGGACATACGGTAACTAACCGAGTCTTGGTATACGATGGGCTCCATCGGGCGGTTAAGCCAGACGGAAGATGAAGATCTTAAAAAGGGCTCGGAGCGTTGCATCTGGGCGATTGTTGATACCACCACTGCAACCACGTTGGCACCATGTTCAAAGTTTTCAGTGATCTGCTTCTGATGCGTGTTATTATCATAATACTGGCTTACGAAGAGTTCGTTGGCAGTGATGAAATTGGGAGGGGAATCACTTTTCAGAATGTCCACAGACCAGCGATGATCGTAGGCAGACAGGGCATCATTGACCTTGATTCCGTCGGTCTTTTTATTGAGATCCTTGTAACCTATTGTGCCTCTTACAACGGAGCTGAGGTCAAAAACCGAGCCGTAATCAGAAACATACTTGATGCCTGGATCTATACCCTTTACCGCGCTGACCATCTGTTCCACAAATTTTTTCATGGTCATATGGCGATAGATATACCAGTCTTTTCCAAAGCGTTGCCTGAACGCTTCACCCGGTTCCCAGGGCGTTGAAGGTGGTGCGGGGTCATCAAACGATTTGAAGGTAGTTCCCCACAAAAAATTCAGCCGTTCAATTTTGGTATAATGCTCTTTCAGAAAGGCCCTGAAACCTTTTACCATACGGGGAGAATAGTCGTAACCCGCCGCTGTTTCTTTTCCGTCGGTAATGATGCCGCCGGGGTATTCTCCCTCTTGTGTTGGCGTGTTGGTGACGGATACAAATAATAGTTTCTTCTCAGCCTGCAGATACTTGTACCGGCTGACCACCTCCTTGACAAAACCAACGGCCTTGTCTACTATCGGCTGATTGTCGAAGCCGAAGGAGGTATCCTGGTAGCCTCCGAGCAAGGGTTTTCCCGAGTCGCTGATCTGGCTGTCACTGGCATCCCAAAAGCCGTTGATCCGGGTGTTATGCCGGCCTATGTGGATTCTCAGCGCTATTTTCATGCCAAGGCCCGTGGCAGTCTTAATCTGTTCGTCGTATTTTTCCCAGTTAGGCGGGTCGGTAGGGGATGTATAATATACTTTATCCCAGGGAATGGTGAGATATACGGCGTTCATGCCGTATTGCTGGCCCATGCGGATAATTTCAACTTCAGGACCTTTTTCCACAGGAAGGTTCAGCAGCATCAGTGCCAGGTACCTCTGGTTATCCGTGCTTTCTGTTGTTGCTGTTTCCTGTCCCAGGCTTTTGAAATAGGTAGACAGAATCAGTAACAATATGAATCCGGTACGACACTGCGTGAGTTTACAGGAAAAAGGAGCCATACGCCACAAATCAATTTATTTGTTTGTCAATTATTTCCAACCAGTTTTTATATCCATTTTCGACATTAAATTGACTTGCTGTTTCAATACTTTTGGAAGCGTCCAGCGGAATTTCACCTTTCATAACCGTTCGCATGGCAGCAGCCATTTGTTTAACGCTGATATCTTCTGTTACAATACCCATGCCATCCTTAACAAATTCGGATGCGCCTCCGGAGGGAAACGAAACGATCGGTTTTCCTAGCATTGCTGCTTCCAGCATGACAAGGGGGAAAGGGTCCTGGCGCGAAGTAAGCAGAAATCCGTTTCCGCAGTTGAGATAGGCGTAGTAGTCCTCTTTTTGTTTACCGACCAGGTGTACACGTGTCTTGCGGTCCTGGTTTTTGATCCGTTGTTCGGTATAATGGACTAGTCCGTCGCTGATCCTGTCACCTATCCAAACCAGATGTACCCGGCTATCGTTGATCTCATCTGATATTTCCGGCAGGAGGTCAAACCCTTTTCGTTCAGAGGTCATTCCCGACAATATCCATACATAGTCTTCCTGCGGAATGCCCAGCATCTGTCGCAATTCCAAGGAGCGCGCCGTGTTGGGGACTATTCGGGACGGATCGATAAAGGAATAAAGCAGGGAAACATTTTTACCGCCAGACTGGCTAATGGCTGTGCAGGTTGCTTCGGAGCACCCGATCAGGAGATCCGAATAATCTATGATTCCTTTAAAATCTTTGTCACTCAGGTAGATATAGGTCAGAGGTAGTTCGTGAAAGTGGGTAATTACTTTAATGGAAAATTCGCGGGCCACGGTAATTGTTTCCGGCAGCATGGTGGTATTCACGTACCAGAAATCTGCGCCGAATTCTTTTGCCAGTTTTCGTAAATATCTTAATGTAGGATTGATGCCCAGATGGAAAGATATTTTCTGAAGTATACTGAATTTCCTTGGAGCTATGAAGACAGGGATATCTTCGGGGAATTCTTTGAGCAGTTCCCCATCCGCAAAACTGACAATGCCTATATCAAAACGGGTTCTGTCTATCTGTTGCAAAATATAAAGCAACATCATTTCTGAACCGGTCCGTGTTGCAAAAGGGGTAAAAAATAAGATTTTTTGTTTTGGCTTGCTCATCAGGAGGTTAAAAGATCAATGTTCTCGGTTGGTTTGATTTTGTATAATCCTCTTTTAAGAACAGCAGTTTTCCAGAAATATTTGAGCAGAACCCCAATTTTCCTGGTATATATATATTGTGTCCTTAATTCCGAAAACGGTTTTCCGTTTTTATTGTAATTGTGTAATAATTTCCAGGAATATACCACTGGTATCATTACAATGTAATGGAGGATCAGCATTATGTAAGCAAAGAACCCATATTGTTTTCTTACCCATAATAAATTGGAAACCTGCATCTGGGTACTGAAACGATTAATCCAGGAAATGTGAGTACGGCGGAAAGGATTGTTGTTTTCGAGATGGATAAATTTACAATCCTGAAAATAACAAAGCTTGCCAAGGCGGGCAAGCCTTCCTGACCATTCCACATCTTCACCATACATGAAGAAATCATCACTAAAGCCACCGGTCTGCTCAAAGCCCTCTTTTCTCAAAAAAATAAAAGCACCTACCAGCCAGTCGTGCTGGTCAGCATCCTGATACTGTGGTTCGGGATAGAGAGAATTTAACAGATTATCAAAAAAAGGAGTGGGAGGTAAAATGAAAAAAGTTTTTCTGAATTCATTAAAACTCCGGTAGAAGGGCATCGGGGTATGGTCCGGATAGTATTGCAGTGCGCCGCAGGCAATGATATCAGTGCGTTGGTTCATCCGGTGGAAGCATCTGCCGATCACGTTGTCTGTTACAAGCGTGTCGGCGTTCAAAAGCAGGAAATACTTACCTCTAGCAACGGCCATACCTCTGTTATTTGCTCTTCCAAAACCGGCATTGTATTCCATATTGATCCAGTTGACCTCAGGGAATTCTCTTAAAACCAGCTGGCCCTGCCCGTTTTCAGGATCGTTGTCAACCACAATAACTTCAAAGGTAACTCCGGAGGTGAATTGATAAATGGACCTTAAACAGTTTATAATTAGTTGAGGAGTACGGTAATTTATAATGATAATGGATACATCCATGAATGGGCGGAGTACGGTTTGATCCGCAAAAATAGAAAAATCTGCGTGTAAGATGGAAATATCTTACACGCAGATCACCATAAAGTCAGCTTTTTTATGTCTGGTACTAATGGAGCCTTTCGTATATTCCGGCTACGCCCTGGCCTCCGCCCACGCAGGCAGTAACCATTCCATATTTTTGGTTTTGACGAAACATTTCATTTAACAGCTGTACCGAAAGCCGGGCTCCGGTAGAGCCTAGTGCATGCCCCAGTGCTATGGCGCCTCCGTTTGGATTTACAATTTCAGGATTTATATCAAGCTCCTGAATAACGGCCAGTGCCTGGGCGGCAAACGCTTCGTTAAGTTCAATTTGTTCAATATCCGCAAGTTTCAGGCCTGCTTGTTTCAGTGCCTTTGGTATGGCAGCCACGGGTCCTATACCCATGATCCGGGGGTCCACTCCGGCGGTGGCATAGGAAAGCATACGCGCAATGGGCTTAAGGCCAAGTTCGTTCACCATGTTTTCTGACATGACCACCACAAACGCCGCGCCGTCAGAAGTTTGCGAAGAATTACCCGCAGTAACGGACCCGCCCGCTGAAAAAACAGGTTTAAGCCTTGCCAGCGCTTCGGAACTGGTATCTGCCCGGGGGCCTTCGTCCTGGCTTACAACTATTTCTTTGGTTTTCTTTTTTCCTGATACCGGGTCAAAATAAGTTTCCTTTACGGTAATCGGGACAATACCCTCCGTAAAGTAACCTTCTTTCTGAGCGTTTAGGGCTTTGCGGTGTGAGTTAAAAGCAAATTCGTCCTGTTTTGCACGGCTGATGTTAAAATCCTTCGCTACCTGTTCGGCAGTGAGGCCCATGCTCAGATAATAATCCGGGTGGCTCTTTGCAATATCATAATTGAGCGCTGTTTTCCAGCCCATAGTAGGTACCAGAGACATGGATTCGGTACCGCCCGCAATAATACATTCGGCCATACCCGCATGGATTTTGGCAGCGGCCATGGCAATAGCTTCAATGCCTGACCCGCAATACCTGTTAATGGTAATACCCGAAACATGCTGTGGCAATGATAACAGTGCCACATAGCGTCCCATTTGCATACCCTGCTCCGCCTCAGGAACGGCATTGCCAACGATCACGTCGTCTACCCGGGCCGGGTCCAGTTCAGGGAGTTTCTCCAGGATATATTTGATTACCGAGGCACCGAGGTCATCCGGGCGGGTAAATCGGAAACCACCCCGGCCGGCTTTGCCCACTGCGCTGCGGTATCCGGATACAATGTAAGCGTTCATAAAAAAGGTTTTAGTTTGGCTGCTAACTTAGGAAAAGTCAAAAATAGTATGCAGGCATACTATTTGTAAAATTAACAATTAACTTGAAAACAACAAACCGCAGAAATTTGTTTTCCTGCGGTTTGTAAATACAAAGTCTTTTCTGATGGTGGTTTAATCTGCTACGAAGTGCGGTGGCTTTCCTGTAATTCCTTTGGCTGTTTGGCAATGTCGGGCATCACTATCCACAGTACGATGTAAAAGAGTACGATGGGAAAAGGGGCAGGAATGAAGAAACCCATTACAAATAATACCCTTACGATCACGACATCAATCTGAAGATAATCGGCTAATCCTGAGGCAACACCACCGATAACCTTACTGTTTGTATTGCGAAATAATCTATTGTTGTTCATGGCTGTTTTCATTTTTTGTTTTTGATGAACCAAAGGTACTTGGTAATACACAGTACTTGAAAGCAAATTGTTACGGATGGTTGCGGGAGGTTAGAAAAGGTTCGTTTCAGGGAAGAGACGGGCGAGGGGGTAGCGGAAGATGGGTACAAATAGGGGATTACAGACTTACCTGGGTAAGTTCAACCCAAAAGAAAAGGCCGACTCATATTGAAATGGGCCGGCCTTTCTGCTATCGTAAATATCTTATTGTTTCACAACTGCGCTTGTGGCACCGCTGTAAAGCTTGGTTCGGATTGCGTTCACTCTTGTTTCAATTTCAGGATTGGCTTCATATTTGTTAGCCATCTGACGGGGCAGGCTGTCGGGACTGACACCGTAAACATATTCGTTTCCCGCATTCACATCCTTTTGTTCTTTGTGGTTATACTTTTGATAATCGCAGGACGACAACAATGCTATACAGCCAACAAATGCAATTACTTTATAAAATTTCATTTCCGTTTCGTTCAAGGTAACTCTTACAAAAATAGCCGCCATTTTTAAAAACACCAAACGCATGGCACACGATTTCTTATTTTTTTAATTCAGAAAGCTCTTTATGAACAAATTGGATAAGTTCCGTTATGTTCTTTTCTGAGAAATCAAAAGGAATATTTGCTTTCTGATATATCTCCGTAATCGGAGTAGTATATCCCAGTTTGAGCGCGTCTAAATATCCCTTTAAGCCTTTTTCGGGATTTTCCCTGTAGTTTTTCCAGACACCTATCGCGCCGAGCTGCGCAATTCCATATTCGATATAATAAAAAGGTACCTCATAAATATGAAGCTGACGCTGCCATAGATATTTTCGCTTGTCTTCCAGACCCGTCCAGTCTATCACGTTGTCAGTGAATTCGTTGTAAATTTCAACCCATTTGTCGGTACGCTGTGTGGGCGTATGCGTTGGGTTTTCATACATCCAGTGTTGGAACTTATCAACTGTTGCAACCCAGGGCAGGGTTTCTACGATGGATTCCAGGTGTTGGATCTTGGCTCTTTTTAAATCGTCTTCATTTTCAAAGAACTCGTCCCAGAAATCC
This sequence comes from Dyadobacter sp. CECT 9275, assembly GCF_907164905.1. Taxonomy (NCBI): domain Bacteria; kingdom Pseudomonadati; phylum Bacteroidota; class Cytophagia; order Cytophagales; family Spirosomataceae; genus Dyadobacter; species Dyadobacter helix. Next base: position 3,413,654 of record NZ_CAJRAF010000002.1, on the reverse strand, counting down.
ATCGTGATCAGTTCCATTGACATAGAAGCAAGTTCTGCAACTTCCGAAGGGGTATGTTTGAAGGCATTCAGGGCGAGGTCACGTGTTACCAGTGAATGCACAGCATGGCCGCCCTCATGTAACAGTGTAATCATATCCCTGAGGTTAGAGGTGGCGTTCATGAATATGAAAGGTACGCCAATTTCATCCAGCGGATAATTATAGCCTCCGGGTGCCTTCCCTTTCCTGGATTCCAGGTCAAGGTGTTTCATTGTTTTCATGATCCTAAGGCAGTCACCCAGAAAGGGATCGAGGCGGCTGAAACATTTTATCGTTTTGTCAAGCAGTTCTTCTCCTGTTTCAAAAGGCTTTAGCGGAGCTAATCCTTTTGGATCTACCTTGGTATCCCATGGGCGCAAAGGATTCACCTGCAAAGCCTCTTTTCTGGCAGCTGCCATTTCATTCAGCAGGGGTACTATTGCTTTTTTTACCGAGGCGTGAAAATCAAAACAATCCTGAGGGGTATAGTCAAAACGGCCCATGGCTGCAAACATATAGTCCCGGTAATTGTCGAATCCTGCATTGATCCCGATTTTATTCCGGAGCTCCACCAGTTTGTTGAGCAGCTCATCCAGCTTTTCATGATCCTCATATCTGCGGTTACTGATGGCCGTCCAGGCTTCTTCGCGAACAGCTCTGTCTGTGGATTGAAGGCGGTCTGCCGCACGTTGCAAAGTTATTTCTTCTCCGTCCAGCGTTACCGTCATGGCTCCCGCAATGGCGCCGTATTTCCGTTCCTCGGTTTGTGCTTCTGTAAACAGAGGGATATTTTCTTCGCGGAAAATCTCAATACCGCGTTTCATACCCCGGTGAACGATCTCAAAACCGGACTCTTTCAATTCTGTCCAGAAAGGACTATCCACTACTTTTTTATCAAGGGCATTACTGTATTCGGCCAGTTTGGGCTGGATTTCGGTAATGAAAAACTGGAGTGCGTTGATGAGCCCCTGGTTCGCGGTATCACAGGTCTGCCGGATGTAACGCCAGGCGAAATTCTCCGACAGATAAGATTCCAGTTCGCTGCGGTCTGAAAACCAGTGCTTGAGCTCATCAACGGAATTAATTTCCCGATCTTTCAGATTTTCAAAAAGCGGCTGAAGGTCTTCCCATTTCCTGAGATCAAATTCTTCTCCTATGAATACCCTTTTGGAGCGAGTTGGTATGGCTGGTGTTGTATTTGACATTTTACCTTTGGATTGCAGTTTTTAGTAATTCAAAGGTAAGGCGGAATCAGGGGAATGTGCAAGAGCCCCCTCTTTTCATCCTGACACAAAACCGGAATTAATTTCCGATCCTATAGAGAATGCCGGCGTTGAAACTTATTCCCCGGTTGTTCACTTTGTGATCACTATATCCAACGCCCGAGTCAAGGTTACCCAAACCGTAATGATAACGGCCGTCGACGAATATCTTCAGTTTGGAAAAAGGAAAGGCAATACCTGCAACACCCACGGCACCATAGTCGAATTTTTTGATGTATCCTTCGGTGGGCAGGTCTGTCTCGCCGCTTTCCTCAAACTCTAATTCGTAGTCGCTGTAATATTTCGTGGTATATTTTGTTTTCAGCGATCCGATCTGGTATCTTAATTCGGGGCCCAGTGCCAGAATGCCTTCAAGAGGACCCAGTCTGGGTGTAAATTGTAATAGGACAGGCATTTCCAGATAATTGCAGATGAGTTTGAGCTCGTTCCTTTCCCAGTCGGAGAGGTCGGAATACAATACGCTCGTGTTAACAACACCTCTTTGGGAAAAACCGGGTTCTACTTCTAAACCAAGAAAGTTGTTGAACGGTATCTTCACAACGAACCCGGCTGACGGACCGGTTAACGCTGTTAAGGACTCTTCCGAATCGTAGTCGGTTTCCCTGGTCCATTTTGAAAAATTAACACCTCCTTTGGCTCCTATCCAAAAACCTCCGGTTGCACGGGCATTGGCAGTTTTCTTTTGATTGGTGGTCGCCGCTCTGGGCGCAGTGCGGCTTTTTTCGGGTATTTTTGCAGCCTTTTTGTCCATTTCTTTTTGCTGAAGAAGCACCGCTGCCTCTTTCGCTTTTTTAATGGAATCTTCCCTGACCATCTGCTGGGCAAGTTGTTTTGCTAATGCGTAAACGGCCAGAATAGAGTCTTCGCGGGCTTTGTTAATAGCTTCCTGCCTGGAAGCGCTGCTTGTTTTGACAGCCGGTTTCTGCGTACTGCTTTTGACAGCAGGCTTTTTGTTAGTCTGGGCACGGAGTATGGTACATAGTGTAACGATCAGTAAGCCAGTTAATAGAATTGATTTTTTCATAATCGGGTAATTTTTGAGGATTGTTTTGAATTGGATGACAGGTAAACGGAAGGCAGTGATGCCTCTCCAGTAGGGCGTTTATTTGCCCTGGGGGAAATGGATAAGGATTATTATTTAAGCGATCATATTAACGGAGAGATTTTGGGAGTTGATTTATATACAGATAGCGTAACGTAGCTGGCAGCCGTTCACTTAGTCGCTAACGGGTACCGGGCAGGAAACAGTTGATGGAAAATTTTGTCAAAAACCCCTGTTTTTACTTATATTTCCATCATCATTGATAAATAAAAGATGGCCTTCTTCCGCAAAACCGTTTCAGATAGTGAACTAGTTAAAGGAATTCTCGAAGGAGGTAACCGGCAACGGTTTTTCGAAAACCAGTTGTACTCCAGGTATGCCTACCTGATCCGCGAAGGAGTTCGTAAACACCGGCTTACCGAGGATGAATGCTCCATGGCTTTTTCGGATACGGTACTTACCGTTATTGAAAATATTCAGAAAGGCAGGTTTGAGGGGCGGGCGGAGCTTAAAACTTATCTGTATCAGATATTTACAAATAAATGTGTTGACCTCATCAGGAAAAATGCGACTAACAAACAACAGGTTAACCGCGGGGTGGGCATTGATGACTATATGAATATCCTTCCCGACGAGTCCCGCAGTGTTGTGGAGCGCCTGATGGAACAGTATGATATTGATTTGCTGCACCGGCGGATGCAGGAACTTGGTGAAAAATGCAAGCAAATGATACTGGCATGGGGAGAAGGATTTATGGATCAGGAAATAGCGGTGAAAATGGGGTACCAGTCCGCAGCGGTGGTCAAAACCAGCAGGTTGCGGTGCCTTGAGAAGCTCAGGGCTATATATAAAACACAAAATTGACTCATCAACAGTATAAGGGATCAACTTCCTTTTAATTAAAATGGAGCCGAAGGTGAATGGCCGGAGGTAGCCCGACAGATCATGGACGAAAGGATTGAGCGTTATTTTGGACAAGAAATTTCCGCGGAGGAAAAAGAAAAGTTTGAGGCTGACTTAAAGTCGGACCCCATACTTGCCGATGATGTGGCTTTTTATCTTGCCTCGAAACAAGCAGCTCAGCACGTGAGGGAAATAAAACTGGCACAGCGCCATGCCGAATGGAGCTCACAAAAGCAGCCTGATGATGCCCGGTTTGTTTCGCTCAGGACATGGTATGCCGTAGCGGCTGCAGTCGCTTTTATTGCTTTTGGCCTCGCCTGGTATCGCCTGGCCCCGCGCTCACAGGATCTGCAACAGCTTGCCAATGGTTACACAATGGAAAACTTTACTACCCTGGGCGTTCAGATGGGAAGCGCTGAGGATAGTCTTCAGCTGGCGATACATAATTATAACAGAGGGCAATATGCTACGGCAACGGCAATATGCGAAGGGATTCTCCGCAAGGATCCGCAGCATGCTGAAGCGAAAAGAGTTGCGGGAATCATAGCGCTGAAACTGCTGGAATATGACAAGGCGATTGATTATTTCCATCAGCTCGGGGAACAGCAGGGCCTTTATGCCAATCCCGGGAAATTTTATGAAGCCATAGCATTGTTGAAACGCGGGGCAGCGGGAGACAGGGAAAAAGCAAAAGATTTACTGCATCAGGTCATAGAAGGAAACCTAGAAGGGAAAGAAGAAGCCGTCAAGTGGATGGATTAGGAATCAGCCTTTCGGTTTCAGGAATCCTTCTTTTGCTGCGTAACGTCCGTGAGGTTATCCGTTATGATATTTTCCGTTTCGTGTACCCTGTTGAAAGCGTAGGTCATTTTGGACCGGTCAAATTCCTTTTCATTGTTAGCCAGCCAAATGGTTGCCACGCCATTTCCTATAAAATTGGTGATCGCCCGTGCCTCAGACATAAACCTGTCCACCCCGAGTAACAGGGCCAGGCCTTCCAGTGGGATTACCTTAATGGCCGTCAGAGTGGAGGCCAATACTACGAAACCACTGCCAGTAACCCCGGCGGCTCCTTTGGAGGTTACCATGAGTATGCCTATAAGAGACAGGATCTGCCCGATCGTAAGATGGACGTTAAAAACCTGGGCCAGAAAAATGGTTGCCATAGAAAGGTAAATGGTGGTACCGTCCAGGTTAAAAGAGTATCCCGCCGGAACCACCAGCCCGACGATCGGTTTGGAACAGCCCATTCTTTCCAGCTTTTCCATCAGGGAAGGAAGCCCTGCTTCCGAAGATGAAGTTCCCAGAACGATCAGCAGTTCTTCACGAATGTATTTGAGAAAGGACCAAAGACTTATTTTGTAGGTTTGCAGGATAAGGCCGAGTACGCCAAAAATAAATATGGCCATGGTGGCATATACCGTTCCCATCAGTTTTGCAAGAGGCAGCAAAGTATGAATGCCGTACTTGCCAATGGTGAAGGCCATTCCGCCAAAAGCACCGATCGGCGCCAGCAGCATGACCAAATGAAGTGCCCGGAAAACGTATTTTGAAATAAAATTAAGCCAGTAAATAATTTGATCCTTCCCGGAGTATTTGCTGAGAACCGTACCAAGCACCAGCGAAAAAAGCAGTACCTGAAGCGTGAGATTATCCAGGAAGAACTTTAACCAGCTGAAATCCTGAACCTTACTGGCATAGGCAGATATATCCCCCTTCTGTAACGAGGCTGTCACCACACCTTGACCAGGCTGAATGACATTGGCCACGATTATGCCGACAATGAGCGCAAGCGTGGTGACGATCTCAAAGTAAAGAATGGCCTTTGCACCCACCTTTCCCACTTTTTTGAGGTCGCCCATACCTATGATTCCAAGGGTGATGGTCAGGAAAATGATGGGATTGATAAAAAGTTTTACAATACTGATAAAGCCCTTACCCAAAAGGTCCATTTTGACCGCCTGCTCAGGATTGTAGTGGCCGAGGAGCGCCCCGGCGGTGATAGCAGTAAGTACCCAGAAAGTGAGGTTGGTAAGGAGATTTTTAAAACTCATTTCGATGAAAGGTAAAGGATATAGGATTGAACTTCTCGCCCAGCCTAACAAGGTAGCAAAGAATTGAGGTAGGATTGTGATTGGAGGCGCATAAAAGTATTTTTTATTATTGTTTATACTTGGTCTAAATAAATACGTTACCTTTACCGTTGTTAGTGGTAATGGCGGAATAAATTTCAGACGATAAAATCTTAATGGTGGTATTTATTTAACTGTGTTTTATGCCGGAAGCATCTCATTCATACAACTCTCTGCGCATTCTGAGCCAGTCGGACAGAGGGTATATCGGACAATGCAATTGCTGCGATCATTACAATTTTGTTTTTGGTAATATTCTGTTTGTTTTCACGGAAGATGGTCTGCGAGGCTTTCAGTCCATCCTGTATGAGCAGGATCATCTGCACGAGCTGAACGAGGCATTGCCACACGGGAAAACGCACCTTTTGCCATCACCGATACCCAATTTCATGCTTTCTTTCGATGGGCCTGAATTGGAAGAAATCAAAAATCTGTTTCAGGAAACCTTTCTGATTCTGGAAATTGACAAGATATTTTCCTTTAAAAAATAAGTACCCGTTTCATGCAAAATTACAGGTTGAAGTATGGTTTGCTGGTTTTGGTTCTGTTGATTAATTCGTTGCCTGCCAGGGTATTCGCGGCGAAGGAACTTCGTATTGTTTCGGCAAACGGAACCTTAAGTGAGATACTGGTGGGGTTAGGGCTCGAAAAGCAGATCGTTGGTGTGGACGTCACCAGTACCTATCCTGCCTCTCTGGACAAGGTACCTAAGATAGGTCATAACCGGACGATTGCAGCAGAAGGGATCATCACGCTGAACCCCGACGTGATTATTTACACCGACCAGAGTATGATCTCTCCCATGGTCATCAGGCAATTGAAAAGCAGCGGAAAAAAGGTGGTGGAGTTTCGGCACGAGTATTCCAAAGAAGGGGCTATAAAGCTTATCAGGGAAGTAGGAGCCTATTTTAACGCCAAACCGCAAGCCGAAAAATTGGTGAGAACCCTTCAGTCCGACCTGGCCAGAATACCTCCGGTTACATCATCCAAAAAACTGCTTTTTATCTATGCACGAGGCACAGGTACCCTCATGGTTTCGGGAACCGGCACGTCTTTGGATAAGATGTTCGGCCTCGCCGGATATAAAAATGCCGTTCAGGATTTTAGTGATTTCAAACCTTTGACTTCAGAGTCGCTGATTGTGGCCAATCCTGATGTGCTGGTACTATTTTCGAGCGGACTGGAAAGTTTGGAAGGGATGGAGGGATTGTTAAAAGTACCTGGTGTTGCCCAAACAAATGCAGGCAGAAATAAAAAAGTGGTGTCAATGGACGGTCAGTTTCTGACCGGTTTCGGCCCACGTTTGGGAAAGGCTGTGATTGAGCTCGCCCAAAAAGTTAAGTAGTATATCATTATGATGGCGGAAACACTAAAGGAAAAGCTTATAAATGAGGAAACGATCCTGCCCTTGGGTAAGAGAAAGCCTGCGACTAACGGACGCATGCTTTTTATTCTGGGGTTTATTTTACTGGGATGCGTGTTGTTCTCTGCGTGCACCGGAGCATTATCTATTTCCGTGCCCGAACTTTGGCAAATCATAAGCTTTAAGCTGGGGATTTCGTCGAATGCGTCTTTTGAGGAGCAAAAATCAATCGTTTTTTGGGTGATACGGCTGCCAAGGGTTTGTCTGGCCGTACTTGTCGGGATCGGGCTAGGTATTGCAGGGGCGTCTCTGCAGGGATTGTTCAGAAACCCCATTGCCGATGCAACACTGATCGGCGTTACTTCGGGAGCGTCCATGTTCGCCGTGTTCGTGATTATGCTCAATGTAAAATACACCCTTATCCTCAACGAAGTGGGCGGTGCGTATGCTATCTCGCTGGTTGCCTTCATGGGTGCTGTGCTTACCACCGGGCTGGTGTATCAGCTTTCAAAAATAACCGGTGAAGGCAGTGTAACTACCATGTTGCTTTGTGGGATTGCTATAAATGCATTGGTTGGTGCTGTGACCGGCCTGATGACCTATATCGCTGACGATGACCAGCTGCGTACCATTACTTTCTGGAATCTGGGAAGTTTGGGTGGGGCCAACTGGACCTCGGTTATTTCAATTGCCCCCTTCGTACTGATTTCGGCCTTTTTTATGCCTTATCTGGCCAAAGCGCTGAATCTGCTGGTGCTCGGCGAGAGCCAGGCTGCCAGCCTGGGTGTGAATATGAAAATTCTGAAACGGCAGGTAATTATTCTGGCCACAATGGGTGTAGGGGCTTCGGTAGCCGTTGCCGGAACCATTGGATTTGTAGGGCTGGTGGTACCCCATATCATCCGTACCACTTTCGGCCCTGATCACAAGACACTTCTGATGGGTTCTGCACTGGGCGGTGCTATTGTGCTCACGCTGGCCGACACCATTTCCCGCACACTGGTAGCGCCATCCGAACTGCCCATCGGGATACTTACCGCCCTGTTGGGTACACCGTTCTTTCTTTATATTCTCTGGGAGAAAAAAAGGAAGAAATTATGATTGAAGTAAACCAGGTTACTTTTGGAGTGAAGAGCCGAAACCTTGTTCATAATCTTACGTTTCGTGTGCAGTCGGGGGAGTTTCGGGCTGTGGTAGGAGCAAACGGAGCCGGGAAATCTACCTTGATGAAATTGCTGTCAAGGGAATATTCGCCTACTACCGGCAGTATATCCTTTTTAGGGAAAGACCTTAATAAATATAAGCTGAGGGAATTAGCCCAAAAACGAGCCATACTGGCCCAGCAAAATAGTATCACGCTTTCTTTCACAGCGGAAGATATCGTGCTCATGGGCCGCTATCCTTATTACAGTGCCGAACCCTCTGAGCGCGACCTCGCGATTGTGGATCTCTGCATGCAGAAAGCAGGTATTGCCTCTTTAAGAAACCGGCTGTACCCAACCTTGTCGGGTGGAGAGCAGCAGCGCGTACAGGTTGCCCGCACACTGGCGCAGATATGGGAAGTAAAAAACGGGCTTATTCTGCTGGACGAACCCACTACCGGCATGGACCTTCTGCATCAGTATGAAACCTTCAGGCTGGCCAAGGATATGTGCGGGAAAGGTTTCGCGGTTATGGCCGTGGTACATGATCTCAATCATGCGCTGCAATATGCTGACAAGGTGCTGGTGATGAAAAAGGGAAGTATTATCGCGGATGGGCCACCTCAGGAGGTGTTAACGGAAGAGAATATTAAATCGGCATTTGGGTTACCTGTGCAGATCATCCGACCGGAGAATGCTCCTTTCCCGGTAATTATTCCAGATATGTTCAGGCGTCAGTAAGTTTATGATAGGTTGAAGCAAAATTTTGAAACCGAACTTTCTAAAATCAAAGTGTATAATATGAAAACAATCCTCACACCCAGTCGTCCGGAACTGAAAGAAATCTGGAACGAATTTAAGATCCGGAACCCTAAAACACGCATACGTGACGCAGCCAGAGAACTGAACACAACCGAAGCAGAACTGGTTGCCACTGGTATCGGAGAAACGGCGATTTTGCTGGAAGGGGATTTTCGTGAACTGCTCAAAGAAGTGGGTACATTGGGGCATGTGATGGCCCTGACGCGTAACGATCATGTGGTTCATGAGCGAAAAGGAGTATATGAAAACGTCTCTTTTAACAACCACGTAGGGCTTGCCTTAGGTCCGGATATTGACCTTCGCCTTTTTCTGGGAGACTGGAAGTTTGGATTTGCGGTCCATGAAAACGACCGCCATAGCCTTCAGTTTTTCAATAGCTTTGGTGATGCTGCACACAAAATTTACCTGACAGATAAAAGCAACAAGGAGGCATTTGATGCACTTGTTGCCAAATATGCTGCTGCGGACCAGGAGGTGAATCTCCTTGTGAAACCACGCGAGGAGAAAAAGATGGAAGAGGAGAATACTCCGGACATAGATACCGCGGCTTTTCAGGCAGAATGGCTGACCTTGAAAGATACCCACGATTTTTTTGGTTTGCTGAGAAAGTATAAACTGAGCCGCAAACAGGCACTGCGGCTGGCTCCGGAAGGATATGCTTACCGTATTGCACCGGATAGCATGAAAGCGATTTTCGACGGAGCTTCGGAAACGCAGGTACCGATCATGGTTTTTGTATCCAATCAGAACTGTATCCAGATCCATACCGGACCTGTTGATAAAATATTCGTAATGGGCCCATGGCTCAATATCATGGATCCGGAGTTTAATCTGCACCTGCGTCAGGATGCAATTGATGAAGCCTGGGTTGTGAAAAAACCAAGTGAAGCCGGGATTGTAACCGGTATTGAGCTAATCGACAAGGAGGGAACGATGTTCAATCAGTTTTTTGGCAAGAGGAAACCAGGTATTCCTGAGCTCCCGGAATGGACCCAGCTGGTTGAGAAAACGGCAATTCCTTTTGAAGGTTAAAAGATATTAAGTACTGTCGGCCCCGAGCCGGAAGCCAATCTATAATTTCGCCATAGTAATTAGAAAAGGCCGGTCTGGTGTGGATCGGTCTTTTTTTGCGCTGTGGTTTTTGCATTCAGTCTGCTATCTTGCATCCCGGCATGATCAAATCCATACCAAAACAGTTACTCCGGAGTAAATCCAGGTAAATAAAACGAATGAAACAGCTTATCCAGAACCTGAAAACAGGGCAGACCCTATTGGAAGAAGTACCTGCCCCGCTGGTAAAAACAGGCGCGGTACTCATTAAAACCACCAAAAGCCTGGTATCTCTGGGAACCGAAAAAATGCTGGTCGAGTTCGGAAAAGCGAGCCTGATTGAAAAAGCAAGGCAGCAGCCGGACCGTGTTAAAATGGTGATCGATAAGATTAAGTCTGATGGATTGCTGCCTACGATGGAAGCGGTATTCAACAAACTTGGGCAGCCTATTCCGCTGGGCTATTGTAATGTGGGTATTGTGACGGCCGTGGGGGAAGGCGTTCAGGATATTCAGGTGGGCGACCGGGTGGCCAGTAACGGGCAGCATGCCGAAATGGTGTGTGTGCCAAGGAATCTGGTTGCTAAAATCCCGGAGGGCGTATCCGATGAGGAAGCCGTTTTTACGGTAATCGGCGCCATAGGTCTGCAGGGAATCCGTTTGCTCAGCCCTACCCTGGGAGAAACGGTGGTGGTGATAGGCCTGGGACTGATCGGTTTACTCACTGCCGAGCTGCTTAAAATGAATGGCTGCCGGGTCGTCGGGATTGATCCGGACGTGAATAAACTGGACCTCGCAGCAGCAAAGGGAATCATTGCCTTGAATCCCGCGCAGGATGCTGTGGATAAGTATGTAACAGACCTGACCGGAGGCGCAGGTGCCGACGGGGTTATCATTACCGCATCAGCCAAAACCAGCGATATTATTGCGCAGGCTGCAAGGATGTCACGCAAGCGGGGTAAGATTGTGTTAATCGGTGTGATTGGGCTGGACATCAGCAGGGCGGACTTTTATGAGAAGGAGCTGACTTTCCAGGTTTCCTGCTCCTATGGGCCAGGGCGTTACGATGATGCGTATGAACAAAAAGGGATGGATTATCCGCTGCCCTATGTGCGATGGACGGAAAACAGAAATTTTCAGACCATTCTGCAGCTGCTTTCCACAGGCCTGCTGGATGTAAAACCCTTCATTACGGAAATAGCCGAGCTGGAAGAATTTGACAAGATCTATGGCTCGCTGGGAAATTCGGGCTCCATAGCCTCCATTCTTACCTATCCGGAAAGACCCGAAACATCCAAAGTTATTCAGTACCAGGATATTTCATTTGAAGGAAGAAAGGGTGTGGCTGGGATCATTGGAGCGGGGAATTTTACCAAAATGACCATGTTACCCGTGCTGACAGATATTTCTCTTAAATATATTGCCAGTGCAAACGGGCTGTCAGCGACCTCCCTGGCCCGAAAACATAAAATTGCTTTCAGTACCACCGATTATAAAGAGATACTCCGCGATCCGGAAGTAGACCTGGTACTGATCACGACCCGGCACAATCAGCACGCCGCAATGGCCCTGGAAGGATTGGAAGCCGGAAAACACGTTTTTGTGGAAAAGCCACTGGCAATTTTTGAAGAGGAACTGAACGAAATCACGCAGTTTTTTTCAACACCCCGGAATGTGTCCTTGACGGTCGGATTCAACCGTCGTTTTTCTCCGTATATACAAAAGATGAAAACGCTGCTGGGTACTGCTCCTGTGAATATCATTGCCACTATGAACGCCGGATTTATCCCGGCGGGATCATGGGTGCATGACAGGCACGTAGGGGGCGGCAGGATCATTGGGGAAGCCTGCCATTTTATTGACCTCCTGGTGTATCTTACCGGCAGCAGGGTTTCGGCGGTTTGCATGAATGCCATGGGAAACAATCCCGCCGAAACTACAGATAACGCCAGCCTCCTTATGAAATTCGAAAACGGGTCTACCGGTGTCATCAATTATTTTTCGAATGGAAGCAAAGCATATTCCAAGGAGCGCGTAGAGGTTTACACACAGGAACGAACATTGGTGCTGGATAACTTTCGCACGCTTGCAGGTTATGGTTTCAAAAGTTTTTCCAAAATGAAAAGCAGCCAGGACAAAGGGCATAGGGAGCAGTTTCGCCGGCTGATTGAAAATGTTAAAACAGGAGGCGGGCCCGTTATTCCGATAGAGGATATTATCAATACTTCCAAGGCCACTTTTGCCGCCCTGCAAAGTCTGAGAGAGGAGCGCTGGGTGAACCTGTGAAATTTGTCAAAATATATCCTGATCATAAATGACCCGTTTTCTGAATCTTTTCCAGCTATTCCGCAACATGGGCTTTCGATATGCGGCGTTCAGGAGCTGGCACGAGTTTCAGCTGCGAACGGGACTGCTGAAAAGGCGATTCCCTGTCGACAAAACCAGCGGCACTTTTATGACCAAGGAACAATGGTACCAACAGGGCGGAAGGTTTTTTCTGGATGGGAAACCGGGAGATGAGACTTTATCCGGGATACCTTTTTTGCCGGAAGAAGAGAAGGATAGCCTGAAGCAAAAGGTTGAACGACTTTACGCGGGAACGCATCTGTTTTTCAGCTCAACCTGGTACACGGTCACCGGCTGGCATACCAATCCCGAAACCGGGTACCGGTATGATCGGGATAAACACTGGACAGAAATCCCTGATTTTTCCAAACAGGCGGGTGACATCAAATATGTCTGGGAAAGATCCCGGTTTACCTTTTTATATGACCTCATAAGGTATGACCACCATTTTAAGGAAGATCAGTCCGAAAAGGTATTTTATGAAATAGAAGACTGGATTAAAGCCAACCCTGTTAATTGCGGGCCCAACTGGAGGTGTAGCCAGGAAATATCGCTACGGGTTTTAAACTGGACATTCGCTTTGTATTATTACAAATATTCGGATAACCTTACGGCCGAAACGTTTCAGATAATTTCCCGCAGTATGGACCAGCAAATGAGGCATGTAGCTGAAAATATTCAGTTCTCCAGAATTGCAGTCAGAAATAATCACGCCATCACCGAAACACTCACGTTGTATCTGGTGGGACTTTTATATCCTTTTTTCCCGGAAAGCGAGCGTTGGAAAGAAAACGGCAAGAAATGGTTTGAGCAGGAAATTGAGTACCAGATTGATCAGGATGGGACCTATCTTCAGTTCTCAATGAATTACCATCGGGTGGTGGTGCAGCTACTTACCTGGGGGCTGAAACTTTCCGAATTAAACGGAGAGCAATTCAGTGATATTGTTTACGACAGGGCGGAGAAATCGCTTCAGTTTCTCAGAACCTGCCAGGATGATACCTCGGGCTGGTTACCCAATTATGGTAATAACGACGGTGCCTTATTTTTTCCGCTGACAAATTCCCATTTCCGCGATTATCGCCCGCAGTTATCCGCATTGGCTGGTACTTTAAAAATAAATCTGGGGTATTCCGATGGTATTTGGCAGGAAGAAGCGGGCTGGCTGGGTGTAACAGACAACCTGCCTGTTAGAAAGATCTCCGGAGGATCAGGCGCTTTTGAATTTGCCAGCGGAGGATATTACCTATTAAAAGAGAAGGAAAGTCTCACGTTTCTGCGTTGCGGAAATTATAAAAACAGGCCTTTTCAGGCTGACAACCTGCATCTTGACCTCTGGGTAAACGGAGAAAATATATTGCGCGATGCAGGTACCTTTAAATATAATACGGACGAAAAGCTGACGCAGTATTTTGCCGGAACGGCCAGCCACAATACAGTGATGCCCGGGGATTTTGATCAGATGCGGAAAGGCCCCCGGTTTATCTGGTACGACTGGATTCATAAAAGCGAAGGAAAGTGGACGGAAGAAGGGGAAGATACCGTGTTTGAGGGAAGTTTTGAAGGTTTCAGGCAAGCAGGTAACGGGATTGTACATTACCGGCGTGTCCGGAAAAATGCAGGAAGGCTGCGTTGGGAAGTTGAGGATCGCATGGCAAATATCCCCGCGGGTATCTCTATGTGTCAGCACTGGCACCCATCCGAATTTTTTCCGGAGCGCTTCTCCCTCATTGCTTTTGATCATGCGGGAACAGAAATTCCGGCGGTTGCGTCTGCCGGGTGGTACTCGGGTTTGTATGGCCAAAAAACGGAGAGCAGACAGCTCACCTTCAGTAGTCGAAATGGTTATATCAGGACAGTCATTGAGCGACTCTCCTGATATAACCATTTTGACTAATTTATAAAACCGAATTGGTGTCTATTTCCGTGGGAGCAGGTAATTGCTGGGCAGGCGGGAAAGCACTGCGGCTGTTGTGTAAAACCTCAACCTTTGTCACAAAATATTTGGTATCTCCATTCCAGGGTAACGTGAAAAATTTCTCTTCATAGGTCAATGAAACCCTTGAACCGTTTTTGATGGCTTCTTCCAGATTGGCAATTGCCTCTTTGTTGCTATTACTGACAGAAAACGACCATTCAGAAGCATTCATCGTTCCGTCTCCCTCATAAATACCGCCGATGCGCAGTTCTCCTTCAAATGTTTTAAACAGATATCCTTTCTTACTGATTTTGTTTACATATCCGCCACGCTTTCCTTCGCTGTAATAGCCGAAGGTAATGTAATACAATATCCCGAAAATGATTGCCAGGAATATAAAGAGAATGAGCCATTTGCGCATAGTATGATCGTCTAAGTGTGAATGAAAGCGAACTTCGTAAATCGGAATGATTTTTCCAAGAGATTATTTGGCGCGTATGGCTATTACGGGGTCCATGCGTGCCGCCAGCATAGCAGGGATAATTCCGGAAAGTACCCCGATCACCGATGAAACAGCCAGACCTAGTACGACGTTAGAAGGCATCAGGATAATCTTCAGGGATCCTAATTGCATAAAACTCAGCAGAAAAACCAGGAAGATACCCACCAGACCGCCCACCAGGCTGAGCATGACAGCCTCGAAAAGGAACTGGAAGAGGATAGCATAATTTTTCGCTCCCAGAGATTTTTGGATACCGATCAGGTTTGTCCGCTCTTTGACGGATACAAACATAATGTTGGCGATTCCAAAACCTCCTACCAGAATAGAAAAGCTCCCGATTACCCAACCTGCCAGCGTGAGTACGGAAAACAAGCCTGAAACTGCCTGAGCGGCCGCTTCGGGGCGGTTGATAGAAAAATTATTCTCTCCTCTGGGTTTGATTCCCCTTTTGGTTCGCATCAGGCCGATTACCTCGGCTTCTGCTTCTTTGAGGCCTTCATCACCCGGCAGGCCTTTTACAACAATATCAGGGTCCGGCCTGCCCGACTGGAACATCTTGGCAAAAGATCCATAGGTTATGATACATTTCTTATCCGGGTTTCCGCCAAAGTCAACCAGGCTTTCCCCCTTTCTTTCCTGTACACCAACAACCGTAAATTTATTCCCTGCCAGTTTAAAAATCTTTCCTTCGGCAACCTGGTTTGGAAAAAGTGCCTGTGCAATATCCCAGCCAATAATGGCCACATTTCTTCCGTTGGAGGTTTCCTGCTGCATAAAATAGCGGCCTGATACCAGCGGAACATCGGAGATCTGGTTGTATTCATAGGATATTCCCTGAATGAGGGCATCCATACTGTTACTTCCGTTTTTTAAAGTAACCCCGCCCCTGAAGTCCATAACGGCTACGGCACTTGCTTTTTCCATGTTGTCATAAAGGAACTTGTATTCCGCATTGGAGGGGCTGGGCCACTGGAAGTACTTCCACCATTGATATTCACCTCCAAAGCCCCAGGGCCATTTTTGTACATAAAAAACATCTTCACCAATGGACTTGAGGCTATCCCGTATACTTTTTTCCAGCGAGTCAACAATGGTGAATACGGCCACAATAGCAAAAATCCCGACGGTGACACCCAGCAGGGAAAGAATCGTACGGGTTATATTGGACTTAAGCGCCTGCCATGCAAACCGGAAACTCTCGTATATCTGCCGTAAAAATTTCATTGTTATAAGTCTCTTGATTTGAAATACAGGGCCAATCGTTTACAAAAGGTAATGGTATTGTTTTTGGTGGCGAAGTAAATTGTTATAAAAGGCATTTAACCTGTTTGAATTGCTGAAATGAAAATCTCAGTAAAATGATTTTTATTAAAAATTTCACAAAAACGATTTCTTATCAACCTTTTACCAACATTTGGTAAATTACAGCATCAACGCCAATAGAAACCATATGAAAATACCCTGCCGGTTTATTTTAGTATTTACTTTTTTTTCAGGAATATCCCTGGCTCAGCAGCCGGTAAGGGAATCCACGGGATTCTATCGGTTTTTGTCCGACGACCCGGCCCAAAAGGCTTTTTTTACAGACAGGCAAGGTGTAATGGCCCAAAATGGCATGGTAGCTTCTGCGCATCCGGAGGCATCCCGTGTAGGCGTTGAAATACTGAAAGCGGGAGGCAATGCCGTGGATGCCGCTGTGGCGGTGCAGTTTGCACTGGCCGTGGTACATCCGGCGGCAGGTAATATAGGCGGAGGAGGGTTTCTGGTTTTCCGTGAGCATACAGGAAAAAGTTACAGCATCGATTTCCGGGAAAAAGCACCCGCCAAAAGCCATGCGGATATGTATCTGGACAAGGCTGGTAACATCATCCCTGATTTGAGTACCCTGGGGAGGCTGGCCTCAGGAGTGCCGGGCTCTGTGGATGGTATGGCGCAGGTTCATGCCAGGTATGGCAGGCTTCCCTGGAAAGCACTGCTTCAGCCGGCCGTCGATCTGGCCACTAAGGGTGTCTTGCTAACGGAAAGAGAAGCCCGTGGACTTAATGCTATTAAAAAAGACCTGCTGGCGGTAAATCCCGGAACGGGGTATTTTCAGGCGCCGTCTGGTAAGGATTGGGCCGCGAGAGATGTGCTTGTTCAGAAAGATCTGGCCAAGGTAATGAAGAAAATTCAGAAAAAAGGGCGGGACGGTTTTTACAAAGGGAAAGTGGCCAGACTGCTTTCAAAAGATATTGGCCGGGATCAACAGGGTATCATAACCCGGGCAGACCTAAACAATTACCATGCACAATGGAGAGAACCCATTCTGGAAAACTATAAGGATTATAAGGTAATTACCATGGGGCCGCCATCCAGCGGCGGAATTGCGCTGGTACAATTACTGCGCCTGGTTGAACCTTATCCTTTAAAGAAATGGGGATGGCACAATGATTCCACCGTCCAGGTGATGATTGAAGCCGAACGGAGGGTTTACGCCGACAGGGCAAAATTTCTGGGAGATCCTGATTTTGTGAAAATCCCTGCATCCCGCCTTATGAGCAAGGATTATCTGCAAAACCGCTGGAAAGATTTTTCCTGGGCCCAGGCCACGGATAGCAAAAATATCCATGGTGGGGAGATAGCGGGATATGAAAGTATGGAAACCACGCATTTTTCGGTTGTGGACAAAGAGGGCAACGCCGTGGCCGTTACCACCACCCTCAACGGGAGTTATGGCAGCGGAGTGGTGGTGAAGGGCGGCGGATTTTTAATGAACAACGAAATGGATGATTTCAGTATAAAAGCAGGAGCTCCCAATATGTATGGCCTCATTGGAAATAAAGCCAACGCTATAGCCCCAGGAAAAAGGATGCTATCGTCCATGACGCCAACGATCATTGAAAGAGACGGAAAGCTGCTGATGGTGCTGGGCACTCCAGGTGGCTCAACAATCATAACGTCGGTATACCAGACCCTGTTAAATGTTCTGGAACATGGCATGACTATGCAGCAGGCTGTAAATGCATTGAAATTCCATCATCAGTGGCTGCCTGATAAAACCACTTTTGAGGCCAATGCATTTTCCGGAGGCACCATCCAGCGATTGACGGGAAAAGGATATATCCTTGAACAGCAACGTAACACCATCGGTCGGATGGATTGTATCCTGATCCGTCCGGATGGCTGGCTGGAAGGCGGTTCAGATCCAAGGGGGGATGATGTAAGCGTTGGTTATTGAAAGAATTCGTCGGATTCAGGAATGTGTAAGTTCCTGTATCAGGGCATGATGCTGGGGAAATTCTTCTGAAAGGAATTCGCGGCTGCCCATTTCGAAATCGGCAAAGTCGAAACCCGGGGCTACAGTACAGCCCACCAGAGAAAAACGCCCGCCGGGAGCCGTACGCGAACCAAACCAGGTTCCGGCGGGAACTACGGCCTGAAACGTTTGTCCCAGCTCCGGGTCCGGTCCGAGCTGAATGATCTGCAGATCCCCGGTTTCAGGATACATTACGAATATGTCCAGCGGGTCGCCAGCATAAAAATGCCACATCTCGTCCGAGTGGATCCTGTGTAAAGCAGAAAAATGATGTGATTCCAAAAGGAAATATATCCCCGTTGAAAACGCTCTGTTTCCCGAAAACCGGTCAGGCAACGCTTCCTGGCTGATACCCTCCGCTGACCGGTAGGTTTCTGCAAAATAACCTCCTTCCGGATGCGGAAGCAGGTTGTATCTTTCAATCCAGTAAGAGGCAGTTTTCATAAGGGTATTATTGTTACTTTAGATTTTATTTTGAAACGGCAATATAAAACTTAACTATCAAATAAGCACCGGAAGGCCTTTCTCCTGAATTTTCAATACGGATTCTGTTTTTTCATTGGTTACCAAAGCAGAAAGGATATCAATATCCGCAAATTGAAGATAGCTGTCCCTGCCAACTTTGGAAGCATCACAAAGCAGGTAGGTCTGGCTGGAATTTGCTGCCATGGCCATTGTAATTTCAGCTTCCTTCTCACTGCTGGCGGACAGGCCCTTTGCGGCGGAAATGCCATCCACACCGACAAAAGCTTTGTTGGCGTGGTATCGGCCGATGTGCTCCACCGCAATACTGCCATGCATTGCCTGCCGCATTTTATCCAGTTCGCCGCCGATCAGGTTCAGCCGGACTGTACTGCCCATCAGTTCGTGCACCACGGGTAAAGAATTGGTAATCACCCGAACATCCATGTGCCTTATCAATCCGCAAAGCCGGAAAACCGTACTGCCGCAATCCATAAAGAGGGTATCTCCTTCCTCGATCAGCTGTACGGCCCGCCTGCATATCTGGTCTTTTTCTGAAATATGGCGGGCAACTTTGTTTATAAAATCCACAGGTGTTTTAACGAGGTCGGGTTTCATGGCGCCACCGTGGGTGCGGAAAATCAGGCCGTCTTCGGCTAGTACCTGCAAGTCACGCCTGATTGTGATTCCTGAGGCGCCGGTGGCAGCGGATAATTCCTTTATGTTCACCTCGCCATGTTCCCTGACAAGCTGAAGAATTTTATTCTTCCGGTTTTGAAAACTCATATTTAGAAGTACTTTTGTTCAAAAATAATCATAAATGATCAGCATTTATCATGTTCACGAATAAAAATGTAAAGATTGTGTCGGAAGAGGTATTGTCGGACAACTGGTATACCCTCCGAAAATTCACGTTCGATTATCAGCGGAAAGATGGCGTTTGGGAAAGGCAATCCAGGGAAGCCTACGACCGCGGAAACGGTGCAACGATTTTGCTGTACAATAAAATCAAGCAAAGTATTATTCTAACGCAACAGTTTAGGTTGCCGACCTATACCAACGGTAATGCAACAGGGATGATGATAGAATCCTGTGCGGGGTTGCTCGACAAGGATAATGCTGAGGCCTGTATCAGGCGGGAAACGGAGGAAGAAACAGGGTATAAGATCGGTTCGGTGAAGAAAATATTTGAAGCCTACATGTCACCGGGTTCTGTCACGGAGATCCTTTATTTTTTCGTGGCCGAATATGATGAGGGCATGAAGATGGGTGCCGGAGGCGGCTGTGATGCCGAGCAGGAAAATATTGAAGTGATGGAAATTGCCTTTGAAAAAGCCGTGCAGATGCTTAAAAGTGGGGAGATCAGGGATGCAAAAACCATGATGCTCATCCAGTATGCGCAACTGAATAATCTGTTGGCAGCCTGAAGACAGAAAAGAGCCGAAGAAAATTTCCGGCCCTTTTCTGTCTTCAGGCTATACGAATCGGTTATGTGGCAGGATTCGGATCAATGTCCGTTCCTGTGGCCGTTGTGCCTTTTCCTGAAAACTTTTCAAACAGTTCCTTAAAGAACTGCTCTGCATCGGGGAAATTTGATTTCAGTGTTTCGGCCCCTTTGGTTTTAAGTTCTTCAAAATACTCGGGCGCTTTGTCCACGGCATTTTCTGCTTCCGCCTTAAGATCGCTCGCTTTGGTTTTCAAATCTTCCAGAAGCTTTTCGCCTTCTTCTGACTGAAGATATTTGTGCGCTGCCACGCCTGCGGCAGCTCCAAGTATAAAAGTGGCAAGGTGTTTTGCGTTGATACTCATGATTTTATCTGGTTTTTTTGGTTGATCCATTAAAGTTACCGATGTTTTGAAAGAAAAGAAATGATTTTTCTCATCGGATATCACGAGGTACCAGAAACAATTGTGCCAGCCTATTTGATTTCGAAAGCTGCCTGCATTCTGTAGGTTATTTTTATCTTTTGATACTGCACATCACTTTCAGTTACCGCGTCGGCTGCTTCCGCAAAAGCGCGGACATTGGCTTTGGCAAACATAGGTTGAGGATAATTGATACTTTCGTCGAGCTCTCTTATTTCCAGTATTTTTCCAAGTTTTTCATCTATCGAGGCCAGCAGATATTCAGCTTTGCTTTTCGCCGCCTTCAATGCATCGGATTTTACCTGTTTTTTGAATTCTTCTTTTTTGGAATGATCTACTCTGCCGATATTCGCGTATTGAACGCCCCGGCTGTCTATCTTCGACAGGATGATATCAAGCTTCTCCGGACTGTTTACTTTCAGTTCATATTGTTTATTTTCGAGGAAGGAAGCAGGTTTTTTCTTTTTATCAACATAATTCTGATAACCGCCAACACCACTGATGGATAAGCTCTTTTCGGGTAGTCCTGCTTCCGCTACGGCCTTGACCAGCTGCTTTTCCAGGGTACTGATGAGAACTTTGTCTTTCTGATTTTTTTCATCTCCATAATATTCTCTCAGAGAGATATTAAAATACAACTCATCCGGAACGACTTCCATTTCCGCAGTACCTGTAACTTCAATTTTGCGTTGCGGCAGCTGTTCGATATACTTCACCTGAGCGACGGACTCCAATGCAACGGCTCCGGCCAGCAGAGCACTCAATAACATTCCCTTTTTCATTTGTCTGTTTGTTGTTTAAAATCAGCTTAGATACTCCGATATTAACTCCTGAGCAAATCGTCTGAGCTGATAGGTGTTTAAAATGCTAACGGTATCATCAGTTTTGGTAATCTTACTTCATGATACAGGGTTTAGACACGGGATATCTGCAAAAGGTTTACAGCAACAGCGGGTAAGTGGCTATCCTTTTTGTTAAGGTTTGTTAACCAAAAATAAAAAGGGAGTGAACCAGTTTGCAGTCACTCCCTTAGTTAAGATATAAAATCAGGACGGTCAGGTAAAATTCTGATAAATGGAGTCCATGATCCTTACAAAATGCTGATAATCCGCCTCGCTCAGGTCACCCCAACCCTTTCTCCTGATCTCTACTACGATGGGATATGCTTTCTGGTAGATCTCCTCACCGGTCTTTGTCAGGAACAGATTAAATTTTCGTCTGTCGCCAGCAGCCAGGCCACGCTCCACCAGTCCTTTCTTTTCCAGAAGGTCAATAATCCTGGTAACCGTGGGCGGATCTTTAAAGGTAAGTTCGGCCAGTTCATTCTGGCTGATACCCTGCTGACGAAATATATGGTCAATGAGCACCCATTGATCTACGGTGAGATCAAAACCGGCTTCATTAAGCTGCTTCTGAAGGGCATTTCTGATTTTTTTTATGGTGGTGTCTATTTTGAAAAAATAGGCACGGTGATCGGAATGGTGTGTCATGTGGGTATGATAAAATTTCAATGCTAATGAAAAGCATACTTATTATATGTCTTTTAACTATTGGCTTACCAATTATTATTCAAATTTATTCATTCTGAAACTGAAGCGCGAAGAAAATCACCCGAATATTAACTTTCCTTTTACAAAAGCTGCAAGAAATTTGACAGGTGGTTTTTATAAGCTAGTTATTGAGAGAGCGCATCCATGGATGATGTATTAATTTTTAAGAATCAGGTAGACCCCCGCAACTAATAATATAGCACCTGCTATCCTGGGCAGGGTAATTTGGTGAATGGCAAAACCCTGTAAGCCGAAATGGTCAATGGTCATGGCGGCGATCATCTGTCCGGCAACAACCAGACAAATCATGTTGGCGGGCCCGATATCCCGCACGATAAATACAACCGTTAGTACATAAAATGCGCCCATGAGACCTCCCAGGAACCGCGTCCAGGGGATGGATTTGATTTCCTGAATACTGGGAACCGGACTTTGGTTAAAACAAACAAAGGCGATAAGAAGCACCACCAGGCCGACAAAAAAAGAAGAGACCGCCGCCAGTATTGGATTTCCCAGAGATTCACGCAGCTGCACGTTCACACCCGACTGAACGGTGTTGGAGATACCAATTAAAAAGGCAAAAAATAGAAAAAGCCAGTTCATAGTTTTAATCCGCCGGGGAGAATCTGGCGGGTCGCTTAACGTTTACGGTCCTAAAATTTGCTTAAAGATATACTTTTGAAGCAAATCTATTTTTTCATTTCGCTTACTTTGTCGGGATCGACCGTTTGGAAGTGCCCGTATACACGCAGGATGATGGCCAGTGCTACGGTCACTTCTGCTGCTGCCACCACAATCACGAATAAGGCAAAAAGCTGCCCTCCAAGCCTCTCAGGATCATGACGGCTAAAGGCAATCAGGTTTAAATTAACGGCATTAAGCATTAACTCAATGCCTAACAGCATGCCTATGAAATGCCGCTTGGTGACGGTAATGGCCAGTCCGATGCTGAAAAGCGCTGCGGCAACAAACAGAAAATGTTCCAGAGGGATGGTATTCATGGGGCAGGATTACGGTTCATGGCGAGGTAGGCAGCACCTACAAGTGCCACCAGCAACAGAATTCCGGCAATTTCAAAAGGGAGTAAGTGGCTGGTCATCAGCTCCACCCCAATAGTCTTTATGGTTGATTTACTGACAATTGTTTCTCCAATCATTTTGAAGTTGGCACTGAAAATTACGTAGGTCAAAAAAATAAAAGAAACCGAAGCAAAGATAAAACCGGGTAGCTGCCTGTTGGCTGTTACTAGCACCTTATTAGGACTGGAAGACGGAGCGTTTTTATCCGCTTTTTGTGTAAGCATAATCCCAAATATCAACAGCACCAGAATACCTCCCACATATACCATGATCTGGGTGACGGCCAGGAAGTCCGCACCTGCCAGCACATATAAAGCAGCTATCCCAAGAAATGCTGCAAACAGAGCGAATGCAGCATAAAGAAGGTTTTTTGAAAAAAGAATAAAAATAGCTGAAGTGATCGTCAGCACAGCAAAGCTGTAAAAAGCTATTATTTCCATCTGCTCATCGTCACAGTTAGGTATCTATTCGTCATCAGGCGATTTAGGCTTCGGTTTCATAGTCGGCCTGAAAGCCGGTTTGGGTTTTACCGGTTCCACCTCGGTTTCAGCTTTTGCCTGGGGCTTGGTTTCGTTTGTATTGTCGGGTACCTTCGGTTTCATAGTCGGCCTGAAAGCCGGTTTGGGTTTTACCGGTTCCGCCTCGGTTTCAGCTTTTGCCTGGGGCTTGATTTCGTTTGTATTGTCAGGAACCCTCGGCTTCATGGTCGGCCTGAAAGCGGGCTTGGGCTTTTCCTGTTCAGGTACTGTTTCAGTATTTGCTTCAGGCTTGGTTTCGTTTGTATTGTCCGGAGCCTTCGGCTTCATTGTCGGCCTGAAAGCGGGCTTAGGCTTTTCCTGTTCCGGTACTGTTTCAGTATTTGCTTCAGGCTTGGTTTCGTTTGTATTGCCGGGAACCCTCGGCTTCATGGTTGGCCTGAAAGCCGGTTTCGGTGAAACTCCTTCTGTTGTTTCTGGTGAAACATCAATCGTTTTTCCATCAGTTTCTGCAGTTTTCGGTTTCATGGAAGGTTTAAAAGGCAGCTTCACGGCCGGTTTCTCCGTCGCTGATTCATCCGACTTATCAGCTACCGGAGGAATAACAGGTTTGCGGGGCTGAAAGGAAGGCCTTGCCGGTTTGGCGTCATCTGCAGGTACTTCGGTTTCCGCTTCCTGGACTTTGGGTTTTATGCTTGGCTTAAATACAGGCCTAGGTGCAGCAGGCGTTGGTTCGGATGCTGTAACGGGCTTACTGGCTGCCTTTAATGCTTCTTTTTCTTTCTGGAACTGTTCCAGTAACCTGCGCTTTTCATCCGCCTCCTCTGCGCTGAGATTTGCGTAGTTGTAGACCATATCCCGCACATCAAACTCACTGTAGTCAAACGTTTTGGTCATGGTAAGACATTCGGTGGGACATACCGTAGTACAAAGGCCACAGTAACAGCACTTTGCCATATCGATATCAAACTTTGCAGCGTAAAGCCTGATCGGAGAGCCATCGGATGCCCGGCCCACTTCTTCAATAGCCTTGATAGGCTCAATCTCAATGCAGTCAACCGGGCAGACTTTCACACATTTGTCACATACAATGCAGTCGTCCATTTCATTGTGAAGACGGTACCTGCCATTGTCGGGAATAGGAATGGTTTCCAGGGGGTACTGAATGGTAACCAAGCCTTCATTTTGTTCGTAGAAATTATCCTTCCTGATATCCGTGAAAGAACGACGCTGCCTCGCATGCCATAAGTGGCGCAAGGTAAGCCGCATGCCTGTGAGGGTGGTACTGATACCTTCGGATATGTTTTTAAAGTAGGTTGACAACTCTCGGAATTTCAATAATCATTTTGAAAGGGAGCTGATGGAGCCCTCCTTTACCAAAAAATTTAGCCTATTGCAAAGATAGAGTAAACTCGCTAAAAATTACCTTTCTATCAGAACACCTTCCAAAATCGCTTTCAATTCATTTTGTATCGATTGCGTTTTATCGGTGTTGTACCAGCGCTGGATGTCTTCGGCAAATTCCTTATAGGGTTTACCGGGATTGGCTTTGTATGCTACCAACAGCTGTTGAGCTCCCGCGGGCCGTGGTCCCCAGGTAAAAAGTTCATTGTGATTTTCGTCCACTGCAATCAGCTTGGGAATCGAACGTCCGCCGAACGTGAGGTACTCATCCATCAGGGAGAGATTTTCATCCCGAAGTAGTAACTTTATGGTAATCAGCTCATTGGATTGAGCGGCAGCCACTATGACGGGGATACTCTGGGAGGCGTCGCCGCACCATGCTTCTGTGAGGATGTACCAGGTCTGGGGAGCGTCAATTTGGTCTGTTAGGATTTTAAGGTCATCGTTCACCAGTACTGTTTTGTTGAGCCGCTGCATCCTGGCCAGGTTGAGCCTGGTATAGTAATTCAGCTCTTCCGATTGTTTCGGTCCGGTGGTTCTCTTTTCCTGAACCACTTTTTCCATCAAAAGCATGTAATCAGAATAAGTATAGGTGTTTTCGGTAACCGAGGGGGGGAATAAGTGCGCTACGTTTCTCATTTGTAATTTTATTTATAAATGAAACCGTAAGCGTACTTTTTGAGTTCAGAGTTTACGGTTCAAATAGGTACTGTAATCGATCTGGGTGGCAGTATAGTCCTGGTTCATCAGCGGGGACGAAAAAATGAAATCAGCCGTTGCCTTATTGGAGGCCACCGGAATATTCCAGACCACGCATAATCTGAGCAAGGCTTTCACGTCCGGATCATGCGGCTGGGCAGACATGGGATCCCAGAAAAAAATCAGCAGATCAATTTTTTCCTCCGCAATCATGCTACCCACCTGCTGATCTCCGCCCAGTGGCCCGCTAAGCAACCTGATCACCGGCTGGTTCAGTTTTTCTTCCAGTAATTTACCGGTAGTTCCGGTACCATATAATGTATTTTTGCTTAATGCTTCCCGGTTTACCAGCGCCCATTCCAGCAACTCTGTTTTCCGGTTATCATGGGCTACCATAGCGATGCGCTTACTTGCGGGTATTGTTCTGAAATCCAGCATGGTTGATGGGGTTACATTCGGTTTCAAATTATATTTTCCTGATGGCTTCTTCAATGTATTCGAGATACCTTTTTGCGAGCACACCTCTGTCAAAATGCTTCCGGGCAAATGTATATCCGTTTTCTCCCTGCTGTTTTATTGTTTCAGGATGTGCAGAGCAGAACAGGATCTTGTTTACGAAGTCTCCGGTATTTTCCGGCTCAATATACATCCCTGCATCTGCTTCTTCAACCAGTTGCCTGGAAATTCCGTCAATTGCTATCAGAACCGGTTTTTTACAAGAAAAATAGTCAAAGGTTTTGTTTGAGTAAATGGTTTTGAAAGTTGCCACATTTTTCAAAACCGAAATGCCCATATCCGACGCCAGTATGTATTTGAACACCTCTCTTTTGGAAACCGGGTCTACAAACCTGATATTGGTGATTTTTCGTTTTTCTGCATCGGCCATCAGCATTTTTTTCTGCATACCATCTCCGATCAGCAAAAAATAAACAGGGGTATTTCCGAGCATTTCCGCAGCATCCAGCAACTGAACCAGGTGGTTGGCTACGCCATGTGCGCCCACGTACGTGATCACAAATTTGCCGTCGAGCGCGTGCTCCTTTCTGAATCGGTCTGAATTAAAGGAACGCATCACTTCTTCAGAAATAGCGAAGTCGGCGGCATTGGGTATAAAAATTATTTTTTCCGGCGAAACCCGTTTTTCCATGATGAGTTTGTCACGAAAGGCGGGCGTCAGTACATTTATCCTGCAGGCCTTCTGGTAGATGATTTTCTCAAACCAATAGGCAAACCGAATCAGCTGTTTGTTGGTAAGTACCCCGGTATCAATCGCCGATTCCGGCCACAGGTCGCGGACTTCAAAGATAAAAGGAGTTTTTTTCCACCACGACAGTACCAGGGCCGTGATACCTACAAACAGCGGGGGAGAAGTTACGATAATTAGGTCGTACGGGCCTTTTACTTTAAAAAGCCCGGCCCGGATACTGGAAAATGTGAATGAAAAATAGGCCCGCAAGCGCCCGGAAAAACTCTGATTATAGCTTTCAGATACATGACAGCGAATCACCTCAACACGATCCTTATTGGTTTTTCTGACAAAATATTTTCCTTTATACTCCTCCGGCCGCCCACCCATATAATGCACCATTCCGGCCAGTACCGTTACTTCGTGGCCTGCTTGCGTCCATATCCTGCTCATTTCGTTCCAGCGGGAACCACCTCCGTCATGATCTTCCAGAAAGTACTGATGAATAAGTAGAATACGCATTGCAGAGCTCAAAGGTAGGGTTTAATACCCGTCCGATTCTTTTTCAATAAGTGGCGTTGGCCGGATTGACAGTCGATGTATTGCTGTATCAGCCGCCGGCTTTTTTTGCCTTATAACCTTTGGACAACAGCCAGGCAATAACCTTGTCGCGGTGATCTCCCTGTATCTGCACTTCCTGGTCCTTCACGGTTCCGCCGCTGCCGCATAAGTTTTTGAGTAATTTTCCCAAAGTTTCCAGATCAGCCAATGTACCTGTAAAGCCTTTCACTGCTGTGGTTACCTTGCCGCCTCCTTTGCGTTCCAGCCAGATCCTCAGGTCCTGCTGGGTGGGTGGGAGCGTTTGTATATCATCTTCGTTGTCTGAAAATTCAAATTCAGGATTGGTAGAATAAACGATGCCTGAGCGGTTCTTTTTTGACATAACTTTTAAATCAAAATAGTCAGCAGAATTTTAAAGCACAATTTTGAGGCTTGCCGGCCTTATTTTTACCGTAAAATGATCAACATCGAGTTGCAGGGGTTCTCCGTCGTAATGGATGAGCGGAGGGGCGCTGGTCTCAATGGTGGCATCGGTGGTTCGGTGATAGGTAATATAGTCTGAATCTTTCAGCTGGCGAGTAAAGAGCCGGTATACAAGCGAGGTACCATACCATTTGGGAAACGTGCGGATGGTGCAGATATCCAGCTGGCCGTCCTGCAGGCTGGCCTGCGGAGCAACCCACGCATTATTCCCGTATTGCCCGGCGTTGGCAAAAGTGAGTGAAAAAACTTCCTGTGTGACTCCGTTCAGTTTGATTTGCTGAGGCTGATAATCCCAGTAGGACCGGAACGATACATTCATGTAAGTTGCCAGGCCACGGATTTTCTGTTCACTGAAGAGTTTACCCACATAAGCGTCAAAGCCGATTCCGGCGGTACAAAAAAACGGGATATCATTCAGCAAAGCACTGTCAATGGTATGGACCGTGCCCCGGAACAGTTTATGGAGAGCGGCTTCCAGCTGCAGCGGAATACCCAGATGCCTGGCCAGCCCGTTTCCCGATCCCATCGGTAAAATACCGAGCGGAGTATCGGTTAATACCAGCGACCGCGCTATTTCATTCACGGTACCGTCGCCTCCTATGGCCACAATGGCCTGCCAGTTGGTTTTATCAAGGTTGTCCCGGGTGAGCAACGTAGCGTGCCCCTGAGATTCGGTAAAGATGATTTCTGCATGAACGTTATTTTTCTTTGCCAGTCTTTCAATGGATTGTGAAGTAAAAAGAGCATTTTTTCCCGTGGACGTTCCCGAGTTGGGATTCAGAATAAAAAGATATGAAGGTTTATCCACGATTTACGCAAAGAATAAAAACAGGATCAGGAGAAAGACGATGATAAAAAGGTAATACAGGCCATCAATAAACGGATATTTCTGGCGGTCCAGCTTTTTGAATAAATCATCGAACATGTTTTCAGAATTATAGGGTAATAATCACGGACGTTTTTTTGAAAGCGCTGTTTGTTTTATCTTTAATTTAAAACTCTGACACAAAAATCTGCAAAAAATATGAGAAACCCGCTGTTGTCACTATTCCTGTCGGTACTCTGCTCGGTTTGCCTGGCTCAGAACCAGGCCGACAAAGATGCAATATTCTCTGTTCTCAACACTCAGGTGGCGGCCTGGAACGAAGGAAAGATCGATCGATTCATGGAAGGTTACTGGCAGTCCGACTCGCTAATGTTCGTAGGGAAGAGCGGAGTAACGTATGGTTATCTGTCCACTTACGAAAATTATGTAAAAAGGTACCCTGACCGTGCGACCATGGGTACCTTAAAATTTGAATTCATCAATATCAGTTTTCCCTCAGCAGAAACGGCGTTTCTGGTTGGGAAATTTTACCTGAGCCGTCCTGCAAAAGGTGACCTGAGCGGATTTTATACCTTGTTGTGGAAAAAGATCAAAGGCAAATGGTATATCGTTTGCGACCATACCAGCTGACATGTTAAATTTTTCAGGAAAATTACTGTCTCTTGAACAACAAGACCGCATTTACTGCAGGGCCGCTGGTAGCAGTGTTGATGATAATGGACATCTGATCTCCGTTTTGTTTGATCGTCAGTTCCTGGTTGGTAGATCCGTTGGTCAGTACCAGTTTATCGCCGGTGACTTTCCAGGTTGTTTCGGATCCCACAGTAATATATCCGCTTACACTCAGCAAGGTAATGGCCGCATCACAGCCACTTACGGTAACCTTGTTTTGTGAGGTAAAAACAAAAACCAGATCAAGATAACAAGGCGCGTAGGTAGGGATAGCAGCCAGTGCGGGGATGGTTGTACCTGCTGTTTCAGGTGCCACGGAAGTCAGTTTCCAGCTGCCTACGATTTCGTTTTTATCTTCCGGAGTGGTATCGTCATCTTTGTCTTTGCAGGAAACGATCGCGAAAGTGACCAATAAAGCGAGTACTGATAATATCCTGAGTTTTTTAATCAATTGCATAAGGGTAATATTAATAAGTTTTTTATACGTTGTTTTAAACGATCAAACTTACGAAAATTGTTCGTCAGAAGCGTTTTTCCTACTCATAACCTCATCCGTTACAGTTTTTCATCGGTTTTTATTTTGGGCATAAAGATCAAGCAGCGTTTGGGCCGCATGAAAGGGTACTGCTTTCCCGTCCAGCACTTCTTTTTCAATCATCGCTAACTTTTGCTTCACAGCGGGGTTGTGATAGAACATTTCTTCCAGGGCATTACGGATATAGTCATGCATCCAATCCGTATTCTGCCTTTTTCGGTTATCCCCGAAAAAACCGCCGGTGGTTGTAATGTTCTGATATTCCTGCAGCAGCCCCCACAATTCCTGAATTCCTTCTCCTGTTAAGGCGGAACAGGGCATAACCTTAGGTTCAAGTCCGGAGGTTGCTCGTGGGAACAGATGCAGGGCATTGCTCAAATCTGCAACTGCTGCAAGAGTTTTGGCTTTGTTGTCGCCGTCGGCTTTGTTGAGGACCAGCAAGTCCACCATTTCCATAATTCCGCGCTTGATACCCTGTATTTCATCACCTGCTCCTGCCAGCATGAGTAACACGAATACGTCCGTCATACCTTTTACCAGCGTCTCCGATTGTCCCACGCCGACGGTTTCAACCAGGATAATTTCATATCCGGCCGCTTCACATAATAGTATGGTTTCACGCGTGGTGCGGGCCACCCCGCCCAAGGAGTTTCCTGCTGGTGAAGGACGGATAAACGCATTCGGATCCTGGGATAATTTTTCCATGCGGGTTTTATCACCCATAATACTTCCTCCCGAACGGGCGCTGGAGGGGTCTATCGCCAATACCGCGAGCTTATGACCAGACTGTGTAATCACTTTTCCAAGCGCTTCGATAAAGGTGCTTTTTCCCACGCCGGGGATACCTGTAATCCCTAGCCTCAACGACTTTCCTGTAAACGGAAGAATTCCCACCATAAGCTGGTCGGCCAGGTGCCGGTCTGTCTCCAGTGAACTTTCGATTAACGTTACTGCCCGGCCTAGTATAACCCTGTCTGCCGCTGTAATACCCCGGATAAATTCGTCGACGGAAAGGCGATGGTGCATATATTAGTTATTCTGGATTACTGAAAAAGATTACCAAAATTGTTAATGAAAAACCATTGATCAAACTTTTTAATCTCTAAAAGGCTAAAAGCCGTATATTGCTCGTTTAGAATAACATTGTTTCCATATTATTATTTAGGATGAAAATTTCAAAAATCAGCTTAGGTACTCTGGCTTTATGTTTAATGAGTTTCTCGGCTTCGTTTTCCCAGGAGGCGGAGAAAGGCAAGTATGATGCGCATGTACTTTTCCACCCGTTGTTTAATTTTCAGCCTGGCAGCGAGTATCGCAGCGGGGGTGGGGCACCTGGGCCCAAGTACTGGCAGAACCGGGCAGACTATCATATCAACGTGGCACTGAATGAAAAGGAGGGAACGGTAAATGGAGAAGTTGAGATCAGTTATAAAAATAATAGCCCGGAAGACCTCGAATTTCTCTGGCTCCAGCTGGACCAGAATGCCTTTAATGATGCGTCACGCGGAGGAAAAACAACCGCGGTTAGTGGCGGACGTTTCGGAAACATGGGTTTTGATGGGGGAAATGCCATTAAGTCGGTATCGGTTCAGCAAGGGAAAGAAAAGGCTGTTGATGCCAGTTATATCATTAATGACACCAGAATGCAGATCCGCCTTGTTACGCCGGTGAAAGCGGGAGGGGATGTGATCAAAATAAAAATAGGATACACGTTCAAGGTTCCCGAATATGGCTCCGACCGGATGGGTACCCTCGAAACCAAAAACGGCATTGTTTATGAAATGGCCCAATGGTATCCCCGCATGTCTGTTTTTGATGATATTGAAGGCTGGAACGTTTTGCCATATCTGGGCGCCGGAGAGTTTTATCTGGAATATGGTAATTTTGAATACAATGTAACTGTTCCCTGGGACCACATCGTGGTGGGGTCTGGAGAACTGCTGAATCCTAACGAAGTGTTGACGGCGGACCAAAGAAAGCGGCTGGCAGATGCTGCAAAGAGTGACCAGACGGTGATGATCAGAACGGAGGAAGAAGTAAAAAGCACAGCCAGCCGTCCAAAACAATCGGGAACACTCACATGGAAGTTCAGGTGTTTGCAGGCAAGGGACGTTGCCTGGGCAAGTTCCAGATCGTTTGTCTGGGATGCTGCCAGGATTAATCTGCCTGGAGGAAAAACGGCGCTGGCGCAATCAGTTTATCCTGCTGAGGATGGAGGTACCGACGGATGGGGAAGATCTACGGAGTATGTAAAAGGCTGCATTGAATTTTATTCGAATTATGTGCACGAATATACCTATCCGGTTGCCACCAACGTGGCGGGGATAGTGGGAGGAATGGAATATCCCGGAATTGTTTTCTGCAGCAGCAAAAGCCGTAAGGAAGAGCTGTGGGGCGTTACGGATCATGAATTCGGGCACAACTGGTTTCCGATGATCGTGGGTAATAATGAGCGGAAATATGCGTGGATGGACGAAGGCTTTAATACTTTTATCAATTTTCTGTCCGGCGATAATTTTAACAACGGCGAATACAAGGATACCCGGCTGAATGATCTTCACCGGGTTGCACCCATTATTTTCCGGCCCAAAGCGGATCCCATCATGACCATTCCCGATGTGGTGCAGGCGCAGAACCTGGGTTGGGAAGCTTATTACAAACCAGCCCTCGGCCTGAGAATGTTACGGGAACAGGTACTGGGTAAGGAGCGTTTTGATTATGCCTTCAAAATGTATGTCAAAAGATGGGCGTTCAAGCATCCTACACCTTATGATTTTTTCAGAACGATGGAAGACGCCGCTGGCGAGGATCTGGGCTGGTTTTGGAAAGGCTGGTTTTTTGAAAATTACAAACTTGACCAAAGTGTAAAGGATGTGGCATATATTGAGCAGAATCCGCAGAAGGGCTCTTTGATAACCATCGAAAATTTAAGCCAGTGGGCTATGCCTGCCCGGGTGGATATTGAGGAAGTAAACGGGAAAAAAACCAGGATTGAATTACCGGTGGAAATTTGGCAGCGCGGTGGTTCATGGACTTTTAAAGCGGCTACCACCCAGCCAATCCGTACCGTCACTATTGATCCGGATAATAATCTTCCCGACATTGACCCGGAAAACAATGTGTGGAAGCCTTATAAAATAACCGATCAGGAGATTAATTAAACAGATAATAGTAGAACGATATACAGGGAAAAAGGCCCGGGGATTTCAGATTCGCCGGGCCTTTTTCCTTGATCCTTTTTCGGGTCAGATGGTGATCAGCATTGCACCGTAGGAATACCCTCCGCCAAAAACAGTAATGACTATATTCTCGCCTTTTTTAAATTTATCCCTATTCTCAGACAAGGCAATGGCACAACCGGCAGAGCCGGTATTGCCCAGGTACTGAATGTTGGATATTAGTTTTTCAACCGGAATCCCTAGTGTATTGATCACATTCAGGCTGATCCTGTGGTTGGCCTGGTGCGGTATGAGGTAGTCAAGGTCGTCTATCGTCAACCCGCAGGCTTGTAATACCTGCTGGCTTACTTTGGGCATATACACACAGGCATTCTGGAATACGTCGCGGCCAAAGGGCATCACCACGCCCTTGTCATTAGGACGCAGTACCACCGCTTCCACCGCTTTTCCGCTTGTTGCAGCGCCACCGGTAATTAGTTTTTTGATGACCATATCGGTTGCTGTCTGCCGCTCTTTGGATATCAGCAAGGCCGAAGCACCGTCTCCCCAGAGGTGGCCCGAAACGGTATCCATCTCATTATAATAAGCCGTGTTATGGTCCGATACTACCACCAATGCTTTGCTGGCTTTTCCCATGGCGAAGTACCCTTCCACAATTTCGATGGCATTCAGAAAGGACGAACAGGCTGTTGAAAGGCTCAGTACCGGAATGTCCGGAATCTGTATGTGGTGCTGTACAGCATGTGCAAGCGTTACGATGGTATCATAAGGGGTGTAGGTGGCGCCTACAATCAGATCTATTTCATTTTTGCTGTAAGGAATATTTTCCAGCAATAAATCGACCGCCGCGATGGCCATTGTCGAGGTATTCTCCCCCTCTCCTGCTTTACGGCGCTCGTAAATCCCGGTACGTTCTGCAATCCACTCGGTTGAAAGGTTGTTGAGTTGTGTAAAATACTCATTGCCAATTACTTGGCTTGGAAAATAATGGCTTATTGTATTAATATACATGGTTGGGAAGTTGACTTCGCAAACTATAATTCTGATAAAGTTCCGAAAGTTAAATATTTCGTAGAAATCGTAGTATTTAATATTTGAACAATTCAATAATAAGTTTTAAAAATGCCAAAATTTAATGTTTTCTGATCTCATTTTTTAGGAAAATGTTCGTTTTTCTGCTTTTTGATAAAACGACAGCAGTATTTTCTCTTCTGACAGCCAATTATAGCGCTCCTCTACCGCATTTCTTCCGTTTTGTCCCATGACTAAGGCTTCGTTTTTCCGGTTAAAAAGGTAAAGGAGTTTTTCCGCAAGCAGTTCCGCACTGTATGGTGAAATACAATACCCGCATCGCGCTGCTTCAACAACTGTCCGGTACAATGGAAAATCGGAAGTAAGTACCGGAAGTTCCATTGCCATGTACTCAAACAACTTGGTTGTATAGGAATCCAGATAATCGGCCACCGGTTTTAGCAATGCAATGCCTGCCGTTGCGCCTTCCGCATATCTCAGTGCAATTCGCAAATCTGTATAACCATAAAAATTCAAATGGTTACGTACCAGATTAAAACCGGGGAGCTGCTCTGCTTCGGCCATTGTAAACCTGAGCGGGCCAAAAAGATGCACCGTGAAATCAGGAATGTCGGATTTTAACCTGGCAAAAGCCTCAATCATGACATCAAAACATCTTTCGATCGATAACACGCCACAGTAGAAAAAAACGGGCGGATCCGACAACGGCCTTTTGTGCGTGTATTGGTCAATAAAAGGCAATGAAACGTAATTATGGACAACGGCACTGGGGTACTTCAGGTCATTGTAGTCCTCGGGATAACTGTGTTCGGTAAAAATAAAAAAAAACCTTTTTCTGGCCAGCTGATCAAAATACTTGAAAAGTGCCTGAAAACCTTTCCCGTTATTGTATTGCTTGATCGAAAACTTTTTATACAGATTTTCCTGCACTTCATAAATAACAACAGCTCCCAGCCATTTAAAGATAAAGGCGATGGGAATAAGTTCTGGCACAAAAACATGAACAATCCCCGGCTTTAACCGTACACACTTCCAAAGCAAAATAGTGTGACTAAATAATAACCGGAACAGCAGACTTCGGAAGTGTGGCAGGCGGATCATGTTTATTTCCGGATTTTCGTCCAGCTGCCGTGCCTCCGGCAGGCAGCAGAAAACCTGGTATTGTTGCGCAAGTGACGGGGCAATTTTATAAACAATGCGCGGATCGCAAGACGGATGTACGGTGCTTAACAATAAAACGCGCGTTTTCATGCCTGTGTTACAATGGCTACACCCGAGGAGGTACCGATACGCTCAGCCCCGGCTTCCATGAAGGACTTTGCCTGTTCATAAGTTCTGATTCCGCCGGAGGCTTTGATTTGAATGTGGGGTGGTAAGATATCCCGCATCTTCCGTACCGTTTCAACTTCTGCACCCGTGGGCGCAAAGCCGGTGGAAGTTTTCACAAAATCGGCATTGGCCTCCGTACAGATCTCACAGGCGGTATGTAGCTCAAATGAGTCCAGATAGGCGGTTTCAATCACTATTTTGATAATCGCATGATGGTCATGTACCAGTTTCGAGAGCATCTGAAGCTCCTCTCTTACGCTCAGATAGGCCATGGATTTAAATTGTGATAAATTCATGACGACATCCAGTTCCGTTGCCCCTTGCTTCAAAGCCGTTTCGGCCTCTTTTATTTTCGTTCCCGTAAGAGCGTATCCCATTGGAAAACCAACCACTGTTGCTATTTCGATTTTAACAGGGCAAAACTCCAGCATTTCTACGGTGTAAGCAACATAAGACGGAGCAACGCAAACCGCCTTAAACTGATGAATCCATGCCTCTTCACAGATCTTTCTGATATCCGTTTCGCGGACAACCGGAGATAAAAGGGTATGATCGATGTAGGGAGCAAGGTTCATATCAGATTGGAGGCTTTAACAGTATGAATGCAAAAACCCTGTCGGTCCGACAGGGCTTACAGGTATATCTTACGAAAGTGCTCAGGCTTTTTCTTCGGATGCTTCTGACGCTTCCGGCTTTTCGGCCAATTCCTCCTCCTCTGCTGCCGCCACAAATAATTCAGGGATATATTTGGATAACAAATTGTACCAGGTGATGATTTTTTTGATATCCGAAACATAAACTTTTGACCTGTCAAATTCAGGCAGGATATGGTTCAGGAATTCTATCAGTTCCTTGTCCGACGCCGTTTTAACCTGCAGACTTATTTCCTCTCCATGTGCTTCCCGGATTTTTAAGAACACGTCTGCCAGCGCAACAGATTCCTGTTCACCGTCGGTAAAAATGGATACATCCTTTAACACCGAAACGCGTGCAGTGGGTCCAATCAGGGTTTTTTCACGTTTTTCATCCAGGCTTTCAACAATAACTCCTGCACGGCTTGGTTTTAAAATGCGGTACAAACCACTTTTACCAGACACATTGGCAACTTCCTTTAACAAATCTATTCCGGTCGTCTCTGTTTTTTCACTCATCCTTTCTGGGCAATTAGTTTTCTGTTACTGTAAATTTTCTTTACGATTTTAATCTGCATTAATCGGACAAATACGATAACCTGTACAGTACCAATTTGGTGAACTTAATTTTGTCGCAAAATAAGTGAAAGATTAACCGGTAAACAACTTCTGCGTTATTCCGATTTTTGAAACGACGCGTTATAAGTTTCTATTGTCTTCAAAATGGGCTCGCTACCTTCGTTTTTTTCAGCTGAGGTTACAAACATGGGCGGTACTTCCTCCCAGATCTCTTCCAGTTTTTTTTTGTAGGCCTCTACGGCGGTGGTAATCTGATAAGCTTTCAGCTTGTCGGCTTTTGTGAAAATAATATGGAAAGGAACGCCCTCTTCCCCTAATTTCTGCATAAAGTCAAGATCGGTGGCCAGAGCACTATGCCTGATATCGACAAGGACAAACGTGCAGACAAGGCTGGTACGCTGGAAAAGATAATCATGAATCATTTTCTCCCATTTGTCCCGCTCCACTTTACTCACTTTGGCATAACCATACCCGGGCAAATCGACCAGATACCAGCTTCCATTGATGATGAAATGGTTGATCAGCTGCGTTTTGCCTGGTTGCTGAGAAGTTTTGGCCAGAGATTTTTTTCCTGTCAGCATGTTGATCAGCGAAGACTTTCCCACATTTGAACGCCCAATGAAGGCATATTCGGGGATGTCAGGGGAAGGGCATTTCCGGTAATCGGAATTGCTCATAACATATTTGGCATCCTGTATTTTCATGTTGATCGGCTATTTTCAAAGTGCAAAGGTACTCCTTTCCTGATTACGGAGGCTTTGTCCTGGCATTTTAGCTTTGCCGACAGACGATATCCGTTGCCTAAAATGAACCTATTGAATAAGAATTGGTTTGATAAAATAAAAGGGTCGTGTAATTTCGTTTAGCAATTATCAAACCGTAACCAAATAGGGAAAATGAAAGTTTTTAAGAAGTTGATATTATCCTTTACGCTTGCCGCTGCGGTATTATCAGCAGCAGAAGCCCGCGAGGAAGGCAAAAGGAAGGAAACCAAAGCAGAAAAGGGCATTCAGTTTACTTCGGGCAACTGGGCTTCCATTCTGAAAAAAGCGAAAGCAGAAAAAAAGGTTATTTTTTTTGACGCATACACAACCTGGTGCGGGCCCTGCAAGATGCTCCAGAAAAATGTTTTCACCCGCGCTGACGTAGCGGAGGTTTTCAACAAGAATTTTATAAATGTGAAGTTTGATATGGAGAGTGGCGAAGGACCTATGCTGGCTGAGAAATATCCTTTGCAGGGCTACCCGACACTTTTTTTTATAGATCCTGACGGGAAGCTCGTGAAAGAGGTGATTGGGTATCAGAATCCGGAAACTTTGATTAAAATAGCGAAGAAAATTCCCAGGCAGTCTTCCTCCATCTGAGGCACTGAGGGGCGTATTGTTTTGCTGAAACATATTAACAAACAACAAAAATGCCGGCTTGCAGAAGCCGGCATTTTTGTTTTAACTATTCGTAATAGTTGGGGACCCTGTGTCCGCTGCTTTCCAGAAGCCTGTCTTTTTTGAACAAGGCCAGGTCAGAGGTGACCATATCGTTCACCAACGCTTTAAGATCATACTTAGGTTTCCAGCCAAGTTTTGTCATGGATTTGGTCGGATCACCGATCAGTAGTTCAACTTCTGTCGGGCGGAAATAACGGGGGTCTACAGCCACCACTTCTTTCCCGATTTCAAGTTTGTAATCCGGATTGTTACATTTCAGTACTTTTCCTACCTCGTCAACACCTGTGCCGGTAAACTCAAGTTCAACGCCTACTTCTGCAAATGCCATGCGGACAAACTCCCGGATGCGGGTCGTCACACCGGTTGCGATCACAAAGTCTTCCGGTGTTTCCTGCTGCAGAATCAGCCACATCGCTTCCACAAAATCTTTAGCATGGCCCCAGTCGCGCTGTGCGTCCAGATTTCCCAGGTAAATTTTGTCTTGCAAACCCAGTGCAATCCTTGCAACGGCACGTGTGATTTTACGCGTAACGAAAGTCTCTCCGCGCAGAGGCGACTCGTGATTGAACAAAATTCCATTCACCGCATACATGTTATATGCCTCACGGTAATTTACAGTGATCCAATAACCATATAGTTTAGCAACGGCGTAGGGAGAGCGTGGATAAAACGGCGTGCGCTCAGACTGAGGTACCTCCTGAACTAACCCATAGAGTTCGGATGTTGACGCCTGGTAAATACGTGTTTTTTCCGTTAAACCCAGAAGTCTCACGGCTTCAAGTATCCTCAGCGTACCGATGCCATCCACATTAGCGGTATATTCCGGCTCTTCGAAACTAACCTGTACGTGTGACATAGCCCCAAGGTTATAGATCTCGTCGGGCTGCACTTCCTGGATGATCCGGATAATGTTGGTGGAGTCGCTCAGATCACCATAATGCAGGTGAAGCTTTGGATTTTTTTCATGAGGATCTTCATAAATATGGTCAATCCGCTGCGTGTTAAAAAGCGAACTCCGCCGCTTGATCCCATGGACTTCATAACCCTTGCTCAGGAGTAATTCGGCCAGGTAAGCACCATCTTGTCCGGTTATACCAGTGATTAAAGCCTTTTTCATTTAAAATAAGTGTATAGGTTTATAGTTGGAATCATAAAACTGCCTCAATTCTCATAGGAGGAATTCAGCATTAAACTTTTCTTTATTTCTACCCTGTCGGCCAGAATGGTGGCTGAGGAATACTGCTCCCGGATCTGTTCAAGGTACTGTTCGGCGTCGCTACGGTACATAAAATCACCCACTTTAACCCGGTAGGTGGGCTGGGTATAGGACATATAGGGGTTAAGATCGGGGAAAACCTGATAAACGTACGACTTGGCAGCATCGGCCTCCTGACGCACATTTCCTACATAAATCTGAATACGAAAGCCGTTAATGTATTTAATGGACTTATTCTGGCTGACCATCGTATCCAGCACTGCCTCCAGCTTTTTATTCACGCTCAGGGACTTGCCGGGATTGGTATCTGCCTTGGGCTTTCCTTCCTGCTGAATCTCTTCTGACTTTTTCTTTACCGGTGGTTCCTTGTATTCGTACTTGGGCCTTACCCTGGAAAGATCTTCGTTATACGTTGATGCAGAGGAAGAAGCTGCAGGCTTTCTGCTACAGCCGGAAAGTATGATGCCAGCAGCAAGCAGAACAATTGCCCATCTATTTCTTCTCTCCGACATAACCGTTTAATCATTAATGAAGGTGCAAACTTAACCAAAAATGGATGAATCACCATACTGCACTAATTTTGAATGTAATACCTAACTTTGCCGGGTCGTAATCACAATTTTCAGATGGTGCCTGTTTTTAATGCTTCTTTACATCAATATAATACATTTGGGCTGCATGCAAAGGCCAAGGTTTTTGTAGAAGCCCGGTCTGTAAAAGATCTGATCGAAATTCTTGAAGCCAAGGAATGGAAGTCCCTTCCAAGATTCATTCTGGGGGGAGGAAGTAATGTATTACTGACAGGGGATATATCCGCTCTGGTGATCCACAACCGCATTGACGGGATAGTGGAAACAGCTGCGGACGAGGAGCATGTCCGTCTGCATGTGGGAGCCGGTGAAATGTGGCATGATTTTGTCATGTACTGTGTATCGAAGGAATACGCAGGAGTTGAAAACCTGTCGTTGATTCCCGGAACCGTTGGTGCGGCACCTATGCAGAATATAGGAGCCTACGGCATGGAAGTAAAAAATGTGATCGAAACCGTGGAGGCGATTGAAATGGAAACCGGTGACCTGCGCATCTTTTCAAATCAGGAATGCCAGTTTGGTTACAGGGAAAGTATCTTTAAGAAAGAGCTTAAAGGGAAATACATTATTACCGGGGTAAATTTTGTATTAAACAAAATACCTCAGTATCATATTGAATATGGAGATATCAGTAAAACACTTGAAGAGCATGGCGTAAAAGAGTTATCGCTCAGAGCAGTGAGTAACGCTGTCATCAGTATCAGACGGAGTAAACTACCTGACCCAGCACAAATCGGAAATGCAGGCAGTTTTTTTAAAAATCCTGAAATAAGTTTAGGTGACTATGAAAGGATAAAATCAAAATACCCCGAAATACCTGGATACCCGACCGACCTTGGGGTTAAGGTTCCGGCGGGATGGCTTATTGAAAAATCGGGCTGGAAGGGCTATCGGGAGGGGCAGGTAGGTGTTCATACCCGACAGGCGCTGGTATTGGTTAATTATGGCGGGGGCACGGGAGATCAGATCAGGATGTTGTCCCAAAAAATACAGGACTCGGTAGAGTCAAAATTTGAGATCAGACTGACGCCGGAAGTGAACCTGGTGTGAACAATGTTGTCCGGGGAAGCCGAACAGCTGCATCGTTTAGAATAACTTCAATTATCAACGTTATTATGAAGAAACTGACGGCGGTGACGCTGGCATATATATCCCTTCCGACTTTCCTGTTTCTGTTCCTATGGCTTAAATTCTATATTGCGGTATGTGCCGTAGCTGCGCTTTTGCTGGCGTTTTATTTAGCCGTTAAATACGTGCAGGCTGATGGTGCTGACCTGGACAGGGCAAAATTTGTTCCACTGCTGGGTTCTTCATTTTTCCTGTCCTTCTTGGTATGTATATTTTCAGA
This sequence comes from Dyadobacter sp. CECT 9275, assembly GCF_907164905.1. Taxonomy (NCBI): domain Bacteria; kingdom Pseudomonadati; phylum Bacteroidota; class Cytophagia; order Cytophagales; family Spirosomataceae; genus Dyadobacter; species Dyadobacter helix. The sequence continues at coordinate 3,372,690 of NZ_CAJRAF010000002.1, read as the reverse complement.
ATTTGGTTGGCTGCCTTACCAAAGCTATGATTACCTGGCGCATAATTTTAAATTCAATATGCTGGCAACAGATGATATTCCCTTATATGACGAGGCACGGGGTATTTATATGTGTTATTATCTGGGAAACTACATTGTGCCATCACTGTTGGGGAAGTATACTTCGCTCAGTCTGGTGAAGTTATATTTCTTTTTATGGTCTTCTTTGGGTATTGGCCTCAGCTTTATCTGGATACAGGTAAAACTCATTGGGCTCACACATTATAAGCGGGTACTGGTCATCTGCGCCGCAGTCGTAGTAGGATGTTATGTATGTGTGATTTTTCCCGTGCTCAGTTGGTTGTTTCCAGACTGGACCTTTATTGACAAAAACGGAATAAGTATCAACAACGAGTTTGTTTTAAACCAGATACCTGTTTTTACCAGGAACCTGTCCGAATCCCCCCAGCATGCGCTGCCCGCTATTTTAGGAATAAGTTTTTTGCTGGCTGTTATTAACCGTCCAACCTATATTTTTGCTCTGGCGTATTTTTTTCTCAGTACTTTGTTTCTGACTCCTTTTGCTGCCATCGGCTTGTCTGGGTTTATGCTGATGGGCTTTGTAAGAAATGTATATAGAGAAGGAAAGGAATATTTTCGGAGAGCACTTGTCTATGGGGTGCTCTTGCTAACAGGGTTTCTTCCGGTAATTATTTTTCTGCTAAGCTCGGAAGCAACAGACATGGAAAGTAACAGAGTGATCTGGCAGGCAGGGGCAGTGCATTGGTGGGGATATTATAGTCTTTATCTTTTTTCTGCTTACGGTATATGGTTTGTTTTCTTCCGGAATGATCTGCTCCTTTTTGACTCCCGTGCGGTAGTCATTTCACTGGTATCCGTGTTAATCCTTTCTTTATTTCAGATCGGGCATTTTAATGACCTTAACATCCGTTCGGCTATCATCCCTCAGGTGGTGTTGGGGTTAAGTATCGGATATGTCATCGTAACGCAGGTTAAGTTGCGGTTCAGGCAGGTACTTTTCACACTTGGGATGCTGTTTTGGGGGATGAATCTGCTTAGCCCGGTAAAATTCTTTTATGACCGGTTTTTCACCTTTCGGGGGCTTATAAAGACAACCATTGAAGCTCCTTCGGACCCCAGGCTAGGCAGCAATTATTATGATACCATTGAAAAGGCGTATCAAGGTCATGAAATCGAGGTATTGAAGCAATATTCTCTGAAACGGGGAGGTTTTTTTGAGGAGTATCTGCTGAAAAAATAAGGAGCTGACACAGGGCCTTCGTGGACTGCGACGGCTCCTTATTTCCCTATGCCATACCGAAAAATACAGTATATGGCCCGAAAGCCATCTTTCCAGTTAATTTTTTTACCCTCTTCGTAGGTCCGGCCGTAGTACGATACACCCACCTCGTAAATCCTTATTTTGGGTACTTTGGCTACCTTGGCGGTAACCTCGGGCTCAAATCCAAACCGATTTTCCACCAGATGGATACTTTTAAGAATGTCAGCTCTGAAAAGCTTGTAACATGTTTCCATATCCGTCAGATTCAGGTTATTGAACATGTTGCTGAGGAAGGTAAGGAACTTGTTCCCGATGGTATGCCAGAAAAAAAGAATTCTGTGCGGCCGGCCTCCCATGAAACGTGATCCATATACGACATCGGCATAGCCTTCCAGGACCGGCTTCAGCAGTATGTTAAATTCCTGAGGGTCATATTCCAGGTCCGCGTCCTGAACAATGATATAATCTCCGCTTGCCTTGCGGATTCCGGTATGCAGGGCAGCGCCTTTTCCCTGGTTATATTCATGGCATGTATAACTGATCTGAAGCCCGGGGTTTTCCTGAATAAATCTTTTGACAACACTTTCTGTACCATCCGCCGAGGAGTCGTTGACGACAACCAGCTCTTTTTGAAAATTACCTATCAACTCGACAGACTTTAATTTTTCCAGGACTTTCCAAATAGTCTTTTCTTCGTTATAAGCCGGTACAATTACTGATAATTTCATTAGGTAATGATTATTGCGTTAAGCGCTGTAAAAACAATTCTAATCCAAAAGTATTCAATTGGAACTAATGAATTTTAATTAGTTAGTGAATGGCCGGAAAAGGTTGTCATACAGAACCTCTGATTTTCGGCAAATCAGAAGTTCTGTATGACGGTGTGTGTTGTTAATTTTATTAGTCAAAACAGAGTGACGCGGCACCTAGTAAGCCCGCATCGTTGGCAAGTGTTGCCCGTTTGATGCTTATTGTTTTTGTATAGTAGGGTGTGAGCCAATAATTGAATCTTTCATTAATGGCAGGCAGGATATATTCAAAGGAGGCAGAAATCCCTCCGCCTATCAGAATGGTGGTGATGTCCAGAATTCTGATCATAGCTACCAGACCTTCTCCAAGCAGATACCCCATTTCGTAAAATACCTGTTTGGCAAGTTCGTCTCCACCAGCAGCTGCGGCAACCAGCCCTGTAGTCGAAATGGTACCATCAGCGGGAAGCTGCGTTTCGCCTGTATAGCTGGCCCTCATGGCGTTGGCCATATCCAGGAGCTCTTTTTTTCCGATATTTCTTTCCAGTACCTTACTGTTTTTGGAAGGAATATGCCCGGGCTCCATCGCATTTCCGCCACCACCTTTAAAGACTTTTTTGTCAATAATGGCTGCACCGCCTATGCCGGTTCCGAGTGTAACAAAGATATAATCTTCAGGAAGTTTGTCTTCTCCAAAATAATATTCTCCCAAAGCGGCTGCATTCGCATCGTTTTCAAGAAAAAAATCATGGCCTGGGAAACGTTTTTTCAAGTCTGGCACGATGGCAACACCATCTATTTCAGGAATGGCAGTGATCTCTATCAAGGTGGTTCTGTCTCTTGTAGTCAGCCCCGGAACTCCTATACCTACACGTTTAACCTCCGGATATTCAACCAATTGTAGTGCGATAGCGTCACCAAGGCGATCAATAAAATGCCCTGAACTACGCCAGCTGGCGGTATCATGGCTATAAAAATTTGAAATTCTGCCATCTGTAGCGTCAACGATTCCCATTTTTACGTTCGTACCGCCCACGTCTATACCGAGGTATTGTTCCATGAAAAATGAAATACGGGTTTTAATAAATAATTTTAAAAATGTGGCAATTTAGTAAAATTGCTGTATTGTTTACTAATCAATCTAAATCTCCCAGCTGAGGTCGGATTAAAATTTCCTCCACCACTGCTCTGGGGGATAACCGGTATGCTGACCAAATGGATTCGGCAATGTCGTCCGCTCCCATAAACCGTTCTTCAGGTAGCTCGGTACCTTGCCAGCTATCGGTAAAAGTAGCGCCGGGAAGGATGGCCGTTACCCTGATATTATAGGATTTTAACTCTTCGCGCAGCACCTTTGTCATCCCCAGCAGCGCAAATTTTGATATACAATACGAACCCCCGTTCGGATAGGCCATGATACTAGCTGTTGAACAGAGCGTAAAAATGTGCCCCTGTTGATTAGGGATCATATCTGCCAGCACCCCGCGCGTGAGATGGTAGGCACTGTAAAGATTTGTCTCCATTGTTTTTTCCAAAACACCCTCTGCCTCGTTATGAATTTGTCCGGGCATGAAAACACCCGTATTGTTGACCAGCACCGCAACCGGCTGGTTTTTTGACACGATAAATTGCAGGAAGGAATCCTGGTCCTGCCTAAGGGAAAGGTCCGCCGTTTGGTAAAATAAATTTTTGCCAGGAAACCTCTGTTCCATTTCCTGCCGAAGCGATTCCAGTTGCTTATCACTTCTGGCACAGGTGATTATATCAAACCCTTCGCTCATAAACTTTTCAATCACGGCTCTGCCAATTCCTTTTGTACCTCCGGTGATTACCAGTAATGGATTCATTTTTCTGTTTACTTCTTTTTTTGCCTAATTTTCCCGAAAATATTGATTAGAATTTAGATATTATGTCAGTAATCGGTAAATACTTCATTTTTTTAGGCAGCCTCTTTGGCAAAGGCGAAAAATTATCCGTGTACTGGCGGCGTTTTATGGAGGAATGCGTGGGAATAGGGGTAAGCTCTATTTTCATTGTAGCCATTGTTTCAACATTTATCGGGGCGGTATCCTGTATCCAGACGGCCTATAACCTCGTGAGCCCGATTATCCCTGTTTCCACAGTTGCGCTGATTGTGCGTGACATGGAAATTCTGGAGCTGGCACCTACCATTACCTGTATTGTTTTATCAGGAAAAGTAGGCTCCAATATCGCCAGTGAGTTAGGTACTATGCGTATCACCGAGCAAATAGATGCTCTGGAAGTAATGGGGATCAATTCTTCGTCATACCTGGTACTGCCCAAGGTGCTCGCTGCCATGTTCACCTTTCCGATGCTGGTAATTTTCTCGGCTTTTCTGGGAATTTTGGGAGGATATATGGCCGGAACCTTAACCGGTGTAATCACTGAAAGGGATTATTTATACGGGATCCGCGATTCGTTTGTTCCTTACAATATATTTTTCATGTGTGTGAAGCCGTTCGTATTCGGTTTTCTGATTGCCTCTATTTCTTCTTTTCAGGGATTTTTCACAAAGGGTGGTGCATTGGAAGTAGGTAAGGCAAGCACACAGGCCGTAACCAATAGTTGCATAGCTATTCTCATTGCAGATTATCTGCTGGCACAATTGCTCCTATAAAGAAATGAACCTATGATTGAGATACAGAATATTGCGAAGGCCTTTCATGATAAGGTAGTTTTAAAAGGGATTTCAAGTAAGTTCGAAAAAGGGCAGACCAACCTGATAATCGGTGGAAGTGGTACTGGAAAAAGCGTTCTTCTGAAATGCATGATCGGCCTGGTGAAGCCCGATCAGGGCCATGTGCTTTACAATGGCCGTGATTTTTATAACAGCGATAAAGAAACACAGCAATCCATCCGACGCGAAATGGGTGTGCTGTTTCAGGGCGGAGCATTGTTTGATTCAAAAACAGTGGAGGAAAATGTCCGTTTCCCGCTTGATATGCTCACGGACCAGTCTTCCGAGGAAAAACGCGAAAGGGTGGCTTTTTGTCTGGAGCGTGTGGGCCTTGGTGCAGCCGCCAGGCGAATGCCTTCCGAAATCAGCGGCGGGATGAAAAAGCGTGTGGGCATTGCCCGCGCCATTGTAATGAACCCGATGTACTTATTTTGTGATGAACCTAACTCCGGGCTTGACCCCCTGACCTCGGTTAAAATTGATGAGCTGATCAAGGAAATTACCGAGGAGTATGAAATCACAACGGTCATCATCACGCACGACATGAACTCGGTGATGGAAATAGGGCAGAATATTATTTTCCTTTACGAAGGAAGCAAGCTGTGGGAAGGTATCAATACCGACATCACCAAAACGGACGTTCCGGAGTTAAAAGAATTTCTTTTCTCGAACAAGCTTCTCAGGGAAATGGGGCGTAATGTCTGAGTTTATTTTTTGAGCCCGATACCAGGCAAGGTATCTTTTTCAATAAAGTAAGCCACCATTACCAGGATGAATAATATTGAAAAATGAACCGGTACTGCTACCAGCAGGCTGTCGAAATGGACCAGGGATGAGGCGTATATGACCAGTGCCGCAACAGAGATATACCCCAGTGCCGATTTGATATCGTAGGGTACGGGATAATATTTCTGTCCCAATGTATAACATAATGTCATCATGGTGAAACCCGAAAGGGCAAAAGCCACGGCAAATCCCAAATAACCGATCAGTGGTACCAGAACATAACTGGTAAGTATGGTAACCAAGGCCCCGGTGATGGTCAAGTAGGTACCGTATTGGGTCCGGTCGGTCAGTTTGAACCAGGTTGCAAGATTATAATATACGCCAAGGAAAAGAAAACCTGCCAAATGCCAGGGAACTACCGATAAGCCTTCGTGATACATTTTCCGTTTGAGGAAAAGTTCAGCCAGAAGATCCACGTTGATGCTTATACCTACCCACATCAACACGCAAATAATAATGAAGTACTTCATGATACGTGCGAAAACCGGCGGGGCATTTTTATCCTCTCCTTTGGAAAAGAAAAAGGGCTCAGCAGCATATTTAAATGCCTGGATGGCCAGATTCATGAATATGGACAGCTTATAGCATTGTCCGTAAATACCTACGGCTTCCTTGGTGGTTCGGCCGGGATAGAAATTTTCAGGAAGTAAAAACTGAATTACGGCCCTGTCGTAGAGGGTATTTAGCACACCGGCAGCATTCATGATCATGATCGGAACGGCATATACCCACACGGGTTTGAAAAGCTGTGCATTAAAGACGAAGCGGAAATCCATTAATTCCTTCCGCAGCATCCAGAAGAACAGCAGGTTAGCCACCAGATTGGCCAGGATAATATAATCCGCTGCATGCAGCGGATCGTAAAAGAGGCTCACAGCGGGTTTCAAAAATGGCAGGTACTCACCCGCGTATATAGCCTTGCACACCACCAGAAAGAAGAGATTAAGCGCTATATTCATGATGATGTTACTTACCCGGATCACTACAAATTTTTTGCCCTTGCCTTCCAGCCGCAGGCGGGCAAACGGAATGGCCACAATGGCATCACTTGCCATGATGATGGCAAACCATCTGACGAGCCTTCCGCTTTCGGGATATTGGATATAAGAGGCTACCTGATCGGAAAAAAGGAAAAGAATACCCGAGCCGAAACAACTCACCACAATGACAGCCGAGAGGATCAGATTGTAGTATTGTTTTTCATCTTCTTCCTTTCTGGCAAACCTGAAAAAAGCCGTTTCCATTCCAAAGGTGTAGAGCACCAGCGACAGACCCGCATAGGCATAAAGCTGAACCTGAACGGCCAGTTGGTCGGCCAGGAAAAGTTTGGTATGAAGCGCAACCAGCAGGTAATTAAGAAAGCGGCCCAGCATTGTACTGATACCGTAAACGGCGGTATCACTTGCCAGTTTTTTTAATGCACTCATATAGTTATGTAACCCGGTATCTGATTTTGTTCCTTAACGACCTATACCCTTTGTTTATTGATACAGGAACTCCGGAGAACAAAGATGTTAAGAAGTAGGGTAAGATCGTTCACCGGGGACAAAAAAAGTCCTCCACAAGGAGCGGAGGACTTTGGTAAACGGAACAGCCGTAGCTATTTACCGATATCTGTTATTATTCTCTCGATTACATTTTCGATGCGTTTCCAGCCATCATTGGAATGAAGATCCACATCAACCATTTTATCCCGGTAATCAGCGGAAATGGTGGTGTAATAAATTCCTGCAGAAATAAAAGCGATAAGCGCGCTGGTATCTTCAAAATTCGGAAGCGTACCAATTTTGTCAAGCGTCCGTGTCGCAACGGTATTGCGAGCATCGGACAACATGGATTTTCCTGTGCCAATTTCCCAGCGAAGCAGGTCGCGGGTGGCTTTACGCTCCCGGAGGTCGTGCAGAAAAGTGTGCATGATACTGGTGAGGGCGGCAGGTCTGTCTTTGGGTTCTACATACTCCAGGGAGTCGATAAACTCGTCACCCGCAGTAGAGGTGTACTCACCCGATTTGACGTACTGTTCCATAAGCCCGTCTACGCTCTCGAAGTAACGATAAATCAGTACTTTGTTAACGCCTGCGGTCCTGGCTATGAGGTTGACCCCCACTTTTTCAGTACCATGCTGCTCAATTACTTCTCCAACCGCCTTAAGGATTTTGCCCTTCGTTCTCTCGCGGTCGCGTTTTTTTACTTTCTCAACTTTCATGTGGGTTCTGTTTAGGTTAATTAGGAGTAAATGTAGTATTTCGATTGGAAAAATAATATCGCGATCGGTGTATATGTCACTCAATTTGAGCTAATGGTACCTAAAACTGTGGTTAGAGGGGATTAAATTGCAATTAAATTTTTCTATCGGTCAGAAAACTTATCCTGCGCACCTTTTTGTAACAAGCTTTCTTGAAAAAAGGACATAGGTTGCCAGTTACGTTCCGCATCTTATTGACGGGAATATACCATAAATCAGGAGCAAATGGCAGGGTGTGGACTATATTTTAGTGAGAAACAACCATGGGTTGTAGGGAGGGGCTGATGGTCTTCCGGGGTGGTATTCGGGGTGGCGGTGGGATGCTTGTTGGGAGTGATCTTTTCAGGTCTGTTGTGAGTATCCTGTCGTTTCAATAATTGAGATTTTGGTTTGGCGGCGCGTTCGTAGCTGGACTTCATCCATGAAGAGGAGTTTCCTGGTACCTGGAATGAAATGATTATCTGCTACGCGTTCATTTGCCGTCGCGTTTGTTTGGTGTTTTGACGATAGCAAACTGCTGAAGAAAAAGTTTGTAGTTCGCTTCCGGAAATGGGACGGGATAATCACTCCGGCTTTTTATATAAAATTGCCCCTTTTCGATGCGTTCCACATAGTCTAGATTAACGACCAGGGACCGGGAAAGGTTATAAAAGTTTGGCGCGGTGAAGAACTGGGCAATGTAACCCAGGTTCATGGCAAAAACCCGTTTTTTAGGCTCACCCACTAAATAGATTTCCACATAGGCGCGATCGGCGTCCAGATAGAGCACATCATTTTTCCTTATTTTTGTATAACCCCGCCCATTGTCGACAGGCAAATAAAGGCTATCCGATATAAAAGGATCTATTGAATTCACCAATGAAGCCTGGTAATTATAGTACGCCAGCTCTACCTGAATCGCGAGCTCTTTATGCCTGAATGGCTTAAGCAAATAAGCAGCCGGGCGTGTTTGCTGCGCCCGCGCAATGGTGGCTTGTTCCGAGTGCCCTGTCAGGTAAATGATGGGAATGGTTCGCTCGGCTGGGATACGCTGGGCAATGTCGATACCGTCTTCGGCAGAATGCTCTAAATAAATGTCGATCAATATGATATCTGGCGGGCTGGTCCGGATGGAGGTTAAGGCTCCAGACAGATTACGGACAATATCGGTTACGCTATGACCTGCTTTTTCCAATGTTTCCCTGATATCATGGGCGGTCACTAGCTCGTCTTCAATGATTAAAACTTTAAGCGCTTTCATGGAGCCTTTTTTATTTTGGATTCTCTCCGGAATGGGGAAGGAGGAAATAAGGTAAATGACATATCAAATTGAAAATTCCCGTTGTTCCGGAACTTGTACGTACCAAACAATTGCTCCACCTGCATTTGGATTAAGCGGAGTCCAAAAGACCGGACAGGTGCCTTTTCGGTTGTAAATCCAGGACCATTGTCAATCACACGCAGATGAAATGTTTTATGCGAAATGGAGGCCTCAATGTGTAATGCAGGCTCCGGATTATCAGGAAAAGCGTATTTACAGGCATTTGTAACAAGTTCATTGATGATCAAACCAATCCGCATCATGCTATCGGCTGGTAGCATCACAGAAGGCTCAATCTGATAAATGACTTCAACCTGCTCTTGTTCAAAGGCTTTTAGTACTATTGTAACCAGTTCGTGGACAAAATCTGCGACGTGGACAGCCACCAGATTGTCGCCATCATAGAGTTTACGTTGCAGCAAGCTCATCACTTCAATGCGGCGCTGGCTATCTTCTACGGCATTCCGGGCGGTTTCATCGTCCAGCCTATTCGACTGCAAACTCAACAGGCTGGATATTAACTGTAAATTATTTTTAACACGGTGATTTTGTTCCTGAACCAGGACTGCATTTTGCTGGCTCAATCGTTGGTTTTTTAGCGAAATCCGGTAAAAGGCGATACTGGTGCCGGCCGTTCCTAATAGCAAAGCGGATAAAACAACCAATAACCAGTGTTGTGTGCGCTGGTTTTGCTCGCCCAGTTTCAGCTCTCTTCTCTGACTTTCGAGTTGCGCTTCGTGTTTTTTAGTATCATATTCAATGCTAAGCCGTGAGACGGCTCCGTTCCGGTCCGCTATCATTTGATCGCGCTCATAACGCCGAACTTTTAATGATTGCTCAAATGCTTTTTGCCAGTCTTTCTTTTGCTGGTAATACTGCATGTAGGTTTCTGCAAAATCCTTCTCTATTCTAAACTCTCGGGTTTTCATTAAACGATACAATTCGCTCGCCTGCTGCAACAAAGGATAGGCCTTGTCGGGCTGATTGAATTGCAGGTAGAGATGAGCAAGCTGCTGGCTGGTGGTAATCTGGCTGCTTGTGTGGTTTCGGGCTGTGTGTATCCGCAGGGCTATCTGGTAGTAATGAAATGCCTGGGCATTCCGCTGAAATCCGTAAAATTCGCCAAGGGTGCTACTCACACCGGCTATGCTAACCGAATCCTTTAGCTTGTAGGCAATCTGCTCCGCCAGTTTACAGTAGTAAAGCAGGCTATCCTGCAATGGATGCTTCCGATGGTTAACCAGGCTGTCAGAGCAAATAGCCAGATAGGCATCACTCATAGACTGAGAGGCAGACATCAGGGTTTTCTGCGTACCAAGGCGGGCATAACCCAGAGCAATTTGGGCATATTCGAGCTGCTTGATCAGATTCTTTTGATCTCGTTCCAGCCAGGACAGGCGCGTATAAATCCTGCTGATTTTATCGAATTGATGCTTCTGTTCCACAATTCGCAGCGACTTTATGAAATATTGCTTGGCAGTCAGATAATCCTGGGCGTCTACATATATTTTTCCATACAGATAGTAGGCCTCGGCCATGAGCAGGGTATCTTTTTTCTCCTGGGCTTCCTGTTCAACCTCTTTTGCATAAGCCAGTTTTTCGGGTTGAAGAGGTAAACCAACCCGCGGCTGGGCAATTGTTATCCTGGCTGTAATCAGGAAAAGCAAGAGCCAGATGTAGTGTTGGTAGATTCCCATCAACTCAAATAAAAAGTTACAATTGCCCGGAGTGAGGTGACAAAAATAGGACTATCAGCGGTATTTTCTTTCGGGCAAACCTGATTTTGTATGCCCCCACAACACTCTTTTGATCTGTATATACCAGCTCACCAGTAAAAGGTCTCATGAGCGTTCGGAAAGAAGTTGCAGTCCTTGGGAAAGAAGTAAGCCTAACTAAGCTGTCTACCGTGATGACGTATTAGAAATATGACTAGAATTGAGCCGTTATCTACAAAAAAACAAATTCTACGAAAAATGAAAAAGGTACTTTTATCCCTTATTACTATTCTCTTCATCGCCTCCTGCTCTAAAAAGGATGATGTGGATCCGAATTTAGCTGCTCAGGTGGAGGGCACATATAAAATATCCAGTATTGAGTCTGATGGACAGACTGTTACTCTACCTCAGGGCGGGATTAGCGGTGAATTGAAAATCAGCAGGATAGATGATGTAAGTGTAGATTTATGGATAGCATTATACAACGCTGGAAAAATTATTGAGCAAGACAATTCAGAGGTCATCTTATCCAAATCAGGTGATAGGATTTTGTTGAAGTTTGAGGGAGATGAAATAGGTTACGTAGAAGGTAAAAAGATTGTTTTGGAGGATAATGAAGACGGGGAGCGCACGAAAATTATAGCCAGCAAGTAAACCCTGGGATATCTCAGACTATGAAAAGACTATTAGCTCTCCTCATGTTTGTCCCTTTTGTGGGCTTTGGTCAAGTGTTCTATGTGGCACCTACGGAAAAGGGATTTGAAAACAAGATCGTGGAGAAAATGAAATCCGATGGGTACAAACTTGCGGCATCTAAGGAGTCCTCGGATTATGTAATTGATTGTTTGGTTGACGGTAGTTATAAGGCTATTTCAGTCAAAAAGAACTTTCACGGTTACTTAAAAATATCCGACACAAAAACCGGAAATGAGATATACAGGACGGAAGAAGTGGGGGGAAGCCCTTCTGTATTCAATGGGTACCAGGCCGGCTCCGCCATTATGGAAAAAATTGCCAAAAAGCACCTCAATAAAGCCCTTGCCGTTGCAAAGTTGGATTATAAGAAGCGGAAATAGAAACGAAATCTGACGGGCGGCATCTTGCAGAGGCACCAAAAGCGGGGCTTTCGAACGAATTTTATTCCGGGCGACAGCCCGGTTTTTTGTGACCTCCGCCACAACACTCATTTGACTTGTATCTCCCAGGATCACTCGACAAAATTCCGATAAGCGTTCGGAAAGAAGTTACTGTTATTGGGAAAGAAATCAACCCAACTAGACAGATGGCCTTAAGGGCATGTTAAAAATATGGCTAGACTTGAATAGTAATTTATAAATAAACGAAACTCAGCTTAAAATGAAAAACTTACTCCTCTCCCTCATTACTATCCTTTTCATTGCCTCCTGTTCTAAAAAAGATGTTGATGTAAGAGATCAATATGTAGGTACCTGGAAGTATAAATCGACAGGCGGTGTCAATACGTATAATAATGGGCAGATTGCAGAATCACTACCCTGGAATGACAATGGTACGCTGACGATTTCCAAGTCAGGTGAAAACGGCTTATTGATTGATGAAAAAGAATTTATACTTGAAGGGGATCAACTGACTGCCGATTCGGATGAAATGAGGTTTAATACTCCGCTGGGGGCGTCGGTGCTGGCCCTGGCGGAAACAACAGGTGAAGTAAGTTCGGGCAAAATTACTTATACCAGCTCCATTGAAGGTACATGGACATTCGGCTCATCCAGAGGGCCGGTTGCGGGAGAAATAGTGACAACCATGACCAAGTAACAGGAATAATCCAATTATTAATTATGAAAAGAATTACTGTTATAATCATTGTACTTTCACTATTTGGCTACGCATGTTCCAAAAAAGTAAATTTTGAAAACGTTCACGCCAATGTACCTGCTTTCAATCAAAAAATTAGTGTAGCCACCTGGGATCAAAGAGAACAGATTGTATCGGGTTCACGTAAACCCGATTTTGTAGGTTACATGCGGTCAGGGGCAGGTATTGCCTATCCGATGGGAACAACCAGTGGAAAACCTCTTGCCAACCTGATATCAAATAATGTTTCTTCTTCATTGTCCGCACAGGGGAGTACTGCTTCGGTTATTGCTACCAATGCTAACCAGTCGGAATTAACAATTCTTAGCAATCTTAAAAAATCTGGCAAAAACAGATTAATACTCATCAATTGTAAGCAATTGCATATGGATGGTACCGGGGGCAGATATTTATTATATAATTTAATCGTAAATGTTTATACTGGTAACGGTACTGTGATAAAGCAAAAAGCATTTACTGGCAAAAAACCGCTTGGGGGTAGTTGGTTTTTTGGCCCTGGGAAATATAAACAATATATGCCGGAGGCGTTAAAGAATTTAATAGGGGAAGTATTCAACGATGCAGATATTGTCTCGGCCTTAAAGGCGAAGTGAATCGCTGTTAATGAGAAGGTATCAAAACCGCAAACTATGCCGAAAACGACTCAATTGGAATCATTATTTAATTGAAGGACCGGCGCCAGTTAACGTTTCCGATTCTAAAGCTATGGCTGGAGGAGCGGCGGATTATACGGTTCATACCAGACAAACATTTGTAAATGGTTTAATGGCTGCCATCACTTTCGGTATTTACACACCAACCGCTACAACGGTTAGAAAGTAAAAAACCAGTTGAGAAAAGAAAAACCCCGCTTAGAGAAATCTGAGCGGGGTTTTTTGTGTTACTCTGTTGGCCGACAAGGACTCGAACCCTGAATAAGACAACCAAAATGTCCTGTGTTACCATTACACCATCGGCCAAAACCGTGAATAGTGGTGCAAAAGTAACGCGTGGAAGTTAACTTGTCAAGTTTTAACCGAAAAAAATTAAATACTTTTTAACTCCACATTTCCGGCGATCTTCTTTACAAGTCCCTGAAGTACTTTCCCCGGGCCCGATTCAATAAATACACCTGCTCCGTCAGCTACCATCTTTTCAACCGATTGTGTCCACCGGACAGGCGCTGTAAGCTGAGAAATAAGGTTTTCGCGAATAATGTCAACGTCGGTAGCAGGGGAGGCATTTACATTTTGATAAACGGGGCATACCGGAGATTGAAATTTGGCGGCGTGGATAGCGGCAGCAAGTTCTTCCCTGGCTGGTTCCATCAGCGGGGAATGAAATGCTCCGCCTACCTGCAGGATGAGTGCTCTTTTGGCTCCGGCGGCTTTCAACAGTTCACATGCCTTTTCAACACCTGAAAGGGATCCTGAAATTACTACCTGCCCCGGACAGTTGTAGTTGGCGGGCACAACGATATCGTCTTCAATCCCCGCGCATATTTCTTCTATTTTCTGGTCGTCAAGTCCCAGAATAGCGGCCATCGTAGACGGCTGTAATTCACAAGCCTTCTGCATCGCCTCAGCCCGCTTGGCAACGAGCCGTAAACCATCCTCGAAAGAAAGCGCACCTGCAGCCACCAGGGCCGAAAATTCGCCCAGCGAGTGTCCCGCAACCATATCCGGATTAAAGTCGCCACTTGTCTGTGCGAGAATCACGGAATGGATAAAAATGGCAGGCTGGGTTACCTTGGTTTGCTTGAGTTCTTCGTCAGTACCTTCAAACATGATTTTAGTAATATCAAATCCTAAAATTTCATTGGCCTGGTCGAACAATCCCTTCGCCGTGTCTGAGGACTGGTAGAGGTCTAAACCCATTCCTTTAAACTGGGAACCCTGGCCCGGGAATACATACGCTTTTTTCATAGGTGATTATGTTTTACAATAAGTTCATGGAAGCATGAAGCCCGGCTTTTTCAAACCGGGCTACAAAGAAACCATTTGCTTTCGAAAGAAAAAAGCGATGTACATTTATCTAATAATCTGTACCCATCCTTTAATAATGTATGGTTTATTATCTTTTTTGGATGCTTCAAAAGTAACTGCAGCTTCGTAGTAGTACTGCCCTGCTGCGAGTTCTTTACCTGCGTTTGTTTTGCCGTTCCAGTTGACGTTCACATCTTTGGTGTCAAACACCTGGGCACCCCATCTGTTGAATACTTTAAATTCGAGTGCCTGCACGAAAGCGGGGCATTCCAGGGGCTGGAACACATCATTTTTTCCGTCACCGTTAGGAGTGAATACGTTAGGAAGCACAAACATGGGGCAGTTGTCCTTGCATACTGTATTGCTTGGAGCACTTTCAGTACCAAACCCATTGAGCGCTGTGACGTAATAACAACCTGCAAAGGATTTAAGTCCTTCGTGTGCGTAGGTTGTAGCCAGAGGCGCCGGTGGTGTAGTTATTTTAGTGAGCAGTGTTGGTTTATCAGAGTCATACCTGGCATAATAGATATTGTATGCAGCAATATTGGGGTCACAATCTTTACCTCCTACCTGCTGGGGGTATGTCCATGAGAGGTTGTTTGTAAAAGAAAGCATGTTACAGAAAGCATCTGGTTCCAGCGTAGCGCAGTCGATCAGGTCAATGGCGAGCACTGGTGGACATGGTTTTGTGGTATCAGAAGCCGAAACACAGATGATCTGAGAGAAATTGTATAGGATATCGGGTTTGATCTGTGAGTTGTTGTAGGAGCCGACGGTTTCCACTTTGTAGCAATAGGAAAGCTGAGTAGAAATGGGCACGTTGATGACCCCGTCAGCGGCATATTTATCGGTACCGTCGTCTGTGTATGTGAAAGTCTGGTTTCCCAGTACGGGCACATCCGCAATCCTGTTGAATACGCCAGGGTTCGCTTTGTCTTCTCTGTAAACCCTGTGGACCTGGTTGTTGTTGCTCCATGGTACAATGGCAGCCCAGTTGAGCCTGATGCTGTTGGGTAGTGCGGAGCCCTGCTGGAGCCTTACGCTGCTGGCGGGTTCGGTTACATCGAGTTTAACGAGAGTGTTGTTCTGTGTGTAATAATATTCGATGCGGTAATTGTAGGCATTTGCTACAGTATTGAGTCCTTTGTCGACAAAGAAGGTATCTGGGGCTCCCGGGGTCAGGTTGGTACTGATGGCAGCGATCTGAGTGAATGCTGTTCCGTTTTGTCCTACGGCCCTAAAGAGGCGGTACTGAGCGGGGAGCCCCGGCGGTGCGGTTGGCCTTGTCCACCTGATGGTGATCTCTCCTGTGGTTTGCTGCGTCTGATCGACAGTGACATTGGTGATGACGGGCATTACCAGCGGGAGGCTGAGACAGAACTCGTCTGAAGCGATACTTTCTCCTCCTCCTATCAGGCTTCCGGGCTCGTTTATATTTGCACCCGGTCGGGGGAATTCGACCACGATCCTGTAACTGTATGAAACTCCGGTTTTAAGTCCTGTTCCGTTGTTGTTGTCCAGATAGGTGGTTTGTCCCACGGCAACCCTTGCGACCTGGTCATATCCGTATCCTGCCGGGATTCCTGATATACAGACATCTTCGGGGATGTTGGTACATCCTTCTTTCCTGTAAATGACGATCTGGGCTCCTGGGATCTGGCATTTGTAGGGGTCCCATGTGAGCCTGTATGCAGTTCCTGCGGGATCTGTTGCTGCCACACCGGTGAGATTCTGGGGTTTAGGTCCAAACACACGGATGTTCATGGTAGTCATGTCCACGAGTTTTCGGAAGAGGCTGGGGTTGGGTGTACCGGGCGCTGCGGCATCTTCGACTTTGAACAGGACATCGTATGGTTCCTGCCTGATATGGTCACATCCTGTTTGCCATGAGAATATACCTGATACGGTATTGAGAGCGCCCTGGTTGGCCACGGTGAATTTGGCCAGTGCGGGTTTGATCAGGGTACTTTCATATACACCACCAGTCGAAGTGAGCGTAAGTTTATCACCGTTTTTATCAGTAGCTACCACGGGTTGGTTGATGAGCGTACCTGCCTCGACGCATATATCTGGCAGGGGGTTTACCACCGGCCTGTCGTTGCGCGCATCTTCGACGATGATCTGCATATCCCTGACGATCTGCCCGATTCGGAATCCATCCCTCCATTCCTCCACGACGAACGCAACGTTGTAGTATCCTTTTACCATGGGAGCATCCCATACGAGGTCCCCAGTGACGGGATCCATACTGAATGTGGCGGGGCTTGTACCTGTCTCAGTATTACCCGGCGCGCCAATCTGGTTGGGATCCACGTACTGGAGATTGATACCAGCCCCATTGGCAGTACCTCTCTGAGGGATAAATAGTTTATAGGAGAGGCTGTCTCCATCGGCATCAAAGGCACCGGGGTTGTGTATGTAACGCTGGCCCACTGCCGCCAGGTCGATAGGAGAATTGAGCAAAACCGGAGTTTGGTTCAAGCCCAGGGTTGCATTGATCTCAATGGTAGTGCTCACGTAGAAATTGAGATTTTGCGTTGGCGGAGGGCCGATATTAAGGATATTGTTATTGCGATTATCTTCTTCGAAAGAAATACGGAACCTTCCTGCAGAGGGGAAAGTATAGTTAATGATGTAAGTATTCTGTGTGGTATTATTTCCAATGTTAACGATCTGGACCCGGGGAGCTTTTATGGGGCCGGTGGTTCCTATGAAAAAGTCAACGTCGTTTTGTGCATTTGCCGCACCTTCCCCGTTCTGCATATCGAAATATGCAGTAAGTTTAATTTCGTAGGTTAATGCAGAGGCCGAAATACGGCGGGCCGTAATTTCTCCGGCACGGATGTGTGTAGCCCGTGCTTCAAATCCGTGCAGCAATAAAATAGAGAAGGCGAAAAACAAATATTGTAAAACAGACCGCATAGATGATGAGTTACTTTTAAGATAGAGGCCCTGACCGGATTCCCACATCGAATCACACTTATTTCTGAAATCGGACGATCAAAAAAACGAGGTAGAGCCCCGCTCCCCAATCATTCATTCAACGAAAATTTAACTAAAAATGTGTGTTATGGGGATAATATCCACAATCCTCCAAAAGAAATTTGTTCAATTTCCTTTGGAGGATACAGAATTTGCTAAAACACAGAGCAATATAAGGATAGTGTTTGATTTCTGGTGAAAAATCAAATGATAGGACAGGTGAAAGAGGCTGTCATTTATCTAATAATCTGTACCCATCCTTTAATAATGTATGGTTTATTATCTTTTTTGGATGCTTCAAAAGTAACTGCAGCTTCGTAGTAGTACTGCCCTGCTGCGAGTTCTTTACCTGCGTTTGTTTTGCCGTTCCAGTTGACGTTGACATCTTTTGTGTCAAACACCTGGGCGCCCCATCTGTTGAATACTTTAAATTCGAGTGCCTGCACGAAAGCGGGGCATTCCAGGGGCTGGAATACATCATTTTTTCCGTCGCCGTTAGGAGTGAATACGTTAGGAAGCACAAACATGGGGCAGTTGTCCTTACATACTGTATTGCTTGGAGCACTTTCGGTACCAAACCCATTGAGCGCTGTGACGTAATAACAACCTGCAAAGGATTTAAGTCCTTCGTGTGCGTAGGTTGTAGCCAGAGGCGCCGGTGGTGTAGTTATTTTAGTGAGCAGTGTTGGTGTATCAGAGTCATACCTGGCATAATAGATATTGTATGCAGCAATATTGGGGTCACAATCTTTACCTCCTACCTGCTGGGGGTATGTCCATGAGAGGTTGTTTGTAAAAGAAAGCATGTTACAGAAAGCATCTGGTTCCAGCGTAGCGCAGTCGATCAGGTCAATGGCGAGCACTGGTGGACATGGTTTTGTGGTATCAGAAGCCGAAACACAGATGATCTGAGAGAAATTGTATAGGATATCGGGTTTGATCTGTGAGTTGTTGTAGGAGCCGACGGTTTCCACTTTGTAGCAATAGGAAAGCTGAGTAGAAATGGGCACGTTGATGACCCCGTCAGCGGCATATTTATCGGTACCGTCGTCTGTGTATGTGAAAGTCTGGTTTCCCAGTACGGGCACATCCGCAATCCTGTTGAATACGCCAGGGTTCGCTTTGTCTTCTCTGTAAACCCTGTGGACCTGGTTGTTGTTGCTCCATGGTACAATGGCAGCCCAGTTGAGCCTGATGCTGTTGGGTAGTGCGGAGCCCTGCTGGAGCCTTACGCTGCTGGCGGGTTCGGTTACATCGAGTTTAACGAGAGTGTTGTTCTGTGTGTAATAATATTCGATGCGGTAATTGTAGGCATTTGCTACAGTATTGAGTCCTTTGTCGACAAAGAAGGTATCTGGGGCTCCCGGGGTCAGGTTGGTACTGATGGCAGCGATCTGAGTGAATGCTGTTCCGTTTTGTCCTACGGCCCTAAAGAGGCGGTACTGAGCGGGGAGCCCCGGCGGTGCGGTTGGCCTTGTCCACCTGATGGTGATCTCTCCTGTGGTTTGCTGCGTCTGATCGACAGTGACATTGGTGATGACGGGCATTACCAGCGGGAGGCTGAGACAGAACTCGTCTGAAGCGATACTTTCTCCTCCTCCTATCAGGCTTCCGGGCTCGTTTATATTTGCACCCGGTCGGGGGAATTCGACCACGATCCTGTAACTGTATGAAACTCCGGTTTTAAGTCCTGTTCCGTTGTTGTTGTCCAGATAGGTGGTTTGTCCCACGGCAACCCTTGCGACCTGGTCATATCCGTATCCTGCCGGGATTCCTGATATACAGACATCTTCGGGGATGTTGGTACATCCTTCTTTCCTGTAAATGACGATCTGGGCTCCTGGGATCTGGCATTTGTAGGGGTCCCATGTGAGCCTGTATGCAGTTCCTGCGGGATCTGTTGCTGCCACACCGGTGAGATTCTGGGGTTTAGGTCCAAACACACGGATGTTCATGGTAGTCATGTCCACGAGTTTTCGGAAGAGGCTGGGGTTGGGTGTACCGGGCGCTGCGGCATCTTCGACTTTGAACAGGACATCGTATGGTTCCTGCCTGATATGGTCACATCCTGTTTGCCATGAGAATATACCTGATACGGTATTGAGAGCGCCCTGGTTGGCCACGGTGAATTTGGCCAGTGCGGGTTTGATCAGGGTACTTTCATATACACCACCAGTCGAAGTGAGCGTAAGTTTATCACCGTTTTTATCAGTAGCTACCACGGGTTGGTTGATGAGCGTACCTGCCTCGACGCATATATCTGGCAGGGGGTTTACCACCGGCCTGTCGTTGCGCGCATCTTCGACGATGATCTGCATATCCCTGACGATCTGCCCGATTCGGAATCCATCCCTCCATTCCTCCACGACGAACGCAACGTTGTAGTATCCTTTTACCATGGGAGCATCCCATACGAGGTCCCCAGTGACGGGATCCATACTGAATGTGGCGGGGCTTGTACCTGTCTCAGTATTACCCGGCGCGCCAATCTGGTTGGGATCAACATACTGGATGTTGGTACCTCTTCCGTCCTGGCTCAGGCTTTGCTGAGGATTCACCAGCCGGTAGGAGAGGCTGTCTCCATCGGCATCAAAGGCACCGGGGTTGTGTATGTAACGCTGGCCCACTGCCGCCAGATCGATAGGAGAATTGAGCAAAACCGGAGTTTGGTTCAAGCCAAAGCTCGCATTGATCTCAAGAGTGGAATGTACATAAAAGCTGATGACCTGCGTAGGAGCCGGACTTAAATTTAAGATGTTGTTATTTCTGTTTACGTCCGTAAATGCGATCTTGTATTCCTGAGGTGACGGGAAAGTATATATCGTTTTATAAACATTTTTGGTGGTATTGTTTCCAACATCCAGAATGGGCTGTAGCCTGGGTGCGGAAATTGGACCTACCGAGCCAAAGTAAAAATTGATGTCATCTGCCGCATTGGCCGCGTCCCGGCCGTTCTGCATATCGTAATACAGTGTAAGCGTTATTTCATAGGTTAACGCGGTACTTGAAATGCGTTTGGCAGTAATTTCTCCGGCACGGATGTGCGTCGCATGTGCGGAGAAAGAGGCAAGTAAAACAAACAGCAGCAGAACTATCGGCTGAAAGCGTAGATCAGAATGCATATATTAAAAATCTGATATTGAGGTTAAAACGGATACCATACTGAATGCCAGGCCATTCCTTAAACTTAAATCCGATCTCGACTGGGCTGGCATTTTAACTTCTTTTCAAGAACGTAAAAACCGTCTAAATTAATGTGCATTACGGTTAGTTAATCGTTTCGGGTCACAAGGTATTGGTTTAGCCTGATATTTCCCGGATTTCTTCAGGAGGTCTGCCGGTGAAATCTTTTGAGTATTTAATAATGATTATAAATAATATACCCTTCTGCAAAAATGATGTTGTTTTATTGTGTCGCATAGGTTTGTGCTATACCTTTGAAAGGTTCTAAATATACCTCTTTTTTTTGCACTAAAATCATAGATGTTTGCTATGTCGTGGTTTACACAAACGTTAACGAGCTCCATTGGTAAGAAACTTCTGATGGCTCTTACGGGAATTTTTCTGATAAGCTTTCTGGTCATTCATGCCACCATTAATGCAATGATTTTTTACAATGACAATGGTGAAACATTTACGCATTGGGGGCATTTCATGGGTACCAACCCTATTATTCGTACGCTGGAAATCGGGCTCGTACTGGGTTTTCTGGTACACATTGCGGATGGGTTATGGCTTACCAAAACCAATCATGATGCACGTCCGGTTAAATATGCCGTCACCAAATCTTCTGCTAACAGTACCTGGTACTCCCGCAGCATGGGTTTGCTGGGAACGCTGATCCTGATCTTCCTGGTTATCCATACATCACATTTCTGGATTCCCAATCGTTCCCATCAATTTGCTACCGGTGAGGAAATCAATCTTTACCAAAGGATGCTAGAGACATTTCAGAGCGAATGGGTGGTGCTGGTGTATGTGGCCGGTTGTTTTTCATTGTTCTGGCATCTTTTGCACGGTTTTAAAAGTGCTTTCCAGTCACTGGGTCTCAATCACGTAAAATACAACGGGTTAATCAGTTTTCTGGGGGTTGCTTTTTCAATAGTGATTCCTATTCTTTTTGCTTTGATGCCAATCTCCATGTATCTGGGATGGGTAAAGTAAATTCTTTCGGCTTTTCGTGTTATATCAAATGAAACGGCTGGCCTTAAGATGTGTTTGAATCTTATTTTTTGGATTAATTAAATCATTAAAACATATATGGCAACGTCACCTCGTCTGGATGCCAAAATACCCCAGGGACCACTGGAAACCAAATGGAGTAAATACCGGTCTTCAGTACCTCTCGTAAATCCAGCCAATAAACGTAACCTTGAGATAATTGTAGTAGGAACAGGCCTTGCCGGAGCTTCTGCTGCTGCCACACTGGCCGAATTAGGATATAAGGTAAAGGCTTTTTGCTTCCAGGATTCTCCCCGTCGGGCACACTCTATTGCTGCTCAGGGAGGGATAAATGCTGCTAAAAATTACCAGAATGACGGAGACTCGGTTTACCGTCTTTTTTATGATACCATAAAGGGAGGTGATTACCGCGCAAGAGAAGGTAACGTACACCGTCTTGCCGAGGTATCAGGAAATATTATTGATCAGTGTGTGGCTGCAGGAGTACCATTTGCCAGGGAGTACGGCGGGTTGTTGTCCAACCGGTCGTTTGGAGGAACTCAGGTGCAACGGACCTTTTACGCGGCAGGACAAACCGGCCAGCAGTTGTTGCTGGGAGCATACTCGGGCTTGCAACGGCAGGTGGGCATGGGTACGATCAAAATGTACAACCGCCACGAAATGCTGGATGTAGTCAATATCGACGGTAAATGCCGCGGTATTATTGCCCGTAACCTTATTACGGGGGAACTGGAAAGACATTCGGGGCATGCGGTTTTGCTTTGTTCGGGGGGATACGGAAACGTGTTTTACCTCTCTACCAATGCAATGGGAAGTAATGTGACTGCCGCCTGGAAAGCGCACAAAAGGGGTGCCTTTTTTGGAAACCCCTGCTTTACGCAAATTCACCCGACGTGTATCCCGGTATCAGGAGAGCATCAGTCGAAACTGACTTTGATGTCCGAATCTTTGAGAAATGACGGGAGAATATGGGTGCCCAAAAAACAAAATGATACCCGTAACCCCAACGATATACCAGAAGAAGAGCGCGACTACTATCTGGAACGCCGCTATCCGGCTTTTGGTAACCTGGTTCCGCGTGATATAGCATCACGCGCTGCCAAGGAACGTTGTGACGCGGGCTATGGGGTGGGATCATCGCGTCTGGCCGTTTATCTGGATTATTCCGCTGCAATTGAACGTTACGGAAAAGGAGAAGCAAATAAAAACAACATCCACGATGCCTCTCCCGAAGATATTATCAAATGGGGAAAGGCGGTTGTAAAAGAAAAATACGGCAACCTTTTCGATATGTATAAGCAAATCACAGGAGAAGATCCTTATGAGGTGCCTATGCGTATCTATCCGGCGGTACACTATACCATGGGCGGGCTTTGGGTTGATTATAATCTGATGACAACAGTTCCTGGTCTTTATGCGCTGGGAGAAGCAAATTTCTCGGATCATGGAGCCAACCGCCTGGGTGCTTCAGCGTTGATGCAGGGATTGGCAGATGGATATTTCGTCATACCTTATACCATTGGTGCTTATCTTGCCAATGAGATCCGGACCGGTAAAATATCTACAGATCACGAAGAGTTTGTGAAAGTGGAGCGGGAAGTGAAGGAACGAATCGAAACGCTCATCGGCATAAAGGGAAATACCTCTCCTGAGTTGTTTCACCGCCGTTTGGGCAAGATCATGTGGGAAAAATGCGGAATGGCCAGGAATGAAAAAGGCTTGAAAGAAGCAATTCTTGAAATCCGTGCGCTTCGGAAGGAGTTCTGGAGCGACCTGCGGGTAATGGGGCAGATCAATGAGTTTAATCCTGAACTCGACAAAGCCAACCGCGTTGCCGACTTTATAGAACTGGGAGAGCTGATGTGTATTGATGCCTTAAACCGCAATGAATCGTGCGGAGGCCATTTCCGTGAGGAGTATCAGACGGAGGAAGGAGAAGCACTACGTGATGATGAAAATTATCGTTATGTGGCGGCATGGGAACATTTAGGTGTTGAAAAATGGGAGCTTCATAAAGAAGAACTTGTGTATGACAACATCAAAATAGCACAGCGTAGTTATAAATAATTACTTCTGGCACAGGCCGGAAGTTTTTCCTATTATATCGGTTAATTGATAATCATTAACTATTACAACAATGAGTGCAGGGAATATGCGTCTTACATTGAAAGTGTGGAGACAAAGCAATAATAATACAGCAGGGAATTTTGAGAATTATAACCTGGAAGGTATCTCGCCTGATATGTCCTTTCTGGAAATGTTCGACGTCCTGAACGAACAGCTGGTTGAAGGAAACAAAGAACCCGTAGCTTTTGATCACGACTGTCGTGAGGGTATTTGCGGGATGTGTTCAATGTACATCAACGGACAGCCGCATGGCCCGCTACAGGGTGTAACCACTTGCCAGTTACACATGCGATCTTTTAACGATGGAGATACCATTGTGGTTGAGCCCTGGAGGGCAGGAGCATTTCCGGTGATCAAAGATCTTGTAGTGAACCGTGATGCTTTCGATAGAATTATTGCAGCCGGAGGGTTTATCTCTGTCAACACCGGTAATGCTCAGGATGCCAACAGCTTGCCTATTCCAAAGGAGGCTGCGGATGATGCATTTTCTGCTGCGGCATGTATCGGCTGCGGAGCTTGTGTTGCAGCTTGTAAAAATGCGTCTGCCATGCTTTTTGTGTCGGCCAAAGTTTCCCAGCTCGCACTGCTTCCACAAGGACAGGCAGAGCGTACCATTCGGGCAGAGAAGATGGTGGCACAGATGGATGCCGAAGGTTTTGGTGCATGTACCAACACTGGTGCGTGTTCAGCAGAATGCCCTAAGGAAATCAGTCTAGAGAATATTGCCAGGCTAAACAGAGAGTACCTTGGAGCAAAGTTGTCTTCCACGGCCGTTTAGTTCAGGAAAGCATAAAAGGATTAAATCTTTACAGGGGGCCGGATAATCCGGCCTCTTTTTTGTTGTGTGGCCATACCTTTTTTACTAACGAGGTTGGCTGAAAGTGTTTTGGTGCATGTACCAAAGCAAAACGAGGACCCCCATACAGAAGTCCTCGTTTTGTAACGTAATATGTGAAAACAGTAGCCTGTTATTTCTTGGTAGAATCTGCAGCTGCAGGTTTTCCAGCGCTTGCATACTCTTTGTTAAGACCATCGATGATCTTTTTGGTTACATCCATAGAAGGATTTGCAAAAAGAATTCCACCTCCCAGCGAGTAGCCCAGTACATACTCATAGCCGTTTTCCTTGTTGTATTTCTCAATATAGGCACGGATATTTTTATATAACTCTTCGTTTTTCTTGGCTTCTTCCTGAGCCAGTCCCTGCGCTGCCTGGTCGCGGTAAGCTACCAGATCCTGTTGTTTTTTCATGAGCTGAGCCTCGGTAGACCTTGCCTGTTCCGGAGTCATGGTCTGTGCTTTTTGCTGAAAAAAAGCCACCTCATTCTGCAGGGAACGGCCTTTTTGATTCAGATCGTTTTCGAGCTGGTAATTTTTATTTTCAAGTTCTTTTTTGGTATCCTTGAAGAAATCGTAATTTTTCAAAAGTGAGTCAACCTGAACATAAACAGTCCGGCGGCCTGCTACTACATTACCGTCTGCAACGGTAGTATCTGCACTTGGTTTTCCCGAAAAATGTAAGAAAAATAACACCGCTACTGCAAGGGATAATACGATGTTCCAGATTAAGGAAGTATTGTTGTTCACGTTTTTTTGTTGTTTTGTTTTAGAAAGAACCGCAAAGATAAGGATTATGTAACATCAATAAATGCCTGAATGATAGATTGAAGTAATAATCTGTTTCAATTTTTGAGAAACAAACTTCTGACCGAAAATCCGGCCATGCCGGCAAAGCCACCTGCCAGCCCGCCCACAAGGGTGGAAACGGCGAGCATCAGCAGGCCATTGGGCAGGGAAAATATCTGTGCAATCCTGTCAGACATGGCACCTCCGGAATTAATATGCAGGTAAAGTCCGTAGGCCAGCCAGACCATGGCGATAGCACCAAAACTGGAAAGGAAAGTATTGCTGTACGAAGTAGGCCGCCAGAAATGTACCAGAAAGGGAATGAGGCCGATCACCCACCAGGGAGCAAAAATTTGCAGGACGGCTGTTGTGATGATGATGATAAGAAAGTTCATAGGGACATCAGTATCAGTTCTTTTTTAATATCATGCTGGAAGTGAGCCTCGCATTTTGCTGATCCGGTGACGACAGGTACAGCAACTCGTTTAACTCTCCTTTTTCCCATTTGGGTAACAGATTAAGATAATAGGGACTGCCAGGGTTACCGGATTGCCCTCCTGGATAGATTCCAAAAGCACGGGGTGATGGCCCAAGCTCAACCACCATCCGCCAGGAGGGGCCATTTCTTCTGGTAATAGCATTCACGATGCTGCCTCCGCCGCCCGTTTTTAGTTTCGGTGCATTAAATGGTTTCAACTGCCTGCTCAAATGGCGTATTTCGGTTCCTTTTACTTTGGCCCATTGCCATTCAGGGCTCATGGGGCCGTGTCTGGAGGTAAGGGTGTCCAGCGTGGTCCTGAAACTGCTCAGGATAATATCCGGCATCGTTTCCTTTTGAGGCGTGCTGATGTTGTCAAACCATTTTGAATCGGGTTCTTTCAAAAGGAGATAAAGTGTTCTGTCTCTGGAGGGATAGTCCAGGGGCGTTTTTTCAGAATAAAATTCATCGCGCCAGATAGCTTCCCCCAGTATGGGCATCCAGGTTTCAAAGATGGATGCCGCCACGGATTCAGGAGAATTCTGATAGTTCCAGTCGGACAACGTGATTTCACCCGCTTTTTGAAATGGAGTGAGCGGATGGTTTTTCAGGTAGGATAACAATCTTGGAAGGATGGTTCGGGCAAGTACACTGAAATTGTCATTCTGCAGTAAACGCAGGCTATCCGCATTGGCCCCGGACATGGCTGTCAGCCGTTCGTTGATTCGGATCGCCCTTTCCGATGGGGCAAATACCCAGTTGAGATAGTAGGGATAGGAGGGATCTGTGGATGACTGATTGGCCGAACTTACGAAACCTCTGGCCGGGTTTTTAACAAAGGGGTTCTGGTCGGAAGGTATCCAGCCCTGCCAGTCGTCCATCGGATTGCTACCATCCAGTACATATTTGCCCTGGTCTTTATATTTCAAGGGGAATTTCCCGTTGACGGTAATCGCAATGTTCTTTCCGTTATCAGCAAAAATAAAATTCTGGGCGGGGCCAACATAATGACTCAGCGCTTTTCGGTAATCCTCATAATCTTTGGCCTGATTCAACTCATAAAAGGTAATAAAAGAGTTGCCGGGTTCATGGCCGATCCACCGCACTGCATAGTTGTGAAGCACATCAGCACTATCTTTTTGTTGGTAAACAGGGCCATGGTGTGTATAAATGACTTTTTCTTTCAGGGGCTGCTCCCTGCCTTTGACATAGATAATTTCCTCTCTGGTTTTAGCAGGTTTCCATTGATTATTGTGCAGGTACCTGATTTTGGAAGAATCCTGAAATGTCACTTCGTAAATGTCATATACGTCCGCATCCACGTTGGTAACGCCCCAGGCAACATGCTGGTTAAAGCCGATAATGACACTGGGTATGCCCGGCAGCGAAACGCCGTAGACATTCATATCCGGGGAGTGCAGCTGAACCTGGTACCAAATGGAGGGTAGAGTCAGTTCGAGGTGCGGATCATTGGCCAGGATAGGGTATCCTGTTATTGATTTTTGAGCACTTATTGCCCAATTGTTGCTGCCAATGCCTTCAACCTTTGGTTCGCGGGCCGGCATGGGATTCATTAATGTATGGGCAGTTTTGATACTGTCATTTACCGGCATGACCGGAGGCTGCACAGGCAGGGGAAGGCGTTTGAAATCCCAGGCGGTACCTTCCGGAATAACAGGGCTTTCCCGAAGCATGGGATAATCCGGAAAGAGTTGGTCTACCACTTCTTTGCCATACTTTTTCAGGATATTGGACATGTTCAGGTCGTTGGAGCGGCCCGCCAGGGTCAATGTCATCTGTTCCAGCATGTACATCGTATTGATCGGTTTCCAGGGTTCGGGCTGGTAGCCAAGCAGCTTGTATTCAACCGGAAAGTCCTGAGGTGCCAACTGGCGTATATAGGCATTGACACCCGCAGTGTAACCCAGCAGCGCTTCCCTGGTGCGGGGATCTGTCATCGCAAGTTTAATGTTGGCTTCGGCTCCGTATCCCATTCCCAATAACCGGCTCTGTCTGTCCATGTCGAGGGTAGCGGGCCCTAGTACTTCCGAGAGCCTGCCCGAGGCCGCCCTTGTCTGAAGGTCCATCTGCCAGAGTCTGTCTTTGGCAGTCACATATCCCTGGGCGTAAAAGAGGTCAAAATTGTTTTTGGCAAAAATATGTGGCACACCCGTATCGTCAAACCTTATGGTGACCTCATCCCGAAGACTATCCAGGCTCAGAACAATTTCTTCGCCGGTTTTATATGGTTTTTCCCAATTCTGCCAGAAGCCCGTGAACGGACTCAGAAAACTGCCCAGCGCAGGAACGGGGCCCCATGGGCGGTTGAGCGCGTATAGTAATAATCCCGCTACAATGACGGAAGACAAAGCTTTTACCAGTTTCATGATTCAGGGAGGCTAGCGGGTTTGTCGAAAGATCAGTAGTGTGTGGTAAATATTTAAACTCGGATTTGGATATTTTTCATAACCGTTGGGATAAACAAGTCATTAGGGTATCAGCAGGAACCGGTGGTTCGTATAGGATATAAAAGGTAATGGCTATTCGGAAACTACTTGTACAATGGCTTCAATGAGGCCAAGGTCACTATACATAACCGAACGCTCATCGGGGATTTCGCCAGCCATTGATATACCCTCCGGGAAAAATTTCTGACGCCCCGGGCGGAATGCCTTGGCGGTCAGGTGCAGGGCGGGTACTCCGGCGGCTTTAAAGGCAGCAGCATTAAGGTGGTTAACACCGCCACCAGCCATAATCTCAATTTTATCACCGGCGGCTCGCGCCAGTTTTTCCAGGAGCGCTATGCCCTCAGCAGCCGTAGGTTTCTGGCCCGAGGTAAGTATGCGCTCTGCACCGGTTTCAATGATTGCACTAAGCGCTTTCAACGGATCGGGAGTAATATCAAAAGCACGGTGAAATGTTACTTTCATAGGACTGGCGTAGTCGACCAGCGCTTTTGTTCTCTCCACGTCTACCTGCCCGTCGGCCTGCAGAACACCCAGTACCACACCATCGGCACCCAGTTTTTTTGCAAGCAGAATATCCTTTTTCATGACTTCGTGTTCAAAGAAATCATAGACAAAATCACCGCCACGGGGCCTTATCATCACAAAAAGCTGAATTTGTATGTGCTCACGAACTACCTCGATGAGCCCGGCGCTTGGGGTTGTGCCTCCCTCGCCCAGTCCACCGCAAAGCTCTATTCTGCCTGCACCGCCCGCCTGTGCATTAATACATGATTCAAGGGAATAGGCACAAACTTCTATATTCATATCTTTATTTATTTGTATGACCGAAATTTACAAAAGGTTCGGTACAAAGATGAAAGAAAAAATTTGGAGTAAACAACCAATCGTCGTTTTAGGCGCTTTGCGGAAATTGTGATGCAAAACGGATTCAAAGCACTTGCTTCAGGGGGTATTATGGGTATTTCGTGCAGAGTAAATCTTGCTCATAGCAATCAGGCAGTGTGCTGCTTTCCAAGAGGTTTGACAGTAGAAAATATTATGAATTAAATTGTTGATTTTTAGTGTGTTATATAAAAAAATTAAATCAAGATTTGGTAAAAACAATTATTTTTATTTTTTTTTGTTAGAAACTATTAAAAGATGCAAATTTTTTTACTTTTGCAATCCTTAAAACAGTAAGTAACTCTTTAATAGGCGAAAAAAATATGTACTGGACTCTCGAACTTGCGTCATATCTTGAAGATGCTCCCTGGCCAGCCACTAAAGACGAGCTAATTGACTTTGCAATTAGAACAGGCGCTCCGTTGGAAGTAGTTGAAAACCTACAGGAACTTGAAGATGACGGACAGCCGTATGAAAGTATTGAGGAAATCTGGCCGGACTATCCGACCAAAGATGATTTCTTTTTTAACGAAGACGAATATTGACAGGAAGCGGTGCCATCGGTGCCGCTTCTTTTTTAGAAGAGCCCTCCTGTGAAAAATGCAGCGTTACTTAATACGCTGAATGGTAGATATATAAGGAAATGGAATAGTTTAAACCTAAAACCAGGCAAACAGACGCGCTGAGATTTTTTATATTTCACAAAAGGAATGTATCTTAAAAGCGTTAAGAAAGAAGAGAAAGAGAGCGAATAAAAAGTAAAGTTTTTATCATAACTCAGGTTTCTATCCATTACGAAAATGGAACTTCGATTACTGAAAGAATTGGTCAAAAAAGGAGAGGGTGAACACTCGGAATTCAAGCTGAAATCCAGTCATCCGGAAAAGATTGTCCGCGAAATTGTCGCTTTTGCCAACACCGGTGGCGGAAAACTCTTCATAGGAGTGGGAGACGACAAGACAATCAAAGGTTTAAAAGATGCCGACGAAGATGAGTTTTCACTCACGCGCGCAATTGACAAATACATTTATCCTAAGATCAGCTTTCGAAAGGAAAGAGTACCCGTAAGCCCGGAAAGGGATGTACTGGTACTCACAATTCCGCGCAGTGTTGACAAACCGCATTATGTTATAGATGAACTTACTGGTGACAGAAGAGCTTACATCCGTGTAGAAGACAAGTCAATTCAAGCCAGCAGGGAAATGAAAGAGATCATGCGCCGTGGAAGAGGGGAAAGAGATGTAAGGTTCCAGTACGGCGACAAAGAGCAGAAGCTCATGGAGCTTCTTGACAAAAAACAAACCGTAACAGTGGACCTTTTTGCAGCCTTTGCGGGAATTCCCAGGAAAATTGCATCCAATACGTTGGTGGTAATGGTGCTTGCAAGGGTTCTGGAAGTTCACCCGCACGAAATGCTGGATCAGTTTACGATGTCAATGGCTTACCGTACCAGTTAGTTTTAAGTTAACACTTGAAAGTTAAAAGCTGGTAGAGCTCATTATCGAAAAAAGAATAATGCTACCGTAAAATCGCAGGATTGTACGGTAGCATTAAGGAATAACTTTAAAACGGAAGATCATCCGATTCGTCCTCAGAAAAAGAGGTTACAGGAGGCAATGCAGTGTTGCCGGAGCCGGACGGCTGGCTTGAGCCGGCTTTATCCAGTTTCCATGCTTTCACTTCTGTATACCACCGGGAATTGTACTCCCGGCTTTCAATATCAATTGAAGCCGTTACGCTATCATTGACTCTGAGTCCCGCCTGGTCAATTTTATCTCCCCATAATGAAATACAAACTTTTTTAGGGTACTGAGAGGGGATTTCAAGAATGAATTCCTGCTTGCGCCATGTTCCATTTTTTCCCTGTCCGGATACCTCTGGAAGCAAAGCGATAACGGTTCCTGTTAATTCCATATAATTTTTGAATTAGTAGTTGCTTAAAACAACATCAAAAGTAAAGATTTTGGCATTCGAAATCAAAAAACCGGAAGATCATCCGGTTGTAATACCCAGGCCGTCTGTTCAACCGGATCTTACATTTAGTACTCAGCCCAGGGTATGGTCTGCCCTATAATAAAGTATAAAAGATAAACAGGCTGAAAACCTTTTACCAGCCGAAGGCGTTGCACAATTAGGACCGAAACCGCTAGCATCTATCCAGTTTGATACCATCGTCATCACCCAAGCACCTTTCCCTGCCTTTTGTCATAAGTATACTCATGACAATAATACCCTTGATGACAACATCGTTGCTCACTGCCTGGGCAATCGGCCATGAAAACATGCTGCGGGAATGGACCTTTCCCTTCTGGGTACTGGTCACCGTCCTGCTAACCGTTACATCGGCCCTGGCGCTGACGCCTCCTACATTTCTGGCCATGGTCTATGGTTATTTTCTCGGATGGGTGGCATTGCCTTTGCTATTTATGTTGAACCTCGGGGCCATCTGTATCGTGTACTTTCTTGCGCGGTTTCTAAACCCCGGGAAAACCCGGAATTATCTGCTGGCAGTGTATCCCAAGGTTGGAATTTTACTAAAGCGGTTTCGCGCGCAAGAACTGCGGCTGATTTTTTTTGCCAAGCTTTCGCCCATATTGCCCTTTGCAGTAACCAATTTGTTCTTTGCTATTGCAGGAGCAAGA
The DNA here is from genome assembly GCF_907164905.1 of Dyadobacter sp. CECT 9275. Classification (NCBI taxonomy): domain Bacteria; kingdom Pseudomonadati; phylum Bacteroidota; class Cytophagia; order Cytophagales; family Spirosomataceae; genus Dyadobacter; species Dyadobacter helix. The sequence continues at coordinate 3,340,711 of NZ_CAJRAF010000002.1, read as the reverse complement.
TTGAAGCAAGTACTTGCAGGCGGGACATTAGGCATGATTCCCAGGACAATACTGGCAGTTTGGGTCGGTTATGAGGCACAGGATATCCGTTATCTGCTGGAACATCCTAATGAAGGACTCGGATCCAAGGTTTTACTCATTCTTTTGATAAGTGCTTCAACAGTCGGTATGGGTTACTTCTTTCGCAGCAGAAATGCTGTCGGGAATTGACAATGATTCTCTGTGGTAAAATATCATAATGATAATATCGTACAATAAAAGGTAATAAATCGTCACAAACACATTTACTTTATCCTGTTTATTTGTAATAAAGTTATAAATACTAAAAAAGTAGAATGAAATCCTTACCTCTTATTGACCTTATTATCGTTATTGCTTATCTGGTAGGGATGGTGGCTGTTGGTATCTATTTTTCCAGAAAGAATACCAGTGCTGACCAGTTCACCAAAGCTTCGGGGAAAATCCCGGGCTGGGCAATCGGGATTTCAATTTATGCAACGTTCCTGAGCAGTAACACTTTTTTAGGTGTTCCGGGTAAAGCTTTCGGAAGTAACTGGAACAGCTTTGTGTTTAGTTTGTCGATGCCGCTGGCGGCGTGGTTTGCCACCAAATATTTCATACCTTTTTACAGAGGTACCGGAGAGGTGTCGGCTTATACGCATCTCGAGCATCGTTTTGGTCCCTGGGCAAGAACTTACGCCGTAGCCTGTTTCTTGCTTACCCAGCTGGCCAGGATGGGATCCATCTTTTTTGGTATTGCACTGAGCTTACAGGCTCTGACGGGTTATCCTATGTCGACGATCATGATCGTGGTTGGTATATGTATTGTACTCTACACGGTGATGGGAGGAATGGAAGCGGTGATCTGGACGGAAGTGGTACAGGGGGTGATCAAAACCATCGGAGCGTTTGTAATCCTTTATCTGGTGGTATCAGGCCTGGATGGCGGTGTTTCAAAAATTATTGACATGGGTGTGGCGGAGGATAAATTCAGCCTGGGAACATTTGCTCCGGATTTTGTCCAGTCGTCTTTTTGGGTGATACTATTCTATGGTTTTTTCATGAACCTGAATAATTTCGGAATGGATCAGAACTACGTTCAGAGGTATCATACTACCGGCTCGGTGAAAGAAGCAGCGAGTTCCATCTGGTTGTGTGTGTATCTTTATTTGCCGGTATCTCTTATCTTTTTTGTACTGGGAACCTGCCTGTATGCCTACTATCAGAGTAACCCCGAGCTTCTGCAGGTCATAAAAATGACGGCCGCAGCAGAAAGGCTTCCAGGAGGTACACCCGAGGCCATCAGACAGTTGGCGGCAACGCTTACACCAGCGGATTATGGCGATAAGGTAATGCCTAACTTCATGGTTACCAAGGTTCCTGTGGGGTTGTTAGGGTTAATCATCGCGGCCATTATGTCTGCCGCCATGAGTACCATCAGTTCGGGTATGAATGCTTCGGCAACTGTTTTTTCAGTAGATATTTATCAGCGTTACATCAAGTCGGATCTTTCGGAAAAACAAAGCATGCGCTTGCTCTATATAGCCACAACGGGTTTTGGTTTACTGGGAATGGTCACAGGTATTGCCATGATCGGCGTGAAGAGTGTACTGGATATCTGGTGGTTACTCTCTGGAATATTTGCTGGAGGAATGCTGGGATTATTTCTGCTGGGAATTATTTCAAAAAATACAAAAAATACCGAAGCGCTTACGGCCACCATCATCGGAGTACTGGTGATTGTGTGGATGACCTTCTCACCCAAGCTTTCAGGTGAATACGCATATTTACGTAACCCTCTTCATCAGAATATGATCATGGTTGTGGGGACCCTGTCCATTTTTCTGATCGGGATATTATTAACAAAAATTAAAGGAAAAGGCAAAACGCTGCCGGATGAGGCCCAGGAAGTTGTCGGGCACAGCTAAGCGGGTTTTATAAACCAAATTTTCTCTCAACGATCCAAATAGTTTCTGAATTTAAACTGACACAAAATGGCTATGTCTAACCCCTCCTCTATTGCCTTACCAAAGGGTTTTATTCCTGTAATGCTTACTCCTTTTCTGGAAACTGGTGAAATTGATTACGAAGGATTGAAAACACTTACGGAACTTTACATTGAAGCCGGATCGGCAGGTCTGTTTGCAAATTGTCTTTCCAGCGAAATGTATGAGCTGACGGAAGATGAAAGACTTGCGATTACAAAAACGGTTGTTGAGCAGGCAGCAGGCCGAGTGCCGGTTGTGGCTACGGGAACTTTCGGTGGGCCGATCAGCGAACAAGCAAAATTTGTTAAACGTATATATGCTACCGGAATACAGGCGGTGATCGTGATTACGGGCCTGATTGCTGAGGAAAATGAGGATGATAATGTTTTTGTTGAAAGAGCTAAAGAGCTGATTTCGCTGACTGATGATATACCCTTAGGGTTTTATGAGTGCCCCGTTCCATACAAAAGATGTATCACTTCTGATATTCTGAAAGAGCTTTTGCCAACGGGCAGAATCGTTTACCACAAGGATACCTGCCTGGATGATGCGGAAGTATTACGCAGAATTACCGTCGGAAAAGATTATAATTTCGGGCTTTATGATGCCTATATGGTTAACGCAGTTTCTTCTTTAAGTGCAGGAGCAGCGGGACTTTCCTGTATTCAGGGCAATATTTTTCCTGAATTGGTGGTATGGATCTGCGAGCACTACAACGACGAAACTAAGAAAAAAGAAGTGGAACGTGTGCAGCAGTTTTTTGTTGACACCATGGACCCCGTGCATGCGGCATACCCCATCAACGCTAAATACAGTCTGAAGAAAAGAGGTTTCCCAATCTCAACTTATACCAGGAGAGATGTGGGTGTGTTCACGCCTGAACTTCAGGAAGGTATGGATCGGCTGCTGGAAGACCTTGAAGTGTTACATAACGAGTTGGGAATTACCAGTATACTTACTAAGCAGTTAGTAAAATAATAGAATATGAATTGGCTAAGGACAGCATTCGCAGCTATTTTGATTATTCCGCAGGCGTGGGCCCAGCAAACCAACACGGTGGGCATGCGTTTTGCTGAAATTCCTGCAGGCCGTTTTTACATGGGGGCTGAAGGAGAAGGAGAAACTGCAGACGAAAAACCGGTTCACAGAGTAACCATTTCAAAACCGTTCCGGATGGCGGTAACAGAGGTGACCAACGCTCAGTATGAGCTGTTTGATCCTTCCCACAAAGCATTAAGGGGCAAAGATGGGTTTTCCAAAGAGGATGACGAAGCGGTCATTTTTGTAAATTATAAAGAGGCACAGGCATTTTGTGACTGGCTGAGTAAGAAGGAAGGAAAGAAATATCGTCTGCCAACCGAAGCAGAATGGGAATATGCCTGTAGGGCCGGTACTGTGACTGATTTTTGGAGCGGGCGCTTCTTTCCTAAAACTGACCATAAATCGCAAAAAACAGATCGGGATCCGGTAATTGTTTCTTTGAAAGTAGGGCAGTTCAAGCCTAACAGTTTTGGTCTGTATGATATGCACGGAAACGTGGAGGAATGGTGTGCTGACTGGTACGGGCCTTATGGCGAAGGAGACAGGACGGATCCGACAGGAAGAAAAAGCGGCCTGTTCAGAGTAACCCGGGGAGGAAGTCATGGCACTCCCGTAGCGTATCTCAGGTCTGCCAACCGATTAGGGATGATACCCGAGGACAAGCATTTTCAGCTGGGTTTCAGGGTAGTAGAGGGAGATATCCCGGCTGGCAACCCTCTGCCGGCTGTGGAGCCAACGGCGGTCTTCCGTGGTGTTTCTCAAAAAGGGTTTCAATGGACAAAGGTTTCGGATACTCAGCCTGTTTTTATGGAACCGATCAGGTATGTATTCAAGCCCGAATGCCCTGATGAGGTACCGTTTTTCCATCACAACCATTGTCCTGCTGTGGCTTGGTTACCCAATGGCGATCTGCTGGCCGCCTGGTTTTCAACTAATCAGGAATCAGGGAGAGAAATGACCATACTGGCAAGCAGGTTAAGGGCGGGGCAGCGTAAATGGGATATGCCGTCTGAGTTTTTTAAAGTACCGGACCGAAATATGACGGGCAGTTCATTGTTTCATGACGGGAAGGGCACGGTCTATCATATGAACGGGGTAGAGACGGATGGCGACTGGAAAAACCTCGCTATGGTACTCAGAACAAGCAAAGATAATGGCGCCACGTGGTCGGCACCGTCCATGGCTGACCCTGCACATCAGGTTAGAAATCAGGTAATTGCAGGAATGTTTCAGACCAAAGAGGGTTGGCTCGTTCAGGCGGGTGATGCTGATCCCAGCTCCAATGGAGGGACAGCCATCCACATCAGTAAGGATCAGGGAAAAACATGGTACAATCCCTATACGGGTACCGACGTCCCCGAATTTGAGGAAGGGAAAACAGGCGGCGTCATTGCCGGAATCCATGCAGGAGTGGTGGAGCTGAAAGACGGAAAGCTGCTCGCCTTCGGACGGGGAAATAACATTAGTGCCGGGGATAAAGGAGAAAAACGAATGCCCATGAGTATCTCTGCAGACAAGGGCAAAAGCTGGACCTATTCGGCGTCTGAATTTCCGCTGATTGCCGGAGGACAGCGTCTGATACTTTACAGGCTTAATGAAGGGCCGTTGCTGTTGGTATCTTTTACGCATCATCCTGAGGAAGTGGATGAAAAGAAAATTGGAATGTTGTTTACCAGGAAAGACGGAAGTTCTTTCAAAGGTTATGGCATGTTTGCCGCTCTTTCATTTGATGAGGGCAAAACCTGGCCGGTAAAAAAGCTGATTACCGATGGAAAGGATAGGTATCTGAATGGCGGCGCCTGGACGGGGGCTTTTGAAATGGATAAGTCACACGCGGAACCTAGAGGTTATCTGGCTTTGACCCAATCGCCTGATAACCTGATACATCTGATGAGCAGTAGCATACACTATCGCTTCAACCTTAGCTGGTTGAATTCTCAGTAATGCATTGATATTAGTACAATCCTATATTCCTTAACCCTATGAATTTTCCAAATGAACAAATCCTTTATCGGGTGACCCAAGGCGATGAAGCGGCATTTACCCAGCTTTATGTCCACTTTCGCTCCCCCGCCCTCAAGTTCTGTACCACTTTGTTAAAAGACGAAGAAGAAGCAGAAAACATTACGCAGGACGTTTTTGCCAAAATCTGGGACAGGCGCGTTCAGATCAAACCTGATCACAGCTTTCAGTCCTACCTTTTTGTAAGCCTCCGGAACCAGATCTTTGATCAGTTCAAAAAGCTTGAAAAGGATAATATTTCCCGGCAGAGATACCTTGACCGCATGAAAACCTGGACGGATGATGAAGCGGATGAAAAAGAAGCTTATATCCAGTTTGTTCAGAATGCTGTGAACTCTCTTTCGGAGAAGAGAAAACAGATTTTTAAGCTGAACGTGGAAGAAGGGAAATCATATAAGGAAATCGCAAGTTTTCTTAATATTTCAACCAACACGGTAAAGAATCAGCTCATCAAGGCAAAGCAGATATTACGTCAGAAAGTAATGCTGGCAAATATTTAAACCCTAAAATCACAATCGGATTGAATACCTGGATCAAATCAGGATAAAATTTTTATCCTGATTTGATCATTCGTATAAGGTGCTCGCACTCAAAATAGGATTATGCAATTTTTAAAATAGAACTATCTGGAGTTAAATTAAAATTTTGCATAGTTTGACTTAATATTTATCAAAAAATTATTATTTTAAGTCATTCTTTGCGTGTGGGAATTTTAAATAATTGTTAGCCATTGGTATCCATAGATACTATGCCAGCAGGAAGCCCTATATTTAGCCCTTGTCAGCGCGGAACCTGATACAGGCTGATTTGAATAACAACCACTAATCCTCATTAGATAAATTTGAAAACAACGGCTTCGGATATGCTCTTGTGGAACACCTTTCAGCAAGGCGACAGGGAAGCGTTTGCCCGAATTTATAATTTATACATTGAAGAATTATTGAGTTATGGATACCGCGTTACCTCAAACCGGCAACTCATAAAAGATAGCATACAGGACCTTTTTCTGCATTTATGGGTCCATCGTGAAAATTTGTCGGAAACCGATTCCGTGAAGTTTTACCTCTTCCGCTCCCTGCGAAACCGGATTGTCCGGAATATGGAAAAACATCCCGAGGTATCCATTCAGCAGCAGGAAAGTGTGCTTGAAAATGTCATCGGGGATTTTCCGTTTGAACATTACCTGATGAAGTTCGAAAGTGACCAGGAACAAATTTCCCGGCTCCGGAGAGGCATTGAGCAGCTCTCCAAACGGCAGCAGGAAGTCATCGCTTTTCGATATCAACACAATTTCAGCCTGGAAGAAATTGCCGATCTGATGCAGCTGAACAATCAGTCGGTTCGTAATCTGCTGCACCGGGCCATCAGCCAGTTACGCTCTTACTTCGAATTGGCGGGCTGGATCATGCTCCTGCTTCCCATCATTTAAATAAATATCATTTTTTTTACAAAAAATGAGTACAAACTTGTTTTAATCTGATTTAGGGGTCAGAAGGGTATTATTATGCTAAGAAAATATGCGACTTATACTGTGGAAGACTTTGTCAAGGATGAGAACTTCATTGACTGGGCGAAGCTTTTTCATACCGAATATCATGCGGTGTGGCAGGATGTGATCAGTCGCTATCCCTATCAGAGAGAGGTGATTGAGCAGGCGCGACAAGTGGTTTTGCAACTTTCGGAGGCTTCCAAATTGCCAGCAGAAAGGAAGGATGTGGAGGATATCTGGACTGAAATTGAGCTTGCGATAACAGAGAGAGAAAGCGTAAGAAATAATTTTTTCAGGCGTAACCTGGCCAGGTTGCTGACGGCGGCGTCGGTGATACTGATCATGGGTATGCTATGGTATCAGTTTCAGAAGACAAATGATGGGAAACCCGGTACTTATTCCGAATTGGTAAAAAGGGCAAAGGGAGATTTGGAAGAAGTTACGAATACAGAGACAGTGCCGCTTGTGGTACTGCTGCCTGACGGAAGTAAAGTAACGATGTCAAAAGATAGCCGGCTCAGTTATGGCAAAGCGTTTAATGGCCGCGAAAGAGAGGTTTTTTTATCCGGAGAAGCATTTTTTGAAGTGACCAGAAATCCGGCTAAGCCTTTTCTGGTTTATGCCAACGGGTTGATCACAAAGGTACTGGGAACAAGTTTCAGGGTGACGGCCTTTGAGCGGGATGTAAAAGTAGTGGTGGCCGTAAAAACGGGCAAGGTGTCGGTTTTCAGCGACAATGAAGACAGGAAGTCGAATGTAGTTACCCTAATCCCCAACCAGCAGGCTGTTTTTTCGAGAAAGCAGGCAACCATCAGCCGGTCGTTGGTAAGCAGGCCGCAGGTGATCGTGTCGGAAAGCGAGTTGATGCTGTTTTCATTTTCCAATGCACCTGTTACAGATATTTTTGAAGCGCTTCGGAAGGCATACGGAGTGGATATTATATATGACAAGGAAATGCTGGCAGCCTGCCGGCTGACTACATCACTTAGCAACGAAACCCTTTTCGAAAGGCTGGACGTAATATGTGAAGCCATTGAAGCAGAATACAAAGTGGTGGACGCGCAGGTAATTATTTCCGGCACGAAGTGTAATTGATTCCTAAACCCTTAAAATCGTAAACCTTTGACCTATGGATAAATAAAAATCTAAATACAAAAAAAGCCGATAACGATTCCGGCGTTATCGGCTTTCACAAATTCCTTTACCGTTCTTATCAAACGACATCCGATTTCGGCGGATGAAAGGATGGTTATTGCTTTTCTCAAAACAAGAACAGATCAAAACTAATGAAAAAACAAATACTGAACCAGGAATTCCTATATCACCTCATGAGAATATCTCTTCTTCAGGTATGTATAGCGGTGATTTTTGCCAGTGCTTCGTTCGCACGGGTGGCGGATGCACAGGAACTTTTGAATCGGAAGATCAGTCTGAAAGTTCAGAACCAGAGTGTTATTACGATCCTGACGGGTATAGAAAAACAGGCTGATATCAAATTTACCTATCGTCCTAAACTTCTGGCAGATAGCAAAAAGTACAGCATGGAGGTCTCCAATGAAAGACTGGCCGATGTACTGGACGGTTTGCTGGTACCCATGAAGATCAAATACCGGATTATTGGCAAGCAGGTGGTACTGTCACCTTTAAATGTATCGATGGGGCCGGTGGATAACGGTTTGCTCAACATCAATCTGCTGGAACAAAATGCCCAGGTTGTCAAGGGGAAGGTAACTTCCTCTAAAGACGGAGCAACTTTGCCGGGGGTGAATGTACTCATCAAAGGTACTCAAATGGGTACAACGACGGATGTATCAGGTAATTATTCGATAGAAGTTCCTGGCCCAAATGCGGTACTTACCTTTTCTTACATTGGGTTCAACTCGCAGGATGTAGTAGTAGGTAGCCAGACCAACATTGATGTAAACCTGGTAGAAAGTGTAGAAACCCTGAAAGAAGCAGTGGTAACGGCGTTGGGAATCAAACGTGAAAAAAGATCACTGGGATATTCAGTAGGTACATTGGAAGGGGCCTCCTTAACCCAGACTCCGCAGAACAACGTACTGAATTCCATGGCAGGTAAAGTAGCCGGTGTGCAGATCTCGCAGATGGGTGGCGGCGTAGGTTCAACAGTTAGTATGGTGATCCGCGGCGGCGGTTCGCTGAATGGGGACAACCAGCCGCTTTTCGTCATTGACGGTGTGCCGGTGGCCAATAAAATTGCAAACGGTTTTGCCGGAGCGGATATGGGGAACTCTATCTCGGATATTAACCCGAACGATATAGCCAACGTATCTATCCTGAAAGGAGCCAGCGCCGCTGCGTTGTATGGTTCCAGAGCAGGTAACGGGGTAGTACTGATCACAACCAAGTCGGGTGCTGCCGGTAAAAAGGGTATAGGCGTTTCTCTGAATACAGCAGTGGTACTGGATATTCCTATGCAGTATGTGCAGGTTCAGAACAAATTCGGATCCGGAAAAACAGGTGCGCATATCCTGGAAGAACCTGAAAACGAAAGCTGGGGGGCTGCTTTGGATAAAGGCGAACAATGGGCACTTTGGAACAGCAACGGCCAGAAGGTGCCGCTGGTTTCCTATCCCAACCGTTTTAAGGATTTCTTCCAGACCGGCGTAACCAATACCAACAACGTTTCCATCAACGGAAATTACGACAAGGGTAATTTCAGGTTATCCGCTGGTAATATGACCAACAAGGGAATTATTCCCAATACGGATCTGTCGCGTCTGACGCTTGCTTTGAACACCATGTACAATCTTACCAGCAAACTGCGTGCATCGGTGAATGTTAATATTACTGAATCAGGTTCGGACAACAGACCGATGATCGACCAGAGCCGTAACGATGCCGTAAGAAGCGTTTATGAAACAGGAGCACAGGTTAATATCAACGACCTGAGAGATTACTGGCTTCCCGGACAGGAGGGTATCGCACAAAGAAAATACAAGGATAAGCAAAATAACCCCTTTTACCTGGTGTATGAAAACCCAACCGGTTTCAAACGTGACCGGGTAGTAAGTAAATTGCAGCTAGACTACGAAGTATCCAAGGATTTTTCTGTTACAGCACGTTATTCAAGAGATTCTTATGAAGAAATCCTGGAGGCAAAAAAGGCCTGGAATAACTTTGAAGCAGTGAACGGAGCTTACCAGCTTACAAACAATTACAATAAGGAGTCAAACATGGATTTGATCCTTAATTACAGAAAAAACTTTAGTGAACTCTGGAGTATCAATGCTTTTGCAGGTGTGAACAGGCTGGATCGGTACAACCGAAGCCTGAACAATACTGCATCTGCGCTGGTTGTTCCGGGACTGTACAATATCAGCAATGGTGCTCCAGGTGCGGTTACCTACAACAGCTATTTAGGAGAGAAAAGAATGTACGGCGTATATGGATCGGCATCTGTGGGTTTCAAGGATATGGTTTATCTGGATCTCACCGCTCGTAACGACTGGACCAGTACACTACCTAAGGGAAACAACTCTTATTTTTATCCATCGGCTTCTTTGAGTGTGTTGCTGTCCGAAATGGTTGAGCTGCCAAGGTGGTTTACCTTTGCCAAAATACGGGCCGGATATGCTCAGGTAGGTAATGATGTAAACCCTTACGCGTACAGCCAGGCGTTTTCAACTTCGCCAACAGACTGGGGCGCAGCCAAAAGCATGTATATGGGAGGTACTTTAACCAACCAGAATCTTAAACCTGAAATAGCAACGTCTGAGGAAATCGGGGTGGATCTTAAATTCTTGCAGAATCGCCTGGGCCTGGAAGCGACTTATTACAAAAGAGGTAACAAAAACCAGGTATTGTCGATCGGAGTTCCCATTGAATCTGGTGCCAGCAACAAGCAGATCAATGCAGGTCTTGTAGAAAGTAAGGGTTTTGAGCTGGGTATCTCAGCCACGCCTATCAAGAGAGAAAATTTCTCCTGGGATATGAACATCACGCTGACGCGTAACAGAACCTATATCACCAAACTTGCGGAAGGTATCAAATATTTCGAGTTTGCCTCATACACCGGAGCGCTGCTGCGGACCTACGAAGGCGGACAAATCGGGGATATCTTTGAAGCACCCATCCTTAGAGTTCAGGACCAGGCATCTCAGTACTATGGCTATCCTATCGTGACCAGCGGAGGGCTTTACCAAACGGATAATGATGTAAGCCATCTCAAGAAGATCGGTAACTTCAACAACAAGTTCCTGATGGGTTTCCAGCCGAGCATTACATATAAGAATTTCTCTTTGTATGCAAGTGTGGACTGGCGCCAGGGAGGTCAGTTTTATTCCAACACCATGATGTTCCTGGGCAACAACGGCCAGCTGGAGGAAACGATCACCGGAGAATCCTACGACCCAAGCAGAAGCCTCGTGGATCAGATCAAAGAAAATCCGGACAAATATCTTGGAAGCTGGATTGGCGGCAGAAATGCTGAAAACGGTGGATTGCCCTGGCCCGAAGGAAGCGTGGAAGCAAGCAGAAGGTTACAGGATGCAAGTTTGAACCCGGGCGTATTGTCTTCAAAAGATGCCTCAGGAAATGTGGTCTATACTGAAAACCTCGGGGGCCCTGGCAGCAAATGGCTGGATCCGTTCAGCGCTTATCGCTACGCCAACCGTCCGTTCCCAAGCAAAAACCTTTACAGTGCTACTTACGTAAAACTGCGTGAGGTGTCGGTGACTTACCACCTACCAAGATCCATTGTAAGCCGTATGAAACTACAGAACATATCCATCGGTGTGGTAGGTAACAACCTTTTCATGTGGACCAAAGCAGGTATCAAAGGGCTGGATCCGGAAAGGGCTTTCAGGTCTAATGGCACCGGATGGACACAGGGCGTAGAATATTATAACGTATTGCCATACACCGGTTCATTGGGCTTTAAATTAAATGTTGATTTCTAAATTGCAATACGATATGAAAGCTACCAAATCAATATACATCACCCTGCTCGTAACATTGGGCTTGTTTCTGTCTGCCTGTGAGGATCTGACCGACCTGAATAAAAACCCCAATAGTGCGGAGAATATATCGTCCAACTACATTCTGACGTATACCCTTGTTAACACAGGAAAAACGTTTGCCAATCTTGGCCGTAATGGATCGAACATCGCTGCTGCCATGCAGTACATGCAGGCTGGGACGAATGAAGGCGCGGCAGTAACCAACCAGTATGCCTGGACTGCCGAGGGCTGGAACGGATATTACGACATTCTCCGTAACAACCAGATCATTTATGATAACGGCGTAAGGGACGACAATAAAATGTTTCAGGCGATTGCGCTGACGATGAAGTCTCTTGTGTTCGGCTTATTGACGGATTTATATGGTGACGTACCCTATACTGATGCACTGAAAGCAAGTTCAGGTACTTTTTTTCCGAAATACGACAGCCAGGCGGAGGTTTTTAAAGGCATCCTAACCGACCTGAAAACGGCCAATACTTTGCTGAGCAGCCTTACCGCCAAAGACGCGGTGAGCGCAACTGCTGACGTGATGTACAAAGGTGATGGTGCAAAATGGAAAAAATTCGCGAATTCGCTTCGATTAAGATATGCGTTGCGCCTTGCCGATAAAAAAGCAGAAATGAGTGCATTGGGTATCAACCTCGAAACGGAGTTCAAAGAAGCAAGTGCCGGTGCATTCACAAGCAAAGCAGATGATGCCGCTATTGCATACCTGGGAACAAATGCAGACAACTCATTTCCGGGAGGTCCTTTGGCATCAGCTACTTTCAACTGGTTAACCAAACCGGCAAAACCGCTGGTTGATAAGCTGATTTCCCTCAAAGACCCAAGGCTGCAGCGCTGGGCCAACCCTGTTCGCCGCAAGTGGGATGCAAACGTTAAAGAGGTAACAACCAAGTCGTTCACCAACATGTTTGGCGAAACCTATTCGGTGGTATACGTACCCGCAGTTGCTTCCAGCGCGGATACGTCCCTGTATGTGGGGCTGCCTGTTGGCCTTCCGATTACCCAGGGTATTGTTTACAACAAAGGAAATGATACGGGTGTATATCCCAACGAGCAAAATCCTTATATCTCGTTCATTCATGACAGGTACCGTAAAAACGTTGATCCATATGTCAGCATGAACCTCATGAATTACCCTGAGGTTGAGTTTATTCTGGCGGAGGCTGCCTTGCTGGGTGGTTTTGGTGTCACAGATGCGGAGGATCACTACAAAAAGGCGGTACGTGCTTCGATGGACAAAGAGGGAGCTCTTACTGCGGCCACATTCAATTTCGATACGTATTATGCCCAAACATCAGTGGCCTATGCCGGTGCAGCCAACAAACAGGAGCGCATCCTGGAGCAAAAATGGATATCATCCTGGTTCAGCGTTCAGTCCTGGTTTGACTGGAGACGTACAGGGTACCCTGCCTTGAAAACCGGACCCGTTGCACAGTATGGACCTGCATTGCCGATACGTTATATGTATCCGTCACCGAACCTGGATCCTGCCTACATCGTGAATTACAATGCGGCTGTGGACAGACTGGGGACCACTAATTACATACCTGCGGGTCAAAGCAAAGATCATCACTATGCCAAAATGTGGTTGATCCAGGGAACATCCAAGCCCTGGTAATACAAACAGAATAGCCCACATGCGTGTTATGTGTGTACATCGTTTAGTCGGTATACACATGTAACACGCTTTATTTTTTCAGATATGAATACAATGATCCGGTTGTCTGGCATTTACGCCGTTTTGCTTTTGTTTTTTTATCAGCCTTTAAAAGCACAGACCCCCGACTTTTCCAAAGTTCCGGGTAGTATAGTCGCTCACAGCCCTGCCTCATCAGGTCTTTATATTGGCTCGCCAAGTATATGTGTTTTAAAGAATGGAGACTATCTTGCTTCGCATGACCTTTTCGGGCCTCAATCAAAAGAGTTTGTGAGTCCGGTATCTAAGATTTACAGCTCGTCGGATAAAGGGAAATCGTGGAAAGAAATATCGACCATCAACGGGCAATTCTGGTCCAAGCTTTTCGTGCACCGGGGTGGGTTGTATTTTATGGGTACCAGCAAGCACCACGGAAATGTAATCATACGCAAGTCTGAGGATAACGGCGTTACCTGGACAGAACCTTCAAATGGAGAAAGCGGACTACTGCTGGCAGGAGAATATCATTGCGCGCCCATGTCATTCATTGAACATAACGGAAGGCTCTGGAGGGCTATGGAAGATGCCATGGGAACGGTAAAAAAATGGGGAAAAAGGTATGGCGCTTTTATGATGTCTATCCCCCTTGAGGCAGATCCGATGAAAGCCGCCAACTGGACCAGTTCCAACGTTCTTCCCTACGATTCCACCATGCTTAACGGGCATTTTGGAGCCTGGATAGAAGGCAATGCGGTGGTGGACCCTCAGGGACAGGTCTGGGATGTCCTGCGCGTGGACGACCGGTCCACACTTCGCGAGAAAGCGGCCTTTGTTAAAATAAGTGACGATGGAAAGACAGCATCTTTTGATCGGAATAGGGGATTTATTGATTTTCCCGGTGGCAGTAAAAAGTTTACCATACGTTATGATCCTAAGTCAAAGCGCTATTGGTCGCTGGTGAACTATATACCTGACGCCGTGAAGGCAACCCACACGGGGAAAAACCCGGCAAGCATCCGCAATACGCAGGCGTTGTTCAGCTCGAAGGATTTAATAAACTGGGATTTTCATAAAATAGTGCTGGAACACCCCGATGTCGTGAATCACGGATTTCAGTACGTCGATTTTATGTTTGATAAGAAGGATATTATTTTCCTTTCCCGCACGGCTTATGACGATGGGCTGGGTGGTGCACACAATAACCACGACGCTAATTTCCTTACTTTTCACAGAATTAAAAATTTCAGGAAATAAGCTGTTCTTCCAGGGACGGTGTCAGAAATTACCCGGTTATTTTTTTGAATAAGGGGAAATGGATAGAAAAATCGGTTGCGGTGCTTTTAAAATGTACTGCAGTTTAAATTTGCCCAATTACAAATTCACATGAAACCTCATTTCCATCGGGTACCGATCAAATCTCAGACTTCCTTCAGCATCAGGCATGAGAAGGAATCAAGTTTTGGTACGGTATGGCACTATCATCCCGAACTGGAACTGCATTACCTGGTCAAAGGCAGGGGGGTACGTTTTATTGGTGACAATATCAGTAATTTTTCGGACGGGGAACTGATCCTCCTGGGGCAGAACCTGCCGCATACCTGGCGCGTGGAGGAAGCTTCGGACCGGGCGCATGTTGAAGTGATCATTATTCACTTTTTGCCGGATTGCCTCGGGAGTGATCTTTTGCTTTTGCCGGAGGCTTATCTTATTCCCAAGCTCTTCGAAAAGGCAAAGAAGGGACTGGTGATCAACGGGACGGCCAGGGAGAAGGTCATCGGGCTCATGCACCATGCGGTGGATGCACAAAATCTGGACAGGCTGATTGCCCTTTTGTCCATACTTAAAATCCTCGCGGAAACAGACGAAACGGAGAGTATCGCATCGGCTCATGCCTTTTATAAATCCAATGATTCCGAGACGCTGAGGCTTAATAAGATATACGCCTACACGCTGGCCAATTATAAAAGTGATATTAACTTACAGGATGTGGCCTCTATCGCCAATCTGGGCATCACCTCATTTTGCCGTTATTTCAAAATGATGACAAAAAAAACCTACAACGACTTCCTTGTTGAGATACGCATCAGCCATGCCTGCCGTTTCCTGATCGAGGACAGGCTTGCCACGGAGGTGATATGCTTTGAGTGTGGTTTCAATAACGTCTCCAACTTTTACCGGCATTTCAAAAAGGTGACGGATATGACGCCGATGGAATATAAAAAGAAGTATCTGAAAACCACACCCGAGCTTATCTGACATTTCCCGCGTTACCTGTCGTGGGTGCGCATATACTCGTCCACTGAAAAACGCCCCGAACCTACCACTGCAAAAGTAAGTACCAGAAGCAGGGTGGCCATAGAGAGCCATAGCTCCGAGTTCAGATAGGAAAATCCCATTCGTATATTGACAAAGAACACAGCGGTGATCAGGATAGGTATCTGAATGAGGGAAGAAAGCCTGGTGAGGCAGCCCATCGCGATCAGAAATCCTCCGAAGATATGCGCAAATGCTACGTAATGAACAGCCGTTACGGTCCAGAGACGAATGTCCAGACCTGAAATGAGTTGCGAGAGTTTTGTGGTATCACTGATGAAGCTGATACCTTTCACAAATAGGAGTATGCCCAAAACAATGCGGAGCATATCCAGCCAGGCGGGATGGTGCGTGTCGCCCCAATGTCCGATTCGGTCCATCATGTTCATAACTTAATATGGTTTGGTTTTCAGAAAGTTATATAAAATAATAGATTATTCCTTGAAAAAATTGAGTTATTTTATTTTGTTTTTTTCCTGCTGATCACCCCGCTTTTTTTGGTTTAAAGGCCATTTCCTGAATGCCGCATTTTGCAAAATGCGATCCGCTATTGGAAAGATGGCCCGGCACACTGCCCGGCCGGTTGCTGGAAATCCTGTTTGAAATGTTAAGAAAACATTAGAGTTATATTAGGATTATCGTTCTGAGTGCTGATAACTATTCGTAATAAATTACCTTTGTTCTTGAAAATGATAGTTTTGCTGACAATCTGGCACATGAATTGTTTCAGGCGCAGTATTTTTTACAGTAAAAGACGATTTTAAAATCTATATAGAAAGATCATGTTTAAATTTTTTTCTAAGCTTTTCGGCACAAAATCGGAACGGGATTTAAAGGAGCTTACTCCTTATGTTGAGAGGATTAATGCGGAATATTCAAAATTGGCTTCCTTATCCAACGACGAACTTCGGGGCAAGTCGGAAGGGCTGAAACAGCAAATTGCTTCTGAACTGAAATCTATTGATGATCAGATAGATGCCTTAAAGGCGGAAGCAGCCAACGAACCCAATGTGGATGTGAAGGAAACGATTTTTAAGAAAATAGATGCACTCGTTCTGGAAAGAGACAAAGAGCTGGAAAAAATCCTCCTGGAAATTCTTCCAACGGCCTTTGCCATTGTAAAGGATACTGCCCGGAGATTTAAGGATAATGATCGTCTGGAAGTAACGGCCAATTATTTTGACCGGGAAGTAGCCGCAAAAAAATCACACGTAACCATAGAAGGCGACACCGCTTACTGGAACAGTACCTGGGACGTAATTGGCCAGCCTATTAAGTGGAATATGCTTCATTACGATGTGCAGCTCATAGGCGGAGTTGTTTTGCATCAGGGTAAAATTTCTGAGATGGCAACAGGTGAAGGTAAAACCCTGGTGGCTACGTTGCCGGCTTTCCTGAATGCACTTGCAGGACAAGGGGTTCATATTGTGACTGTGAACGACTATCTGGCCAAGCGTGATGCTGAATGGAATGCCCCGCTGTTTGAATTCCACGGTATGCGTGTGGATTGTATCGACAGGCACCAGCCCAATACGGTAGCCCGCCGAAATGCCTACAAGGCAGACCTTACCTATGGTACCAATAATGAGTTTGGTTTTGATTACCTGCGTGACAATATGTCACGTACACCGGAAGAGCTGGTTCAGCGCAAACATCATTACGCTATGGTGGATGAGGTTGACTCCGTTTTAATAGATGACGCACGTACGCCATTGATTATCAGCGGGCCGGTACCACGCGGAGATGAACAGGAATATCTGGAACTGAAGCCACGGGTATCGAGGATCGTTGAAGCTCAGAAAAAGCTGGCGATGGACCTTTTGAATGACGCCAAGAAAAAGATTGTTGCCGGAGACAAAAAGGAAGGGGCGCTTTCCCTTTTCAGGGCACACCGGGGTATGCCTAAATATAAGCCTCTGATCAAGTACCTCAGTGAGCCTGGTATAAAGGCGTTGATGCAGGAGTCTGAATCCATCCACCTGGCCGAAAATCAGAAACTGATGCCGGTTGCTGACGCTCCGCTTTACTTTACGATTGATGAACGTCATAACAGCATTGAATTAACAGAAAAAGGTATCGACTTCCTGACGGGGGAATCCGAAGAAACCAACTTCTTCATACTACCCGACATTGCGGTTGATCTGGATGCGATTGAAAAAGATACTTCCCTAAGCGAGCAGGAACGTGTCCTTCAGAAAGAAGCGCTGATCAGGGATTATTCTGTTAAAACGGCACGTATCCATACGGTTAACCAGTTGTTAAAAGCATATACCCTGTTTGAAAAAGACGTGGAGTATGTGATCATGGACGGAAAGGTTAAAATTGTAGATGAGCAAACGGGGCGTATCATGGACGGTCGCCGGTATTCTGACGGGCTCCACCAAGCCATTGAAGCGAAGGAAAACGTGAGGGTGGAAGATGCTACGCAAACCTATGCCACCGTCACTTTGCAGAACTATTTCCGGATGTATCATAAACTCGCCGGTATGACCGGTACTGCGGAAACGGAAGCAGGTGAATTCTGGGAAATCTACAAACTGGATGTGGTATCTATTCCTACCAACGTTGGTATTACGCGTAAGGACCAGGAGGATAAGGTATATCGGTCGGTTCGTGAAAAATATAATGCGGTTACAGATGAAATCGTAGAACTGGTGGAAGGCGGCAGGCCGGTTTTGGTGGGTACTACTTCCGTTGAAAATTCGGAGATCATCAGCCGGATGCTAACACTCAGAAAAATCCAGCATCAGGTACTGAATGCCAAACAACATCAGCGCGAAGCAGAAGTGGTTGCAGAAGCGGGTAAGCCAGGGACGGTTACCATAGCAACCAACATGGCTGGCCGGGGAACGGATATCAAGCTTACTGCCGAGTCCAAAGCGGCGGGTGGTCTGGCCATTATTGGTACTGAGCGTCATGAGAGCCGCAGGGTAGACCGTCAGTTAAGAGGGCGTTCAGGACGGCAGGGTGATCCGGGTTCTTCTCAGTTTTTTGTTTCACTGGAAGATAACCTGATGCGCCTTTTCGGCTCAGACCGGATGGCAAAGGTGATGGACCGCATGGGCCTTGAAGAAGGAGAAGTGATTCAGAGCGGTATGATCACCAAGTCTATTGAACGTGCTCAGAAAAAAGTGGAGGAAAATAACTTTGGTATGCGTAAGCGTCTGCTTGAATATGACGACGTGATGAACTACCAGCGTGATGCCATTTACACCCGCCGCAGAAATGCGCTGTTCGGTGACCGTTTGGCGGTTGATATTGCCAATACCCTTTTTGATGTGTGCGAGGAAATCGTTACCAATGGAGAGACGTATCCTGAGCTGGAACTTGCCGTGATTACAAACCTGGGGATGGAGTTGCCTTTCAGTGAATCGGAGTTCGGTTCGCTGAACGTAAGTACCCGTGCCCAGAAGTTATATGAAGCGGCGGAAAAGCAATATCAGGATAAAAATCAGGCGATTTCTGAAAAGGCGCTGCCGATACTTAGGTCCATATTTGCCGACAGAGGTGCTACGGTTACCGAAATTATGATTCCTTTCAGCGATGGGCTGAAACAAACCGGCGTAGTGGTTAATCTTAAAAAAGCGCTGGAAAATAACGGAAAGGAAATCACCCGCGAAATGGAAAAAGCCATTGTGCTTTCTCTGATCGACCAGGAATGGAAGGAACACCTCCGCGAAATGGATGATCTGAAGCAGTCGGTGCAAAATGCAGTATTTGAACAGAAAGATCCTTTGCTGATCTATAAATTTGAATCGGTTGAATTGTTCAAACGCTTCCTCAGTAAAGTGAATTTTGATATGATATCCTTCCTCATGAAGGCTGATATCCCTCAGGAAGAAGCGGCCCCGCCAACTGCCGTTCCCCAGCAGGTTCGCAGGCCCACCCCGGCGCCTGTATTACATACCAACCGTGAGGAAGATTTTGAGCAGGACGGCAACGAGTTTGCGGCTTCAATGGAGTCAACTACCAAAGCGCAGCCGGTACGAACCATAAAAATTGCGGACCGTAACCAGAAAGTGTCGGTTCAGTACCGGGATGGAAGGATCCTGCGCGATGTGAAATTTAAAAAGGTAGAACAGGAAGTTAAAAATGGCGAGTGCGTAGTGATTGAATAAAATTTCACAAAAGCATGGGCTGTAATGAGCTTCGTACTGAACAAGTTGTCATTTGCGATTTGCTTTTATAAGCCAGGAGCCCTGCTTATCCAAATGGACAGGCAGGGCTCTTGCTTGTGTGTAAATCAGTATTTATACGATATTTGTATACTTTAGAATAAACGGACTTAACATCACCCCCCCCAAAAAATGACATTACACAGAGAGGGATATACCATCATGGCGGTCACCGCAATTGTGTTGCTACTGATTAATGCAGGTATCAATTATCTTCTTCCGGATGGATACTGGATACCCAGAATAACGTTGATTGCCAGCATTATTGTTTTCTTGCTTGTAGTACAATTTTTTCGCGTACCGAGCCGTGTCGTTCATAAAAGTGATACGCAGATTGTTGCACCCTGTGATGGCAGGGTGGTGGTGATAGAAGAAGTGGTGGAAACCGAATACTTCAAAGGCCCCCGGCGGCAGATCAGCATATTCATGTCTCCGCTTAATGTGCATATCAACTGGAACCCCATCAGTGGTGTTATTCAGTATTTCAAATATCACCCCGGTCTGTATCTGGTAGCCTGGCACCCGAAGTCCAGCACGGATAATGAAAGAACCACTGTGGTAATCAGAAATAAGGAAGGTATAGATGTGCTTTTTCGCCAGATAGCCGGTGCAGCGGCGCGGCGGATACGCTGGTATGTCAAGGAAGGCGATAAAGTGGAACAGAGTACCGAAATGGGTTTTATCAAATTCGGGTCACGCGTGGATATCTTTGTTCCGCTGGATGCGGATATAAAGGTTAACCTTCAGGATAAAACGGTTGGAAGTATTACAGTACTGGCTGAACTGAAGGCTTGAAGATTTATATTGAACAACTTTTCAAAAGTTGTTCGATATGCTGAAACTTTCTAATGGCTATCTTTAAACTTAAATGGGAGAGCTTAAACTGTACGATTCTTCGTTATCCCGTGATCAGATCAAACGGGAGAGAGAGGCACATTATCTGGCAAAATCGTCTTCTCAAAAATTCACGGAGCTATTGTCTCTCATTCACCTGTCAATAGAATTGAATGACGGGAAACCGCTCAAATTTCCGCAGGGAAAGGGACTTGTCATCAGAAAGGATAATTAGGCAGAGCTTATGGCCTTTGATAAAGAAAGTGTTCATTAGGATTATGGACATAGGCGTTTTTATCTTGCAAAGCCCGATATCCAGTCACCGATCTGCTGGAAAAATCCGGGAACTGCATCCGGATATACCACGGCCATAAAAACCATCCCGAAAATGGCTCCATACAGGTGAGCGCTATGGTTGACATAACTGGTTCCGCGGCGGGCTTCAAATAACGAATAACCCAGGAACAATATCCCGAATATGAATGCCTTCAGCTGAATGAAGAAATACAGATAGATATCCATCAGAGGGGCGTATAATATAGCAGCGAACAAAACTGCAGAAACACCGCCAGAGGCACCCAGGGAATTATAATTGGAATTGTTGCGATGTTTCATAAAGGTGGGTATGTCCGACACAATGATACCCACCAGATACAAAAAGAGATAGTAAAAAGAGCCGTTTGCTCCGAACAGCATCGCAAAAAGTCTTTCGATTCCTTCACCCACAAACCATAAACTTAACATGTTGAAGATCAGGTGGCCGAAATCCGCATGCACAAAGCCGGACGTCAGAAAGCGGTAATATTCGTTTTTCTTCATCACCCGGTAAGGGTTCAGAAGCATTTTGTCCATAAAGCTGTAATTGTTGAAAGCGTAATAGCTTATACCGCCGGTGAGTAATACAAGTATGAGGGTGATTGACATAAATTTCTTTTGGTCTAAAATGAAATAGTTAGCTTAGTATGCAGTTGGGGTTTACATTAGTGTTCCCGCTCCACCAGCTGATGTACAAATGCAAGCAGGATATCCTTCCGTTCTGAGGGTACGTTAAGATTTTCCAGATTTGAAATTCCTGTTTTAAAATACGCTTTTATTTTATTTTCAGTGATCTCATAAATACCCAGCTTGTTGTAAATATTTTTTACGGCCTCTACTTTTTCTTCCTTGTTGAAAGTTTCTGCGGAAATCCACCGATCCAGTTCGTTTCGTATTTCTCCAGAGGCTTTTGCAAGTGCTTCTATCAGCAGGAAAGTTTTTTTATTGGAAATAATATCACCGCCTACCTGTTTCCCGAATTTCTCAGGATCGCCATACACATCCAGCAGGTCGTCTTTCAGCTGAAATCCGAGCCCCATACTCTCTCCGGCCTTGTAGAGCAGTGCTTTTTCAGCCGCGTCGGCTTCGCCTATAATTCCTCCCAGTTCCAGCGACATACCCAGTACTACAGAAGTTTTAAGCCGGATCATTTCCAGATACTGTTCCTCGGTAACATCCCAGCGGGTTTCAAAATTCATATCAAGTTGCTGGCCTTCACACACCTCCGCAGCGGTGGTGTTGAAACGTTCAATTACATTACGTAGCTGACTTTCAGGGACATGTATCAGTAGCTCGTAGGCTTTGATCAGCATTACATCGCCCGAGAGAATAGCCGTGTTCGGATTCCATTTTTCATGAACAGTGGGTTTGCCTCTCCGGAGCGGCGCGTTGTCCATAATATCATCATGCATCAGCGTGAAATTATGGAAAACTTCAACGGCCATGGCCGGTTTTAAGGCGTGCTGCCAGTCATCGGTATAAAGAGATGCGGAGAGGAGCGTCAGCAAGGGACGAAAGCGTTTGCCGCCGAGTGACATAATGTACCGGATAGGATCATAGAGTTCGGCGGGAGATGTACCGTAACTATGGCTGGCAAATTCGGTTTTCAGTGTTTCTAGCAGTTGCTCAATTTTTATCATCAGAAGGCAAATTCAATTCTGCATTTCCTGTCAGGAGGGCAGCGTACTACTTCCGGAACATTTGGGAAGTATGCAAAGTACCTAAATACTGGCGAGAAACTCAAAGGGAAGTTGTAAATGGTTGTAACTGATGTTAAAAGGGGGCGTAATTTCCTTTGAGAATATTTGACCACCCCTTTTAAAGAATATTTATCTTTATGCAAACGGTTAATAAGACAATACAAATGGCATTTTACCAATTTTTTAACGGAGAAATAGTACCTGTTGCCCAGCCTTTGCTGCAAACCAATGACCTTGGCCTGCTCCGTGGTTTTGGTCTGTTTGATTATTTCAGGACCTACAACGGGATTCCTTTCCGCTGGGATGATTACTGGAACCGTTTTGCGAATTCGGCGCGGTTGATGAAACTTGATTTGCCCGTTACACAGGAGGAAACCAGTAAAATCCTGGCAGACTTGTTTGCGCTGTCCGGAGAAGCTGATATTGCTTTCAGGTTTATACTCACGGGAGGTTATGCTCCGGATAGCGTCCATGTGATCAAACCTAATTTTATCATCCGGGCCGAACCTCTGCCGCAGGATTACCCGGCCGGAAGGCTGAAAGGGATAAAGGTATTGCCTTATGAATATGTCCGCGATCTGCCAGAAGTGAAAACGACCAACTATGTGCACATGATTTTGATGGCAGATGAAATGAGGCACCAGTCAGCGGCGGATCTGTTGTTTCATAAAGACGGGGAGGTCAGCGAGCTGACGCGGAGTAATATTTTCCTTTTTAAAGGAAACAAGCTGATTACCTCTGATCGTAATATCCTGAATGGTATCACCAGGAAGGTAGTCTTGGAATTGGCCGAGCCTTATTTCGAGACCGAAATAAGACCGGTGTTACTGGATGAGATAATGAATGCCGATGAAATTTTTACGACCAGCACTACCAAATGGGTGATGCCCGTGGTTGGGATTGGTGACCACACGGTGGGTTCCGGACTTGCCGGAAAGCATACGCTATTTTTACAGGGGTTATTTGAAAAACTCATTGCGGGCTGGGGCAGCTAACAGGTTGTGGCAGCGGAATGGTACAGTCAAAAGAAAGGCGGCCTCCAGACTGGAAGCCACCTTTCCGCATTACCCCACAATAAGATCATTTATTCAGGAGCGTTGGGCGAATCCTTTTGGACAATGGGCCAAACGCCTGGAGATGGTACACTTACACCCTTTGTTGCACCCCTTACCTTGTTGTCGGAGCCAAAATAGTACAATGGCCAGCCGCGGTAGGTTAGCTGTTTTTTTCCATAAACATCTATGACCGCAAAAAGGGATTTATCCAAAGTAGAAGGCACCTCTTTTATTTCAGTGGTGTAAATGGGCCAGGTACCATCATTACTGAAATCGGATTTGGTGAAATTGTTTTTATTCTTCTTGTCTTTGTTAAAGGCATATAACGTTCTGCCCATATCATCTACGAAAAACTGGGTTTCCGCTGTTCCTTCGGTATGGTCGGCTTTATAAGATTTGCCATCGTTACCAACAAGCTGTGCATTGGCCAGCATAATGGAGTACGTAGTTTTAGCTGCATACCAAATGGTGCCCACGCCTTCTCCTTTTACATCTCCGGCGGCAGCATCATTCTTAAAGTAATAAAGCGGCCAGCCTTTGTACGTAACCTGTGTTTTATTGTCGGCGCGTGTGATAGTGCCAAAGTCAGCGGAATTAAGTCCTGTTCCCAGCCTTAAAGTTGACACAGAGAAAACCGGCCAGTTGTCCAGGCAAGTACCGGTACAGACCGACGCACCGGCAGCATCTTTTGAAAAGAAATACAGCGTTTTTCCGTAGCCATCGGTTAATACTTTACCCAAAGAGGTGGTTGATTCCATGATATCAACACTGGGCAGCACCGTTGTGTCGTCATCGTCTTTGGAACAGGAAATTCCAACAGTTAACAGCAGGCCAAGTATGGCGAGCCGGCGGGTGAATGTTAAAAATGTCATGTGGATTTGTCAGATTTTGTTAGAGATGAATTATTTACTGACAAGTACGAAGACGCTCCTTCGGAGGTTGCGTGATATCCTGTAATATTCCTGCTGCATGATGGGCACCATCCTGGTAAATTTTACTCAGATCCGCTAAATCCCGAGGAAGAACCGATATAAATGAATATATTGTTGAAGCAGATTTCTAGAATATTTTGAACCCCTGGTTCCAATTAGTTTGATTCACTTTTTTCAGATTCATCTGCCATTGCCGCTTCTAATATCCACGAAAAACTTCTCTGTTATGCAAGGAACTGTATTATTTTATGATCCCGTTCAGGATTCGGGCCTGATACGCGGCGCGGACGACAACCGTTACTATTTTACGAAGACCGACTGCTTTAACAATGTCATTCCTCAGGCCGGGCAAAGCATAAACTTTGTGCCGGAGAATAACCTCGCACGTCAGATTGTTTCTGTAATCAGTGAAAATACATTTAAAATACCTGCGTCCTCGGATGCTCCGCCTTCCACACCACAAGTACCTGCGCCAGCCGCAAAAACGATTTACAATTATCCTGGCGTGTTGGTGTCGGTACTTTTGCTGATCAGCTTGTTTATTCCCTACGGCAACCTCGCCAATACCAACGTATCGGTCCCTGATGTTGTGGAGCAGACGGTACAGTTTAAACTGGTCTCCGGAGATCTTGGAGTCTTACTCGTGATAGCTGCTTTGGCACTTACCGTAATTTTTGCACTCGGGCTTAATTGGCAATGGCTGTTATGGACCTATATGGCATTTGCAGGGTTATTTATTATCAGTTTTTTGAATGAAGAAAGTCTGTTTTCAGTGGTTTCCAATATGCAGACCGCCATGAGAACAAGCTCGGAAATCATTAATCCTTCTCTGACCGTACCCACTCCCAGCGTATTTGATTTTTTAACTTTCGGGTTTTATTTTGGTGTTGTGATACTGCTGGCACAGGGTTACCTGGTACTTGTCCATCGTTATGAAATCAGACAGGGCGCATTTACTCTCCCTGCGCAGCTAAGTAATCCCGAAACCTTTAAAGTAGCCGTGAAAAGTCTTAAAACGACTGTTGCCGGGTTAAAACTTTCAACTTTAAAACTTTCAACGGAACGCTTTCGCTTTCGGCAAGCCACCGAAAAATTAGGGAGTATGATGGGAGATGCAGAGCAGAAACATGCCCTTTTCTTTGGTTTTATACATCCCTATCTCAGGTTTATCGACAGCGGAGAATTTTTCCGGAAGCCATTTTACTGGCTCTATGTCCTTAATGCAATGATCAGCCTGCTGATTCCCCTGCTTATTCTTTATGCCGGTTTAAGTAATAATATTTTTGGCATGCCCTTCAAGTTCACGTTTGCTTTTTTGCTGGTGTTTGCCATTGCTTCGCTGGCTGCGTGGGTCAATTTTCAGCTGTGGTGGGAAAGGAAAGATAAGGTGGAAGGTTCGGCAAAGAGTACCGACGAGTTCGTTGCAACGCCCGTATTCAGCCATTTTGTGCAAACAATGGGAGAATCTTACGGTACCATGGTGGCTATCATTGGCACAGGTGCTGCGCTGATAGGGACGATATTTCTGGGAGAAAATGCAGACAACCTTGGGCGGAGTATGGGATTAGGTTTTCTGACCGGTGGGAGTTTTGCACTGATCTTTGTATGGCCGGTCGTTGGTTTTTTTGTTATTATCTCAAGCCGCGTTTTGGCCGAGATGATAAGAGCACTGATCAGTATTGCCAATAACCTAAAGAAATTGTCGGACAGTGAATAGGGAATGAGCTTTCTCCATATTTATTCAAGACACAAAGTCAGGAAAAAGGTACCATCGGAAGTCGCTGTGTTCTGGATGGTACCTTTAAAATTACTTCTGAGATATACACCTACTTTAATTTTCTCTGTTCCAGCCCTGTGCCGTGATCGGTATCCTGTTGTCTGCATTGGTATGCAGTAGTACCTCATTCTTTTTATCAGTGATGTATCCAATGAAGCTAATCTTCGGATTGTTTTTTATGAGGTCGTAGGAAACCTGCGGAACGGTGAACAGCAGCTCGTAATCTTCGCCTCCGTTCAGGGCAGCCGTTACTGGTCCCAGATTAAGCTCTGTGGCAGCGATATAGGTTTGTTCGTCAATCGGTAGTTTTTCCTCGAAAACGATTGCACCCACGCCAGACTGGGCACAAATATGCAACAGATCAGAGGCCAGGCCGTCGGACAGGTCAATCATTGAGGTGGGCAGTACTCCTGCTTCTGCAAGCTCATAAATGACATCCATCCGGGCCTCGGGTCTTAGCTGGCGCTGGATCACATAATCCTTTCCTTCCAGTTCGGGCTGCATTTGAGGGTTGGCCATGAAAACCTGTTTCTCTCTTTCCAACAGCTGAAGACCCATATAGGCACCTCCCAGGTCGCCGGTGACGCATAACAGATCGTTGGGCCTGGCACCGTGGCGGTAGGTGATTTTATCTTTTTTTACTCTGCCAAAAACACTGACGGAAATTAACAGTCCCGAGCGGGAAGAAGTTGTGTCACCTCCTACAAGGTCCACATTAAAATCTTTACAGGCGGCGTGTATGCCTTCGTAGAGCTCATCAACTGCCTCTACCGAAAAACGGTTGCTTAATGCAATCGCCACGGTCACCTGCCGCGGAGTACCGTTCATAGCTGCAATGTCTGATACATTGATGGCGATGGCTTTATATCCCAGGTGCTTGAGCGGGAAAAATGTCAGATCAAAATGAACGCCTTCCAACAGTATATCTGTGGAAAGCAGGCCAAATTCGTCACCAAGGTCAATGACGGCGGAGTCGTCACCAATACCGGTAATGGTGTCTGGCAAATTTGTTTTTATTTTTTTATTGATTCTTTGGATCAGGCCGAATTCACCCAGGCTGTTGATCTCCGTTCTTGTATCTGCCATATTATTTTAATGAGCCTAAAAGAGAACGAAGCCACTTCTTCACAGGAAATGGCTTCGTCATGGATAATGATATTCCGGATAAGTTAGTTCAAAATTACTGGGAATCCTGCTGCTTATCAGGGGTTTGAAAGGGTATACTTATTAATGGTATCACCTGTTTTTTTGCTTGTAGATAGTCTCGTAATGACCAGCTTGCTGTCATCAATTGAATTGATGGTAAATTCTATAGTCCCCGAAGTACCTGTTGGTACCGGAACAAGATTTTTCAGGATCAGCTTGGTATCTCCTTCCAATTCCCAGGTTCCTGTGAAACTATCTTTATTCCATTCGGTAAGCGTAGCGGAATTCACACCGGAAGCGGTGGTCAGGATGAGGCGGAAATCAGAGTAGCCTGGCCATGAGTTGGCAGACCCGCCGCGGGTGTAAACCACTGTTGTAGCATGATCGACGGATTCAGCGGTCCAGGTCTTTGCAATTCTTTCAGAAAGTGGTTTTACCTTTTTCTTGCAACCTGAAGCCAGCAGGGTTATGGATAATACAGCACACCAAATTACAGCGTAGCTTTTTCTCATATTTGTAGTAGTCATTGTTCAAACTAAACGCCAAGTTCATACTTTTTAGTCTTAATGTCAAAATATTATCATAAGTTCATCTTAATTTGAAGCAGGATTGATCATAATTTAAGATAATTACCCGGGAATAAATGCAGGAAAAGGTCAAAGAGTACTCCAGATCTCAGCTAGCGCTGCGTAACGGGCAGGACAGGGAAGAAATCTGGTGTGCTTATAAGGGAATGATTTACGATGTAGGCCCATCAAGGCTTTGGCGTAACGGGCATCATTACGAGCACTGGGCGGGACAGGATCTGACACGTGAACTTGGCGATGCCCCGCATACGGAAAAAGTTTTCGAACGTTTTAATATTGTGGGCCGACTGGTGAACAGTTCGGATAAGGTTTAATATTTTATCGTTTTACCGGTTGCAACAGCAGTGCCGGACAAAAGAACACTGATCTTGAAAAATACGAGCATACTCATTGCAGACAGCGGATCCACTAAAACCGACTGGATACTTACGGATGTTCAGGGGAGCAGGACAATGCTTGCCTCCGCAGGAATGAATCCTTTTTACCAGTCGACGGGAGATATTGTTAAAATTTTAGAAACAGAAGTTTTACCACGGCTGACAGGCGAAGTGGGCGAGATTCATTTTTATGGAGCGGGCTGTGCGGATGCGAAATCGGGGAAACCGGTGTATGATGCACTAAGTGAATGCATACCGGCGGCGGAAATTATTGAAGTGGCTTCGGACATGCTGGGTGCGGCACGAGGGCTGTGCGGGCACAAGCCCGGCCTGGCCTGTATACTTGGTACCGGGGCCAACAATGCTTTGTTTGACGGGGTACATATCACCCATTCAATCGGGTCGCTGGGATTTTTCCTGGGCGACGAAGGCAGCGGATCTTATCTGGGTAAAACCCTGGTGGTACAATACCTTCAGCAGGAAATGCCGGACGAGCTATATACGCAGTTTGCCAATACCTATCCGGAGGTCAACCGGCTGGCGGTTCTGGACAAAACCTATCGCCAGCCGTTCCCAAACCGGTATTTTGCGGGCTTCTCCCGGTTTATCGCGAGCCATATCGAACACCCGTTTTTACAGGAACTGGTTACGCAGGCTTTCACCCTTTTTGTAAAAAAGTATATCAAAAAGCACAGGGATGCGGCGCTGTATCAGGTTCATTTTACGGGCTCGGTTGCTTTCTTTTACCAGGATATCCTCAAAAGGGTTTTACTGGAAGAGGGCCTGATACCCGGCAGGATCGTGAAATCACCCCTGGAAGGTTTAACCGATTATCATACCATGAACTAAAAATCAGATACCACCATAAAAAACAACATGGAGAACAATGTCCTCCATGTGTCTGAACTTTTATTACGATAAAAAATTACTTCTCAATCGAATTCGGGGGGATTAAAATTTAAAGGATACACCTAGTGCAAGGTTGACATCGGTGTAACGTGAGCCGTAGTCATAGTAACCGTCGTCGTACCTGTAACTGTCGACACCAAGTTTCGCGGTTACACCAAATTTTTCGGTAAAGAAATAACGTGCTCCAATCTGCGGGCTGATCATAAAAGAACTGGCTGAATATTCGGCATAGTCTGATACCCAGATCCGGTTGACACCCAACCCGAGGCTACCAAAAACATCAAGCTTTTCTACCGGTATAAACCTGCCGAAGTGATAGGCGCCCGTAGCCTGGATCACCAGACTATTCACATCGTGTTTGGACCAGAAGCGCATTTTGGCGCCCACGCCTATGTCGTCTGTTACGCCTATTTCAAAAGCTCCGAAAACAGGGATAACGGTTTCTTCAAACGATTCCTGGAATTCGAAACCAGCATCTATCAGCTTAGTACCTTTCTCGAAAACCTGTGCTTTGGCCTGTGTAACTAATAATAGACTGAATAGTGAGACGGATAAAATGATAAACTTTTTCATGAGAATTTAATTGGATAAATGGAGTTACTTTTAAGTTTTATGAATAAAATGATGATCAGGCACGTCTGCAGGAGAATGTGACGCGGGCTTTGTAGGTTACACCGGAACTTGTTGCGGAATCTTCGGAATAGATGATCAGTGAAGAAGAAGTAAGCTCCTGTATTTTCAACACAGTTACTTCATCGTCATCCGTAACACGGACCTCCTGAGCGGATGCATTGTACGTGTATTCGAATTCGTCTACAGACCCGTCTTCGTCTTTAGCAACGAAGGTACCATTCGTTTTGAACTCAAGGTAAGCCACCCCTGAGTAGTCTTCTGTTTCTTCCTCGTCGAGCGTGTTGCCGACGTACGTCTTGTAGTTTATACTTTTAATGATCCATTTCCCTGTTAATGCAGGTCCTACGTCATCTGAATCTTTGCTGCAGGAAGTCATCATTCCACCTAATAACACAAGGAGGATGAATAATCTGGTGTTTAAAAATTTCATGAGGTGAGTGATTAATAAAGTGGAGTATAAAGTTTTACGTTGAAGCAACTACTCCCTCAGCAGCGCTTTCTGAGTATTAATCGCGGTACCTGAGCATAGGTAACGGGTAAAACAGATCTTTTTTTGAAAAAAATAGGGAGTATCTAGCAACTCGCTATCAATCAGGATTTTGTTGGTCAAGAAAAAAGCCGGGCTCCTGACAGGAAACCGGCTTCTCGGATGCGTATCGGATTACCTCAGTGGCGAAAAATTGAGTATTGTAGAGTACATTCCAAATTATGAGATATCACACAGGTTTTCACGGGGGTATCCAGGCGTATCCATTGCGGATCGTAGCTGAAAAGGATATTGGCACCTTTTGGTAAAAATGTCTTCTTTAAAAGTGATACGCCAACAACCGCCTTTGGGCCGAGGGTAAACCTGGATTTGGGAGTGGGCACATCAGAGATGTAATTGGTATAACTTATTTTCCCGGCGGGGATCCTGAAATTGAAACCAAACCCTGCTATTAAACCCACACGAAGTGCCTGGAACGAACCTTTTTTACCGCCGGTAGCACTGTTCCAGGTCATTCTTGGAGCGACGGTCAGGTAATCCACCTGAAACTTTTCGATCAGCTGCTCTTCGCTACCGCCTTGTACCGTGGTACCATATTTATGCCTGGACCACTGTATATCCACATGACGTTGCCAATGCCTGTCCCACCGGAACCGGGTGATGGATAAACCTGCATGGTAATTTGAAATACTTTTCAACGTTTTTGGCGGATACAAAAAGCCATCCGTTTTTTCTCCGTCATAGGAAAAATCCGTGATACCGCCCAGGGCGATACCGGCGTTCAGGGCAATGTCTATTACTGGTGCGTCGGGCCACAGGTCCAGATAGGCACTGCTGGCAATATCCGAAAAGTATTTCCGGGGCACCACCTTACTTTGCGCCCGGAGCATCTGCGCCTCAAACTTCCGCATGGTCTCGATACGGTCACGGAAAAGAGGGTGGTCGCTATGGTTTGCGGCGATGGCTTCCTTATCCTTCTGATTGAGTATCTGTGTATTGAACTGGCTCACCAGTTGCTGCACGGTAAAACCCTTTTCGAGCTTTGACAACGCCCAGACGGCATATATATCAGCCTCAAGTTCCTGGGCCATGGGGTTGGCTGCTCCGTATTTTCTCCATTCCTTAGGATCCGGGGCCGACTGCTTGTAGATTGACAGAAGCGCTTCCATACTTTTGGAATTTTTATGATGGCCTAATACGTGATGCCCCAGTTCATGCAGTAATACATGGCGGTCTACATAAGAAGCCGTTTGTCCTGCTTTATTCAGGTCTTCAAGAAACTCTTTACTGTACAGAATCAGGCGGACGTTCTCCGCAGTACCATCAGGGAGCTTGGTGAGGCAGATATCGGTTAAGGCATACGGACAAAGTGCTTCCTTGACAACAAACGGGTCACGTATCTTCCTGATCTTCGAATATTTCCAGAGCTGATCAATATACGTGTTCAGCAACTCAGTGGCCTGTTTTTCGGCCATGTAATTTTTTGGGATTTCATTCAGGGCATTGCAGTTGCACGGAAGCATGCTCTGGGAGAAAGAGGTGGTGGTTACACAGAAAAGGAGTGACAGGGTCAGTAAAGGTATTTTCATAAATGGTAAGATAAGCGGGTGCAGTGGAATTAATCACTGCCTGGCGGGGATGAGGGTTTTAGGTTTATCGGTACAGTTTTCAAGCACCACCACAGGATACTTGTCGGATACCATGCTGAAAGCTGCGGAGTCTGTCTTGTAGACAAGCCGGTAACTTTTCTGAATCAGAAGCGTATCCTCCAGATCCTGAAAGAACAACTGTAGGGTATCATTACAAAACTGGTAATTTACAAGGTCCTGCTGCCTGCTGTTTCTCCATATTTTTAAGCCACGCCTGCCAACCGGCCCATCGCCTTCTGCGTAGCCCAGCTGGCTGTCGGGCCTGGTATCCCCGCTGTAAAAGCGCAGAAAGCCAGACGATGCCAGTTCAGGGCCTGTGGTATCAGTGATAAACTGAAAGACAAGCCAGCCTCCTATGATCAGCAAAACGACCGCAGCCGCCCACCGGTAACCAATAGGAAATACTTCCCGGGTTTCTTCGGGCATGGTGAGCCGGGCAGTAGCTTCGTAGAGCTCGGCATCTTCGGCAGAGGGCATGTGCTCATCCATAAACCCTTCCCATTCCAGGTCACGGGCAAGGGAGGGATTTTCTTCCAGCAGCTGGTAATACAGTTGGTACTCCTCTTCCGTCAGTTTTCCGGTTCTTGCGGCGCGGATAAGTCTTTCTTTTTGGTAGTCGTCCATGATTTTTTCAACACGATCCCCTTTTCAATAGATTTTTCAATGATCGAAGTTTTTAAAGTTTCATTACATTTCCCGGCAAGTTTCTCCACTTTTTTGGGCGTTTGGTCCAGTATGTCGGCCATTGCCTCATAGTTAAGCGGTTCTGCAAAATTTTCGGAATACCTGAGCTCAAAAAATTCCCTGCAGCTATCATCCAGCAAGAGCCGGCACTGGTGGAGGATCTCCATGATCTCACTGGCGGATACCTCATGGCCCTGTCTGGAAAAAAATTGCTCATCAAAAGGAAGGTCTTCGGTGTTGTCATCCACTTCGCCCTGGTACTTCCGGAGTTTCCGGCTGTCCTTAATCAGTTTGATAAAATAGGTATGGAGCCGGGTATCTACATAAAACTTTTCGGGGTGGGCGGCATACCCGGCTTTTTTATCAAAGAAAGAAATAAGAATTTCCTGTATGATTTCTTCCGCAATTTCAGCCCGCTGGTGATGCGAAGAAAGCTTGTTGATCAGATATTGTTTTAACTTATAACGGATATCCTCCATAAAAACGGCCCTGTTGTCCTCCTTAAAAACAAAGGAGTATAAGGCGAGCTGCTCATACAGATAGGTTTCTACCAGGGTATACTTCAGGTTTAGTTCCCTGTCTTTGCTCCAGGTAAAAATGGTGTTTTTTCCCCAGCCCTGGTGACGTTTGAGGGTGATGACACATCGAAGGGTGCGTTCGGAAACCGCTTGAGCATCCTCGGTTTTGGTGGCATATTTCCTGACAAGGGTTTTTCTGACCGTCTCCTTGCGGTCTTTCAGGCATACGCTCAGAGACTCAGGCAAGGCTCTGATGATCGCCATGCCCTGTTTGCCCAAGGTACCCGTTTCTTCCCGAGAATAACGGTAACCAGGAATGCGTAATTTCCAGTCGGTGGCAGTTACAATATCCGGGATACGCCGGTCCACCTCTTTTCTGGTCCAGTTTTCCCAGAGATGATATTGGTTTCTGAGCAATGCCGCAAGCTCAGTCATGGTTTCGCGGTAGAGCAGCAGCTCGTGATCACGGGAATCAATGCCCATTTGCCTGACTTCTCCGGAAACCGCCTTTCCGAAAAATTCGGAAATCAGGCTTACCATCTGGTTTACAGTGGGTTTTTCAGTAGCTTGAAACAGTTGAATCAGGTTCTTTGAGGAACTGTTCCACGGTAATTTCATGACGGCACAGGAAGGTTATTAATTGAGACATTAAGTTACTAATAAAAGTCTTATGGCAGCAACTTTTTCCAGCGGATTTGCCACCATATTTTCCAGCGGTTCATTGTGCCCACCGTATATTCGCAGTCGGTACAATGATCAAATCTTTGGTAAAGATTTTCGGCACGGGAGATATCCCCGCTTTTCAGATAGGCTACCGCCAGATGCCACTGGGCGGCTTCTTTAAAATAAGGTCTCAGGTCGCTGGACTGCAATACGGTTTCAAAATTCCTGACTGCCAGGATGTACTGCCCTTCGGCAATGTGTGCTTGTCCTTCAAAAAACTGATCGAAAACGGCCCGCTGGTTGAGCGGCATGGTGGTGGTGTTGGCCCCGCGGACCACCGTGAAATCGTTTTCCGAGTCAGGAAACCGGGGCATACTTAAAGAAAGATAGGTGACAAAAATAATGCCGCTTACCGATGCCGCTGCGAGGTACCTGCTCCAGTAAATGATTTTTTCGCGGGAGCGGCTGGCAGCCTGCAGGCGCCTGACGGTAGCCAGTGCCTGTTCTTCCAGAAAAGCCTCTTTCATGAGGCGGTGGGCTTGTTTTAATTGTTGGGTGTCCATTGACAGGTTAATGTCCTTTGCTAATTCTGTTTCGAAGTGTTTGCGTTCATCTTCGGACATTTTGCCCTCAAGATAACGTTCTATCCATTCCTGCTCTTCTGTTTTGTCGGTTGGTCTTCTCATGGGTATCGTTGATTTTTAGTGTTGTGACACCGGTGAATCAGGCAGGGAACTACTCCGGTCTGAATTTTTTAATAAGCTTTTTCAATTCCTCCATGGCCCGGTATTTCCGGTTTTTGGCGGTATCTGCATTGGTATATTCCAGGCGAATCGCTATCTCGCTCATGCTCAGTTTTTCGTCATAATATGCTTTCAATACATCCTGTGCTTCGGTCCGGAGCTTATTGAATATGACATGGCTCCAGTTTTCCTCTTCCTTTGCAATCACCTGCTGCACAGGACTGTCCTGGTCGGGTGCGGCTGCGAGAAAGTCGTCCATGTAGTTCTTTTCGCGCCTAAGTGCAGAGGTTGAGCTGCGGATTTTTTTATACCACAGGTTTTCCGCTATACTGTACAGATAGGTGCTGATCTGGGCATTGTCGCGAAGAGAGAATTTCTCATTCCATACATTGTTTAAAAATATGATCGTCAGATCCTGAAACAGATCTTCCGCATCCGTTTTGGTTCCTCCGTTGGTACACACAAACTGGGTAATCCTCTTCTGGTTTTGCTTGTACACCTGTTCGGTAGCGGCATTCACTGCCCTGGATTCTTTTGAAAATATTGCATCAACGATTTCTCGGTCTGTAAAAAGCTTCATGTGCTGAGCAGTGCCTGTTTGAACTGTTTATTCCTCTTGCTCCAAAAAAAGTAACACCGCCGGAAATTTTTTTTCCTGAACCGGGGGAAATGTGAATGTAGCCTTCCCCTTAACGGCCAGAACTTCCAACGGGGGGAGTTTCTTCTAAACTTTTTTATTATGAAAACGTTACTTGGTTTCATGTTACTGTTGGTTCTGGCTACTTCCTGCAGCGAACAAGGTGTTTCTCCAGAAAACACGGTCACCCGATCGGTTGAAGGTGATCCTGACCAGCCTCCGAAGTCAAACTGCGGCGGGGGCTCTAACTGTAACCCGTAATTGTTTGTTGGTGGTCATCCAGTTTCCCGGATGACCACTTTTTTTAGTATCTGACCGCTTACTAACAATTTGCCAAAAATCTGGTATCTCAAAGTCTAACCTGGTATCTTATTTGCGGAACTTCCACTGGAGGAGGTTCTGTAAACCATACCTTATTATGAAAACGTTACTTGGTTTTATGTTACTGTTGGTTCTGGCTACTTCCTGCAGTGAACAAGGTGTTTCCCCTGACAATACGATCACCCGATCAGTAGAAGGTGATGCAGACCAGCCACCGAAATCTAACTGCAGTGGTGGTCCTAATTGCCATCCTTGATTATGGATCAGTGGTCATCCGGAAAACCGGATGACCACTTTTTTTTAGTATCTGACCGCTTACTAACAATTTGGTAAAGATCTGGTATCTCAAAGTCTAATCTGGTATCTTATTTGCGGAACTTCCACCGGAGGAGGTTCTGTAAACCATACCTTATTATGAAAACGTTACTTGGTTTCATGTTACTGTTGGTTCTGGCTACTTCCTGCAGCGAACAAGGTGTTTCTCCAGAAAACACGGTCACCCGATCAGTGGAAGAAGATCCTGACCAGCCACCGAAAAATAATTGCGGCGGTGGTCCTAACTGCCATCCTTGATTATTGATCAGTGGTCATCCGGTTTTCCGGATGACCACTTTTTTTAGTATCTGACCGCTTACTAACAATTTGCCAAAGATCTGGTATCTCAAAGTCTAACCTGGTATCTTATTTGCGGAGCTTCCACTGGAGGAGGTTCTGTAAACCATACCTAATTATGAAAACGTTACTTGGTTTTATGTTACTATTAGTTTTGGCTACTTCCTGCAGCGAACAAGGTATTTCTCCTGAAAATACCGTCACCCGATTGGTTGAAGAAGATCCTGACCAGCCTCCAAAGGGCAACTGCAGTGGCAGACCTAACTGCCACCCTTGATTATTGATCAGTAGTCATCCTGTTTTCGGGATGACCACTTTTTTTATTATCTGACCGCTTACTAACAATTTGGTAAAGATCTGGTATCTCAAAGTCTAACCTGGTATCTTATTTGCGGAACTTCCACTGGTGGAGGTTCCGTAAACCATACCTAATTATGAAAACGTTACTTGGTTTTATGTTACTGTTGGTTCTGGCCACTTCCTGCAGCGAACAAGGTGTTTCTCCTGAAAATACGGTCACCCGATCGGTTGAGGGAGATGCAGACCAGCCACCAAAATCCAACTGCGGCGGTGGCTCTAACTGTCATCCCTGATTATTGATCAGTGGTCATCCGGTTCGGTATGGCCACTTTTTTTATTACCGGAGCGTTTGCTCATCATATATAACATCATTGCTAAAATCAGGATCACTCCCGCAATTCCAAACCACAGGTATCCGGTTCCCGTGTTAAAAACAGGATCATAATTACCAATGAGCGTCAGATTGGCCCAGTAATAAGGGTGCATGAATTTTTTAAGCACGGGATCATCAAAAAAATCAGTTCGCGCACGCTGTAAGGCCAGGTCTACGGGTATTCCCTTTTTTAAGTATTGGTATGTTGTTTTAGTCAGGAAAGCGGTTACTTCATTATTGGCCTCCCAAATGGTACTGATCACCGAGGGGCAGCCGGCTTGCACCATACCATGTGCCAGGGAAATATTGCCTTCTCCTTTTTTGCTCATACCCTCTCCTCCTGAGCAGGCGCTCAGAATAACCAGACGGGTGTCCTGCAACGGAAGAGCATATATTTCGCTCAGATACAGGCGGCTGTCTCCGCCGGGATAAAACTGTATGAAGGAGTCGTCGGGGTTGTTGTCTGCCGACCGGGCATGCGTGGCCAGCTGCAGCACATGCTGCCCCTGCACCTTGTCTAAAAATGCCTGTTTGGTTGCTCCTTCCGCCCACAGTTTTTCCCCTCCCATGTCGTCCAGGTCATCCAGGTCGGCCACAGGTGCCCAGCCTTTTGTGACTTCCGTTGTTAACTGGTTTATAAAGGGTGCGACAATCAGGCTGGAACGCGTGGCCGACTGTCCTGATTTTTGTGCCAGTGACGGATGCTGCCAGAAATACGCAGCGGAATAGGTATAGGAAAAGGCATACTGCCGTGTGAGGTAGTCATGTGTTTTTTTACCGGTCTCAAGTAATTCAAAAGGTAAAAAATTAAACCGCCAGTCCCGGGCTATGATCAGCCGGTTCTTACCTGAAACCCATTTTTTTAAGGGTTCAACCAATAGCCGGTAACAGTCAATAGCAGCTTCGGTCCCTGAATATTTCCCAAAACCCGGATTGTGACGTAGTTGTCCTTCTAAATGGTCCAGATTGTTTTGTAATCGTTTGGCATTAACCGGTAAAACCTCCAGGCGGGAGGTATCCCGGGTAATTATAAAAGTGTAAATATGATCTCCGTACCATTTATAGGAGATGAAGGCAGCTCCGGGGTCCAGCTGATTTTGAATTTCTTTAGGGCGGATCGAAAGGGCCGATGTTTTATTCGACTTATTTAATTTCTGGCTGAATTTGTACCATCTGAGTCTTAGCTCGTTCAGTTTTTCCTGATATTCTGCTGAGGAGGGATCCGATTTTTCGATCAGCCGGGCCTTTTCCTTAAGTATTTTTTGCTCTTCGGCTTGTAAGGCTGCCGGGAGATTTTCTCTCGTCAAATTCTTGTTGCTGATGGCGTCGTTCAGGTAGGAGGTATTGGCCTGTTCAAACCATTCAAAAAGTTGGTTCAGGATTTTCGGAGATTTTTTAATTTGATAAAGTGTATAAGCTATCGGAATGGCCTCGGAAAATATATTTATGCCTTCTTTGGATAATGTATATCTTTCCTCGGCATCATTTATGCCTTCCTGGTATGCAGTTTTTTTTAGAATTATTAGTTTCTTGAAGGTTTCATAAGCTAATAGAAGATCTGTGATTTGACCGGAAGTATTAAATTTTTGATGATAAGTATAGCCTTTCAGGTATAATGCATTTAATCCAATTTCTGGGAGAATTAAATTAAAAAAATTAGTGATATCACGATTATAGCATGTATTCTGAAAGGCGTTCTCAAAATAAAGAGCTGCAGTGTTGTAGTTTTTTCGTTTAAGAGAATTTCTTCCTTTTTCTATATTTATGTTTGCCCTTACCCATGCAGAATTGCCAGTAGTTGTAGCCAATTGAGACTCCGCCAGGTCTAAAAAATACTCAGCGTTCTTAAAATCATCAATACTGGAATGGCAATGTCCTAGGAGGAGAAGCAGGCGAATATCTTGTTTTTTTACAGCTTTATTTTCCAAACTTTGTGAAATTGAAACGTTTCTCGCTCGTTTTAGCCAAATTAATGCGCTGTCTATTTGATTAAGTTGTTGGTAGGTATACCCGATACCAGTGTATAGTTTTTCTAACTCGTCATTATTAGAAGAAATGTGGTTAATTGCTGATATTCTGAAAACTAGGGATTTTTGTGGTTGTCCAAGTAAATCATAAACCTCAGCAAGGCTACTTTCAACATATTGCAAATCATTTGTCAGTTTGTGATTCTGGCAGAGAGATTTGGCTTTGGAAAAGTAGATTATGCTTTGATGGTATCTATGAAATTTCCAAAAGGCTCGACCCTGATGCAAATAGTGATGCAAAACATATATTGGTATTTGATTTTCAACTATTGGTGTACGATCTAAGACTGCATCGGCAGATTGAAAATAGAAATATGAAGAATCACGGTGCTCCATTTCATTGTACATTGTGCCAAGGCTGGAGTACAGTTTAAAAAAAATGGAATCGGGTACGGAAGCCCGGTTTTTGGTATGTGCCAGTCCACGGTAACAATAACGCAGCGCCTGGTCGTAGAGGCCATCTCCATAGGAGGCGCTGCTCATGTCGTTGCAGACATTGGCCGCGCGGACAGGGTCTGTTTTCGCCACGGCCTGGTAGGCTTTTTGGTAATACTTCATGCTTTCGGCGAATTCCCCATTAATAGCATGTTTTTCACCCTCCAGCCAGTTTTGCAGATATACCGTTGTCTGGGCATAACCTGCCTGGATGCAGCAGGCCCAGGCCACGATGAACAGCAGCATCAAGTTTTTCATGCCGGAAACTCAGGGTTTGTAATTAACGGTAACATCGTAAGCGCCGTCGTTGTCGCTCGGTTTGTTGTCGTTGATAGCCAGTGTGACATCAATGCATTGGCTCACCCCATCTGTTGAGAATTCACAGGCCGTGCCGCAATATCTCCATTTCGTTTCATTGTTGATTCTGTAGATGAGCGCGGCGTGGTTGATGGATCTGTCGAGGCTGTAATCACCGATGGGAACGCTGAAAAGGCCATTTTCCAGACCCGCTGGCGTGCTCCATCCGAGCCAGAAACCAATGACCATACGCCCCGATGCGCTGATGGCTATTTTCCCCTGTTTGTCTAATCGGATACTTTTGGTGATGATATCATTTACCGGTAAGGACAGCGGAAGAAAATTGTTACAGCCACTGGTACATGGCAGGCTGTACAACGCGTTAATTTTGACAGAGTCGGCATCGGACAACCGGATGGTTTCCTTCAGGTAGACAGGGTTCATCATGGAGCCGTTTTCCGGAGAAATTTCCAGGCCCAGAAATTTTCCGATGTGGAACGAAAGCGCCCGGGTAATGGCATGCGTATCCCAAGGGAAACTGGCATCCAGTAAGATGGTATAATTATTGTTGTCCACTTTCAGTGCTGAGATGGTCGGGATATTTCCGCGGACCAAGCCGATCGGCGCTTTCTGGGTGCCCTGTGGTATTTCGGAGGGCTCGGCAAACCGGATGGCGATTTCTGTAGTAAGGCCATCTTGCTTTTGCAGGAACAGCAGGTTAGGGTTTCCTTTTTGCCAGAGATCAAAAGCTGCCCTTACGGCATTCTGCTGACTCTGGTTGTCGAGCCTGGAATAGGAATTGGTAATTTTGTATCTGAAAGCACAAATTCCGGATGGCTGGCGTGTCGTGGTGGTTTCGGTGATATAGTATACCTTGGAAGCGGGATCGGGAACGGTACTGCAGGCCCAGACGAAAAGAGCCGTGGAAAAGAACAGGAAGAAATTTTTCATATAAGGGCTGAGTAATAAGGGCGATATAAATATGGCAGAAAAAAATCTTTTTGTCTAATAAATTTAAGTGTACTAAAGGAGAATAATATTGCCGACGGAGCGTAGTATCTGTTGATCAAAAACCACGCTGCAGTCCCGGAAAATAAAAACGGTTAACTTTACCTAAATAAAATTGCGTTTTTAATGCCCCGCAGAACCATTCAATGGCTTACCGTTTTCTCTGCCCTGCTGATTATCGGCGTGGTGATCACACAGATATTCTGGGTGAAGCAGGCGCTTGAACTACGTCGCAGGCAGTT
Source organism: Dyadobacter sp. CECT 9275 (assembly GCF_907164905.1). Taxonomy (NCBI): domain Bacteria; kingdom Pseudomonadati; phylum Bacteroidota; class Cytophagia; order Cytophagales; family Spirosomataceae; genus Dyadobacter; species Dyadobacter helix. Next base: position 3,299,795 of record NZ_CAJRAF010000002.1, on the reverse strand, counting down.
TAACCAGAACGCCCATGTTGCATTGCAGGATGTGGCAGGCCAGCTGGCAAAAGTGAATGGCGTGATGCAGACAGTGAACCCGGTTGAACAGCTTTCCCCGGAATATTTTCTGGTGAACACCAACTCCACCACACAGCCCGAGTTACTCGAACATTTCATCAAGGAGAGCTTCCAGAAACACAACCTTATCACTGATTTTGAGATCGGAATTTATGACTGTACCACCAACAGGATGCGGTACGGGATGTCGTTAAGTACCAAAAATAATGACAAAACCTCCGCCCCGACCTCCGACTGGATCAAAACCGACAAGTATCCCTATTACTTCGGCGTAAGATTTCCCGAGCAGGAGGCCTATTTTGCCGGAAGTATCAACAACGCCATCGGGTCGTCGGCGCTGGTACTGGTGGCGGTATCGCTTTTTGCCTACGCACTTTTTGTAATACTCCGCCAGAAACAGCTGTCGGAAGTGCAAAAGGATTTTGTGAATAACATGACGCACGAACTACAGACGCCCATTTCAACCATCAGAATTGCCGCCGACGTGCTGAATTCGGACATCATTACCAGCCAGCCCGAAAGGCACAGCCGGTATGTAAGTATTGTTCAGGAAGAGATCAGGCGGCTGCAGGGGCAGGTAGAAATGGTACTTTCCACCGCAAAGGCCGAACAAAATGCCTTACATCTGCAAAAGGAATGGTTTGATGTGGACGAAGTGATTCGTTCGGTACTGTTGCCTTACGACGAGAAGGTGAACTTCACCAGCGAAACGAGCGACCCGTTTATTGAAGCGGATCCGTTCCACTTTCGCTGTATGATGAACAACCTGATCGATAATGCCCTGAAATACTCGGAAGATATCCCGCATGTGATCGTCAGAACCAGCAATGAGGGCCGTGCGCTAGTGGTGTGCGTGCAGGACGAAGGTATTGGTATAGCCCCCGAATACCAGAAAAAAATATTTAACCAGTTTTTCAGGATACCTTATGGCGACGTGCACAATGTCAAAGGATTCGGTATTGGCCTGAGTTATGTGAAGCAGATCATCCTGGCGCATCACTGGAAACTGACCCTGGACAGCGCTCTGGGAAAGGGAAGCAGCTTTAAGATACGTATCCCGCAGGGAAAAGCAGACCGGGGCAGAAGTTTTAAGTAAACAGATAACACATACATTCGCTTTAAAACCGGACAAACTTGAAAAAGAAAATATTATACGTTGAGGATGATCCTAACCTCGCTTTCGCTACCAAAGATAATCTGGAACAATTTGATTACGACATCATTCATGCCGCAGACGGTGCCGAAGCCCTGGAATTATTTGGGAAAGAGCATTTTGATATCTGTGTGCTGGATATTATGCTGCCCAAAATGGACGGTTTTACCCTGGCTGAACAGATCCGGAAACAGGATGCGCTGGTACCCATTCTGTTCCTGACGGCGCGCTCACTGCAGGAGGATAAGATCAAAGGACTCAAACTTGGGGGTGACGATTACATTACCAAACCCTTCAGTATTGAGGAACTGAGGCTACGGATCGAGGTTTTTTTGAGGAGAAGTACCTCTGCCACCCCTGCGGCGTCAAAGATTGAGCCGGGGAAAGTGGGAATTTACGATTTTGATTTTCAAAAACTTACCTTGTCGGGGAATGGGGTGCTGCAAAATCTGACCTTCAGGGAGGCGGAGGTACTGAAATATCTGTCCGACCGCCCCGGCCAGGTGATCCGCCGCGATGACCTGCTGAAGGCGATCTGGGGTGATGACGATTATTTCATGGGCAGGAGCCTGGACGTGTTCATTTCAAGGTTGCGCAAATATTTATCCGCTGACCCGGCCATCAAAATTGATAATATTCACGGCGTAGGGTTCCGGATGCGGTGGTGAACAGGGTGTTTTGTAACAAAATTTTAAAATATATTTTACGCTTATTTGCTCATAAAAAAATAATTACGCATCTTTGCACCCTCATTTGGAAAAATTGTAAGGTCATGGCTAAGGTTTGTCAAATTACTGGAAAAAGAACACGCGTTGGAAATAATGTTTCTCACGCTAACAATAAAGTAAAACGTAAATTCTTCCCGAATTTGCAAAAGAAACGTTTCTTCCTTCCTTCAACCGGAGAATGGGTTACGTTAAGAGTAGCTGCTTCTGCACTTCGTACAATCAACAAGAATGGTATCGAAGCTACTATTCAGAAAGCATACGACAAAGGCACGCTTACATTCTAAGAAATTTACGAATTTATTGGAAAGGGACTTCCCGGTTTGGGTGGTCCCTTTTTTTGCTTGCTTCTTCCAGGTCTCATCAGGTTAAAACTTTATGGCTCGCTCAAATTCGGTATATCTTTTGCTGGGATCCAATCTGGGCGAACGTTCCCAGGTGCTGCAGGCCGCCCGGCTGCTCATCGGAAAACGTGTGGGCGAGATTGTCCGGGCATCATCGGTTTATGAGACCTCTCCCTGGGGTGTAACGGACCAGCCTGCTTTTATGAACCAGGTACTGGAGGTAAATACAGCATTGCAGCCGGAAGAGGTACTCCGGATTGTACTGGAAGCAGAGCACGAGCTGGGCAGGATTCGGTATGAAAAATGGGGCGCACGGGTTATAGACATTGACATACTGTATTATAACGACTTTGTGCTGGCAGGCGCGCGGCTGACGGTACCTCATCCCAGGCTTCATGAAAGGCGCTTTACTTTGGTTCCTCTTTCCGAAATTGCCTCTGATTTTTTACACCCTCTTTTCAAAAAAACCAGTGCAGAGTTGTTGTCCACATGCACGGACGACGGGGAGGTTATGAAACTTTCATAAAAAAGTACTACTCCGGATATTACGTTCCCGTATTCGTTCATTCCATTCATTCCTGTTTTACAGAGGTTCGTCACTTTTTTGTACAGGATTTGGTGCGTAATTGCTTGTTTTGTACAGCTGTTTAATATTGGTTTTACAATATTTCTGAAAACACATAAGGGTAAACGTCGGCTGAGTTGTCAGACAGTCGTTAAACGAGTTGCTAACGGATATACCAACACCACACATAGTACAGATGAAAAAAAATTTTTTTAGCATGAAAAATGAAAAGTTAAAAGGAGCATTGATGCTGGCTTTGATGATGATCATGAGCCTTACCGCAGATGCCCAGACCAAACAGACGATCAGCGGGTTTGTAAAAGACCTTGCAAACGGAGAAGGCCTCATTGGTGTTTCGGTGTATGTCCGCGAGACGGAAACGGGCGTGACCACCAATACCTACGGATTTTATTCCCTCACACTTCCGGCAGGCCAGTACAATGTGGTTTACAGTTACATTGGATATCAAAAGATAATCAAAGAGGTAAACCTGTCCACAGACCAGACGGTGAATATCGAAATGGCCGATGAAAGTAATCAGCTACAAGAGGTGACGATCTCCACCCAGAAGGAAGATGAGAATGTCCGCAGCATTGAGATGTCGGTGAATAAAGTGGAAATGAAAACCATCAAAAAGATGCCAGCGCTGCTTGGTGAGGTGGACCTGATCAGGAGCATCCAGCTTTTACCGGGTGTGACCACCGTGGGAGAGGGAGCCTCCGGATTTAACGTTCGTGGCGGGGATATCTCTCAGAACCTGGTGCTGCTGGATGAGGCACCGGTTTATAATTCCTCTCACCTTTTTGGTTTTTTCTCGGTTTTTAACCCCGACGCGGTGAAGGACGTGAAACTGATCAAGGGCGGGATCCCGGCGCAGTATGGCGGAAGGATATCCTCTATTCTGGATGTCAGGATGAAAGAGGGGAATGCCAAAAAACGTGAAATCAATGGTGGGATAGGTTCCATATTCTCACGCCTTACTTATGAACAGCCTTTTGCTGCAGGAAAAGGGTCGTTCATCGTAGCCGCGCGGCGTTCGTACATCGACATTCTGGCCAAGCCGTTTCTGAATAAAGACCTGCGCGATTCCAAATTCAATTTTTATGATCTCACGGCCAAAGTGAATTACCGGCTGGGAGAAAAAGATACCTTTTTCGCATCAGGATACTTTGGTAAAGATGTTTTCGGTGGAGGCGACTTCGCCTTTGGCTGGGGCAATGCTACTGCCACTGGGCGCTGGAATCACATTTTTTCCAACAAATTATTCATGAACCTGACTGGCTACTATAGTAATTACGACTACTCTCTGGGCCAGAATGTGAATGATGATAATGCCAGGGATAAATTTGACTGGAAATCTAAGATCATCAGCAAGAGTATCAAGCCCGATTTCACCTATTACATCACACCGAACAACCAGCTTACTTTTGGCGGACAATATATCCGGTATGATTCCCGTCCGGGCAAGGCTATAGCCATTTCCGAAGGAGAAACAACCGATATTAGTCTTGATCCGAAGTATGCTGATGAATCAGCGCTTTATATTGGTAACGAGCAAAAATTCGGGGACAAAATATCCTTGCAATATGGTATCCGTTACAGTTATTTCCGCAGCCTGGGACCAGGTACCGAATATGATTATATCGAAGAAGTGAAAGGACAGCGGAAACTGCCTGTGCTTCCTGGAAAAGAATATGGTAAAGGCGATGTGATCAAGTCATACGGCAACTGGGAGCCACGCGCTTCTCTGAATATCGGGCTGAATGCTACTACTTCCATCAAGGCAAGTTATAACCGTACGGCGCAGTACCTGCATTTGCTCTCCAATACGGCAGCAAGTTCCCCGCTGGACGTATGGACGCTGAGTTCGCCCATTATTAAACCCGAGATGGCCGATCAGGTGGCTTTGGGCTGGTTTCAGAATTTCAAAGATAATACCTACGAGGCTTCTGTGGAAGTGTACTACAAAAAGCTGTATAACCAGATTGACTATGTGCCGGGCTCAGACCTGCTGCTGAACCAGTATTTTACAGGTGACCTGCTGTTTGGCAAAGGAAGAGCATATGGTGCGGAATTTTACCTTAAAAAGAACAAAGGTAAGCTGACGGGCTGGGTAAGTTATACCTTGTCAAGAACCGAGAGACAAGTGGAAACCGTTAATAATGACGACTGGTTTCCAGCCAGGTTTGACAAGCCCCACAATTTCACATCCGTGGCCATTTATGAACTGAGAAAACGGCTGACACTCTCTGCGAACTTTACAATTGCTTCCGGTACCCCGGCTACTTTTGCTACCAACCGTTACGAAATTCAGGGCTGGGCACTGGGTAACAATTATGAAGGCAAAAGAAATAACAGCAGGATACCGGCATACCATCGCCTCGACTTGGCCGCTACGCTGAAGTCCAAACGGAAGTTGTTCAAAACCGGTGAAGGAGAATGGGTATTCTCGGTCTATAATGTTTACAACAGGAGGAATCCCTTTTCGGTATATACCCGTGTAAATGAAGATAATGCACTGAAAACAGAGGCGGTACGCTATTCTGTGATCGGCAGCATGATCCCTTCTGTAACCTATAACTTTAAGTTTTAATCGACTCACCAGATCGCCTGTTTGTCACAAGCGAAAAACCAGTCATTTATTCAGAAACTATCACATGAAAATGGTTATTCAAAATATATTTAAATCGTTGGTTTACAGTCTCGTATTGTTATCCACATTGATGTCGCTCATGAGTTGCGAAGATGTAATCGATCTGAAAACAGCCAATGGCCCTTCCCAGATGGTTGTGGATGGCTGGATTACCAACCAGCCCGGCGCACAGACGATCCGCCTGACGTGGTCAGCAGATTATTTTGATAATGGTGCGGCGAAGCCTGTTCTAAACGCAGAGGTTACTGTCACGGACAATCTAGGAAACAAATATGAATTTCCCTACAGTGGTGCCGACGGGAAGTATGTCTGGAATGGTGCGGATACCCTGGGGCATATTGGAAGAACCTACACCCTTAGCATCAAAAATGGGGATGATACCTATACGGCTTTTAACCAGATCAAACGGGTACCAACCGTGGATTCGGTGGTATACCAGCACGAAACCTACCCCTTTGAGCCGGATAAAGGTCCCAAAAAAGGATTTATTGCTGAATTTTACGCACGTGATTTCGTAGGAGAAGGAGATACCTACTGGATTAAGCCGGTGGTGAGCGGGAAAGTAAGTGCAAACAATCCGGTGAATATTTCTATTGCGTACGATGCGGCTTTCGGGTCAGGGGCACCTTCGGACGGGCTTATATTTATACTTCCCCTGCGGCAGTCGATTACGGTAGATTCACTTTATTCCGCCGGAAATTCAGTTGGGGTGGAATTACACAGCATTACCAATGAGGCATTTGAGTTTTTGAAACTGGTACGGGAGCAGGCCAGTAACGGAGGGTTGTTTGCCACGCCTAACTCTAATATCAAGTCCAACGTGGTGAATACGAATGCCAACGGCCCCAAAGCCCTGGGGTACTTTGGAGCCTCTGCCGTGAGCCGGAAGGAAACGGTGATTGATCCGGCCAAAGCACGTCCGGAAGAAGACTGATCAAGAAAATAAGGGCCTTTTCCGGCATTTTCCTGACCACATCTCAGGGGAATGCCGGTTTTTTGTTTCAGGGTAAAATATTTTATTCCTCGGGCTTTCGTTATGTGAATAATTTATCAAACTTTTCGTTTTTTCGCTGCAAAAAACGCTCCTTCATGAAAGTGTTAAGTATATTGTTGTTAAGCAGCTTACCCTACCTGGTTATGGCGCAGCAACGTCCCAGGGAAGCGGGAATAAAGATAGGTGTACTCCCGACGGGAGCAGGCAATGCCATCACCGATGTGGAAGGGGTGAGGGTGGGGCAGATAACCCTCTATGAAGGAGCAGACGTGCGGACCGGCGTCACTGCAATTTTACAGCACGGAGGGAACATTTTTCAGCAAAAAGTCCCCGCCGCCGTATATGTCGGAAACGGTTTTGGAAAACTGACCGGTTCAACACAGATAGAAGAACTCGGCACAATGGAAACCCCCATTGTTCTTACGAATACCCTGAGTGTACCAACCGCCGCCGACGGACTGATCGACTGGACGCTTGGACAGGGCGGTAACGAAAATGTGAGATCTGTTAATGCCGTGGTGGGCGAAACCAATGATGGTACACTCAATGATATCCGCGGACGCTACATAAAAAAGGAACATGTATTAAATGCGCTCGCGCAAGCGTCTGACGGAAAAGTGGAAGAAGGAAACGTGGGTGCGGGCACAGGTACCGTTTGTTTTGGATGGAAAGGGGGCATAGGTACCTCATCAAGGAAGCTGCCGCAGAATCTGGGAGGGTATACGGTTGGCGTACTGGTGCAGTCCAACTTTGGGGGAGTGCTGCAGGTGGACGGTGTGCCGGTTGGAGAAGTGCTAGGGAAATATGCGTTCAAGGATAATCTGGACAAGTCGGCGGCGGGTTCCTGCATGATTGTGGTAGCGACGGATGCACCGCTGGACGCGCGTAACCTGAAAAGGCTCGCCAAAAGGGCCATGCTCGGGCTTGGAAAAACAGGCGGTATTGCTGAAAACGGAAGCGGAGACTATGTACTGGCGTTTTCCACTGTCAACCGGGTTTTACATGAAACCCAACAGGCAACCAGCGGAGCTACCTTGCTGCATAATGATTATGTTTCTCCTTTGTTTATGGCTGTGATTGAAGCTACCGAAGAAGCGATTATCAATTCACTTTTTATGGCCAAAACGTCAACAGGTTTCAATGGAAGTAAAGTGGAAGAGTTACCGGAAGACCAGGTACTCCAGATTATGAAGAAATACGGCAGGTTAAACTGACCTGTCCTCCCTATCAGTGAGCGGGATTGTTCACCGGAATATCCGTTGTTACAGGAAAACGAATGGAGAGCCGTGTTCCCTGGCCGGGAGCGGACGTTATCCGGACTTCCCCATTCAATTTGCTTGTGCGCTGCTGGATATTTTTTAATCCGTTACCAAGCTGTTTCAGACTGCTGTCGAAACCCACACCATCGTCTTTGATGCTCAGCTCAAGGTAATCAGGGGATATGCCTACATGAATATATACATTTTCGGCGCTGGCATGTTTCACCACATTGTGCAGAGCCTCCTTGTAAATCAGTAACAGGTCGCGTCGATAATGCGGAAGCATGGACCACAGCGGTATGGATTCAGGGATATCTGTGTGCACGGTAAGGTTACTGGGGCGGAATACATACTCGGTGGTTTCCATCAGGCGAAGACTAAGGGTATCCTCAGATTCCGGGTCAGAGTTCAGGCTCCAGACAATCTCGCGCATTGCTGACATAATGATATTAGCCCGGTCTCCGATCATTTTAAGGGTTGATCGGGCCTCCTGTGGTTCACTTTCAATTTGCCTGGAAGCCACCGTGCTTAAGAGCTTGATCCCACTAACGTCAGAACCTATTTCATCGTGCAGGTCGCGGGCAATATCATTCCGGATCAACTGAAGTTTCAGCTGCTTTTCCTCGTTTTGCCGAAGCTGACCGATCAGTTCTTCGTGGTATTGGAATTTTTCCATCTCCGTACGTCGGTTGATCCAGGAGATACCTATCGTAAAACAGATGGTTTCCAGTATCATTCCAATTTCCGTAGGAATCATGGGAAAGGAAAACGGTTTACTGATATCCCTGGCAGTCCAGGAATCCAGTTTTAGCAGAAAAATGGCAACGATCATTCCGGTGATATAACACATGGTGCCCAGCACGAAGAATGAAACCACGCGGGTTCTCAGGCGTAGGACCCTGTAGATAACCGCCAGGCCAAGTGCAGCAAAAACATATCTTAATACTTCCTTGCAGCGTTCAAAAATGTAATGATCTATATTGTTGTTGACAAAAAAATAATAGAAATCCATAGCCACACTCACTACTGACAATACCGCGATGGCACCGATAATGCGGACACAAAGTGGATCGTTGTCGCGCAGGTCCATGAAGAGTATCGCAAACTGCCCATACAGGTAAAGCGAAAGATATTGAGACGTACCCAGTGCAAAATCGTAGGCATCTACAATGTTTTTGGGAGAATCATTGTCAAAATGATAGTAGAAGGTATCATCCAGCGTCATGTATACGAGCATGGAAATGATGTAAAGTGCGTAAAAAATGAGCACACGTTTTCTTTGCCAGTAATAGGTGATGAGTACGTAAAACAGCATCATGACCAGCATTCCGTCAAAGAAAAGACGCAGGCTGTAATAGTTTAGCACAAAATGCATGGTGGGTTATTATTTCCTTTTATAGGGGTCCGTCCTTGAGAGAATAAAGATAAGGAATGCATGTATGAATATGAAAGGGTATTTTCCTCATGATTATACCGTTTTTATATCGGAAACAAATGCTCAGGGATTCTACTGAAAGCCAGCCCGCTCGCAGTAAGCTTACGGACGGACCGCAATATTTTCTTAATATTTCTTCAAAACCAGGTCTTTATAAAAAATCCATTTGCGATTGTAATATTTTACTTTAAAATTTGCCGTTCATTTGAAACCTAAATCAGATCAGTGAAGGCCCAAACTTTAATGAATAGAACCATCACTTTACTCATGGCAACCATGCTTTTAATGGTAGCTGGAGTAAAAACATGGTCTTTAAAGGAAGTTTATGGTCAGGAAAAACAGGTTTCCGGGCCTGATTTCCATGCTTCGGATGCAGGAGATGCTTCTGGTGAAAAGGGAAGCCAGGGCGCCGTTATCAGTTCATTATCACTGGATGCCGTCATTACACCGGCACTTTCCTTCGATTTTTTTCAGGGATTTTATATTTTGCCGGAGCCGTTGTGGCAATTAATTTCAGATCCGGCTGCTGCCTTCATTACTTTTGAGGAACCGTATTTTCTGGTTTCTTCCTTCTGCAGGATATTTGGCTCCTACATAGTCACCAACGCCCCCTAATCGGGTTGGCGGTTTTTGGTTTGCGGTATGCAGACGCGAAAATTGCATTGATTTGCTTCTCCAAGGGATTTAACCCGCTTTTTATTTATGGTTTTTAATTTCAGTTTAACAGACTGTAATGAAAATTTAAATAATTGATAATGAATTCAGTAATAACTTTTATAATTACCCAATGACTAATAAGAATGGAATAATCGGCTTAACCATTGTGTTTGCCCTTATCAGTATCTATTACCTTTCTTTCACCTTTGTATCCAGAAATATCAAAGGGAAAGCGGAGGCGTATGCTACCAATGCTAATGGCCAGGTAGACCAGGCTAAAAAGCAGGCTTACATTGATTCGCTCTGGCGTGAAGATGTTTACCTGGGCCAAACCCTGCAGGAAGTAATGGAACGTGAACTTACCTTGGGGCTCGACCTGCAAGGAGGTATGCACGTGGTACTTGAAGTGTCACCAGTGGATATCCTGAAAGGGATGGCAGGTGGAAACGCCCGCAGTGCTGCTTTCCAGAAGGCCATAAAAGATGCAAGCGAAGCACAGAAGTCCAGCAGCAGCTCTTATGTTGACTTGTTCGTGAAGGCTTACAAAGAAGCAGCGCCCAATACCAGCCTGGCGAGTGTTTTTTCAACCAGTGCAAACCGCGGAAAGATCAGCAGCAATTCGTCTGACTCGGAGGTGACCAAAATGTTGAAAACAGAAGTAAGCGGAGCCATTGACCGTGCGTTTCAGATCACACAGGCACGTATTGACAAGTTTGGTGTGACCAACCCCAACATTCAGCGCTTGCCCAATACCAACCGTATTCTGGTGGAATTACCGGGTGTAGAAAACCCTGAGCGTGTACGTCGCCTATTATCGGGTGCTGCAAAACTTGAGTTCTGCGAGGTATATCTGACCAACGAACTGGCCCCTGCCATTGAAGGATTAGGTGCATTTCTTTCCAAAGAGGAGGCAAGCCAGAAAGCAGCTGCGAAAGCAACCGCTTCTGCAGCGCCGGCTACGGCAGCTGATACAACCAAAAAAGCGGCAGCTACCAGCTTGGCGGAACAGCTTGCGCAAAAAAGCGATTCTACCAAAAAGGATAGTTCAGCTATTGCGGCTCAAAGTGCAGCCCTCACCAGCCTTTTTGTTCCAATGCCGCAAGGTTTGGGGGTATATCTGAAAGATACCGCAAGAGCTAATAAAATACTGGCACGTCCGGAAGTGCGTACGCTTTTTCCTGCCGATCTGGTATTCATGTGGGATCGTAAAGGTACTGAAGCCGCAAACGGACAATTAATTCTCCCGTTATATTTTATCAAAAAACAAGGTGGCCAGGCTGCCATGGAAGGTGATGTGATCGTTGATGCTAATCACGACTACGACGACCGCGGACGTCCGGAAGTAACCATGCGTATGAACGGTGAAGGAGCTCGTAAATGGCGCTCGTTAACTGCCAGAAGTATCAACCGCCCTGTAGCTATTATTATTGACAACCTGGTTTATACTGCTCCGACCGTACAGGGCGAGATTCCAAACGGAAACTCAAGTATTACAGGTAATTTCACGGTGGAAGAAACAAAAGATATGTCCAACGTATTGAAGGCGGGTAAGTTACCCGCCCCCACCAATATCGTTGAAGAAGCTGTAGTTGGTTCCACCCTTGGAGCAGAGGCTATCCGGGACGGTGTGGTATCTTCGATTGTGGGTCTGATCATCGTTCTGGTTTTCATGGTTGCCTATTATGCGCGTGCAGGCTGGATCGCAGATATTACCCTTTTGATGAACCTGTTCCTTCTTTTGGGGGTAATGGCTTCGATGAGCTTTGTATTAACACTGTCAGGTATTGCAGGTATCGTACTGACCATTGGTATGGCCGTGGATGCAAACGTACTCATTTATGAAGGGATTAAAGCTGAGATTAATGAGGGTAAACCTTTCAAACTCGCTGTGACCGATGGTTTTAAACATTCGCTGACCGCCATCATTGACTCCAACGTAACTACACTTTTAACAGGGGTTATTCTCTGGATTTTCGGAACAGGGCTGGTTCTGGGTTTTGCCACCACGCTGGTAATCGGTTTGGTCACCTCGCTTTTTTCTGCTATTTTCATTACTCGTTTATTCCTTGAGGCACAGGTAGCGAAAGGCAAAACATTTGCGTTTTATTCGGCTCTTACCAAAAACTGGTTTAAGGATAACCATTTTGATTTTGTATCCCAGAGACGCCGTTTTTACATTATTTCAACCGTGATCATCGTGATTGGGATCGGTTCCTTTATTTTTAAAGGATTTGGGCTGGGTATTGATTTCAAAGGAGGACGTTCTTACGTTGTGCGTTTTGAAAAAGCGGTAGAGACAGACCAACTGCGTTCTGCTTTGAGCGATGCGCTGGAATCAACCCCCGAAGTAAAAACTTTTGGCGGGTCAGATCAGGTAAAGATTACAACGGCCTATCTGATTGATAATACTTCTCCGGATGCAGACCAGCAGGCTCAGGCCAAGGTACTGGAAGGTGCTTCCAAAATGAAAGACAATAAGGCCAAAATCGTAAGTTACAGCAAAGTAGGTCCTACAATGGCTTATGATACCATGATTTCTGCCGTGTATGCAATTCTCCTGGCTCTTGCTGCTAACTTTGCGTATATCTTTATCCGTTTTAAAAGACTGGCATTTAGCTACGGTGCGGTGATGTCACTGTTCCACGACGTGGTCATTATCCTGGCCATTTATTCTCTGTTCAACGGTATCCTGCCTTTCTCACTGGATATTGACCAGGCTTTTATCGGAGCAATCCTGACGATGATCGGTTATTCCATGAATGATACGGTGGTGATTTATGACCGGATCAGGGATTACCTGAGCCAGGACAAAGCGAAAAACGAAAGCCTGCCAACCGTCATCAACAACGCATTGAACAGTACCCTGAGCCGTACGGCCGTAACAGGTATCTCGGTGATTCTGGTACTTTTGGTACTGATCGTGTTTGGCGGGGAAGTGATCCGTGGATTTACATTCTGTATGTTGCTGGGTGTAATCGTAGGTACCTATTCTTCGCTTTTTGTTGCTGCGCCAATCGTGGTAGACCTTCTGCAGCGTGATAACAAGAAAATGGCAGCGGCTCCTGCGGTGACGGAAACGGCTGGAAAGAAAATGAAGGCATAGAAAGAAATAAAAAAGGGAAAGCTTACCAGGCTTTCCCTTTTTTATTCTACCAGAATGCTTTGTTAGCGAATTTTATTTTAGTTTTATGAAATAATGGAATCATCTCTATAATAAATAACTCTCTATGGCAAATCAACTTTGGATAAAGAAGCCAATTGAAAAATTGTTGCTGGAATCCTCAGGCGAAGGAAATCAGTTGAAACGTTCTTTAAGTTCCGCTAGCCTGGTTGCGTTGGGAATCGGGGCAATTATCGGCGCGGGTCTTTTTTCGTTAACAGGTATTGCAGCCGCTGAACACTCGGGGCCAGCGGTTACCATTTCTTTTATTCTTGCTGCTGTGGGTTGTGGTTTTGCAGGGTTGTGTTATGCAGAGTTTGCATCTATGATACCTATTGCCGGTAGTGCTTACACTTACTCCTATGCGACTATGGGAGAATTTGTAGCCTGGATCATCGGCTGGGATCTGGTGCTTGAATATGCGCTGGGTGCAGCAACGGTGTCGGTGAGCTGGTCCAGGTATCTCCTTGAGTTTCTGAGCAAATTTGGTATTCACCTTCCGGCCCAGCTGGTTTGTTCGCCCTTTGAAGTAGTAAAACTGAGCGATGGTACGATCATCGATAACGGTATTGTAAACCTGCCTGCGATTCTGGTCGTATGTCTGTTGTCGTTGCTTTTGATGAGAGGAACGCAGGGCTCAGCTTTTCTGAACAACTTTCTGGTGGTCATTAAAGTAGCTGTCGTACTCATCTTTATATCCCTGGGATGGAGCCACATTAATCCTGAAAACTTTGTGCCCTACATTCCTGAAAATACGGGTAAGTATGAAAACTTTGGCTGGAGTGGTATTGCTACAGGAGCCGCAGTTGTTTTCTTTGCCTTCATCGGTTTTGATGCGGTGTCAACTGCTGCACAGGAGGCCAAGAATCCGCAAAAGGGCATGCCTATCGGTATCCTGGGATCTTTGATCGTTTGTACGATTTTGTATGTGCTCTTTGCCCACGTCATGACAGGTCTTGTAAAGTATACTGAATTTGCCAATGATGCCAAGCCCGCTGCTACGGCTTTTGCCAAAACGGGTTATGACGGCCTTCAGACAGCGCTCATTATCGCCATTCTGGCGGGTTACACTTCGGTGATGTTGGTCATGTTACTGGGACAAAGCCGGGTGTTTTATTCCATGAGTAAGGACGGCCTGCTTCCCAAATTCTTTAGCCAGGTTCATCCTAAGTTCAGCACACCTTACAAAACCAATATTTTCTTTATGCTTTTTGTGAGTTTATTCTCTGGCCTTGTTCCGGTGAGCGACCTTGGGCATATGGTGAGTATCGGTACCCTATTTGCGTTCTGTCTGGTGTGTGTAGGTGTATGGATGTTACGTGTTAAGCGCCCTGAGCTTCACCGTTCGTTCCGTACGCCCCTGGTCCCTTTTGTACCGATCATGGGTATCGTAGTGTGTGTATATCTGATGTATTCCCTGCCGGTTGAAAGCTGGTACCGTCTTGGAATATGGCTGGCGATTGGGTTGGCTGTTTATTTTACCTATGGTAAAAAACACAGTAAAATCGGGCACGAATAATTTATAGCATCTTCCCGAGCAAAATAAAAGTGTCCTTCCTGGCTTGGGAGGACACTTTTATTTTGTTTCAAAAATCTTGTTAATGTATAGGGTTTTGAAAGGCAGGTGACCAATTACATCCGATGTAAGTGATATTACGAATGGCTGTGCAGGTATTGCTCACAGAGCGCCTGAAACTCAGATCCTCGCCAGCACTCTTTCGGAAACAGTTTGTCCAATGGACAACGATGACGTTGCCGCCGGAGAGGGAGCATTACATACATTGATAGCTCCTTTGTTTTCAATGATCGAAAAATCATCCAGCAGGCCGCCGTCATAGTCGCAGGCCTGTGCCCGCACGCCTGCTCCACCCGGAATAAGGTCAGTACTTTCAATTTCCGGTATCAGTTCCTGTAATGCTTTTGTAAATGCTGCTTTCGAAAATGACCGATAATATTCACCCATACCGGTGCGCCAGTATTTGGCGGCTACTTTTCTGAAACCAGGCCAGGCCAACGCTTCCAGCAGTTCCGGAAAATTAATATCCGTTTTTTTGTAACCTTCACGTTTGAAGGCAAATACAGCGTTGGGTCCGGCTTCTACGCCTCCTTCTATCATCCTTGTGAAATGGACGCCCAGGAAGGGGAAATTGGGGTCTGGAACGGGGTATATCAGGTTTCTGACGAGGTGATGTTTCTCGGGGCGTATTTTGTAGTATTCGCCCCGGAAAGGAATGATCTGTACTTTTATGTTTTCAGCCTGTGTAAGCTGGGCAATTTTATCGGAATAAAGGCCGGCGCAATTCACAACCAGCCTGGTTTCAAATACGCTACCGTTTGCGGTAACTACTTCTGAGTGCGTATTGCGGTTTTTGATATCCGTCACTTTTTGCCCGAAACGGATTTCCCCCTCCAGTTTACGAAGACAGTCGGCATATTTTTCAGAAACGGCCGTGTAGTCAATAATTCCGGTATAAGGTACCCATATACCTTCCAGACCGTTCACATGGGGTTCGATTTCCTTTATTTCGGCTTGGGATATCATCCGGTTATTTACCAGCCCATTCTGCATTCCTCTTTCGTACAGATTTCGCAGTAAGGGCCTCTGCTCCTCGCTGGTGGCCACCACCACTTTCCCGCACAGGTCATAGGGAACGCCTTCACGGTTGCAGAAGTCGATCAGCATCTGATAACCGCGGATACAGTTGGTGGCTTTCAGGCTTCCCGGTTTATAGTACAGTCCCGAATGAATTACCCCGCTATTGTGGCCTGTCTGATGCCGGGCCACACCGTTTTCTTTCTCAAGTAGTAGCAGTTTCAGCGAGGGTTTCTGTTCCTTTAAACGCAGGGCTGTGGCAAGACCGACAATCCCGCCACCGATAACAACAATATCGTACATGTTTTTTACTGATCTTTTCCTGTGCAAAGAAACGGCTTGATCCTGAATAAATGGTAATTCTCAGTAAGGATATTGTTGCTGTCAGCAATTATTTGGTGCGCACTACTTTAAGTTTTTTTAAAAGCTCCTTTCGGTTAGCTTCCGAAATCTCTACTACAACAACTTTTTCATCACCCAGATAGATATGGGTTCGTTCAATGCGCTTGCGGTGATCCATATTGATGAACAACGAACGGGAAAGGCGGAAAAAATTAGGTGTTGTAAAATATTGCGACAGATTTCCGAGTGTCATACCGATCATTTTGGGACCTATGCGGTTCATCAGATACACATTCACGCACGCGCCTTTTGCCTCCAGATAGAGAATATCCCTTGTGGTAATCTGTTCATGTCCGTTATCAAACGGAAGATAAAAGTTATTCTGGTTCATAGTCTGATGATTGATGTTTCTGCTCTGGTTGAAAAAATTAGTATGGGCCACGCTGATTTGGATGAGCAGTTCCTGCGGCCGGAAGGGTTTCAGTAAATAAGCAGAGGGAAACGTTTTTCGGGCTTTTTCGACCGTAGCCGGGTCGGAGTAAGAGGAAAGATAAATAAAAGGTATCCAGTGCTGCGACAGGATTTCCTGGGCAATAGCAATACCAGCTTCCGGAAGTTTACCTAGTTTGATGTCAATTACTGCAATATCAGGCGGATCGTTCTTTACCAGTTTCATGGCACCTTTTGCGTCTCTTGCTATACCTGTTACCTGGTGTCCTGCTTCCTCTGCGCAGGCTTGTATTTCATGGGCAGTTTGTAAATCGTCCTCTACAATTAATATTTTCAGCGGGTCCATAACCGTTGGTTAAATGCGTGGTATTGCCTCCCGGGTGTTGGTATCAATTCACCACCACGGGAAATAATCCCATACTGTATACCATTGGCTGGCCAAAGGTCTCACCCTAAACTTCGTTCTGTGCTGCTCTTTTTTGGAGAAGTGTGCAAAAGCCACCCGCGGGTTTGATTGAGCCTGCTTGTCTCAAATCCTGGAAGTGGTCATGAAGTACGGCAAGGACTGTTTCATTGGAAAAATTATTCCTTTCATGAGGTAAAATGCTTGGTTCGTGAGATGTAGGTTGAATCAGACGGGTTCTGGTTACAAATTCGTAATTCTAATAACCTGCTATCGGCCTACGTATGAAAACTGCCTCCGCCATTGCTCCGGCAATTCCTTCGAAACCACTATCTGCTTCATTTAATAAGGTAAATCAAATAATTGTAAATGAGTCTGTTGAGCTGCCATTGGTTTCAGATTCTCCGAAAAGGTGTAAATAATTTCTTTAAAGTGCGGTTACCTGCAGCTCCTTCCAGCTATTAATAGGGGAAGAAGGGAGGTGTGCTTATCTGAAACGGAGAAAAACGGTGGATTGCTTTAAAGAAGTCGTTTTCTGAAGTGAACAGCATACTGGCAGCACCATGGGAAAATCATCCTTCATATTTATAAAACAGGCATTATCAAAAATTAATAGGTTATGAAAAAAGTTTATGTATTTCTTTTTTTTCTCTGCATCCTCTCAGGTTCAGTAGCTGGGCAGAAATTGAGGACCTCCACAGCGGCACCACAGCAAGGCCTGCTGGAGACAATTCTGGACTCACTCCGTAAAAAACCATCCATGGCCGGTGTCAGGATCAAGATGAAGAACATCAATTTTGAGACCAATTCGGCGGCGATCAAGCCGGTCAGTAAGGTATATCTGGATACGATTGCTTCCGTTTTGAATCAGTTGCCCTCTATCGTTTTTGAAATAACGGGGCATACGGATAATGTCGGAAATGCCGAAGCCAACAGGAAATTATCTTTAAACCGGGCTAAATCGGTAAGAGATTATTTGGTGACAATCGGTCGTATCAGAGCCAGCCGGGTGAGTTTTCAGGGCTATGGCTCCCTGAGACCGGTGGCCACCAACAAAACGGAGTTTGGAAAAAGCCAGAACAGACGTGTGGAAATGGAATTTGTCGGGCTTGACCAGACGCAGAAAAATGAAATTCTTTTCATGAACGGACAAAAGGAGGAGGTCCTGTTCATATACAGAGATGATGCCAACAAAAAGATTCTCTACAAACTCAATGAGTCCTCGCCCCTGCTGGAAGTAAAAACGACAGAGGTTTCGCAGATCAGGTTTGCTGATGGTACCAGTGTGGTATTCCAGCCCATTGTAAGGGAAGAGATAAAGCAAAAATTCGATGATCCAACAGGAGATCAAAATTTATCTTTCACACCTTCGGCGCCTAAGCCCAGAAAGGCTTTTGGAGTAACCGTTTATGGAGAAGGACTGTATGTGATTGAAAGTCTTTCTAAAAACTGGTCGGACCTCAACACGGGTATTGGAATGCTGCAGGGTTTTGGCGGAGGAATTCAACTGAGTTACTTTTTAACCAGCAAGGTAGGCGTGACTTTCCAGACAGGATTTTCACAATGGCAGGTGGAAAGAAAATATGTGAGCATGGTGCCGGAAAAAATACTACAGTTTACTGCGGAAGACAAAGTAACCCGGATTCCCCTTCAGGTTGGGTTGAAACTCTATCCTATCCGGAATATTTATTTCAACCCATTCGGAGGAGGGCAGCTAACCAAACGTACCACGAAAACTTCGGAGTTGCACCCCAATGGCCTGCAGACGATCACGACCAAAGGATTTATTCCGGCGGTGGGTGCGGCCATAGGTTTTGAGAAATATTTCGGCCCGGTTTTCCTGGACGTGGCCGCGCAGTATCACTATATACTCAATAAGGATTTTAGTGAGATAACCGATCCGCTGCACTTCGCAGGATTACGCATCGGGATCGGATTTAAATCAAAAGAAATTAAGTAAAAGGACTCAAACCCAAGAAATAAAATGTTCCGATCATATTACATCCTTATCGTTTCGGTTTTTTTCCTCCTGATGGGGAGCTGCACCCGAACTACAGAAATCGAAGTTGATCCTATTGTGGTGGATCCTTCCGATCCCAATTCTTTCAGCCGGTACATCATTTTGCCAGATGGAACGGTGCGTATCGTGGGGGCACCGCCTGCATCAAACCAGACGGGCACTCGGCCCAGCATCACCGCCGGGGCGAATACCGTAATCATTTCGAGCAATGGTAGTACAGTTGCTATTCCGTTTGGTTTTAATATTCCTTCGGGCAGTACGGTTGAAGGCTTTTATGTGCAGGTAGAGGGATCGGATTCCTATTTTGTTGTGCAGCCAGACCCAAACAATCCGGGCCAGTTTACTTTGCCGATCGGTATTCCGGCGGCATCCCTGAGCGGAAGGTTCTGTGTGAATGTGTGGGTCTATGACGACCTGAACCGGGTGAGTACTCCTGTTACACAATGCGTGGATATTCAAAAGCTTGGTACCGGTTCGTTGCAGGTTAATCTGGCTTGGGATACCGACAATACCGACATAGATCTTCACGTGATTGAGCCTGGCGGTGAAGAAATTTATTTTGGAGATAAGCGCTCCAATGTCACCGGCGGGCAGCTGGACAGGGACGACACGGATGGTTACGGTCCTGAAAACATTTTTTGGGAAAATGCGCCGGACGGTGAATACAAGGTATTTGTGCATTACTATGGAGGTACACCCCGGACGCGCTATTTCATAACGATTAATACTGCCTCGGGATCCAGGAGTTACAACGGGATACTGGAACGTGAGGACGACCAGAAGGACGTGGTGACGATCAGAAAACGCGGAGATCAGTACAGTTTCTAAAATAGCGCGTTTCAGGGTCATGAAAAAATATTTAAGGATATCGCTTTCGCTGGTGGTTTTTGCGGCAACCGTGTTCTGGCCAACGGCCTGTAAAAGGATTGTTGAAGTACCAGCCGAGCAGGCTGGCGGAGATAATATTGTTGACATACATGAAAATGTATACGTGCTGGACAGCAATCAAAATAACCAGTTACTTGAATTAACACCGTCGTACTTGTTGTTTAAAAGCGATCCACAAGTAGGAAACGGACACATTTCAGTCACTGCTCAGATGTCATCACTCAGGACAGGAGATATTCTTTTAGGATATATTTCAGAAAAGGCACCAAGAGGTTTTGCTGCGGAAATTACCAGGATTATAGATGTTGCAGGTAATATAAGGATGGAGTATAAATTCGCTCCGCTGAATAAAATATTCAAAAGGATCCACAAAACGTTCGAATTTACTTTTGGTACGGAGTCGTTGTCAGCAGAATTTCCACTCAGTCTTACAACTACTGGTGCAGGAGGAGTTACGTCTGGAACGGTTGAAGGAAAAATTGCGGTATCAGGTGAATACCAGGGCAAGGGTTTAATTGAAATTTTTATTGAAGATTCCAACTGGAAAAAATTCAAGGTCAAACATACTATTGATAAAAAATTTAATGCATCTGCTTCTCTGAAAGGAAGTGCAAAAGCCAAATTTGAGAAAAATTTGTTATGTAAGGAATTAAATACAAAGGTCTTTCTGGTCTTTGGTATACCAGTGATGATTACACCTGTTGTGAGGTTGGATGCAGGAATGGAGTTTGACGGCAGTGCCAAGGTAGAAGGAAATATTTTTTCTCTTAATCATTCTTCAGCCACGGGCAAAGAGTGGAATAAATGTGGTGGACCTTCATGCTGGCAGGACATTAATGAAGAGAACCCCCAACCGGATCCAGCTCCGGTTAGTCTTGAAATTAAGGGCAAGGTCGAAGCCTCAATCGAAGGGAAAATGGAGGATTATTTTTACCAGTTCTTTGATGTAGATTGTGAAGTAAAGGAATATGGCTTTTCTGTTGGAGTTGGGATGAAATTTTTTGGAGGGTTCGAAGGTGCATGCAGTACCTTACAAAAGGGTTTAAATGTTATATATTATTTTGGGGTAGAATTAAAAGCCTTTGTAGATGTGAAATTACTGGATCTGATAGAGGCCACACCGACCATTTCCTATGACTGGAAAGCTAAATCTGATCCATGGGCTTTATTATCGGAGTTATGTGGTGATGAACCTGACCCCGTCCCCGACAACACTGAGCCTGTCCCAACTTCCATCAGTACCGGCGACCCTCACATCACTACGCTGGATCGGGCGCGGTATAGCTTTATGGCGGTGGGCGAGTTTGTGGCCCTGAAATCCACAACGGATAAGTTTGAAGTGCAGGCACGGCAGCAGGAAGTGGCATCCAAAAATAACTCTGGCCAGGTATCCTTTAATACGGGTGTTGCCGTGAATACCGGTAACGACGTTGTCTGCGTGTATCCGCCCAACCGTATCACTGTGAATAAGCAGGCCATTTCTTTTGATTTTGAAAATTACGCACTGAGCAACGGCGGGTCCATCCGTAAGGATGGATCGCAGCTCTACATCCGTAACGCCAACGGCGACCAGGTGGAGGTACGGTTGTTTGCACAGGATCTGGACTACTATATCACCCTGAATATCAACAGAAAAAGTAAGGTGAAAGGAATAATAGGAAACTATGACGGGAATGCCGCCAATGACCTTGTGACCAGCACGGGGCAGGCGGTTGCGAACAACTATCAGTCGTTATATCCTGTCTTCGCCGATAGCTGGCGCATCAAGCAGGCCGAGTCGCTGTTCATTTACGATTCAGGGAAAAGTACAGAATCCTATACCGATCGTAATTTTCCAAGAACACAGGTTAATCTTACCTCGGCACAGGAGGCGGCGGCACGCAATATTTGTGCGCAGCAAGGAGTGACGGACCCGGTCACGCTGCAGAACTGTATCACGGATGTTGCGCTTACCGGCGACAATTCCTATGCCCAACGAGCCGAAGTAAGTGAGAACAATGGTGCTTTACGTAATTTTTCGATTGGGAATTTCAACAACTTCCGTAACGATGTGGGACTTTATGAAGCTACAATGAGCGGGGAAGGGGTGAGGTTCAATGACCTTAACTGTTCCGGGTCCTGCGCTTTGCCAGCCATATACTGGAAAGACAAACTGGATTTTTCCAAAGGGTTTGAAACCGAAATGACATTTACGGCCACCAAGGTAGTGGCCACCTCGAATGACAACTCACTGGGGGTCTGTGGAATTGAGACAGCCTCGTCATCGAGTCCTTCGGTATATTCCACCTTACTTTCAGGAGCGTTTGACAGCAACGCCCAGAAAAAAACATCTACACGTGTTGCCGTTGCCAGCGGACAGGTTACCAACAACGGCAGTATGATTGCGAATGTTTTTGACGGGCAACGGCACCGTTTGCGTGTGGTGGTGAGCAGGAGCAGTGCTGGTAATGGTTTTAGTGGAAATTATAAAATATATTTGGACGGAGCTTCGGCACCGGCTGCTTCCGGAAATTTTACCCAGAATCAATATTTCAGGAATATGCTTTTTCCGAGCTTATATGGTGAGAATGTACTGGTGCACAGTTGGACAATGAAATCTTTGATGTAATATGTTGATGAATAGTATTAAATTTTTTCGGGCTGCTTTTTTATGGACGCTGGTAACCATTTTGTCACACTCCCTTGTCCGGGCACAGAGCGATTTACTTAGCACGCTGAAAGAAGTTTCGGCCCAGTTAAAAACAGTAAAAACTTCGGGTAATGAATGGAAACAATCGTTACGCGCCAATGGATTACGTCCTTACCAGGTATTTTACGAAATAACCGGAACAGATAAAAAGGGACAAACCGTTACCCGGCTTTACGAATTTAATCTGGCCGACATTGATCCCGCTTCTATCAAATATGAGGCTAAAAAGGATGAGATGCTCGTAAAGATGAAAGCCATCAAGGGACACGGGTTCATCAAAGAAAAGGAAGGAGAGCAGCAGGTGAAGTACGTGAGCGAGATAACATTATATGCTGACCAGATAGACAATGCGAAGGCGCTGACCGCAGCCCTGCAGAAATCAGTTCCGCTGGCGCAGAAGGCAATGGAGAGCAAACTGAAAATTGTGAGTAAGTACAGTTTTCTGACAGACTGGCTCAAGGCCAATGTAATAAGCCTGAATGCAGCGGGGGAAAGTTACAAGCAGGGTATTACTTATGCCGAAGGCTTTAAAAATCTGAGAGTGAAACTGATTCTGCAGCCGGGTGACAAGGGTAAGGTGGAAGAAGAGATTTTTGATTTCAACCTGGCAGATATGGACGAGCGTAATGTTGAAATGGGCGTTTCCGGTAAATGGATATACCTGGAACTTGCTACGCGCTCGAAACAGGGTTACATTAAATACGTGAAGAACGGCAAAGTCCAGAGCAATGAAAAATCAGTTCGTTTTTATTTTGATGATGTGGAAAGAGCGCGGGAAGGAAAGCTGATACTGCAAAAACTTCTGCCGCTGGCAGGCCCGGTAAGTGATGAATTGAAACCGGTGTATTCCTCCCTGGCCGACGGGTTGAAAAAGATTAAAACGGCCGTTAAAAATACACCGGAAATCGGTCAGTCTATTGTTGCGGAGTGCCAGGCCATACTGTCTGTAAATGAAAACGGGAAAGTAAGCGAATACCGGTTTGCCTGGGGAGATATCAACGAGTCGTCACCGAAAATTAAGGTGTCAGGTAAAGTCTTCGAAATGAGTGTTGAAACCAGAGACAAGCAAAAATTTATCGAGGTCTGGAAGAATGGCGAAAAGCAAAGTTACACTTCCTCATTTGATATCATTTCGGACGATATTGAGAGTATTCGTTACTTGCCCGAAATTGTGAAAAGGGTGATAACCGACTGCCGGGCGTCTGTTAAACCTGTGTCCCCCAAACCAGGTATGGAAACCCAGTTCATCAATGAGCGGCTGACCAACTCCCGTATTGTCGTGAAAGCGGGTGCACAGGTATTGGAAAAAGCGGGAAAGTGCCAGCTCGTTTTTAAACGGACCATCACGGACGGAAAAAATGCTGGGCCACTGAGGTATGAACTGAGCTTAACGGAAATGGACGCATCTTCGGTTGAGATGGTAATAGCAGGAAGCAGTGTATTTGTAAATATCTCAACCCGTAATAAGGAAAAGACGATCAAATCTTTCAAGGGAGACACACCTTCGGATTACGTCAACATGGTAAAAATTGAATGTGAAAATATCGTTTCAGGGCGGCAGATTGCAGATACCCTGAAAAAAATTGTAAGCGACTGTAAAAAATAGTACTGCCGTGAAGGAAGGGGGCGATCAGCCGGGGAAAGAAATTTTCCCCATGGTGATCCCCGGTACGCCTTCCCGTGAGCCGAAAGACATGTGTGCGCCGGCAACTGTTTCATTGGCCAGTACCGCAAATAAAACGGCTTCCTTTGCATCGCCAGATACTCCCAGCACTTCCAGTTGTTTTACAGAACAATGCTGAAGCTGGTTTTGTATGGCTGCCATCAGTACCGGGTTATGAGCGCCTCCGCCGCTGGCGTAAACGGTATACTGATCCGAGGAGTCGATTATTTTCTGGATGGAAGTTACAATGGTATCTGCACTGAGCTGGGTCAAAGTTGCGATAATATCATTCCGCGAAAGTGAAGTAAGCTTTGATTTCTGAATGGCATTCTCCACATAATCGAAATTGAAAACTTCGGGGCCGGTGGTTTTAGGGAATGGTGCGTCAAAAAAGGGTATCTTCTTAAGGCTATCCAGCAGTATCCCGTTAACGGTTCCTTTGGCAGCAGCCTCTCCGTTTTCGTCATAAGGTTTCCTGAAAAAGCGACGCATGTAAGCATCAATCAAGGTATTACCAGGGCCTGTATCTGTCGTGAAAATCAGCTCGGGATCCATGTTTCCGGGGAGTACAGTGAAATTGGCGATTCCTCCCATATTGAGGAGAATCCGATTCTCCCCTTTTTTTGAAAACAGATAGTAGTCGCCGTAAACCGCCAGTGGAGCCCCCTCGCCCCCTGCCGCTACGTGTTTTTGCCTGAAGTCACTTACCGTTGTGATACCGGTTGTAACAGCAATATGATCCCCATCTCCGATCTGGAGGGTGCCATTGGGGAATTCTGCCAGTCGGTGCTGTTTTTTTGGTGCGTGAAAAACCGTTTGCCCATGGCTTGCGATCAGATCAACGGTTTCGGGTTCTATTTGCCAGTTTTGCAGGCACTGCAGGATCATTTTCCCATGTTCTGTCCCTATATAGGGATTGAGCAGGCAAAGGTCCTGAAAGTCAATTTCTCTTTTGGCAAATATTTTCCTCACTTTTTCCTTAAATGCTTCATCATAAGGTACTGTAATGAATTGTTCTACCTTCAATAAGGTTTCCGTACCATTTCCTTTTATTTTGCAAAACGCCACGTCCAGTCCGTCCAAGGAGGTACCTGACATGAGCCCTATGATGTTTCTGGAGTCCTTGTGGGCTATGGTATGCAGGTTATCGATATGCAGTTTCATGCGGAATGGTTAAGTAATGGGTGCCTGGGTTACAATTTCAATTCAGAGCCTGATCGCGTTTTGTATGAATCATCATGGAAACGTATGGTCGCAAGAGCAAGGCAAGTTGTTTTGTGTACCTGTGTTCTATTTTTAGAAGGTGCATAACAGAAACGGCCCACATGAATTTTTTGTGAGCCGTCTGTTCAGATTTTGCTTTGTTGTGTTGTCGGTGCTGCCGCCTGGGGTTTGTTTCCGTTCTTATTTTTCCCAGTCCTGTTTTTCTTCTTTTTCTTCTTTTTCTGTTCCTCGCTGTACTTACGGTCAAGGTTTTCAAGATCACTATTCAGTTTCTGAGGTCCTTTGTCCAAACTTTTGTCAGGTTCGGGAGTAAGAATTTCCAGCGATTCCGGTATAATATCTTTTTTATTGAGCTCAATAATTTCAAGTACTTTTTCAATCGCCACGGGATACCAGTTGGTTTCCTTGTCAAAGCCAAACCACATGATTTTCTTAAAGATATCCGTTTTCTGTAGGGTAGCAATGCCCTTTTTGGTTTTAAGCGGGGCATCCACTGCCGGTATATCTTTCAGCGCGTCAATGTAGGTCTCCAGCTCGTAATTGAGGCAGCATTTAAGCCTCCCGCACTGGCCCGAAAGTTTAGCAGGATTCAGCGAAAGGTTCTGGTAGCGGGCTGCCGAAGTTGAAATATTCTTGAAGTCCGTCAGCCAGGTAGAGCAGCACAGTTCTCTTCCGCAAGAGCCGAGCCCGCCGAGCCTGCTGGCTTCCTGTCTGAGGCTGATCTGCCTCATTTCAATACGCACTTTAAATTCGGAAGCCAGTAATTTGATCAGTTCCCGGAAATCAACGCGTTCTTCGGATGAATAGTAAAAAGTAGTTTTGGTATTATCCGACTGAAATTCAACATCGGACAACTTCATATTCAGCTTTAATTCCCGGATAATTTCCCTGGTGCGGTAAAGCGTGGGCATTTCCCTGGCCATTGCCTGGGTATGTTTATCAAGGTCTTTTTCATTGGCAACGCGGTAGATCACATGCAGGTCGTCATTGATGACCACATTTTTTCGTTTCATCTGAAGCCGCACCAATTCTCCCTGCAGGGAAACGGTACCAATATGCTGACCAGAGGCCATTTCGCAGACTACGCAGTCGCCGGTATAAAATTCCAGCTGATTTATATTCCTGAAATACTCTTTTCTTCCTCCTTTAAATTTAACTTCTACAACATCAAAACGCTGGCTGGAAGGCACATCCATGTGGCTTAGCCAGTCGAAGACGTTCATTTTATTGCATCCACCTGTTCCGCAGGTTCCATTGCTTCCACATCCTGAAACGGCCGTTCCACTGGTGCCACAGCCGCCGGATGAACATGATCCACATCCCATATCTTAGTCGTCTTCATCAAGCGTTATAACGAATTAAATCCATACCGATGTCGTGCCGGAAATATTTCCCTTCATATTGTACTACCTGCGCAGCACGCTGAGATTTATGGACAGCATTTTCAAGAGAATTGGCAACGCCGGTGAGGGCCATTACACGTCCTCCATTGGTAACGACTTCGGTATTTCCATTAAAAGTAGTACCTGCGTGGTATAAATACACATCTTCTACTTTTTCACTTCCGGTAATTACCTTTCCTTTTTCGTAGTCACCCGGATAACCGCCCGAAACCAGAACCGTGGTAACAGCTACCTGAGGCGATATATTCATTTCAAAGTCATGTAACGTGCCTTTAGCGGTAGCCGCCATAAGCATCGCAAAATCAGATTGTATCCTGGGCAATACTACTTCCGTTTCCGGGTCACCCATTCTTACATTATATTCAATGACATAGGGATCTCCTTTAACGTTCATCAACCCTATGAAGATGAAACCCACATAACGGATGCCTTCACTCTTTAATCCGGCAAGTGTCGGTTTTACCACCCTTTCTTCTACTTTTCTCAGAAAATTGGCATCCGCAAATGCGACCGGTGAAACAGCACCCATACCGCCCGTATTAAGTCCTGTATCATTTTCTCCTATCCTTTTGTAGTCTTTTGCTTCGGGAAGGATTTTATAGTTTTCGCCATCGGTTAATACAAAAACGGAAAGTTCAATGCCTCTCAAAAACTGTTCCACAACTACTTTGTTGCCAGCCTCCCCAAACTTTCCATCCACGAGCATCTCCCTGAAAGCTTTTTCGGCCTCATCGTATTTCTCCGCAATGATTACCCCTTTCCCGGCTGCCAGGCCATCGGCCTTTAGTACGATGGGCAGAGAATGGCGCTCCAGGTATTCAACTCCCGTTTCAAGGGTTTCGGCGGTGAAGCTCTGTGAGGTTGAGGTAGGAATGCCATATTTATGCATGAACTGCTTGGAAAAATCTTTGCTGCCCTCCAGTTGTGCGCCGGTTTTATTCGGGCCAATAATTTTTACTTTTTTCAGGGAAGGCTCTGTCTCAAAATAATCTACAATTCCATTCACCAGCGGCTCTTCCGGCCCAACGATTACCAGTTCGATATTCCTGGCGACTACTTCTTCACCAATGGCTTTAAAATCATTATAGGAGACGGGTAAATTGGTTGCAACGGAAGCCGTCCCGGCATTTCCGGGAGCAACATATAAATTATCGCAAAGGGGGCTTTGAGCAATTTTCCAGGCAAAAGCATGCTCTCTTCCTCCCGAACCCAATATTAGTATATTCATAACTTGTTTTACAATTTCACCAAAAGGGTGTCTATTACGGATTTTGGTTCAGGAAAAATTAATTTGCTAACTCAGACAAAAATTTGATACGCATCAGTCTCAGCTCTTCTTCACTCACTTCTTCGGAGGCAAATTCTGTCAAGGCTGCTGCAATATTGTCTGTTTCGGCGGTCATAAAATAATCATAGATATCCTGCTGGCGTTCCTTATCGATCACCTGATTGATATAGTAATCCAGGTTAAGCTTGGTGCCTGAATAACAAATATGTTCAACTTCTTCGATGACGTCGGCAAGGGCAAGATCTTTTACTTCCGCAATTTCATCCAGGCTTATCTTACGGTCGACCTGCTGAATGATATAAATTTTGATTTTCGACTTATTTACCGTCGACTTAATAACAACATCCTTGGCTGTTTCGATGTCGTTCTCTTCCACGTACCGCGTGATCAGGTCAATAAACTGCCGCCCGAACTTCTGGACCTTGCCCATACCCACGCCGTTGATCTGGGCCATTTCCTGCTGCGTGGTAGGGTAGGTAGTCGCCATTTCCTCCATGGACGGATCCTGGAAGATTACATAGGGAGGCAGGTTTTTTTCTTTGGCCACTTTTTTCCGGAGAGCCTTCAGCATTCCAAGCAATGCTTCGTCGTAAGCATGTGCACTTCCTCCACCGGCTGCGGCATCTTTGTCGTCATCTTCCGGCTTCACTTCCTCTTCTTCAAAGTTATGGTCCTTATGAAGCGTTACCGGGTATGGGTCGTTGAGGTAGTTGGTGCCTTTTTCTCCGATTTTAAGTATACCATAGTTCTCGATATCTTTTTCGAGGTAGTTGAATATCACCAGCTGGCGAATGGTTGATATCCAGTAATCGCGGGATTCGTTCAGTTCCAGGCCTTTACCGTAAACGTCGAGCTGATCATGCTCGTAACTTTTAACATACTGGTTTTCAGTGGCTGTCAGAAGGTCTGCAATGTGCTCGCCGTCAAAACGCTGCTCCGTAAGCTGCACGGCCCTGAGCACCAGAATTACGTCATCCTGTACTTTGTTTTTTTCGGTTGGTTTAAGACAGTTGTCGCAGAAGCCACAATCTTTATCCATGTATTCGCCGAAATAACTTAAAAGCTGGCGGCGCCTGCAAACTCCCAGAGTTGAATAGGCCACCATCTCGTTGAGCAGATGCCTGGCATTATCACGTTCGGTTACGGTTTTGTCTTTGTTGAACTTTTCAAGTTTGGTGATATCCTCATAGCTGTAGAACATCAGACAGTTGCCTTCCAGGCCGTCGCGCCCGGCGCGCCCGGTTTCCTGGTAATATCCCTCCAGCGATTTGGGGACGTCATAATGAATAACAAACCGTACGTCGGGCTTATCAATCCCCATTCCAAAAGCGATCGTCGCGACAATCACATCACATTCCTCGTTCAGGAACGCATCCTGGTTAGCCATCCTGGTGTTGCTGTCAAGCCCGGCGTGGTAGGGGAGCGCCTTTACGTCGTTAACGGTCAGCAGCTCGGCAACTTCTTCAACCGTTTTCCGGCTCAGGCAGTAAATGATCCCCGACTTGCCCTTGTTATTCCTGACATACTTGATCAGTTGTTTTTTTACATCTTTCTTAGGCCTGATCTCGTAATAAAGGTTTTTACGGTTAAAGGACGATTTAAAAGTCTCGGCCTCCTCCATCTGCAGGTTTTTGCGGATATCCTGCTGTACCTTAGGCGTAGCGGTTGCCGTAAGTGCAATAATCGGAAGCTGGCCGATATTCTCGATTATTCCATAGATGCGGCGGTATTCGGGGCGGAAGTCGTGCCCCCATTCGGAGATACAGTGGGCTTCGTCTATGGCAACAAAGGAGATTTTGACTTTTTTCAGGAAATCCAGGTTATCTTCCTTTGTAAGGGATTCGGGTGCTATATAAAGCAGTTTCAGGCTACCGTCGAGTGCGTCGGTTTTTACCCTGGTCATTTCTGCTTTGGTAAGGGTTGAATTCAAGAATTGGGCATTGATTCCAAATGCAGTCAGCTGGTCTACCTGATTTTTCATCAAAGCAATCAGCGGAGATATCACGATGGTCATACCATCACTTACAAGCGCTGGCAGCTGGTAACACAATGATTTTCCTGCGCCGGTAGGCATGATAACAAACGTATTCTTTCCGAGGAGGATATTCTGAATAATAACCTCCTGATCTCCCCGGAACTGGCTGTAACCAAATATCTCTTTAAGCCTTTCTTTTAACGTATCTAAAACGACTTTTTCAACCTTCTTTACCATACTTTGTCAACAAAAGGGTTCTCCCAAAGTTCTCTATCTTTGTCTTTGAAATTAATAATTATAATCGGATCTGTCTAAAACTGTAATTCAAATTTGAAATTAATAAAAAATATTCAGTCAATAGCAAAAGAAGTGCTGCAGCAGGAAGCCCTGGCGGTACAAAATCTTGCGGGACATATTGATGAACAATTTGAAAAATGTGTTTATGCCATTCTTCATTCAGGGGGCAGGGTGGTGATATCGGGAATTGGCAAAAGCGCGATCGTGGGGCAGAAAATCGTAGCAACACTTAATTCTACCGGTACGCCGGCCTTATTCATGCATGCCGCCGACGCGATACACGGGGATTTGGGCATGATCCAGGAGAACGATGTGGTGATTGTTATTTCCAAAAGTGGTGATACACCGGAAATAAAGGTTCTGGTACCGCTGCTGAAGCGTACCGGAGTAATCATGATAGCCATGGTAAGCAACAGGGATTCTTATCTGGCGCTCAATTCCCACCACATTTTACATGCCTATGCGCCCACCGAGGCCGATCCGCTGAATCTTGCACCTACCACCAGTACTACCGTTACCATGGCGCTGGGGGATGCTCTGGCGATCTGCTTGCTTGAAACCCGGGGTTTTACGCACGATGATTTTGCTAAATTTCATCCTGGCGGTTCGCTTGGAAAGCGGTTATATCTCAAAATCTGCGATATCTATCCGGGAAATGCCGTGCCCCTGATTCATGACTCGGCCAGCCTTCAGGAGGTGATCATGGAAATTAGTTCAAAAAGGCTTGGAGCTACTGCCGTCATCAATGCAGAAGGGAAAATGGCGGGAATCATCACCGACGGTGATTTGAGACGTATGCTTAAACAGCACCGGGTGGAGGATCTGTTCCGGCTTAAAGCATCTGATATCATGACGCCCAGGCCGGTGTCTGTTCATCCTGACGAGTATGCTGTCAACGCGCTCCAGCTGATGCAGTCGCGCAGTATCACCCAGGTTATTGTAGTTGAGGAAGGTGAGGTGAAGGGCTTTGTACACCTGCATGACCTGCTCCGTGAAGGGCTGGTATGAGATGATTGATACCAAAAAGACATGGAGAATCTGAAAGTCAGGTTCTCCATGTCTTTTGTATCGTCACAATAACTTATCGGAGACGGCTTGACTGCTGAACGGTTTTTTCGTCCTTTCTGATAAAACGGTTGGCAAAAACGTTGGCAAGCATGGAGGCCACCAATCCGTAAAATCCTGTATCATAGTTTCCGGGGGCTCCTGGCTCAAAAAATTTCGCAGCCTTGTAATAGGTGAAGTAAATGACCAGCCCAATAATCACCGTCATCAGGATGGAATTTACGGCACATAAAGCAGATTGCAGCATCCTGTTTTTGAATTGAAAAATGGTATAAGCAGCCACTCCGGCCACTATTATTGCCACAATCATGAGATAATAAGTAGGCTGCACTTCGGACTGTACTGCGTTTATCTGGTGCGTCAGTTTCAGGGCTGTAAGGTCCACCTTCTGCTCACCCGTGGCTGCTGTTTTATGCCATACCGGAAAAGAAAGGAATACACCCATACCTATCATCACAATCGCCAGGAATACGGTTTGAACTCGTTGTAACATACGTGCTATTACGGAAAATAAATATTAAAAATATACAAATATAATGTCTGATTCTCTAACCCGCCAGTTCTCCGTATAAATCAAATTCTTCAGCAGAGGTGATTTTTACATTTGCAAAATCACCCAGACGGACATATTGGCTGGCAGGTATTAAAACTTCGTTATCCACTTCGGGGGAGTCAAATTCGGTACGTCCGATAAAATGCCCACCTTCCTTCCGGTCGAATAGTACCTTGTAGGTGTTTCCTATTTTTTGCTGATTCAGTTCATAAGATATTCCCTGCTGCAATTCCATGATGGTATCTGCCCGCTCCTGCTTGACCTCAGCCGGAATGTCGTCGGGCATGGTGTAAGAATGGGTATTGTCTTCATGAGAATATTGAAATGCTCCCAAACGGTCAAAACGCATCTTTTCTACAAATTCATAGGTTTCATCAAAGAGTTGCTCCGTTTCTCCGGGATGTCCTACAATGAGTGTGGTACGCAGGGTAATGCCGGGGACTTTTTCACGGATGTCTGTAATGAGGGCCTCGGTTTTTTCGCGGGTGATCCCGCGGCGCATGGCCTTCAGGATTTCCGTAGAACCCGTTTGCAAGGGCATATCCAGGTATTTACAGATATTACTTCGTTCGTTCATGACATCCAGGATGTCCATCGGAAAACCTGCAGGATAGGCATACTGCAGGCGTATCCATTCGATACCTTCCACGTCCGAAAGCTGGGCAAGCAGATCCGAAAGGTTTCTTTTTTTGTAAATATCCAGCCCATAGTAGGTAAGGTCCTGGGCAATCAGTATCAGCTCTTTTGTACCTCGTCTGGCAAGGGATTTCGCTTCTTTGACCAGCTCTTCGATAGAACGGGAGACATGCCCGCCGCGCATGATCGGAATGGCACAAAAACTGCATGGACGATCACAGCCTTCGGCAATTTTGAGATAGGCGTAATGAGAAGGTGTTGTGAGCAGACGCTCGCCCACGAGCTCATGTTTGTAATCGGCCTTCAGAGTTTTGAGCAAACGCGGCAGCTCATTGGTGCCAAACCAGGCGTCAACAGTAGGAATTTCAACGGAAAGCTCATCCTTGTAGCGGTGCGACAGGCAGCCTGTTACATACACCTTATCCACCATCCCTGCTGCTTTGGCATCGGCATAACGCAGTATGGTGTTTATGGATTCTTCCTTCGCATTATCAATAAACCCGCAGGTGTTGATGACAACAATTTGTGAATCATCTTTTTTTGACTCGTGTGCGACATTGAATCCATTGCCTTGCAGCTGGGTGTAGAGCACTTCCGAATCTACCAGGTTTTTAGAACAACCCAGCGTTACTATATTGACCTTATTCTTTACTATTCCTTTGGTTTTCATGATTATTAGCTATTGGCAAAAACTGCTAAGCCTGTAGCCTTCATTTTTTGTTTGGATAAAATTTCTACCGATATAACGGGACAAGTTACTGATAGTGAGATAGCAAAATGGGGTGCAAAGTTCTGGGAAAATCAGCCAATTTTCTTAAACAGTGAGTCAACAAATTCCGAGCGATCAAAAACCTGGAGATCATCCATTTTTTCACCTACGCCGATGTATTTTACCGGGATTTTGAATTCATCGGATATTCCTATCACTACGCCGCCTTTGGCGGTTCCGTCCAGTTTGGTAATGGCGAGGGCTGTTATTTCAGTAACCTTGGTGAATTCCCGTGCCTGGATCACGGCGTTTTGGCCGGTACTTCCATCCAAAACCAGCAGAACTTCGTGTGGTGCCGAAGGAATAATTTTTTGCATCACCCGTTTAATTTTGGACAGCTCGTTCATCAGGTTTACCTTGGTGTGCAGCCGTCCGGCCGTATCAATGATGATGACATCCGCGCCAATTTCAGTCCCTTTCTTGAGGGCATCGTAGGCCACCGCGGAAGGATCGGTATTCATTCCGTGGTCGATAACCGGTACATCCACACGTTTCCCCCAAAGCTTAAGCTGCTCCACCGCCGCCGCCCGGAAGGTGTCTGCCGCACCCAGGACAACCTTGTGCCCGCGCTGCTGGAACTGGTGAGCCAGCTTTCCGATGGTGGTGGTTTTACCCACACCATTTACGCCCACAACCATAATCACGTAGGGCTTGGGTAAGTGCTCCGTCTCAAAACTATCAGTAATGTCAACCGATTTGTTTTCGGTCAGCAGGGCCGCAATTTCTTCTCTCAGCATGATATCCAGCTCGGCAGTGCTGGCATATTTATCCCTTGCCGCCCTTTCTTCAATACGTTTGATGACCTTCAGGGTGGTTTCAACACCCACGTCGGAACTTACCAGAATATCTTCCAGTTCATCCAGTACGTCTTCATCAATAGTGGTTTTGCCCACGATGGCCCTGGAAAGTTTGCCAAAAAAACTGTCCTTTGTTTTTTCTAATCCTTTATCTAAAGTCTCCTTTTTCTCTTTGGAAAAAAAACCGAATAAGCTCATAATCAAGTGTATGGGGTAAAGCCGTAACGTCTGGTGTCTGTCTGCAGAGGGATGTCCGGTGGCCGGATCAGCCGCATTGCAATTCAAAAATAAAACAAAAAAAGTCCCAAAAGGGACTTTAATTTATTCAAAGTAAAAACTTTAAAACATAAGGCGGCTATATCCTTAGTTTTTCAAAGCTCCTTGTACGCCATCAAGCGGTACGATTTCTTCTTTGAAGGTATAAGCTCCTGTTTTTGGAGATTTTACGGCTTTAATCACTTTGGCAAATGATTTACCGCCTTCTTTTTTCAGGGTAGCAACAACTTTCTTTGCCATGTCTGTATATTTTTAGTGTTATAAGTTAATTAGTTATCCGTTACATTTCCATGTTCACTACCGTTACCAGTGTATAACGGTTAACATTTTAACGTACTATTTAATCTCTTTATGGATGGTATACCTTCTCAGGAATGAATTGAATTTTTTCAATTCCATACGAGCCGGAGTATTCTTACGATTCTTTGTTGTTACATAACGGGACATCCCAGGAACTCCTGATTCTTTTTGCTCGGTGCATTCCAAAATTACCTGAACTCTATTACCTTTCTTAGCCATTGCTTTACATCGTTTTACAAATAGGACTGCAAAGGTAATAACTTTCGGATTATTAGCAAATTATGAAAATTATTTTTAAAATATATATTTACAAAAAAACCTCTGCCGGATTATTTATAAGTGAGATAAAACACTGTTTTTTATATTTAAGCTACTCATATTCAATTAATTGTATATGTTTGCTGGATTTTCGGCGCCAATCATATTTTTGTGATTGTAAGGAAATCTAGAACAAACTTGCTTTCTTCGTGTGGTGATTTATCAGTATATAGGATAATCTGGCGGAAATTTCTTAAAATTTTTATTCAAAATGACTCTTAACAAAAGTACCTCTTTGGCTATTATCGCCCTGGTAGCCTCAGTCTGGATGGGTTGCTCCTCAAAAGAGGATCGTGACAAGTATGATACCTATTATGGTTCTGGAAGCAAAGTGCGTGAAGAAACCGCTCTGGCAGATATTCAGAATTACAAAAAGGAAGCGGCTGCTACCGAAGCAGCAGCGCCGGCACCAGCCGTAACCAAGGAAACACCCGCTGCTGACAGCACCCAAAAGACACCGGAAGCTCCTGCAGAGGCCAAACCTGCAAAAAAGGCAGTACCCGCCGAGGTATCAGCATTACTTAATAAGTATGCCTGTTTTGCCTGCCACCAGCCGTATGAAAAGTTGATTGGCCCGGCATATTCGGAAGTAGCCAAGAGAAAGTATACGCCCGATATGATCGTAGAGCTGGTACACAGTCCGAAACCCGAGCACTGGCCTGGGTATCCGCCAATGGCTCCTTTGGCGCACGTTCCTAAAGCGGATATAATTATTATCGCAAACTGGATCAATACGTTGTAAAAACATACTGACTCAATATAAAATACGGGTCGTCCATATCATGGACGACCCGTATTTGTATCTTTGCAATTGAATTTGTGTAGAATATGACTGAAAACGCTCTTACCCCTGCTGATATAACCGACGTTTTTCTGGACCGGTATGAAGCTGTAATCGGGCTGGAAGTACATTGCCAGCTGCAGACTGAATCCAAACTGTTTGCCAGAGACCGGAATTTATTTGGCACCGAGCCTAATACCAATATTGGTCCGCTTACGCTGGCTTTACCGGGTACCCTGCCCAGGGTAAATAAAAAGGCGGTTGAATATGCGGTTAAAATGGGATTGGCCTGTGGCTGTTCCATTACCCGCCGTACTACCTTTGACCGTAAGAATTATTTTTATCCGGATCTCCCGAAGGGATATCAGATTTCGCAGGATAAGTTTCCCATTTGTGTGGACGGAGGTATTGATATTTCGGCCAAAGGTGCGGACGGAGTGCTGGCCGACAGACGTATCCGTTTTCATCATATTCACCTGGAAGAAGATGCGGGCAAATCCGTACATGACGGCAGTGACACCGAAACACTCCTGGATTATAACCGTGCAGGTACCCCGCTGATAGAAATGGTTTCGGAACCCGATTTACGTTCGGCTGACGAAACAGGGGCGTTTGTAACGGAAATCAGGCGGCTGGTGCGGTATCTGGGCATCAGCGACGGGAACATGGAGGAAGGTTCGCTGAGGGCCGACGTCAACGTGTCGGTCAGAAAGAAAGGAGCGGAAAAACTGGGTACTAAAGTGGAAGTGAAAAACATGAATTCCATCCGGAACATGATGAAAGCCATTCATTTTGAAACCAGGAGGCAAATATCTTTATTGGAAAACGGGGAGCCGATTTATCAGGAAACGCGGATGTTTGATGTTGAATCGGGCGAGACATATGGTATGCGGGTAAAAGAAACCATGAACGACTACCGTTATTTCCCGGATCCTGATTTAAGTCCTGTGGTGATATCCGACGCCTGGTTGGCAGAGATCAAGGCTGGTATGCCGGCGCTTCCGCATGAACTTCGTGAGAAATTTGTGACGCATTATGGTATTCCTGCTTATGACGCCGCCGTGCTCACCGATACCCGGGAGATGGCTCAGTACTTTGAAGAAGTTTGTGCCAAATCAACTTCTTACAAAGCCATTTCCAACTGGTTAATGGGGCCTGTTAAGTCTTTCCTGAATGAAAATGAAGGAGATATCACCAAGTTCCCGATTACAGCGTCCCGGCTCGCGGAATTAATAGAGCTCAGTGAGTCGGATGTTGTGAGCCATTCCACGGCGGTACAAAAAATATTCCCGGTTATGCTCACCGAAGCGGGAAGTTCACCCAGGGAAATAGCTATTTCAAATAACTGGATACAGAACAGCAATACGAATGAGCTGGAAACGTTGGTAGATGAGGTAATCGGATTTATGCCGGATAAAGTTGCAGCATACCGGAAAGGCAAGAAAGGATTGATGGGGTTGTTTGTAGGAGAGGTTATGAAAAGATCAAACGGAACTGCGGATCCTAAACTTGTGAACCAGTTATTAGCCCAGAAGCTTCAGTAAAAATATAGCCTTAAAGGCAGGTTAATCTCAAACAACATGAAAGCAGTAGCACAAAAAATATTTTCTGTTCTTTTTTTAGGGTTGTTGAGTTTTGCGGCCCGGTCTCAGGAGTCACTGGTGCCCAAGGAATTCACCGTCAGAGGTAAGGTTGCGGGGGGAGTGAAAGGAGAAAAAGTCGTGCTGGCACAATCGGCGGCAACGGGGGGCTCTTTTAAAGTGGATTCGACGGTTTTGGCATCGGATGGTACTTTCACTATTAAAGCAAAAGAAAAGGACCGCGGTAGCTTTTATACCATAAATATAGCTGACCGCCAGCGTGTTGTGCTGTTGGTTGAGGGAGGAGAGGATTTTCAGGTTGCGGTAGGTAATCAGCCTAAACCCAGTGTGACCGGCTCCCGAAACATGGAGTACTATGCTAAGATAGATGACCTGATGCAGGAATTTTCAGCAAAGGTTACCGCATGGAATGCTGAGTATGAGAAGGCAAATGAAAAGAAGGATACCAAAAAAATACAGGAGATTCAGGCAGCCTATGCACAGGTAAATGAAGCCAGGCTCGCCAGGATAAGGCAATTGATCCCAGAAATGGGAACTTCGCTGGTTGCTCTTTTTGCGGCCAATAATTTTCTTAGCCCGGATACCGACCTCGGTATTTTAAAGAAACTGGCCGGTGATTTTGAAAAAGTTGAACCTACGCCCACCATTGCAAAAGGGTTTATAGGGCAGATCAAGAGAATAGCCGGATTGGCTGTGGGGGAACAAGCACCGGATTTTACCCTGAATGACCCGGAAGGCAAACCGATTGCCCTGTCGTCGCTGAAGGGCCAATATGTTCTAATTGACTTTTGGGCTTCCTGGTGCGGCCCATGCAGACAGGAAAACCCGAATGTGGTGAGAATGTATGGCAAATTTAAAGATAAAGGGTTTTCGATTTACGGAGTTTCGCTGGATAAGGAAGCCACTGCCTGGAAGAACGCTATCAAAAAGGATGGGCTTACCTGGCTCCATGGTTCGGACCTTCGGTTCTGGAATTCTGCTGTAGCGCAAACTTATGGGGTAAAGGCTATCCCGGCTACTTTTCTTTTGGACAAAGAGGGGAAAATCATTGCAAAAAATTTACGGGGCCCGGCATTGG
Source organism: Dyadobacter sp. CECT 9275 (assembly GCF_907164905.1). Taxonomy (NCBI): domain Bacteria; kingdom Pseudomonadati; phylum Bacteroidota; class Cytophagia; order Cytophagales; family Spirosomataceae; genus Dyadobacter; species Dyadobacter helix. The sequence continues at coordinate 3,261,381 of NZ_CAJRAF010000002.1, read as the reverse complement.
AAGCCAAACTGACAGAGCTGCTGGGGGCGCAGTAAATTGGAATATATAAACAAAAACACCGGAGCAGACCCTCCGGTGTTTTTGTTTATAACGCATAGAAAAAATCCAGAGGGTCGGGGTACTTTAAATTGTAACGGTAAAACCGGCTGAATTTTTCTCCTGAAATAATCTTAAAATCCGGTCCGGGGTCGATCGTTTTAAAGGTCGGCAACTCCCAGCCGAATTGTTCGCAGGACTTTTCATAAACCTGTCTTCTGCTGGTATGTATGGGAGCCACAATGTTGAAAGTTTCGTTGTGAATCCCCGTTTTGATCATTTCAAGGATTACTCCCGCAGCATCGTCCCGGTGAATATAATTTACCGGAATTGAGCCGGTGGTCATGTCTTTCTGGCCCTGTACATATTTCCCCGGGATGCGGTTGTAACCCAATAGGCCACTGAGCCGTACTATGGAAACCGTTCGTTGCGGACGTAATGTTTGTATGATATTCTCAGCTGAAACCATTTCGGGAGATGCGGATTCCTCCGGTAGTTTCACATCATCTTCGGTCACTATCCTGTTCAGGTCCGGGTATACTCCTGTTGAGCTGATAAAAATGACCTCCCGGACCGGCGAGGCTTTGATCTGTTCCGCAACGGAGCGGATCTGCTGAGCATAATTTCCGGCTTCACTTTTACTTAAACGTGGCGGAATTGAAATGACCAGCATATCTGTTTCAAAAAACTGGCGAATTTGTTCCGAGTCTCCATCTATTTCCGGATGCAGGGTTAACAGAAATCCCCCCACGCCGATTGCGCGTAACTGTTCAATTTTAGCTGGGGTGGTGGTGCTTCCCTGAACGGAAAATGCAATAGGACTTTCACTTAATCGTTGGGCTAATGGGAATCCAAGCCAGCCGCATCCCAGTATGCTAACTCTTTTTTTTTCTATTTTTGGTACTTCGTTGGGCATATTAAACTGATTTTCCCCTGATGTTCGATAAAATTAAATATTTGTTTTGGATGGGTGTTGCCGGCATTCTATTGTCATGTGGCGACAGTCAAAAGGGCCAGGCAGACTTTTCTGCCACAAAAGTAGCGCTATCTGCTGACAACCTGGATGAAGAACTGTTCAGAGCTGGGTCTGTCAAAGATGTCGAAAATTTTCTTGATAACCATTCCTATCTCCGGGCTGGATATTTCACCGATTTTCAGGGAGATAGTACTCAGCTCGCTGCTCACCTCTTTGAAGTACTGGGTAATAAGGATTTCAGATCCTTTAAAAGCGAGGTGGATTCAATCATAGGAGATAAGAAGACCGTCATCCTGGATCCTCTTGCCGCGGCTTTTGAACGGATTCGGGAAAATTACCCCTCGTTCCGATCACCAAAAATAAAATTTATCATGACGGGATTTACCGGAAACGATCTCTACATCACAGATTCGCTCATTGTGATCGGGCTTGATTATTTTGGAGGAGCCGCCGCCCGCTTTCGTCCCAATGTATTTGACTATCAGCTAAGAAGGTACCAGAAGGAATCTATAGTACCGGCAATCCTATTTTATATGTCGGGAAAATATAACAAACTTAACCCTGCCGACCACACCCTGCTGGCGGATATGATAGGGTATGGCAAGAGTTTCGAGTTTGTAAAACAGGTACTTCCAGAATGCCCGGATAGCCTGGTGCTGGGATACTCGGAAGAAAATCTCCAGAGGACTTATAACAGCCAGAAGGATATTTGGGCTTATTTTATTACCAACAAGCTTTTGTACGAAAAAAATGATCTGAAAAAGCAGAAGTATATCGGAGAAAGGCCTTTTACAGTGGAAATAGGAAATGAAGTACCGGGTGGCATAGGCCGCTGGCTTGGCTGGCGCATTGTCAATAAGTTTGCAACGGAGCATCCGGAGCTATCCCTACCCGAACTTATGAACATTGATAATGCCGGATATTTGTTTCAGGAATCGGGATATAAAGGTGAAAAGGACGAAGACGAGTAAGTTTTTTAAGTACTTTTGTACAAAGAATCTCGGATTGAGAGTCGCATAATGGTCTTGAATTGATGCCTTTCACGCTTATTATTTTTCTTCTTGCAGTACCGGGCTTCGTTGTAGTGGGTGTATATCTCGAACGCAAAGTGTCAGCTTTTATACAGGACCGGCTTGGGCCTATGGAAGTGGGAAAGTGGGGTCTTCTTCAGCTCTTTGCCGATCTTCTTAAGTTGCTTCAAAAGGAAGATATTGTTCCAAAGGCATCGGACAGATGGCTTTTTCTGGCCGCTCCCGTAATCATATTTATTTCAGTATTCGCAGGTTTTGCGGTGGTGCCGCTTGCTCCTGATCTGGCAGGCTCGGGGGCAGCAGTGGGGGTGTTTTTTCTGCTCACGATTGTATCGGTAGATGTAATGGGCCTGCTGATGGCGGGCTGGGGATCAAACAATAAATATGCACTGTACGGTGCAATGCGTGCCGTTTCTCAGATCATCAGCTACGAAATACCTTTGGGTTTGTCCATTCTCTGTGTGGTGATGTTATCACAGACGCTTGATTTGCAGGTCATTAGTTTTCAGCAGGGGATTTACAGTGCGGACACAGTTTACCTTTTGGGTATCCGGCAATGGGGAATAGATATTAGCCAGGTGGGAGGGTTTTTGTCCTGGAATATCATCAGGAACCCCTTTTTATTGCTGGCTTACATCGTGTACTTTATAGCCTCTCTGGCGGAATGCAACCGGGCTCCTTTTGACTTGCCAGAAGGAGAATCGGAACTTGTGGCTGGTTTTCACACCGAATATTCTGGTATGCGATGGGCATTATTTATGCTTTCAGAATACGGTATGATGTTGCTGGTTTCTCTTTTAGGAGCCATTCTTTTTCTGGGTAGCTGGAATACCCCTTTTCCCAACATAGGCCCCGTTAAACTTGCCGACTGGACGAGCGGGCAGCCTGGAACCTGGTTCGGATATATTTCTGGAGCCTTCTGGCTTCTTGGCAAGGCTATGATAGGCGTGTTGGTTCAAATGTGGGCACGCTGGACCTTGCCGCGCCTCCGGGTGGATCAGCTCATGTACCTGGGCTGGAAAGTACTTACGCCTGTCGGGCTGGTCCTGTTCTTCATCTCCGGAGTTTGGAAGTTACTGGGCGTCTAACGTCCATCAGGAAAATGTGGCGGATTTATTCCGCTATCTCCGCGTTTTCAAGAATGTAATTCATCTTATAGATATCATCAGCATTAAGCTGTAAAGTACCCGTGAAGGTCAGGCGCTCGTCTGTCTTAAATTTACGGGCCTTTTTCTTGAAATTTAATGTCATAACCGTTTCTGGCCCAGCGCCCCCGCAAAAGAAACATGCGCTGAAAGGAAAAGCAGACAAAACGTAAAGATTGGCATCCAGATCAACCGGTAAAACGTATCCTGTGATACTAACAGGTTGATTTTTAAGTTTCTGGACGCTCGCTCCGAAGGTGGGATGAAGCATGTAGATGGATTCTTCGGCATACCATTTTTTCTTAAATGTTACATCCCGAAGGGTTTCCCAGGTAAGTTTTACAGGATTGCCGGTGGGTGTAAAAGCAAACAGAGATGTTACACAGAAGAGAATCAAGGAGATACGAAGCACTTTCATTGGGCCAGACTTTTTTGTTTTTATATCTTTTCGGTACTCAGGAAATCAAACAAATTTAAAAAGAATATCATTCCTCGGCCAGTGTTCTGGAGATATTAAGACGATAGATCCCCAGGGAAGGCAGGATGGCGGCTATCAACCCAACAAATAACGCTGCTGCCAGCAGGTATAGTTCTTCGGGCAACAGCTTAAACTGGTTGAGCGAATAATGAAAGTCCTGTTCGGCTGCCTTTGCAAACAGCCAGAGACCAAACCGGCTCATTACTACACCAGCTAGATAGCCCAATAAGGAAAGAACAATCCCTTCCATCAGGAGCATCAGAAAAAGCCTTGTTCTGGTGGCACCCATAGATAACATCAGGGCCATTTCATATTTTCTTTCCTTCAAAGAATTATAGAGAGATATGAAAACACTAATTCCCGCAATGCTGATAATGACAAGTGCCAGTGCCCGTAATGTTTCGATACCCACACCGAGCAGGGAGAACAGCCGGTTGATCTCAATACTGGGTAAGGCGGCCTGCATGGAGGTATTCTGATTGATCTGGCGTGGCAAAGCAATTAGTCCCATAGGATTACGGAACTGTATTAAGGCGCTGGTTACCTCTTTTTTTGCTTCAGAGTGCAGTTCGGCTTCCGGGTGCTCATGGTCCGAATCTTCTGCGCCCAAAGACATATTCACCTGGCCGCCATGATCATGAATAGCCCAGACACTTTCCAGGCTCGTCACAATGAGCTGATCAATCACCGAGCCGTTTGCTTCAAAAATTCCGGTTATTCGGTATTGATTATCTCCGTGTGAGTCGCCCTCTGCATCCAGGCCGTGTGAACTTGAAAATGTGTCCCCCACTTTGAGTCCGGTGGTGCTGGCCACTTTACTGCCAATGGCTGCTTCCATGGAAGTGGTAAATAGTTTTCCTACTGCAAGCTTGGCACCAAAATGCTGAATGTACTGAGGAGTGGTACCTACAATCCGGAAGCTCTGGTAGTTGTCTCCCATGGACAAAGGTATTACGGATTTGACGAACGGGTTCATTTTCAAACGTGATACTTCTTCCAGCGGAATATTACCTGTAGGGGAGTCTATCTGATATATGCTGCACAGTATCAGTTGCAGGGGGCTTCCCTTTGCCCCGACCACCATATCGATACCTTTGATATTCCTTTTAAACTGTTCGTCCAGCTGTTTGTCCAGCAATAAAAGCAGTGAAATCATCCCAATTCCCAGTGTCAGGAGCATCGTACTCAAAAAGCTGTTGAGCTTTTTTTCGCGGAGATTGGAAATGCTGATTTTGAGTATATTCATTTTAATAACTTTCAATGAATCAGTTCTGAAAAAATTATAAAAAGATCTGATTGGGGAATTCGTCTTTCAGTCGCTGGTCATGGGTCACTACCAACAGACTGGCGCCAATGGAGGCCGACTGCTGCTTTAATAAGCCAATTACTTTGTGGCAGTTGACATCGTCCAGGTTGGAAGTGGGTTCGTCTGCCAGAATAACTTTCGGATTATTCATAAGCGCTCTTGCAATACTGACCCGCTGTTGCTCTCCTTGGCTGAGCTGCGAAGTTTTTTTTGACAAATGACCCGCAAACCCCAGTTGTTCTGCCAGATATGCCGCTTTATCCTTATCCTGTTTTTGATTGGACAGATAATTGGCCAGTATCAGATTATCGAGCACAGACAGAGAACTAACAAAATGAGCCTTTTGGTAAATGATGCCCACTTTCAGGGCCCTTATGTTAAGAATTTGTGCCGGCGACAAATGATTCAGGTTCTGCCCGTCGATGTGTATCTCTCCCCGATCTGGTTTCAGTAACAACGCCAGTAAATGAAGCAAGGTCGTTTTCCCTTTTCCGGATTGACCCAGGATGAGGAGCGTTTCGTTGTCCTGGCAAACAATGTCCGGGAAACTGAACTGCTTTTGTGGTGTGTAAGAAAAATGAAGATCTCTGCTGATGATCATTGTGAGGAAAATTAACTTATTTACAATGATAATGAAGTTTGATGGTTTTGAGGCCCCAAAGGCAGGCTAATAGTTACCTGGCGGGGATAAATTAATAGTTTGATAACCTCCTGGCCGTTCTTCAGTGCTGCCGTAAGTCTAAAATAAATGGTTGGTACAAATAAATTAATCAGAAAAGCGTTGAAAAGATGATGTAATGAAAAGAAAACCAACAACTGTTTTATTTTTGCAAAAAATCGACTATAAAATGTTCCGAAATTTAAATAACAAGAAGGTTGATGGGAAGCTCGTATGGCTGTTCGTATTCGGCTTCATTGCTGTTGGAGGAAATGCACACGCGCAATACAAAAGTATTTTTATTCCTTACTCGACTGTCGGGTTCGGACTGGGGACTGCCAACTATTACGGAGATATGGCTTCTTACAGCCGTCCGCTGGCCTCTACCTTTAAGATGATGAGGTGGAGTATCGGAGGCAATTATACACGCCACTTTACCCCGCGGCTGGCAGCCCGGGCAACTTTTACTTATGCCCGAATAGCAGGCGATGATTTTACAATGAATGACTCGCCCAAGTATGAAACAAACATTCTGTTTGCCAGAAATTTACACTTTCGGAACGACCTCAAAGAGTTTTCGGTACAGGGAATATTTAAGCTGATACCGGATAACAGGAGTTATGATCGCAGGGCACAAATCGGAGCCTATCTGTTTGCAGGGGTTGCGCTCACGGCGCACAACCCCAAGGCACTGGATTCTCTGGGGGGGGATTGGGTCAGGTTACAACCGCTTCATACCGAAGGCCAGGGCAATGAAGGATATGCAAAACCTTATTCACTTGTACAGTTTGCTATTCCTTTTGGTATAGGACTTCGATACAAAATCAATTCCCGGTTCGATATTTCTGCCGAACTGGGTTTTCGGTACACTTTCACGGATTATCTGGATGATGTTGCCGGGAACTATGCTGATCCTTCTCTTTTTGCGGATGATCCTACGGCACTGGCGGTATCAAACCGGACCACTGATTTGGTTTCAACGCGTAAGGGTAAAGATCGTATTCCCGGATTGACCCGTTTTGTACAGGCTAATTATAATATTACTACTGAAGATCCGGTGTCAGTTTTGCCTGCAGTGGGCTATGGTGCACCCGGAACACAAAGAGGTAACAGCCCCACACTGAGGGATACCTATATGATCGGGATGATACACCTGCATTATATTCTTCCTACGCAGATCAAATGTCCGCCACTGAAATAATTATATTACTATTGGAAAAGGCCTTAAAAACAGGATTTCCAGAATCCCGGAAAGGTAGTCTGGCTGCCTGGATTTTGTTGTTTGTTTTGCTCTCGCAAACAGTGTCAGCTCAAAAAGTTGAATTAGGCGTGGGTTTGGGCGGCTTCAATTATAACGGAGATATTTCCCCTTCATTCCGGTTCAGATTCCTGAAACCGGCTGGTAGCGTCTTTTTTCGGTATAATCTGAATAGCGCGTTGACTTTAAGGGCCGAAGTGGCGGGCGGATTGATCGGTGCAAAAGACAGTGAAAGCAAAGACCCGCAACAGGTATTGCGGGATCAGAGTTTCCGTACTTCAGTCTTTGAGGGAAGTGTTGCCGCTGAATACAATTTTCTCGATTACAAGGAAAGGAGGTTTGCAGTGAACTGGACTCCGTATGTCTTCGGTGGCATGGGTCTTGCGAAGTTTAGTCCCAATGTAAATTCGGGGGGGTACCGCACCAATACGCTTGTATTACCTTACGGTGTAGGTGTAAAGTATCAGATCAGAAGGCCCTGGGCTGTTGGCCTGGAATACGGTACACGGAAGACTTTTACAGATTATCTTGATAATTTGGGAGGAGATCCTGCCTCTGTGGATAAAATACAGCAGGGGAATCCGTCTTTGAAAGATAAATATTATTACCTGCGTTTATCAGTAACTTACACCTTTTATAGGATTGTCTGCCCTTAGTACGTATATGAATAAAACTCTCCTTATCATTCTTTCCGTTTGTGTCGTTTGTGCAATAACTTTTTTTGGGTACAGGAAATTTACCAAATCATTCAGCCCAGAGTCCCAGGCAGAATTTAAAAGTAGCCAACTGGATGTGAAAGCAACTTTCAGCAGGCCAGGGAAAAAGGGTCGGTTCATTTTTGGAAGAGAGCAGGACAAGGCCCTGGTACCCTACGGCAAAGTCTGGCGGACTGGCGCCAATGAAGCCACTGTAATAGAAATTGGGCAGGGAGTACTTTTTGCGGGGAAACCGGTTGCGGCAGGTACCTATTCCTTGTGGACTATCCCCGGGCAGGGCAGCTGGGAAGTGATCCTCAATTCAGAAACCGGCCAATGGGGCACGGAATATAACGACGGGAAGGATATTCTCAAAAGTGAAATCCCTATCAGGATACGGCCGGTGGTTCAGGAGCTTTTTGATATTTATTTTGAAGAAAAGCAGGACGGTGCGGATATGATATTAAGCTGGGATCAGACCGAAGCCATTATTCCGATTCGTGTACGGTAAGCATAAATATCTTCTTTTTTATGTTTGTTGAAGCGATCGAAAAGGTAGACCAGTTTACCCGCCCCATACATTTTCTCCTGCGTTATTACACCGGTAGTGATATTGTGCCGGGTACTGCAACTTTATTTTTTGTAAATGAGGACGGTTTTGCCATCACCTGCGGGCATGTGGCCAGACAAATACTTTATGCCAATTCTATTTACGAAAATTATCTTAAATTTCAGGCGGAACTAAGAAGATTTGACAAGGACCCCGGTCTTGCTTATCAAAGGCAATTGCTAGAGACAAAATTTAAGATCGGCCCCGATAGCGTCATCCGGATCATTTTTAATTTTATAAATTGTGTTTCCGGGCATAAAGGTCTTTCCGTTCATCTGCATCCGACGCAGGATCTGGCCATCATCCAGTTTCGCGATTTTGATTCCGTTCAGTATAAAGGATTTGCCACTTTCCTCAGGGATTCCAGAACCGTGAAGCCGGGCAAGTATTTATGCCGCCTGGGGTACCCGTTTCCGGAATTTACCAACTATCACTACAATAAAAGCCGTAACGACATTGAATGGAATAAGGAAGGCAGGATTAACACTCCTGTTTTTCCCATTGATGGTATCGTAACCAGGCATATCGGCGAAGCCAATGAAATTGTTGGTATTGAAATGAGTACCCCGGGCCTGAGAGGGCAAAGCGGAGGGCCTCTTTTTGATAAAAACGGTGTGATTTACGGCATGCAGAGTGCCACCCGTCACCTTCACCTGGGTTTTGACCAGGTGAACCGGGAGGTAATTACGGATGGACAGCGCAAACGGGTGTCAAATTATCCGTTTTTGAATGTTGGGCAATGTGTGCATGTGGAATTAATCAAGCAATTTTTACGGGAGAAGAGAGTGAAATTTTATGAAGCGGATTCAATCGGGTAGGTTTTGAAATTCGTATGCTTTATTTAGAAAATATCCGCTGAGCGCATGATGGAAACCAAGAGATCCGCTTTATTTGAAAAGGAATTAGCCGCACCTTTTACACTACCTGAAGAGGCTGTTTCGTTTTTTACGGAACATGGTTATGTGAAACTGAAAAATGTCCTGAGTGCCGAAATTTTGCAGCACTATGGCGATATCATTACAGATCTGGTTTTTAAATTGAATAAGCTGGATAAGCCCATGGCTGATCGTACTACATACGAAAAGGCGTTTTTGCAGGTTATGAACCTTTGGCGGGAAGATGAAGAAGCGAAGGCTTTTGTGTTCTCGGCAAGGCTTGCAAAAATAGCAGCAGACCTGCTCCAGGTGAAAACAGTCAGGTTATATCATGACCAGGCCCTGTACAAGGAATCCTCCGGCGGGATTACCCCGTGGCATGCTGATCAGTTTTATTGGCCGCTATCTTCTCCCAAAACAGTTACCGTCTGGATACCGCTTCAAAAGACCTCCATGGAAATGGGGCCGCTTGCCTTTGCAGAAAAAAGTCATGAAGTTGAAATAGGGCGGGACCTGGAGATCAGCGACGAAAGTGAAGCAATCATGGCGCAGCAACTGGGGCAGTTCCATATCAACGAAGAACCGTTTGACCTGGGAGAGGTAAGCTTTCATACAGGCTGGTTATTTCATAGGGCAGGTCCCAATACTTCTGGTAGCGCCAGAAAAGTCATGACCATGATCTACATGGATGCAGACCAGGTGGTAACCCAACCCAAAAATTCCTATCAGCAGGCCGACTGGGAAGCCTGGCTTGCTTCCAAGGAGGTAGGTACATCACCTGATAGTGAATTAAACCCTGTTTTGTATAGTTATCACCACTAAACGCATTTCACAAGATTTCCCGGAGTTCGTTTAAGTGCCTGATATCATAGGTGGGAGCGTCGTCGAACTTTAATCCGGCAGGGTTGAGGTATACGGTGTCCATCCCTACCTTTTTGGCACCCATGATGTCAGCGATCCAATTGTCACCCACCATCATACACTCGGATACTGCCGCCTGGGTAATTTTCAGGGCATACTGAAAAATACGCGGATCCGGTTTTTTGGCTTTTGCAGTTTCAAAGGTGACCACATTCCGAAAAAAATGACTGATTCCTGCACTGGCTATTTTTTGGGCCTGAATTTCATCAAATCCGTTGGTGATGATGTGCAGTTCATATCCCAGGAAGGTAAGATGGTTCAGTATTTCCATGGCCCCCTCCAGTAAGTTTTTCTTGGTAGGAAGGCTTTGCAGGTAGTACGCTCCGATCGCCAGATGCTCATCATGGCAAGGTACCCCGAGTTCTTCAAACACTAGCCGGAAGCGGTTCTCACGTATATAGGCATGGTGCAGGGTTCCCCGGTCAAAGGCATCCCATAATGAGGTATTGATCCTCAGAAAACACTGTATAAAATGTTGCGCCGAGGTAATTCCATGCTGATGAAGTGACCAATTGGTGAAAATTTCGTCCAGAGATTCGGAGGAATTCCGCTCGAAGTCCCAGAGCGTATGGTCCAGGTCAAAAAAAATATGCTTGTAGTTCATTCTGGTAATAGTTCAAAAATGCGTATCCTTGTAAAAATATATACCAGAAGTAACAATCGGGCAGAGACTGGTGAAGATAAATCTGAAGCGCGTTATTATTTCGTATATTATTTAATTCGTTCAATTATTTACATTGATAGAGATAGAAATCCATTGAATGTTTTGTGATGTCGGGCAGGTACAGTATGTTGTTAACATCTGTTAATGATTGATTCTTTACAAAAAAAAGCAATGCAAACATTTGCAAATGATTTTCCAAATCTATTTCTTTGATTCGTATAATTACATTTCGCGAAGATCACTTCATTTTTTAACGCAAACAAGAAAGGAGAAAACAATATAGATACACCGCTCTACGTTAACTAAATCGAATAGTAAAATGGAGAAAGTCCTGGTTAGCGACAGTGAGTTGGTAACATTGTATATCCGCGGTAATGAAAAGGCTTTTGAAAAGTTAGTTCAGCGCCACAAGTCAAGAATATACACCACGATTTATCTGATTGTTAAGGATCAATATGTAGCCGAAGATTTATTGCAGGATACATTTATTAAAGCAGTTGACACGATAAAGTCGGGTAGATATAATGATGAAGGTAAATTTTTACCCTGGATCATACGGATTGCACACAACCTCGCCATTGATTATTTCAGACGTGATAAACGCTACCCCAATGTAGTGTTCGAAGATGGAAGCAGTGTATTTAATACACTGGATTTTTCGGAGGATTCCGTTGAATCAGTTCAGATTCGTCAAGAGACACATGAGCAGCTGAGGGAGATGATCCAGAGGCTTCCCGATGTGCAAAAGCAGGTTCTGATCATGCGCCACTACGAGGACATGAGTTTTCAGGAAATTGCGGATGCCACGGGTGTGAGTATCAATACGGCATTGGGAAGAATGCGTTACGCGTTAATTAACCTGCGTAAGCAATTTAACCAACGAGCCCCGCAATATGACAAAAACTTTTACTTACGATGACGTTGTAAGGTATTTATATGCCGAGACAACAGAAAATGAAAATGAACTGATTGTTGAAGCATTAGCACTCGACGATGATTTAATGAATTTCTATCTTGATTCTCTGGAAATAAAAAGCCAGATGAACAAAATTGTCAGAGTTCCGTCTGACAATACCATTGCAGGAATTCTCAGTTATTCACAACAGTTTTCAACTGAAATGCCCGCGCTTTCGTATTAGCATCGGGAAGGACTAAAAAAATTACCAGCTGTTATCAATAGCTGGTAATTTTTTTAATATCCTTACAAAACGACAAGTTCACCACCTCATTATGAGCATCATACCGTGCAGACAGGTCTTCATGGGTTAGATTATGTTAAAAAAAGAAAGATTCAGAAGGTTTTTAGATTATTTCACTTCCAATTTCCCCGAACCGGAGACGGAGTTGCATTATAAAGATCCGTTTCAGTTGCTGGTTGCAGTGGTTCTCTCAGCGCAATGTACCGATAAACGGGTCAATATGGTAACACCCGCCCTTTTTGAACGGTTTCCTGACGCGCAATCGCTGGCATTATCCAATGCAGAAGAAATTTTTACCTATATAAGGTCCATCTCCTATCCAAATAACAAGAGTAAACATCTGGCGGGCTTGGGCAGAATGCTGGTGGAGCAGTTTGGTTCGGAGATTCCGGCATCCATTGACGAGCTTCAGAAGCTACCCGGAGTAGGCCGGAAAACGGCGAATGTAATAGCGTCGGTAGTTTTTAATCAGCCTGCGATGGCGGTAGATACACATGTCTTCAGGGTATCGCACAGGCTTGGACTGGTTCCTAAAACGGCCACCACACCACTTGCCGTGGAAAAGGAATTAATGAAACATATTCCCACTGAACTGGTTCCTAAGGCGCACCACTGGCTGATCCTGCATGGAAGATATGTGTGTCTGGCACGTAGTCCACAATGTAAAATCTGCAAGCTTACCCCGATATGCCAGTACTATGAAAAGCTGCAAAAGACCACAGTTTTCTGACCAATTTACAACCTTTTCACCTCATGCCGTGTCTGGATCAATAGGTGTAGAACTACCCATTAATTTAAAGAAAAAACAAAAGAAATGAATCGTATCTATTTATTATTGTGTCTCTCGGCGACAATGGTTGTGAGTTTGTCAGGCTGCCTTAAATCGGACAATAATCGGGATGAGGAGATGATCAGGGAAAATGAGATGGCTATTGAAAGTTATTTAAAAGCAGATAGCCTTGGCAGCAGGGTTATCAAGGATACCACGGGTTTGTACTACATTACCCGGAAGCCGAATCCTACCGGGGAAAAACCTAAGGTTGGGGATGCCGCAACGGTCAAAATCTCTGGCTATTTGCTGTCCAATGGAACAAAAGTTATATCAGCAGTGGACGACAAGCCCATTTCTTTCTCGGTTGGCGGGTTTGTATTGTTAGGTGGCATTGAGCGGAGTCCGTTTCTGATGAGAACCGGGGAGAAAACCACATTTCTTTTGCCGTATTATCTGGCCTATGGAGCAGAGGCACGCACCAATGTCCCTGCTTATTCTCCCATCCGCCTCGAAATGGAGCTGATAAAAACCAGGACTGAACTTCAGCAGATTGATGAATATATCCTGGAGAAAAAGTTTGTGGTAACGGAACGTACGCCTGAAAATCTGTTCATCATCCGTACGGATACTACCACCGGTCCGCCGATTGGCTCTGGGAAATCTGTAAGAGTGAAATACGTAGGTCGCTTTTTGGACGGGACAAAATTTGATGAAGATACTCCGACGGTAACAACCAATACGGGGCAGTGGGCAAAAGGATTTGATCTGGCCATTCAGAAATTACCAGCTAAAGGAAAGGCTATTATTGTTTTCCCTTCTTCTTTGGGTTATGGAGCTACAGGAAAAGGCCCAATTATGCCTTACACTCCCCTGCAGTTTGAAATTGAGATTTTATAAAATACCCCGGGTAAAATAATCCAAGCCTCCTGCCAGTCATACGGGCGGGAGGCTTTCTTTTTTAATCAAAACATTTTTTAATACTTAGTACCACCCGTTCCATGTCTGTTTCGCTTAAATTTGACCCGGAGGGTAAGCATAAACCGGTTTCAAAAAGCTTTTCGGACACCTTTCCCCCAAAATAAGGCGCTCCTTCAAAAACTGGCTGCAGATGCATAGGTTTCCAGAGGGGACGGGATTCTATATTTTCTTCGAGTAATTTCAGCCTGATGTTTTCTCTGGTTACTCCTCCCGAAAGTACGGGGTCAACGGTTAGTGCTGTGAGCCATCGGTTGGAGAAAAAACCTTCGGGTTCGTTTTGAAATCTGATACCCGGCAGGGCGGCCAGATGGTTTTTGTAAAAATCGAAATTTTTCCTGCGTTGATGTACCCGTTCCGCAATTACTTCCAGCTGGCCGCGGCCAATGCCGGCGCAAACATTGCTCATGCGATAATTATAGCCAATCTGGGTATGTTCGTAATGCGGCGCATTGTCGCGGGCTTGTGTAGCCAGAAACCGGGATTGGGATATAGCCTTTTCATCAGCTGAAAGTAAAGCACCGCCCCCGGAAGTGGTGATGATTTTGTTCCCATTGAAAGACAGTATGCCGAATTTCCCGAAAACTCCAACGCGCTTTGCTTTATATGCTGACCCCAGCGCTTCGGCGGCGTCTTCGATAACCGGGATATCATGGGTGGCGCACAGAGCCAGTACCTCATCGAGCTGTGCAGGCATTCCGTACAAATGAACCAGTATGACTGCTTTAGGTTTTTGTCTCCTTTTTAAAAAATGAACGATTGCCTCTTCCAGCGCCTGCGGACAGATATTCCAGGTATCCGGTTCAGAATCAATGAATACGGGTATAGCACCCTGGTAAACAATCGGATTGGCACTCGCCGAAAATGTGAAACTCTGGCAGAGTACAATGTCTCCTGTTTTGACCCCCGACAAGATCAGTGCAAGGTGCAAGGCGGCAGTACCGGATGATAACGCGGCCACATGCGGGCTTCCTATATATTCTCCAAGCTCTTTTTCAAAATTGTCCACATTCGGTCCCAGTGGAGCTATCCAGTTGGTTTCAAAAGCTTCTTGGACGTATCTGATCTCCCGGCCGCTCAGGTGGGGAGACGACAGCCATATGCGGGAGGTATTGGATTGTGCGCTCAAGGTATCTGTAAGGACTATTAAAGGTTGCTGACAATTCTTGCTGGATTACCCCGGACCACTGATCCGTCCGGGACATTTTGTGTCACCACACATCCTGCAGTGAGCAGGCAGTTTTTTCCGATCGTTATGTTGGGTACTACCGCGCTGCCTACGCCAATCAGGGTATTTTCACCTACTTGTACGTTTCCGCACAACACCACTCCGGGTGCTATGTGAACGAAATCGCCTATCCGGCAGTCGTGGTCAATGGACGCTGTGGTATTAATGATTACATGTTTCCCCAATGAGGTATCAGCCTGCACAACAGCCCGGTGCATGATAACCGTACCTTCGCCAATGATGACAGTTTTGTCAACAAGAGCAGAAGGGTGTACTGCAATTCCAAAGGTATGCGTTATGCCTGCTGCAATCCTGCGCCGGATCTGATTGTCTCCGATCGCAATAATGAGAGGCTCTGAGGCATGTGCCCTAGATTGGTACGGGCCAATCACTTTTATCCCGGAAATCTCTGTTTTGGAAAGATCATCATCAAAAACAGCTGTAACGCTCAGTCCGCCTGCCTGCAGACAACTGATGATTACTTTGGCGTGGCCGCTTGCACCGTAAAGGATCATATAGGGGTACCGAAATGGGTATAGTCAGGAGAAGAAATCTCAGGATCCGGTAAATTTTTCCATAGTTACCAATTCTGACGAATTTACATCATCCCGGCGAATAACTTTAAAAATGGTGAGGAAAGCGATTTTTAGGTCCAGTGTTAATGAGAGATTTTCAACATACCAGACATCCAGTTCAAATTTTTCTGCCCATGAAATGGAGTTTCGCCCATTGATTTGCGCCAAGCCGGTGATGCCAGGCCGTACGGAATGTCTTAGCCTCTGCCGCGTATTGTAAAGCGGCAGGTATTCAGGCAGAAGAGGCCTCGGGCCGATCAGGCTCATTTGGCCACAGATCACATTCCATAACTGGGGTAGTTCATCAATGGAAGTTTTTCTTATAAAATGCCCTAAGCGGGTAACTCTTTCATGGTCTGGTAAAAGGTTGCCGGAAGCATCGCTCTGGTCGTTCATGGTTTTGAATTTTACCAGCGTGAATAGTTTCTCTCCTGCTCCCGGCCTTAGCTGGACGAAAAAGGGCTTGCCGTTATTTGAAATCGATAAAAGAATAGTAATAATGGTGAGGAATGGGAGAAGTAATACCAGGACCGTAACCGCGATCATAATATCAATCAATCTTTTTCCAAATCTTCTGTACATGCGACCAAAGGGTATTGTTTAATTGAGCTGTGGGTATCTTAATGATGGATTTTAGGGTATCAATAAAGCGCAGGAAAACGGGATGGATCAGTTTCGGAGATGATCTGGTAAACCTTTTCAATGATGTCATCGACATTGGGTTTGGAGAAATAATCGCCGTCGGATCCGTAGGGAGGCCTGTGCGCTTTGGCCGAAATGGTAACCGGAGGGGAGTCCAGCCAGCGGTAAGCATTTTGTTTTTCCAAAACCTGCTGCATCATATAACCGGAGGCGCTGCCAGGCAGATCTTCGTCTGCAAAAATAATACGGCTGGTCTTTTTAACAGATGTCAGAATGGACGAGTGGATGTCAAATGGCAGCAGGGTTTGTACATCAATCACTTCTGCCTCAATACCCATCAGACTTAACTGAGAAGCCGCTTCACTAACAATTCTGCACATGGATCCATAGGTAACGATGGTGATATCCTCTCCTTCTTTGAGTATTTCCGGCACACCCAAGGGGAGGCATATCTCTCCAATATTATCAGGAAGGACTTCTTTTTGGCGGTAGGAGTTCAATGGTTCCACCACAAGAGCGGGGTCGTCACCACGCAGAAGTGTATTGTAAAATCCGGCGGCTTGGGTAAAGTTCCGGGGTACGATCACATGCATACCCCGGAGGCTTCCCAGTATCGTCCCCATAGGAGAGCCCGAGTGCCATATTCCTTCCAGACGGTGCCCTCTAGTCCTGACGATCAGAGGAGCTTTTTGGCCGCCTGCGGTTCGGTATCTGAGCGTGGCCAGGTCGTCCGTGAGTATGGAAAGGGCGTAATAGATATAATCAAAATATTGTATTTCAACAATGGGCCTCAATCCGCGCATGGCCATCCCTATTCCCTGGCCAATGATGGTGGTTTCACGGATACCGGTGTCAGTAATTCTGAGTTCCCCGAATTTCTCCTGTAAGCCGGCCATTCCCTGGTTCACATCTCCTATGCTGCCAACATCCTCACCAAGGGCAACAACGCGGGGATCCTTTTCAAATAATTCATTGAAAAATGACCGGATAATTTCCCTTCCGTCCACCGTAGGGCTATCCTCAGAAAATACAGGGAAAACAGGGGGGACGTTTAAGGGAGAGTCGTCAAATTCGCTATACAAATGGGTACTGAACCGCTCAGTATTATCTTTAAAGAAGGTCTTCAGCAAGTCGCTCAGTTTATCTCTAACGGGGTGAATTTCATTTCTGGTTATTCTGAGCACTTTTCTGATACTCCCTGTGATATCCCTTCTGACAGGAAGATATGTTTTTGAAAGCTCTAGTATAATGTTGCTGATTTCAGAAGAAAACCGGCTTTCACGCATGAAATCCTGCAGAAGCTGTATTGTTTCGATGTATTCCTTATCCAGGTCTTTCCGGTAGGCCTGCCATGCGAGGTTACGCTGCTGATACGCGGTTTCCCTTGCTTCTGCCTCAATTTTTTCGAGCTCATCACCTGTTGAAAACCCGTTTTCCAGTATCCATTTACGAAACCGAGCATTGCAATCATGATCCTGTTCCCACTGAAGCCTTGATTTTGACTTATACCTTTCATGAGATCCCGAAGTGGAATGCCCCTGAGGCTGGGTAAGCTCGGTAACATGCACCAAAACCGGGATATGCTTTCTGCGGCAAAGGTCGGCTGCTTTTTGGTAGGTCTCGATGAGTGCGGGGTAGTCCCAGCCATTCACGGTCATGATTTCCAGGCCAGGCCCGTCTTGATTTCTCTGCAGCCCGGCAAGCGCTTTGGAAATGCTTCCCTTGGTAGTCTGGTATTCAACGGGTACCGAAATTCCGTAACCATCGTCCCATACGGAAGTCAGCAAAGGAATCTGTAAAACCCCTGCGGCATTCATCGCTTCAAAAAACATCCCCTGCGAAGTTGAGGCATCCCCGATGGTGGCAAAAATAATTTCATTTCCCTGACGGGAAAAGGTAGTCAGGTACTGAATATCCTGGTTGGTTTTATAAAGTTTGGAAGCATAAGCCAGGCCAACAGCACGGGGCATTTGCCCGGCAGTAGAGGATATATCACAAACCGAATTGTAAAGTTTTGTCTGATCCAGCCATTTGCCGTTTTCGTCTATCCACCTTGTAGAGAAATGGCCGTTCATAGACCTGCCACCGGTGCTAGGCTCGTGTTCAATATCTGCATGGGCATACATCTGTGCAAAAAGCTGCTGCCAGGTAAGATTCCCCAGTGCAGCTTCGATGGTCTGGTCACGATAGTATCCGGAACGAAAATCTCCCGGACGAAATACATGCGCCATGGCCAGCTGGGCCAGTTCCTTGCCATCTCCGAAAATGCCGAATTTGGACCGGCCTCCCATTGTATCTTTCCTTCCCAGTAAACTCACCTGTCGGCTTTCACATGCCAGACGGTAGTCGTTGATAATATCCTCTTGATTTAATACACTGGTACCGGTCAAACTATCATTTAGAAGCATAAGCAAAATATACGGGCATGAATCCGTAGTTAAATTACATTTTTTTGTAATGCGTGCCAAAATTATGCAGGAAAATAATATTCATAACAATTATTGAGCGAAGTTTAAATCCTTTGTTAATATTGGTTAATGTTTATTAATTTTAATTTTTATACGTTAATCTTGTTTTTCGAAATCATTTTCCACCACTAAATGTAATACAGCAATCATGAAATTATTTTTTTCAGCGTTGGTTTTGCTGGTTGGCCTGTCCACCGTGAGTTTCGCGCAAAAAGGTGTTCTGAAGTTTAAAGAGGAATCACACAAGTTTGGTAAAGTACCACAAGGCACTCCTGTAACGAATGAATTTGTTTTCACCAATACCGGTACTGACCCCGTGGTTATCTCTAACGTAACCGTTTCCTGTGGGTGTACTACTCCTGTATGGTCCAAGGAACCCGTAGCTCCCGGCAAAACCGGAACCGTAAAAGCAACTTTTAATGCTGCCGCTGCAGGTCCTTTCAATAAGCCCGTTACCGTTTTCAGCAATACCGAAGGAGGCTCTATTACCCTTTACCTGAATGGCGAGGTTGTTCCGAAACAAGCTGCCAAACCTTCTTCGAAATAAGAAGAGGTTTTAGAAAAAAATTGAGAGGCTGGCCCCATGGTCGGCCTTTTTTAGTATGCGGATTGGTCGTAGAATGAACGTCGCCGTGAAACTTTCAGGTCTTGCAGGATACTGGACTTCACCTTAAGCGTGAAGCTGTAATTGCTGACACGCGTCCTGCTGCCGGCAAACGGCGTCCAGCTCAGGCTCATATCCCAGCAGTGCAAGTCACGCATGAGCGATAGCTGTGTGATGGTAGGCTGAAAGGCTGAGAAGTCAAAACCGGTACTGGCTGTGATCTTGAAGTTTTTGGTAAGGCTCAAATCCCCGGTCACATTCACCGCCTGTATGATCGTTGTTTTAGAAAGCCCCGGTTTGGACAGGTTGAAGTTGTAGTTCAGCGATACATTCCAGGGGATGGTAAAATCTACGTATAACTCCGGATGCTGTTCCACAAATTCTCGTTGTTCGGGTGTAGCCGTACTATTGGCCCCTGTTGCAGGCTTATTTTTGCTATCCGTTTTCTTAGGAGAAAAATTGGTACCTAATGTGAAACCCAGGTTCTGCAGGCTTGCCAATCCCTGTCCCTGGGTGATGGCATATTTGTTGATCTTTCTGCCAGCCGTCGATGATTTATCCGGAACGTAAGTATACGGGTCCAGATTCATATTGAAGTTGAGGTTCAGGTTTTTGCCGATTCTTGCATTGGCATTGACCGTGATATTGGACAGATTGAGGGAGTCTGCAAGCAGGTTGTAGTTACCTCCTAAGCTGAAATTGTCCAGCAGTGATATTTTCTCAAACTGTGTAGAGGCTGTATCGCTTTTGGATTTTAGTTTCATTTCAAACGAGTTGTTCAGACTGAAAGATACCACGCTTGAAGCTTTTCCATTACTGACACCGCTGCCGATTCCGCGAAATTTTGACAGCGCAAGTTCCTTCACAGTACCTTCGTCATCGGTAATCTGAAGGCGTTGGTAAAACCCGAATGCGTCACCGGTGAAGTCGGGCGTGTAGGTAAATGACATAGAAGGAATCACCGTGTGTCTGATCGCCTCAAGCCTTTTTCCTCTGACAAAGAAGGTTCCGTAAAAACGTGTATTGAGCCCCGCACCAAAATTGTAAGAATACTGCGTACCTGCTTTCTGAAGCGTATCCATCTTGATAAGACCCTGGCCTGCAACGGAATATCGGTACTGTTTCGTAAAAACTTCGCCGTTCAGAGACATGCTTGGCGTAAAATTCAGAAATCTTAAAATCTTGAAGTTAGGCAAAGATATTGGTAAACTGTATCGGCCTGTGAACTGTGCGTCCTTTAGCATATCCGGAAGACTTCCGGTGTTAAAGGGCAGTATTTCCTGTTTGCCGATCCGTGCGGTATCAATCGTGTTGGTAAGCCTGAAGCCCAGGCTCGTATAGCTGGTGTCAATGGTGGAGAGCACATTGGTCAATGTATAATTTCCGCTGAAATCCAATCCCATCCGGAAACTTTCGTACCAGCGGCCTCTCGGGTTATTGAGCGCAAACGGGGCGATCTGATTCACCCCGAAGCTGAAGTCCGAACTGATGTTGGTTTTCCCATTTTCCCTCCTTCCTGTTTCGGCGCTTATTTGACCAAAGTTTTGGTTAACGCGTAAGCTGGCCGCTCCTCGCAGGTATTGTCCCATGGTGCGGTTGTACTGCACCGATGAGCTTGCCACATTGGAAATGTATTTTTGTGTATCAAATTCCTGAAACTGATTGTAACTATTGCTGCTCACGTTAACATTGGCCGAAAACGTAGAATTGCCGCGAGGCTTGGGTGTGTGGGACCATTGGATGCTGAAATCGTTGGTGATCCCTTTTTTGATAAGCTGGTCGATTTCGTCGCTGGAACGGTTTCGGTTAAAGTTGAGGGATAAACTGCCATTATATCGGTATCTTGATATATAGGTGGAAGCTACGCCCAGACCCCAGCTGCCGGTTGAGTAGATCTGCCCGGTTACCTGTGCGTTAATATATTCGCTGATCGCGAAATAGTATCCTCCATTTCTCAGATAAAAACCCCGCCCATTAGGTTCTTCTCCATAAGTTGGAAAAATGATTCCCGACGTACCGATTTCTTTCTTCTTAGGAAATGGAAAAAACCCGAAAGGAAGCGCAATAGGCAAGGGGACATCACTGATCACCAGATTGAAGGGACCGGATATGACCTGTTTCTGATGAACCAGTTTGATTTTCGGAGCATTAATATAAAAGTGAGGATGCGTGAGATTACAGGTCGTATACATTGCTTTCTGGATATAGAAATTCCCTTCCGTATCCTTTTTTACCTTGTTGCCCCGGATATTTCCATCGCCCTCCTGGGTGATAATCCCTTTGATAATCGCCTTTTTAGACTCAAAATTATACCGGATCTCCTTGGTATTATAAGTGGTACCCCCATCCTGAAAAATAGGCTCCCCTACCATCTTTTTGGCGGTGGAGTCATAAGTACCCCTTGCGTAGACTTCGTTGGTGATCCAGTTAAGACGGATGTAGTCGGCTTTCAGATTAATGGTTCCGTAGGTTACCTCGGCATCGCCATACATGTGAACTTCTTTCGCCAGGGTTTCCATAATGGTGGAGTCTCTGGCAGTATATTTGACTACAAACTGGAGGTCATCCGGGCTGGAAAGCGTATCGCGTGCAGCGCTGTCGGTAACGGCAACCATCTTACCGTTAACGGAGACACTGTCTGGGACGGCAGCCGGGCGTTTAGTACCTGCGGTATCCGGCAGGGTTTTGGATATAGCAGTACTGTCCACCGTTTTCGATACAAGGTCTTTGCTTCCTGCAGTGGGGAGGCTGACGCTTTTTCGTGTGGGACGTTGTTTAACACAAGCCATCGTGCCGAATAAAAGAAACGACACCAATATGAGCGATATAATAATCGCCTTTCTTTTCAGTTCTAACAAATAGCGTATTTTTGCAATAGAATCTCAAAAATAGCAGAGAAAGCTTGAACGAGTACCGCCGTAACTGAAAAATAATGTTAAAAGTTCTTAAAACCATCATTGCAGCAAGTTTCCTGTTAGTTACCCTGGCCTTTGCTTTTCATGATCCTACTACGGAGGTAAGACCGGTAAATAAAATTAAACCCCTTTCTACAGTGAATACCGTTGTCCTTGACGCAGGGCACGGAGGGAAAGATCCGGGTACCAGGGGTAGGACCACCAAAGAAAAAGACGTAGCTTTAAGTGTGGCTCTGGAACTCGGCCGTCGGATTAAAGAGGAAATGCCAGAGGTAAAAGTGCTCTACACGCGCTCTACGGATGTTTTTATAGAGCTTGGCGAACGCTCCGCATTTGCAAACCGGAATCAGGCTGACCTTTTCATTTCAATACATTGTAATGCTACGCCCCGTTCGCATAGTGTAAAGGGAACGGAAACCTTCGTGATGGGTTTACATAAAACGGAAGGTAATCTGGAAGTTGCAAAAAGGGAAAACTCTGTAATTTTGCAGGAAACCAATTACAAGCAGAAATATAAGGGCTTTGACCCTAACTCGCCGCTTGCACATATTATGCTGGCAAATTATCAGAGCGCTTTTATTTCAAGCAGTCTTCGGTTTGCCGATCTGGTGGAAAAAAAGTTTCAGTCGGTATCCGACAGGGAGAGCAGAGGGGTAAAACAGGCAGGGTTTCTGGTACTGTGGCGGGCAGCCATGCCAAGCGTATTAATTGAAACAGGATTTTTATCTTCTCCTGAGGAAGAAGAGTATTTAAGTTCGGAAGAAGGGCAGGCAGAAGTGGCCGAGTCGATTTTACAGGCATTTAAGTCTTACAAAAAAGATATGGACAGGTAGTTCTTATCCGGTTTAATATTAAAAAACACTGCGAAAGCCTCGCTGGCTTTCGATCGTATAGTCCATGAAAATATCAAAAGAAACGAAGGTCGGAATAATGGCAATGTTCGCGATCGTGATGTTGTATTTCGGGTTTCATCTGCTTAAAGGATCAGATCTCTTTTCAAGAACACACCGTTACTATGTCATATATGACAATATAGATGGGTTGACGGCCTCTAACCCCGTGCTGCTCAATGGTTTGAATGTAGGGAGGGTACAGGAAATAAAGCTTTTGCAAAATCGGAAAAACCATCTGCTGGTATCCCTGGATATTCAGAAAGGCATTCGCTTACCGGGTGGCTCAACTGCGCTGCTCGCAGACGGAGGCCTGCTGGGAGGTAAGGTGATTCGCTTGTCGATGGGTACACTTCCAAATATCCTGAACGAAGAAGACACGCTGGCGGGAAGTAAGGAAGCGGGAATTTCAGCGCTCCTGCAGGAAAAAGCGTTACCCGTTGTTACCCATGCCGACTCCCTGATCCGTAACCTGAACATTGTGGTCATGGGTTTTGCGGAAACAGGTAAAATACTGAACCAGGTCCTGCAAAACTACGATCAGACGGGAAACAGCTTACAGGGCCTGCTGGGTGAGAACCGGAAAAACCTGCTGGCCATGACCAGCAATCTTAACAAACTTACCACTTCGCTGGTCGAGACAGAAAAGGAGTTAAAACCGCTGCTTTCCAAAACAAGTACCCTGGCTGATTCTCTCAACGCGTTGCGACTGGGGGAGACCATTCAGGGCGCAAACAAAACCATTGCAGAGCTACGGCAGATACTGGCCAGTGTGGAGGCCGGGAACGGTACCGCCGGGAAACTTGTGAAGGATGAAACACTATACAATAACCTCAATAAAACAATGGTCAGCCTGAATAAACTGCTGACCAATTTCCGGGAAGAACCTAAAAGATACGTGCATGTTTCGGTGTTTGGCAAGAAGGATAAAGGCCCGAAGGAATCACCGCTGGACACTGCTACGGTCATAAAATAGCCGTGATGTTCCGAATTTCCCGCCGCTAAAAAACGAAGGTCGCTTGCATCAGTAGGTGGCCTTCGTTTTTTATTTGACTAAGCTTTTTATACATTTCTGTATTAATTATCACCAGGGAATTATGGCACATCAACAAACGATATCCCAGTTGTTAGAAACCCTTCACCGGAAGTATGATGAAGTGAAAATGGGCGGTGGTACAAAAAAAATACAGACACAACACCAAAAAGGTAAGCTTACTGCCAGAGAAAGGATAGATTATCTCGTGGATGACGGTTCCTGGTTTCTGGAAATAGGAGCTTTTGCCGCGGATCATATGTATGAGGAAGAAGGTGGTTGTCCGTCGGCAGGTGTGGTTGTAGTGGTAGGTTATGTAGCGGGGAGACAATGCGTTATTGTGGCCAACGATGCGACTGTGAAAGCGGGCGCATGGTTTCCGCTTGCCGCAAAGAAGAACCTGCGCGCTCAGGAAATTGCAATGGAAAACCGGCTCCCTGTGATTTATCTGGTGGATAGTGCCGGCGTATATCTTCCGATGCAGGCCGAAGTGTTTGCGGATAAAGAGCATTTCGGACGGATATTCAGAAATAATGCACGTATGTCATCTATGGGTATCGTTCAGATATCGGCCATTATGGGAAGCTGCGTGGCAGGTG
This sequence comes from Dyadobacter sp. CECT 9275, assembly GCF_907164905.1. NCBI lineage: Bacteria > Pseudomonadati > Bacteroidota > Cytophagia > Cytophagales > Spirosomataceae > Dyadobacter > Dyadobacter helix. The sequence goes on along the minus strand of NZ_CAJRAF010000002.1, from coordinate 3,236,828 downwards.
GAGCATATTTGCCGGTCATGTCCGATGAAGCCTTTATCGTTGAAGGAACCGGGTCGGTTTATCTGGCCGGACCTTATCTCGTCAAATCATCCATTGGAGAAGATATCGATTCTGAAACACTGGGCGGAGCGACGATGCATTGCGAAATCTCGGGTGTGACGGATAATAAATTCCCGGACGACAAAAGCTGTCTGGACGCGATCAAACGGTATATTGACAAAATTGGCCAGCCGGCCAGTGCAGGATTTAACCGGACCATCGCGGTAACTCCGGCCCGTTTGCCTGAGGAAATATATGATATTTTACCCGTTGACCGATTGAAGCCGTATGACATGCGTCCGATTCTGGAATGCATTACCGATGCCTCGGAGCTGGACGAATATAAACCTGACTACGGGAAAACAATTATTTGTGCTTATGCCAGGGTGGATGGCTGGGCAGTAGGAATTGTGGCAAATCAGCGGACAATGGTGAAGTCGGGCAAGGGGGAAATGCAAATGGGCGGGGTAATATATGGGGAATCCTCTGACAAAGCGGCCAGATTTATCATGAATTGTAACCAGAAGAAGATACCGCTGGTGTTCTTTCAGGATGTTACGGGTTTTATGGTAGGCAGCAGGGCAGAACAAGGTGGGATTATCAAAGATGGAGCCAAGATGGTGAGCGCCGTAGCCAATTCCGTAGTGCCCAAATTTACTTTCATCGTTGGGAATTCCTATGGAGCGGGGAATTATGCCATGTGCGGAAAGGCCTATGATCCCAGGCTGATATTTGCCTGGCCAACGGCACAAATGGCTGTGATGAGCGGCGCCAGTGCGGCTAAAACGCTCTTGCAGATACAGACGGCGGCCTTAAAGGCAAAAGGGGAAATGATTACTGCCGAAACTGAAAAACAGATTCTGGAAGATATCAGTGCCAAGTATAATCAGGAACTCTCCCCTTACTATGCAGCGGCACGTCTTTGGGTTGACGGGATCATTGATCCTACAGATACGCGGCGGATTATTTCAGCCGGTATTGAAGCAGCAAACCAGGCACCGGTTGAAAAACCCTTCAATGTCGGGGTCATTCAGGTATAGATATCATTACTGAGTATAAAGTCAACGTTGAAAATTGCGTACAAATGGATTTAAAACAGATAGCATTTCTTGGTTTGGGAAACCTGGGGACACCCATAGCAGAAAATTTGTTACAAGCAGGTTATCACCTGACAGTCTGGAACAGGACAGCATCCAGAGCAAAACCTTTGGTAGACCTTGGTGCTAAACAAACAGAAAACCTGGTAGATGCAATTACTCCGGGTGCCTTGGTAATATCGGTACTGGCAGACGATGCTGCGCTGGAGGAAGTTGTTTCGGCCGGGTTTCTTGAAAAACTGGGTAGCGGAATTCATATTTCCATGAGCACCATCTCCCCCGATACATCTCGGAAATTGGCAGGATTACATACTGCCGCGGGGTCGTCTTATGTTGCAGCCCCTATTTTTGCACGGCCCGAGGCTGTGGTGGCCAAGGTAGGAAATATATGTATTTCTGGGGATGCGAAGGCCAGGGAAGCAGTGAAACCCGTTTTACAAAATTTCGTGAAGGGTATTTATGATTTCGGGGAAGACCCGGGAGCTGCTAATGTGGTGAAACTGCTGGGTAATTTTATGATTGGTGCCAGCATTGAAATGATGGCTGAAGCATTTACCGTTGCTGAAAAGAGTGGGATAGGCAGGCAGCAGATTTATGAGATGCTGACCCAGACACTTTTTGCAGCCCCTATTTTTCAGAATTACGGAAGAATCGTTGCCAATCATGCCTATGAACCGGTAGCATTTAGACTGCCATTAGGGCTGAAAGACGTTAATCTTACTTTACAGACCGCCACAAAAGTAAATGTTCCGATGCCCATAGCTGACCTGGTCAGGAACCGTTTTATATCGGCACTGGCAAAGGGGAGAGATAACCTGGACTGGGGAGCCCTTGCCCTGGGGGCTTCGGATGACGCAGGGATGTAAGTGCGGTGTGAGAGGGAAACCATTTTTCCGGTTTCCCCGAGTTTTATTTGGAAAATAAAGTACATGATCGGACAGTGCCCCGCTTACTGTTAATAAACCGCCTTTTCAAGCGGTAAAAATGGCATTTGCTGTGCTTTTCCGAGATATGAAAAAGATAACAGCGCTTGCAATTTACATCCAGTTGATAGGTTACTTGTCCGTTTTTGCTCAGTCCGGAAGTGTTCCGGCAACTGTTTCATCAAACTGGAAAGGCTTTGAAAAGGTATCCTTCAAATTTGAAAACCGGGAAGCCTGGTATGTAAAACCAAAAAGTCCTGTGCCGGGTAATCCATGGGTATGGCGTGCCCATTTTCCAGGCTGGCATACCGAAATGGACAGTATACTGCTGTCACGCGGGTTTCATGTGGTATATGTCAACACCAATGATATGTTCGGGAATCCCGAAGCTATGCAGGTTTGGGATAACTTTTACGACTTCCTGGTAAAGCAAAAACAGTTTGCTCCCAAAGTGGCGCTTGAGGGCGTGAGCCGCGGCGGATTATATGTATATAACTGGGCCAAACGAAATCCAGATAAGATAAGCTGTATTTATGCGGAAGCGCCCGTATGCGATCCCCGCAGCTGGCCAGGAGGAAAAGGCAAAGGGCCTGGGTCTGAAAAGGACTGGGCGTCATGGCTCAGCCAGTATAAACTCACCGAAGAGCAGGCCGGTAATTTTACAGATATCCCCCTGAAAGATCTGGAAGGACTTGCAGCATTTAAAGTACCCATTCTGCACGTGATCGGGTTGAACGATAAAATTGTTCCGCCTTCGGAAAATTCGGATATACTCATCCAAAACTATACTAAACTGGGCGGACCGGCCAGTGTTTATCCCATGACCCGCGGAGAACAAAAGCTGGATGGCCATCATTTTCCGATTGAAAGGCCGGATTTACTCGCCAATTTCATTTATCACAATAGTGTCCCTGTCCTTAGGCCGGTAGATCGTACACCTTATATCGAAGTTAACGCAGGTCTTTCCCGCGCTTTTGCCAAATTTAAAAATGAACGTAAGGGAACAGTTGCTTTTCTGGGCGGATCAATTACCTACAATCCGGGATGGCGCACCAAAACCGCTCAATACCTGCGGGAGAAATTTCCAGATACTGAGTTTACCTTCATTGCAGCCGGTATTCCTTCGCTTGGAAGTACACCCCATGCTTTCAGATTTGAAAGGGATGTACTTGCAAAAGGCACTCCTGACCTGCTGTTTGTAGAAGCTGCCGTGAACGATAGGGGAAATGGGTTTAGCGAAAAGGCGCAGGTAAAAGCGCTGGAGGGAATTTTGAGGCAAATGCATTTCAAAAATCCAAACGCGGATGTGGTACTGATGGCATTTGCGGAACCGGCCAAGAATGAAGATTATGATGCGGGTAGGGTACCTGTTGAAGTGTCTGTTCATCAGAGGGTTGCCAAACATTATGGTGCTTCCTATATCAATCTGGCCAAAGAAGTGCATGACCGTATCGCGGCCGGAGAGTTTTCCTGGAAATATGATTTTAAGGATCTACATCCTTCTCCATATGGGCAGGAAGTTTATTTTCAGACCATCAAGGAATTGCTGAAACGTACCCCTGCTGATAATGGCTCAGGTAAGCTGCCTGCGTCTCTTGACAGATTTTCGTATGAAAAGGCGCGGTATCATCCTGTTACGGAAGCCAAAAAGTTAAAAGGTTTTGCCGTAGATCCAAACTGGAAACCGAAGGACAAAACATCCACCAGAGCTGGATTTGTAGAAGTACCCATGCTGGTAGGCGAAGCGCCGGGTTCATCGTTCGACTTCGAATTTAAAGGCCGGGCCGTTGGGATAGCAATCATTTCAGGGGCAGACGCCGGAAAGATTGCCTATACCATAGATGGGAAAAAAGTGCAGTCGCTGGATCTGTTTACCCGGTGGAGCACCCAGTTACATCTTCCCTGGTATCTGATGCTGGCAGATGAACTCTCTTCCGGCAAGCATATTTTACATGTCGAAATTTTACAGGATAAAAATGAAAAAGGTACCGGTAACGCCTGCAGAATTGTTCATTTCCTGGTGAATGAATAAGGACATCTACCATCTAAATCTGATGTTTACGAGCCATTGTTCACCCCAAAGAATATAATCTTTGCAGATGCTTCTTCAAACGTAACATCAATCTGGGCATGGCCGTTTGCTCCTTTTTTGACAGTCGCGCCTTCATTGGTCCAGGAATGGTGGTTTACCTTACCTCTGGTAATGTAGGAAAACTGCCCTTTTGCATTGGCAAAAATAACAACCACCCCTTTCCCGGTTAAAGGGTTTATTTTTTCGTAAATCTCCGGTGTATCACCAGGCCTTCCTACCCGTACGGGATCTGCCTTCGCGATATCATCCCTGACCTCTTTGTATTTGCTCAGTATTTTGGCAAATCGCCCTACGCCTTCGGGAGATGTTTTCAGGATATCTCCCCAAATCGAGTTCTGCCCCAATACCAGCGAAGCCAGGTTAATGATCTGAGAACTTCCGGGATCGTCGGGCTGATAGTTGGCCAGGAACAAATTGGAAGGAATCCATTTGTCATAGTCCAGTACCGAACGCATAAACCAGGTTCGGGCGGGTCCCGGCTGCACAAAGATATTCCGGTTGCCGTTGGGCAAAAGGCTGCTCCCCTTTTTGGTAAGATCGAAATTATGGTAATAGGGGCCATTGTTCAGGATAAAGTAGCGTCCCGAGGCCAGAAACTGCAAACCGGCACCAATCCTCCCGGCCTCGGTAACATCGAAATCGAAAATAACTGCAGGACAGGCAGCACTTACTTTCTCTATGATTTTACCCAAAAAAACCGGTATCAGAAAACCATACGATTGCTGCCGCTCTTCCCGTGTATTGGAAGATGTACCGTGGAAATGACCGGGATCGTCGCAGCCTGTTTGGCCTACTCCATCCAAATAAAAATAATGGATACCCGTTTCTTTATAGAGACGGATCAATTCGGCCGCGTAATATTCCCAGTAGGGACTCACCGGGCACATATCCACGCTTTCTTCCGTCTCCCAAACGGGCGAAGGCTGTCCGTGTTTGCCGTTGGAGGTCTTCAGGTACTTTTTGTTTTGCTGCAAAGCCCGGCTTGACACAGCAGCTTTTTCCGGGTCCATCCATACACCCAGCTTCATGCCATAACCCTCTGCTTTTCTTCGGATCTGACGAAAACCATCTGGGAAATTCTTCGGATGTATACCCCAGTCGCCTGTCTTATCAAACCAGCCTGCATCAATTACATATACCTCTATACCCATGTCGCTGGCGCGGTCTATTTCCTTCAACGTGTATTCCAGATTCATGTTGGAAAGATACTGGCCACCCGCCCATTTGTCCCTCTCCTGACGCCCCCAGGTATTGTAATAAATGTAGGGTTTGCGGCTCTCCATATTTTGAGAAATGTATTGTGCCATGAACCGACGATAATCAGCAGCCAGCTTCTCTTCATCACCAGCAACTCCGCCAGCTTCCAGCCATATCGTGGAATAACCATCGGCCTGTTGTCCTTCATAATAGTTACCCTTGACGGCCGTAAGGCTGGCAGTACTGTCTTCCCCAAACCGGTATTCCAGGAACCGGTTCGGATACATGGAGTCATGTTCATAAGCCAGTAAAAAGCATGATTTCCCGTTGGCGGCAACTAAAACGGGCCCGGCAGCAGATCCGCCATTCTCAAAATCAGCCCTGGTAACCGGTACTTCCGAAAGGTTACAGGAATGGATCATTTCATTAAAAACGGCAAGCCGTACTTCCTTCACTTTTGAAAAATCCTGCAAAGACGCAGACAGATAGGTGAGCTGATTCTTTCCTGTTTTTTGGGATAAGATGGCGTTTCCGGCTTTTAACGAGTAGCTGAAGCGGACGATGGGATTGTCCGCCGCTGCCCGGATTTTCATCTGAAAGCGTAAACCGGCATTCGCTTCAAAAGGCCCTTCATAAAGGTATTCCTTCACGCCGTTGGGTAAGGCTTGCACGGCACCAGCCGCTCGCAGGTATTGCAGGATAACGGGCGTTTCCTTCCCATTTATTTCAAAAACGGGTAAACGAAGCCGGAGCCGTTCGCCGTTCGCAAGCGTATACTGCCAGGAATCAACGTGTGACGACGACCAGGAAATCTTAAAAAGAGTAAGATCCAGCGTCTCCTTCCCTGCCGACTGGCCGGAAACCAGGTGGCCTTTTATACAGGCAATGAATATCAAAAACAGTGGGAAGCGGCGCATATTCAACGAATAAGGAATGTTTAAAATTAAGTGTTGATTGTTTGGTTATTATGAATCAACTTGTCAGGGTTTAGACTGCATCCGGCAGGTCAAAAGGCTCCTCCCCAATGCCTGTTTAAAAAGGGCCAGGCTCCGGCCTTGTAATACCTGTGCCCTTCGGCACCTTCATAGAACTCACAATTACCGGGCGCTCCGGCCACCTGATAGATATCCTTCGCACGCTGAAAAGACTTCCGTGCTTCTATGATCGGGAAATTTTTATCGAGCTTTCCGTTGATCGCACAAAAAAGCCGGGGAGCAATTAGCCCTGCGATGTCACCCATTTCTCCCAGGTTTAAAATACCTGGAATGTAGTTGCACTCACAATGCCGGAATGTACCGATACTGCCCGAAAACGTATTGAAGTAGGAGGCTGGAATACCCGCAGCAATACGTGTGTCACAGGCCGCAGCGAAAAGGGTAGTGGTGCCTCCGCCCGAATTTCCGGTAACAACTATTTTTTTGGGATCAATGTGTAATTCCGCCAGTGCCCAGTCGATAATCTTCGAAACATCCCATACACGATCGCCAACCGCTGTGCGACCCACCAGAATATTGTGCAGGAGCAAGGTTCTGCATGATCTGTCGGCATCAGCTTTCAGGTCTGTTGCCGTTCGGGTCTCCCCGAACCCCCTTGCAGTAGGTGCTATTGCGATATATCCTTCCTTCACGGCCTGTATGGCCACATCTCTTTCCCCAGCTTCAGCGTGTTCCTTGTCATGATCGTTATAATAAATACCGGCGTACATCTCCGTATTTTTCGAATGCCCATGTGGTGCAATAACAAGTCCACGCTGCCGTTCCGGCCCTTTCGGACGAAGTAAAATAAAGGGTAATGGGACCGTAGGTTCAGTCCAGATCCGCCATTTCTCCCGTATGGCAAATCCAATATCTTCAGACGATATCCTTTCGGCCCTGGGTTTAAAACCCGCCAACTGAGTTTCCAGAATAGCCAGCCCCAGGGTTTTCTTTAGCTCGGGTCTGAAAGCATTTTGCCATTTCTCAAAATCAGATTTGGTTTTACCCCTGAAAGCGAATTTCATGTCGGCGACGCCAAACATGGCTGAGGAAGTTTTTACGTCGTCGTAATGCTCACTGAAAGCTGGAAACAGTGGTTTCGTGGTAGTTTTCCCTGCTTGACATTGGCTGAGCAGTAAGGCTGCGGCTAGCAGAAGGAGGTTACGTAGTACTGACATTGGCGCCGGCTTGAATTTTTGTTTTTTATGAATCAGAAGAGCATTTTGCCGGTTGTTACTATTTCTCAGACAGCTCTATTACCTCCTGGCTCAGCACAGGCAGTTCCAGTTCCAGCCTTCCTTGCTGTAATTGTTTTCCGGTAAAAAAACCCAGATCCCTGCCTGAAAAAGATAATCGAACCCGATACCTGTTATGGGGAGCTACCCACGGGATATTGATTTTTCGTGAAGGCAGTCCGTCGGTTCCCCGTAACACCACCACCACGCCATGTCCCTGCTCATTCAGCTTTCCCCACCAATGCCAATCGGAATCGGACGGTGCCGGAACGCCACTGTACTGGAAATGAGCGTAAATATTGTATGATGCCTGCATCCGCGCGAAGGCGTCGAATCGGAGACGATATTGTGCTATGTTCTGATCTGTTAACGAGGTGAGGTCACCCGAGAAAGACAAAGGTGATCCCATCATCCAGCTGCAAATCTGCCTGTCAAGGATTTTTGGGGATAAACTCCCGTTAAAGTTGGTAGTTACTGCTCCGAATACCTCTATTCTGTCCAAAGGCAGGCCTCTGTGCTTGTACAAGAGATTTCTTGCCCGGAATGCTCCTTTTAGCAAAGCGCGGGAGAGGCTGTCGGGCTTATAATTCCAATCGGTGGAAACGAGCTTGCTACGATTCCCGGCTCCCCAGTATTCATTGGGCGCAGCGTGGTAGGAGTCTGCATGTTTCAGCACGGCAACGTCCCCGGGCGGGCCGGGAGTTTTCCAGTAAATTTCATGCGACAACTGAAGAAAGACATTCGGTGCCGACTGATGAACTTTGTCCTGGGCAGCCAGTAATCCCCGCAGGCCGCGTAAGTAAGATTCTTTGAGCGTTCGGCTGTCATGTCCCATGGCTATGTCGCCATAGCAGATATTACTCAGGTCCTGCTTAAAATAGACCGCTCCATAGGTATCGTGCAGATATATCAGGTCCTGGGCATAGTAGTCTTTCCAGGAACTTGCCAGGCTCATTCCTACGCCACCGCTTCGCCGGATCAAAGGCAGGCTGGCGGCTCCCGGCATGGCGGTCAGGTCATCGCTTTGTTTCTCATTCCGAAAAACGGAAACCCACAGCCCAAGCTTCATGCCTTTGTTATGCAGATAATTGCCAAAACTTTTCAGGTCAGGAAAATTGGAAAGATTCGGATTTCTACTGGAAGGAGCCCAGCCACCGCCGGGGCCCTGATCGTACCATCCGGCATCTATCTGAAAACATTTGAATCCCATTCGTTCGGCAATAGCTGCCGCCTGCCGCATATTTCCTTCATTTACCCCGGCGGCATAATTGGTCCATGAGCACCAGAGCGGCGCAGGGGTACGTTCTGAGGGGAACGGAAGCAAAACGTGTTTTTTTAAAAATCGCTTAAAATCAGCCTCCACGCAGCGGTCCAGCGCCGTTGAAACGGCCGAAACGGTCGGATAGGACTTACCACTGAAGGCATACATGAAAACCGGTTCAGATTCAAAACTTTCCGATGGGCCAATGACCCACTCAAAATATTCGCTGGAGTAACCGGCGGCACCCTGGTCAGAGATGGTACGTAACATGGAAGGTATTTCGTTGACAACCAGTATTCCCGTTTCAAAGGACTTGTCACTGAATGCCACAATACTCGATCCGACTCCTCTTTCCTGAGGCGTCAGCAATGTTCTGGTCTGCACACCGGTCATTACCGCAATATCGTCAAGCACCAAATGGCTGATTTTAATCCACTGTGCACTGTTGTTGTGAAACCTTATCTTTTTTCGGATTGCCGGGAATCCTTGATAGATTTCGTAGATCACCTCAGCCGAAAGATGTTGCCAGCCTGATTGGGACGAGCCACGAAAACGAATGATCAGTTCTTTTTTCTCGCTGTACGGTGCGGAAACCGTGACGTAATATTCATCGAAAATGGTACGAAAGCTGCTTCCGCTTACCCGCAAGGAATCAACCCACTTTACGTTTTGTTCAACAAGCGCTTTTCCTGTTTTTAAATGCAGCGCATCGGTTTGGTCCTGAATCGTTTCACTTTGCTCCACGCCTGCCTGGCCGGTGTGGGAAATCCCCATGGGCATGACGTTCGGGCTGGCTTTCCAAAGCGAGACCGAAAAGCCGCTGCCTTTGTCTTTCGCCACCTCTGATCCGGAAACGGACACCGCAGAGGTTACCAGATCACTCATCCTGATCTTTCTTTCCAGGATACCGGCTTGTATGATCAGTTCATTGCCGTTACGTAGTATCCCCCAGTTGCCCTGTGCCATAACTGAGGCTTGGCAAAGGAGTAAAAACAAAAAGCTATGTCGGAACAATTTACGCATAAGTTTTTTAAATCACTGATTAACAAGTTTTACCATGATGGTCATTTCTAAAAATCACCCCGACTTCCTACTTGCCATTCCAGCTATCCAGTTTTCCAATAGGAGGAAAACCTGTTCTGTTTTTGGAGAAAAAGGTATTGAAATACTGTTCCGTGCCTGCAGGGATATTGGCTTCAAAACCTACCAAAGCGGTACCGGGATTAGGTGCATCGTAGTCTTTGGGAGGCGTAGTCGGCCAGGTCTTGATAGATATGGGAAGTTCAGAGTCAAAAATCAGATACATTGTTTTACCATTTTGCGTCAGTTCTACGGTCTTTTTGTCCAGAACTTTTACATGGGCAGGTGTTAACAGCGTCCATCTCAATGTGGTATTGCGGTCAGGGGCTTTTACTTCGTCCCGAATCACGACTTCACGGTTGTCGATGATGGATATACCGCGTTTGGCGCTTTGCAACTGCCCCCGATATACCGTGCTGATATCTGAGATAACCGACATGCGGCTGGAGCTTTCCGACCAGTTGTCGATTTTGGCATAGCCATCTACCCGCTGATGCTGTCCGTTTATAGTAAGTGTATTGTGAACCAGGTTATTGTATCTGAAGATCTGCCATCTTTGGGCATCTTGCGTATGTCCGAACACTCTTACTCCCCTCCTTTCCAGGCTATAATAATCCTGAGAACCGAAATCCATCGCCCATCTTTCACCGTAGGCATCCAGCACAAAGGAGCCTACATCCATCTGGCCATGGCTCATATCGGGTGTACCTGCTTTGAACCCGATAAAGATGGCGTTACGATTGGTCCAGGAAGTCCTCATAAAACCTACTGGGTTAGTGCCTTGTCCTATCCAAACTTTTTTCTCCGGCTTTTTTATTCGCGAAATGTCAAGCTGTGTTCCCCATATCAGCGCCGCCGGTAAAAGCCGGTTGGTAACCTGCCCGGGTGCCTTCCGGGTATTCATGAACTGCGTCTGCTGAAAAAGAACCGAATTGTCACCGGTTTTTGATGCGAACCAAAACGACGCCGGACTAAATCCTGCCAACTTTTCGCCACAATCGCCCCAGTTGTGTACTTCATTGATAGGGCCGGTAATATTTAGGATAAATGCAGCGGTTTTAAGAAAACCGGGCATGGCAGATAGTCCATAATCCTCACCTAGCGCCTTCTCCAAAGCACTGATGAGTAACACATTAAAACTTGTTCCGTATTCCCAGTACGCGTATCCTTCCGGGTAAGCACCATCTGGCTTGTAGGAGGCATTCATCACTTTTGGCACGCTTTGTAATGCGCGGTTTATAATATTTTGTGCCAATTCCGGCTCGTCTTCAGCTATCGCCAACGCACCAAAAACCATCCCCGAATTACAAACCTGATTCCAGTTGTGTTCGGAGGTGACGAACCTGTTGTATTTGCTGTCAAAGGAGATTCTGATACCCTTCTCAACCAGAGCAAGACGCAGGGTATCTTTCGTTGCAGCGGGCAAATCATGGTAGAGCCAATCGTATCCGATTGCCACGGCCATCGTCATTTCAGCCGTATCCAGAAAATGGGACGGGTTCCAGTCAGAAAACCTCGCTACTGAAAGCATTTCATTTTCTGCTCTGTTCAGATAGGCCGGGTTGCGCGTGGTCCGGTAGGCATAAGACAGCTGAAATACCCTTCGCAGACATTCCTGGGCACCCAAAAGTCTTTTGCCGGTCATCTCCCTGGTCAAAGGAGCCAATCCGAGTATGGTATCACACTCGTGCAAAATGGCTTCATGCACGGCCCGCCATTGCGGATGTTTTTGTACCTGATCTAAAATTCGCTTTTCTTCTCCTTTCAGAAGTAATATCCTTGGATGCCCTGTTTTGAGTTTCGACAAATCGGCAGCTGGTGTGGGAGCATATACCTCCTGTGCAAGCACCTGGGAGCATAGCCCGGCTAACCAGGCGAAAAAAATGATCTTATAAAGTGAAGGAATACGTCCTGAAACCATGTTAGTTGTTTTTATAAATCCTTTTGCATGCCCAATCTCACCACCTGAAATTTTGCATCCTTTCCTAAGAGAACCCGCGTAAAACTCTGGGCTTCGTTCCGCAACTCGGTTACCGGCGTTGTGATTATCTCTGAGAGAGGAGCATACATTTCCAGACTGGACCTGAGCATTTTCCATTTCATGTAGTCGGATGCCTCACTGGCGTTCAATGCGGAACGATGTATCATCCAATCCTTGAAAGACAGTGAGTCGGGTACGCCTGCCGGATTACCAGGAAAGCCTCCCAGCAAAAAAGCATTTGGTTTAAGCCTCTCTTTAACGGGATTACTCTCTTTTCCGTTGATATACAAAAAAGTCTCTCCCGCCGCATGCCTGTGCGCCAACGTCAGGTAAACCCATTGTCCCCGGGTAACCTCCGGAACGGAAAGATGTGTACTTAGCGACCCGCTTTGATAAATCACTTTCCCGCCTTCCCACTTAATGACTGAAACACCGCTCCTGTGCATCACGGCCGCAATTACACCCTCACCTGCTACCTGAAACATAAAGCTTTCGGAAAAGGAACGGATGAGTGTATCGGTGGTGACCTGTAACACAGGAGTTGTATTGCGTATGTTGAAAAAGCGTGTGTGATCGCTCGTCCAGTTTCTATAAGGCACCGGCTTTTTTGCTTCCAGTGCATCAAAAAGTGTGGGAACGACGGCACGGCTCATCTCTTCGTAGCCAAGGGCGTTCGGATGTCCACCGTTATATTCAAACCCTTTTACCCATTTTCCCGTACCGTCATCGACCGTACCCAGCAGGTTGATACTGGGTACGGGCCATTCATTGATGATGCCATTCATCTGACGGGTGATCTGGTAATACTCTTCCGAGAATGAATTTCGGGGATAACAATTGGTAAATACCGGAACGGCACCCATGACCCGTACGCTATCGGCCATTCGGAGAAGCCCTGCTCTGAACCTTTCCAAAATCCGGTGGCGTTCCGCATCCGTTGGCTGAACAATGCCTTCATTGCTCAATGACAGCCCTATTACCACATAATCCGGATGTTGTGGATAGAGGTCCTTTCGGATGCGTTGCTGTAGCCTGATGGTATTGTCGCCTCCAATAGAAACATTGACATATTTCCACCGGAGGGTGTCAAGGCGCCTGGCGAACCGTCCAGCATAACCCAGCTTTTCTTCATCGCCGCTTCCCCTGCAGACCGAAGAACCGAAGAAGGCGATCACCCGGGGCTTTTTTTCTTGCAACTGATGGGTACTGCTAACTTTGCAAGAAACCAGGAAGGGCAAAAAAATACCACCCCATAGCCATAAACGCCTGTATCGTTTACCTGCTACTAATAACATACCATTGGCTATTTAACGGCTTTTAAATAAAATTGACTATTCAGTTTTATAACTATCAGGAAACTACTCTGCCAGCTTCGGGTTCAGTAATAGTTCGCTATCGGGTATGGGAGCAAAATAATTGGATTTCGTAGGTTTTACGGCCAGTTGTATTTCGCTTGCGTCGCGGTTGGCGGCAGCTTTTTCAACTCCTTCAGTGCGCACGAGGTCAAACCAGCGGCTTGCATTAGGCTCCAGTCCGGCAAACTCCCAGCCCCGTTCGGCAATGACCGAATCTCTGAAAGCTTCTCTGGATAAACCAGCGGTAAGGTTGGCAAGTCCGGCCCGGTTTCTTACCTTATTGATGGCAGCATAAGCTGTGGCATCCGGTGCCCCCGACATCGCCTTCGCCTCTGCGTAGATGAGCAGTACTTCGGCAAACCGGATGACCTGATTGGTACGGCTTGATGTCCAGCCCACATTGATCCAGGGTTTATTCCAGTCAAAGTTGTCGCATTCAATATACTTTTTGTAGTAAGGGCGTTTTTGCTGAATTTCTGTCCAGTCCTTTATCGTAACGGTTCCGTTGGAATTCAAGATAGGAAACTTGGTCCAGAAGGTGGCATCTTTGCGGGGGCCTGCCGGAAAAGCTTTGAAGAAGTTCAGTTCAGCAAAAAAGTAGTCCCATCCTGCGTACTCAGAAGGGGATCCGCATAAGGGGCCGGATTGGTTGGCATCTCCATTCTTGTCATTGTAATACAACCCGAAAACGATTTCATCATTGAACCTAACATTTTTCCAAAGGTCGGCATAGTTGGCAACGAGCTTATACCCCCAGCGGTTCGCATTGTCTATAACTTCTTTTGCTTTTTCAGCGGCCAGTGCATATTTGGATTCATCCTTCAAAGGATATCCGGCCATATTCAGGTACACCAGAGACAAAGCCGCCTTGGCCGCTCCACTGGTCACACCCATTTTTGCCTTGTAGTCGGTCCAGGCATCAGGGAGCATCTCTTCTGCCTTTTTAAGGTCAGAAATAATCAACTCATAAACTTCCCTGGGTTCAGACGCAGTAAGGTCCGAATGCACTGTGAGATCCGTAATGAGCGGTATCTTGTTGTGAATCCTTACCAAAAAGAAGTAAAACCAGGCCCTGCCAAAATAAGCCTGGCCAAGCGCATACTTTTTAGCATCGGAATCAGGCACCTTTGCTGAATTGACGATGATATTATTGGCAAAATTGATGCCCTTGTACGACTGTCCCCACCAGTTGGTTAAAGATGTATTTGCTCCGGTTGGTTTAAATATCTCATATTCAAGTATGTCCACATTAACCTTAGAAGTAGTGACGTCATCGGCTCCGAACATGGCGCATGTTCCGCGTCCGGTCCGCTCGTAGATGGTCGTCAGCTGCTTGTACACCGTTACCACCGATGCCTCGAGCTGTTCAGGAGTTGTATAGTAGGTTTCAGGCGTGAGGAGCCCTTTGTTTTTCTCCTCCAGTATTGAGCATGAAAACAAGCCGTAAACAAGACAGAAATAGATAATATACTTTTTCATGAGCATACGAATTAGAAGTTTAACATGAGGCCGGCAGTGATCAGTTTGGACGTCGGATAAACGCCAAAATCTATCCCTGAGTCAAGATCACTATTGCCTGAGGATGAAACCTCAGGATCAAACCCCTGATACCTGGTAATGGTAAACAGGTTTTGTCCGCTGAGAGACAGCTTTATATCCCCAACCTTTGTTACGCGCCTGGGAATGGTATAGTTGATACTGATGTTGCGGACCTTGACGTAGCTGCCATCCTGCAGCCATCGCGATGAATTCATATAATTGGTATTGGTCGTACTCACAGCAGGCCATTGAGCATCCTGATTGGAGGGCGTCCAGATGTCGGCCGCCTCTTGGAGTGTAATGGTTCTTGAATCCGGTACCAAAACAGCCGCAGTGGCATAGGTCATATTATACACCTTGCGCCCTTCAACGCCCTGGATCAAAACATCGAGCGCCCAGTTTTTATAGGTGAAAGCGTTGTTGAGTCCCCAGCTGAACTTGGGATTGGAGTTCCCGATAATCTGGTAGTCGCTTGCATTAATAATCTTGTCGTTGTTAATGTCCTGATACTTCGAGTCGCCCGGCTTGTTTCCGAAGGCCATGGCCTGATCCGATTCCGCCTCGCTCCAGATACCCAGGTACCGCATGCCCCAGAAGGATCCCATGGGATTGCCTGCCTGCAGAACGAAAGCACTCGTGTTCATAATGCCGGACCCGTAGAGGGCTCCAAAGATTTTGGTGTCCGGTCCAAGGTTCACAACCTTATTTCGGAGTGTTGTAAAATTGAAATTAACGGCCCAGCCGAAATTCCGTACTTCTACCGCCCGATAGTCGAGACTTAGTTCAAATCCTTTGTTATCTATCCGGCCTACGTTGAGCAAGGTGTTGTAGCCACCATCATACAGCGCAATGGGTTTGTTCAGCAAGACGCCTTCCGTTTTTTTACTGAAAAAATCGAACGACCCGGATAGTTTGTTTTTCAGGATGGAAAAATCAATCCCAACATCCATTTGTGTGGTTTCTTCCCATCGCAAGCTGGTATTGGCGGGGGAAGACGGCCTGGTACCGGAGTACCGCGTTGAAGACCCAAAAGCATAACGTGTGGTACCCAGCGAAGAAAGTGTGGCATAAGATTTAACCGCCTGATTGCCTGTAATCCCCCAGCTCGCCCTTATTTTCAGGTTATCAAAAACATTCAGATTTTTTACAAAATCTTCTTCCGAGGCCAGCCAGCTTACCGCTGTGGAAGGGAAAAATCCCCATTTATTTTCATCTCTGAATTTTGAAGAACCGTCGGCCCTGTACGTGGCGGTAATGAAATATTTTCCTGCAAAATTATAGTTCAGCCTTCCGAAATAGGACAGGAGAGATGCGTATCCATAGCCACTCGTGGACGATACGCTCGAGCTTGTACCCAGGTTGTAATAATCGGTTATTCCGGCGGCAGTGGTAGAAAAATTATCCGATTGTGTGACAAACGCCTCGACACCACCGGTTGCCGAAAGGGAATGTTTGGCAAAAAAATTCTTTTCATAATTCACTAATCCATCTACCTGCCAGTTCAGCCTGTCATCAAACGTCCTGGTTGCAGATGTACTTGTTGATAGCTGCGCATTGATGGCACTGCGACCCTCCGCACTGGTTTTACTCAGACTCGCGATTCCGCTAACCGACAATCCTTCCAGAATCTGGTACTTAAGATTGGTGTTTAAAGAAATCACCTGCGTGTACACCTTGTCCACGGGCTCTTTGGCCAGCAGAACCGGATTTTGCCCTAAGGCCCCGTAAGGATCCGCTTTATTGTAAGTACCGTCTGCATTGTAAACAGAGGAAGTCGGAGACCACAGAAGACTTTGGAAAATGGGGTTTGCCTTGGACCCTCCGTTGCCCATGTCCGGATTGTTTCTTTCATTCCTCTGAAAATTGATATCAAAACCCATCGTTAGACGCTTGCCGAAATCGGCGTTCAGGTTGGTCCGGAACGAATATTTCTTACGATCCGTGTTGATCAGCGTTCCTTTTTCATCAATTAAATTACCCGAAACCAGGTATTTGACTTTATCCGAACCTCCTGAAACGGATACCTGGTAGTTCTGGCTGAGGCCAGTCCTGAATATCTCCTTTTGCCAATCGGTACCTCCATTCTGGCGAAAGGCAGAAATCTGATCGGTAGTAAATTTTGGAGAACCATAAGTAATATTGGCTAATGCTGCGTAATCGGCAGCCTCCAGCAGATCATACATCTTGCGGACTTTGCTGATGCCCACATTGGAAGTAAGGGTAATCCGTGGTGCGCCCGAGTCTCCCCGAAGTGTGGTGATCAGGATAACTCCATTGGCTCCTCTTGATCCGTAAATCGCTGTGGCTGATGCATCCTTTAATATTTCTACTGACTTGATGTCGTTGACGTTGATCTCATACGTAGCCGGAATTCCATCCACGATGATCAAAGGGTCATTGCTTCCTGTGGCTGAGTTGGCTCCTCTTATCCGTATTTTGGCCAGCTGCCCGGGCGCACCGGTAGTGTTGGTCACCGCAATCCCTGGTGCTCTGCCCTGAAGTACCTGCGAAAAATCGTTCATCGGATGATTCTTAAAGTCTTTGGAAGAGATGGAGGATACAGAACCGGTAAGGTCTCTCCTCGTGGTACTACCGTAACCGATAACCAAAACTTCGTTCAGAGATTTGGTGTCAATGGCCAGTCTGATATGCAATGAAGACAAGTTGCCGACCTTCACTTCCTGGCTTACATAACCAATGTAGCTGAATATCAACACGGCAGATTCATCTGCGTCAAGCTGGTAACTTCCTGTGGCATCCGTGACGGTTCCCTGCTGCGTTCCTTTCACCACAATGCTCACTCCTGGCATAGCCTCATTCTTTTCATCGGTCACCACACCCTTAATCCGCCTGCCTGTATGGGCCGCGACCTTTTTTTCTTCCTCCCCGTTGGGAGCCTTATCCAGCACGATATGCGGACCAGAAACTTTGTAGGTCAGATTGAGTGGACTGAGCAAATCCTGGAGTGCGGAAGATAGGCTTACGCCGGAAACACGGAGGGTAACTTTTTGTGACGCTGAAATTACCTGTGTACTGTATACGAAGCGTGCTTTGGTCTGCTTTTCGATATCCTTAAGTACCGAACGAACAGACTTTTCGTACACGTTCAGAGACACATGTTGCTGGAGAAGTTCCTGCCCGGACACTTTCCCGGCATTGACTACCCCCATACATATCCATAACATGATGATTGGAAAGAATCCGAATTTCATGGTCAAAAGAATTATTCTTCTGTTAATGATGTATTTCTTCATTAGATTTACCTGTTTTTGATTGTTTTAGACGGACAAGACAAAAACTCCCCTGCCACCGAATGCATCGCATGCGCTGTTTCATTCCGAAAGCAGGGTTGCCAATCGGTAGTGGTGACTCACTACCGATTTTAAACTTTGTATAACTATTTTTTCATAAGCAGCTCAATCGGGTTTTAGGGTTAATAATTACAGCCTTTACTATCAATAATGATTTGCCCGTTTTCCTCCCGGAAGGAGGCCCGGACCGACAGGCAGATCGACTCCAGTTTCTCAAAGAAAGTCTCGTTAGCAAATGACGCTGAGATCTGGCAGTTCTTTAAAACCTCTGCATCGTACGTTATTTTTACTCCGTAAGCATCCTCCAGTTCTTTTAATATACGAATGATTGGCACGTCTTCGTAACTGGCAGACAAACTGGCCGAAGTACTGATCACAACAGGTTTTTCCACCAGTTCACGCGTCAGCTGCTCGGTTTCGGGAGAAAATACCGCCATTTGATTAGGGGTGAGAAAAACGGCGTCGGAGGTTAAATTCTGCCCGCTCCCGTGCCGCGCAGAAACCGCCACTTTCCCGGATTTCACGATCACCGCAATTTTCTGGTGATCAGGATCATCCCGTATCCAAAAGGAGGTTCCCAGCACGCGGGTAATGACTGTTTCTCCAACCACAAAAAATGGTTTATCCGGATCTTTTGCTACATCGAAAAAAGCATTACCCCGCAGAAAAGTCCTGCGCTCATACTTATTGAAATTCGTCGGATAAGTTAGTATCGCGCCTGGTTCCAGGGTAACTTTGCTCCCCTCCGGCAGTTTCACCAGCCTGGGGTGCTGTCCAACGTTTTCTTCCTTTACCCAGCCCATCGCCGGAGGTTGTGTTTTAACGGTCGTTATTTTCGTGCCGATTTTGTTATCCTTTACGAAATAGATCGCCATGCCCGAAATAAGCATAACTGAGGCTACATAGCTAAGCCACCTCCAGGCAAAAAGAGGTCTTTCCGGAAACTCACTTTCCCTTTTTATGCCAGCAACCCTTTCCAGCGTACGATCAATCGTGGTGTTTATCTCCTCCTGGGTAAGCGAGCCATGATCCGTTTTGAAAGCCTCAAAGAGTGCTTTTGCCCTGAGTACCTCTGCTTCCTTTTCCGGATAAACTTTGAGCCAATTATCCCAATACTGAGTGGCCGCGGGATTATTGCCTTCAAGGGATTGCCGAAACCAATCGTCCTGCAAAAAATCCTCCGCGTCGTATAGTCTGTACTTGTCTAACATAACGAGTCTGGTTTGCTAAATGAATAGAACACAGTTATCAGCGGCAGATACCCCATTCTTCCAAAAAAAATAATGGACATATTCACAGGGCAATACCTGTTTATCTGCTGACAGAAATAAATAGCACAGATAAGTTTCTGATTATGAAAAGGAAAGCACCGCTCAACGACAATGAAGCTGTACGGAAATATCAGGACAATATCCTGCAAATGAGAAGTAAATGAATGACCGATCGCACCAGAACAGGAACTCCCGACGAATGAAGACTTTTCAGGGCGTTGAGGGCTTTTTGAAAAAGATTTGAAACCGACTGGTCCGAAATTCCCATTACCGCGGCTGTCTCGTGCCGGTCAAGACCCTGATAAAACTTCAGATAAATGACCTCCCGCTGTCTCTCAGGTAAGCGGCCCAGCAGGTGTGCCACCAGTTTGTTTTGCCCCGCTATAGACTCTCGTTCAATCAAGGTATCCTCTGCCGACTGCTCCGTTGAAAACAACATGTCACTTTTAGGATCAAGCGAAGTCAAAGTGATCCTTGATCTGCTGCTAAACATTTTTCTGCGTAACGCTGTCAGCAGGTATGCCTTGGGTGAGTCGGGCAATGCCAGGTTTTCACGGTATTGCCACATTCCGATGAACACGTCCTGGATGCAGTCCTTGATAAACTCACGGTCGTTGCTAAACTTGCTGCCATAATTGTACATCTTTGGCAGGTACAACTCCATTAAAGAACGCAAGGCCCTCTCGTCCCCCGCTTTGAAGGATACCCACATGCTCAAAATTTCAGATTTTGCATGGCGGTCTACCATATGTAAACAACGGGTGTTTAGGAACTAATTATTTCAAATCAGACATTCTTAAAGCGTACCGTTTCCGGTGAGTTCTGCTGACTTTGCAGTGTTGGTTGAGCGTATATTAATTACAGTGCAGTTTTGGCAATCGTATACCTGCAAGTTGCAAGTTTAAATGAATTTCAGATGAACACCGCTTGCATCTTCATAAATAGTCACGATAACGTTATCGGAAGTAACGGTTTCGCTGGGGTTGGCCTACGAGCCTGAAACCGCAAAAGATATCCTCTGCAACCATTCCTGTTTCCTTCAACGGCGCCGTATTCGGCCCTGTGTACCATTTTTGTCGAATGCTGGATACTCCGGTTTTTCAAGAAACTCACGGAGAACCAAGGGTATAATGCCCCAGGAAATTTCTTTTATCATTACTCAACGTTAGGCAGGCACGGTCCCTTGTATGGGGTGTATATTTATTAAAATAATTTAAGAATTTTTGGTAGGATGAAGTTTTGTGCGGTATTTTGTCGTTTATAAATATAGGAAGAAAAAATTAGTGTATTTAGGTATCCAAGTTATGATGAAGCGTCTTTTGTTTTCGGCAGCTGTTACCATTGCCATCACTATGCTGGCTATTTCCTGCTTTCAAAAGAACGGGACTTTAAAAAAGTCGTCGGGAGATGAGGTTGTATCCTATAATTTTAACGTCAGGCCGATCCTTTCCGACAAATGTTTTGCCTGCCACGGGCCCGACGCCAAAAAGCGGGAAGCGGGTTTGAGGCTGGATATGGCGGAAAGTGCTTATGCCAAGCTCAAGGACGGCAAAGGGTATGCCATTTTGCCGGGTAATCCGGAGCAGTCGGAGGTTTATAAAAGAATTACTTCCTCGGACCCTGATTATCAGATGCCTACGCCGGAATCTCATCTTGGCTTGTTAACTGAATCGGAGATCGCAACAGTTAAAAAGTGGATTGAGCAGGGTGGAAAATACGAACAGCACTGGGCCTTTTCAATGCCAAAGCAATCGCCCTTGCCTGACGTGGATGAAAAAGATTGGGTAAGAAATGAAATCGACTATTTCACCCTGTCCAAAATGGAGGAAATGGGGTTAGCACCCAGTGAGGAAGCCGATAAGGAGCATCTGTTGAAAAGGGTATCCCTTGACCTGAACGGCCTGCCTCCCAGCCTGGAGTTGCAGCAAAAATTTGCCGCGGACAAGACTGACAAGGCCTATGACAAAATAGTTGATGAGTTGCTGTCGCAGAAGACTTATGGAGAAAAAATGGCCGTTCACTGGCTTGACGTTTCCCGTTATGCGGATTCATACGGTTACCAGGATGACGAGATAAGAAGCCAATGGCCCTGGCGCG
This sequence comes from Dyadobacter sp. CECT 9275, assembly GCF_907164905.1. Lineage (NCBI taxonomy): Bacteria > Pseudomonadati > Bacteroidota > Cytophagia > Cytophagales > Spirosomataceae > Dyadobacter > Dyadobacter helix. Next base: position 3,215,376 of record NZ_CAJRAF010000002.1, on the reverse strand, counting down.
ACTGGCTGATCAGCGCATTTAACAGGAATTTACCTTATGATAAATTCCTGACCTGGCAGCTTGCAGGAGATATGCTACCGAATGCAAATAAGGAACAGATCCTGGCAACAGCGTTTTTGAGAAATCACAAATACACAGAAGAAGGCGGTGTCATTCCAGAGGAGTACCGCATTGAATATAATATTGATAAAACCAAGACTTTCAGTACCGGGATACTCGGCCTTACAGTTGAATGCGCACAATGTCACGATCATAAGTACGATCCCATCTCTCAGGAGGATTATTACAGGCTTTTTGCCTTTTTTAACAATAGCCGGGAAAAGGGATATGAGGGAGACATATCCATGACCAAACCTGCCAAAACACCAATTCTGACAATTGGCGAAAGTGACATAAAGAGTCTGCTGACTTTTATAAACCACCCCGACACAACAGGCCTGATGGTATCGGTAATGGGAGAAAACGATACCTTACGGCCTACGCATATTCTGAACCGCGGAGTTTACGATGCTCCCGGACGGATTGTAACGGCAAGCGGGCTGAAGGCTGTGATGAAATTTGATACCACCAAATACCCTAAAAACAGGCTCGGGCTGGCAAGATGGACGGTAAGCAAGCAGAATCCGTTAACCGCCAGGGTATTTGTGAACCAGATTTGGCAGGAATTCTTTGGCCGTGGTATTGTAAAAAGTACCGGAGACTTTGGTATGCAGGGAGAGCTGCCTACCCATCCTGCATTGCTAGACTGGCTGGCTGTGGATTTTATGAACCATGGCTGGGACATCAAAAGGCTGGTAAAGCAAATCGTGACGTCTGCTACTTACCGGCAATCCGCAAAGTTGTCTCAGGAGAAATTGAGTAAAGATCCGGAGAATATCTATTTGTCCAGAGGGCCCCGATACCGGTTATCTGCTGAATTTATCAGGGATATTGTTTTGTCGACCAGCGGGCTGCTTAACCCGAAAGTCGGAGGGCCTAGTGTAAAACCATATCAGCCCAAAGGTTTATGGGAAGCCGCAACCTCCGGACGGGGCCAGTTATCGAAATATGTGCAGGACCGAGGTGATGCCCTCTACCGGAGGGGGATGTATACCTTCATCAAACTGACGGTACCACCACCTTCCATGATCATTTTTGATGCCAGCAACCGCGATCATTGTGAGGTAAAAAGGTTAAAAACCAACACACCTTTACAAGCGCTGGTGATGCTCAATGACCCGACTGTACTGGAGGCGTCGCGTGTGATGGCAGAAAGGATATCCTTGAAACCCGCGGCAATGGAAGATAAGATAAGTGAAGTGTTCCAGCGAATTGTTTGCCGCAAACCCACAGAAAAGGAACTCGGGCTTTTACTGGGATACTATCAGGATGAAGCCGGTGTTTTTGGTAAGAATAAGACTCAGGCTGAAAAGGTACTGAACGTAGGAGAGCATCCGCACGAAGAAAAGGTGAAGGCAGACCAGGCCGCAGCTTTAATGCGGGTCATCAGCATGTTGTTCAACATGGAGGAGACCATTACGAAATCGTGACATAAGACCTGAAATCCGGGGTCCTTAAAAATATTGACAAGAGATTATTACAGTAAAAAAGCTTATAGCTAATTGCTAACAGCCATTCACTATGGAAAAGCAGGTTTTTGATTTTGGAATGAATACCACCCGCAGACATTTCCTGTCCAAGCTCAGCCTTGGTCTGGGAAGTGCGGCGCTGGGATCGCTGCTGATACCCGACATTTTTAAAGGAACAGCAGAAAGTGATATGAACGATTTCGTGGCCGGATTACCACATTTTGCCCCGAAAGCCAAAAGGGTTATTTATCTGTTTCAAAACGGAGCCCCGTCCCAGCTGGATCTTTTTGACTATAAGCCGATGCTCAATAAAATGCACGGGGAAGATTTGCCCGAGTCTATCAGGGGCGGCCAGCGTTTGACAGGTATGACAGCCAACCAGGCAAAGTTTCCTTTGGCAGGATCTATTTTTAATTTTAAGCAGCACGGAAAGTCTGGAGCGTGGATGAGCGAAGTGCTCCCGCATATAGCCGGTATCGCCGACGATCTTTGTATCATCAAAACGCTGAACACCGAAGCTATTAATCATGATCCTGCACTTACATTTTTCCAGACCGGTGCACAGGTAGGTAACCGCCCGAGCATGGGTGCCTGGCTTAGCTACGGGCTTGGCAGCGAAAATCAGAACCTGCCCGGCTTCTGTGTGCTTCTATCGAGAGGCAAGGGTAACGGCCAAGGGGTGTATTCCAAATTATGGACCAATGGTTTCCTGGATTCAGTACACCAGGGAGTACAGTTCAGCAGCGGAGAAAACCCGGTTCTGTATCTGAACGATCCGGAAGGAATGGACAGAGCGCAACGCAGAAAAATGCTGGATAAGCTTTCGGAACTGAACCAGGGTACCTACGCGGAATTTAATGATCCGGAAATCACTGCGAAAGTGCAGCAATATGAAATGGCTTTTCGTATGCAAACAGCGGTTCCGGAAATTACGGATATGAGCAAAGAACCGGAGTCTATCGTGAAAATGTATGGACCTGAATGTCTGGTGCCCGGTACCTATGCGGCAAACTGTCTGCTGGCCAGGAAGTTGTCGGAGCAGGGTGTGCGGTTTATTCAGCTTTATCATCAGGGCTGGGACAGCCACGGCGGGTTACCCAACGAAATCAAAGGACAATGCATGGATGTAGACCAGGCTTCGGCGGCGCTGGTCACCGACCTCAAACAGAGGGGACTTTTGGATGAAACCCTGGTAATATGGGGAGGAGAATTTGGACGTACTAATTACTGTCAGGGCACTTTAACAAAGGATAATTACGGTCGGGATCACCATCCGAGGGCCTTTACGGTTTGGCTGGCAGGGGGCGGTATCAAGCCCGGGATCGTGTATGGAGAAACGGATGAATTTGGATATAACATTGCCAAAGACCCGGTTCATGTTCATGATTTTCATGCAACTATACTGAACCAGCTGGGCCTTGACCACGAAAAATTAATATATAAACACCAGGGCCGTCGGTACCGTCTTACAGACGTTGCCGGTAAACTTGTAAAAGGGATTATCGCTTGATGGCTCAGACTTTTAAAAATTCAGTTTCCGGTTGGAGTATTAAAGGAGCGGTTTACAATCTGGCTTTTTTTCTGAACGGATTATTAGTATTCCTGCTTCTTTTTGAAGACAGATTTCAGGCTCCCGCCTGGATGCAGCCATTGGGGCGTTTACATCCGCTGGTGCTACATTTCCCGCTGGTGGTCCTGTTGATTTACTCCATCTGGGTGATTGCAGTGGAAAAAAAGGATTCTCTTCGCTGGCATTCGGGGCTGTCCGAAAACTTGCTTCTCATCGGCGTTTTTACGGCTGTCATTGCCGCCTTCTCCGGTTTTATTTTATCCCAGGAGCAGGGTTATGAGGCAGATACTTTATTCTGGCACAAATGGCTGGGAATACTGATCTCCCTGGTTAGCATTATTTGGTATAGCATGTTGGCCTATCTGCCTCCATGGAAACCCGCAGCCAAACTCACGGCATTGGGAATGGTTATTTTTTTGCTGGCAGGCGGACACCTAGGCGGAAACCTTACACATGGAGATGACTTTCTGACGGCAGCTTTTATACCCGTGGAAACAGAAGAAAGCCGGGTTAGTCTGGAGGATGCCAAGGTTTACGAAGACTTGGTAAAGCCGGTTCTGGAGCAGAAATGTTATGCCTGCCATAACGAGCAAAAATCAAAAGGTGGCCTGCAGATGCAGACGCGTGAGCTGCTTGTAAAAGGCGGGAAAAGCGGGGTTCTATGGGATACCACCAGGGCTGACCTTGGTCTGTTGCTGTCTCGCATACATCTTTCGCCGGATGATAAAAAACACATGCCCCCAAGCGGGAAGGCCCAGCTCACGGACGAAGAGATTGTCTTACTGGCGGCATGGGTGAAATCCGGACCCGATTTTGAGCAAAAGGTAAGTGCTCTCAATCCGCAAAGTCCTGTATATGCCTATGCTCAGAATGTACTTGGAGGGAAGCGTACCGAGGAGCAGTATGATTTCGGACCTGCAGATGCAGAGGAAATCAAAAAGCTGAATACCAATTATCGCCTCATCAAACCCCTGGCCGTCGGTTCGCCGGCTTTGTCCGTTAATTTTTACAACCGGGCTAATTTCAAAAGTTCGGATATCGGCGACCTTTCTCCCTTAAAGAACCAGATCGTATCGATGGATCTGAGCAAGATGCCGGTGAAGGATGAAGATTTAAAAGCCATAGCGCAGTTTCCGGAGTTGAGGATACTGATTATGAATTTTACAGATATAACCGGATCAACTTTAAACGAACTTAAAAAGCTGGGGAAAATACGGGAAATATCGCTGAGTGGTACCGCTGTAAAAATGGCCCAGGTCCAGGTTTTGAAAGAAATACCTTCGCTCAAAAAAGTATTTGTGTGGAGTACAGGATTATCAACAGAGGAACTTGCCAAACTGAAGTCTGAAAAAAATATCCGGTTCGAAACGGGCTACAGGAGTGATACCGTGATACTCGCATTGAACCCGCCTGTGATAGAAAATGAGGATGCCATCCTTAAAACCGGTGTGCCTGTTAAAATGAAACATCAGATTCCGGGAACCACTATCCGGTATACACTGGATGAGTCCGAACCTGACAGCAGTACTTCTCTGGTTTATAAAAAGCCATTTTTGATAGATAAAAATACAACGATAAAAGCCAGAGCCTTTAAGGAAGGCTGGTACGGGAGTAAAAAAACTGAAAAGTTTTTCTTTAAGGCCGGTTATACCATCGACAGCGTTCGTCTAATCAACCAACCGGATCAGAAATACAGGTCAAAACTTGATCTGACGATCAGAGACGGAATAAAAAGTGATGAAACGGCTTCCAGCGGCAAATGGCTGGGGTACCGTGAGCAGGATTTTCAGGCATATCTTCTATTTAAAAAGGCCGTCAATGCATCCAGTGTTACACTGAGCATGTATCGTAATATCGGAGGTTTTATTTTTCCTCCGGTCCGCATTGAAATCTGGGGAGGAGGAGATGAAAAAAATCTGAAGCTTTTGAAAGTGCTCACACCTGAACCACCGGACAAGACAACCGGAAACAGCAAGAACGTTGCCTTTACTGCCGATTTTGTCCCTCAGCCGGTTGCATGTATCAAGGTAATTGCCAAGCCGCTGGGTAAATTACCCCCCTGGCATCCCGGAAAGGGAGAAAAAGCCTGGGTTTTTGTAGACGAGGTGCTGGTGAACTGAGATCTAAATCTTAAGTGAGCCCGATTACGATTTAAAGGGCGATCATGCGCATCAGAAACCCAGCCACTGCGGCTCCAAGTAGGGGTGCAAGGACGGGTATCCATCCATAGCCCCAATCGGAAGAACCTTTGTTGTCAATAGGTAAAATGGCGTGGGCAATCCTAGGTCCCAGATCTCGTACCGGATTAATGGCGTAGCCTGTAGTACCACCAAGAGAGAGGCCGATACTCCATACCAGCAAGCCAACCAGGTAAGGTGCAACACCAGGGGGGATACCTCCCTTTTCCGGGTTGGAGGAATCAGCATAACCGATTGCCACTATACCTACGATCAGCATGATGGTGGCCAGAAATTCGCTGAGAAAATTGGCTCCGGTTTTTCTGATTGCCGGATCCGTGGCGAAACAGGCCAGCTTTGCGCCGGGATCGCTGGTTGCTTTCCAGTGAGGCAAATATTGCAGCCACACGAACACCGCTCCTAAAAATGCACCGATCAGTTGGGCAGGGATAAAACTTGCCAGGAGGCTGTAATCATTTTTCAGTACAGCAAAGCCTATAGTTACAGCGGGGTTCAGGTGTGCAGCGGCACTTCCAAAAACATTGGCCGTGAAAACTCCTATCATCACCGCAAAACCCCAGCCAGCCGTGATCACGATCCAGCCGCCGCTGTTGCCCTTGGTACCTTTGAGCACTACATTGGATACTACGCCGTTGCCAAGAACGATCAGAATCATCGTCCCAACTAATTCGCCTAAAAATGGTGATGGTTGCATGAATTTGGATATCAGGTCAGGTAAAAGACGAATATGCGAATAGTTTTAAAATATCTTTCACAAATACCAAAAAGAATATTTCATCCCGGGTTTACCATTTTTGGATGATGAATTCTACTAACTTTGTCCCCTAATCTATCTTTTTGTACTGAATATCATGTCTTTGAATCAACTTACGGCGATTTCGCCCGTGGATGGCCGTTATTACAAGCAAGTATCTGAGCTTTCAAATTACTTCTCGGAGTATGCACTTATTTATTACAGGGTATACGTTGAGATTGAGTACTTTATCGCTTTGTGTGAAATCCCTCTTCCGCAATTATCCGACTTTGACAAAAAAACATACGCCTCCCTTCGCAAAATCTATGAAGAATTCAGCGAACAGGATGCTCTGAGCATAAAGGAAATAGAAAAGGAGACCAACCATGATGTGAAAGCGGTTGAATATTTCATTAAGCTTGAGTTTGAAAAGCTGGGAATTGAGGCTTACCAGGAATTTATCCATTTCGGTCTTACATCACAGGATATCAATAATACGGCTATTCCTTTATCCTTAAAAGATGCGCTGGAACGTCAGATAAAACCGTTGTTCCGTCAGGTACTCTTTGTTTTGAAACGGATGTCAATTGAGTGGAAGAACACACCCATGCTCGCTTTCACACATGGACAGCCGGCTTCCCCCACACGTGTTGGTAAGGAATTCCTTGTTTTTGTGGAAAGGCTGGAAAGGCAGCTTGAGATGCTGGATAAAATTCCGCATTCGGCCAAATTCGGTGGTGCGACGGGTAACTTTAACGCACATCATGTGGCTTATCCCAAACACGACTGGATGGCGTTTGCGCATCACTTTGTGGAAGGCTTAGGTTTAAAAAGAAGCCGTCATACGACCCAGATCGAACATTATGATAACCTGGCAGCCATTTTTGACTGTCTGAAAAGAATCAACACAATCCTTACTGACCTGAACCGGGATATGTGGACTTACATATCGATGGGATATTTTAAGCAAAAAATAAAAGCCGGAGAGGTAGGTTCATCTGCCATGCCGCACAAGGTTAACCCGATCGATTTTGAAAATTCAGAAGGGAATCTCGGACTTGCTTCGGCTCTTTTTGAGCATTTCGCCAGCAAACTTCCAATATCCAGATTACAGCGGGATTTAACGGATTCTACCGTTCTCCGCAACATTGGTGTGCCGGTTTCTCATCTGGCGATTGCCCTGAATTCTCTGCTGAAAGGATTGGGTAAAGTGGAGCTTAATTCGGACAATCTTAAAGCTGATCTGGAGGATAACTGGGCTGTCGTTTCAGAGGCAATCCAGACGATTTTACGCCGTGAAGGGTATCCCAAGCCCTATGAAGCCTTAAAGGAGCTGACACGTACCAACGAAAAAATCACGCACGATTCTATATCAAGATTTGTTGAGACGCTGGACGTTTCAGAGAAAATAAGAGAAGAACTGCGTCAGATTACCCCATTCAACTATCTGGGCGTAGTGGAGGAGACACATTGATTTTATATCGCCAGACAATCCATTCAGCGTTGTCTGGCGATAGTTTATCTTATCCGCACTTCGAAGAGCCGCAGTCTTTGCAGGTCAGGCAACCTTCCTGATACATCAGATTTGTGGAATTACAATTCTGACACATTTGCTTTTTCACTTCCGTTCCGTCCGGAACATAACGTTTCAGTGCGCGGGCAACCCCGTTTTTCCAGGTATTAATGGATTCATCCAGCTGTAGGCTGCTGATGAGGTCAACTACCTTTTCAATAGGCATTCCGTGTCTCAAGGTACTGGAAATCAGTTTGGCGTAGTTCCAGTACTCTGGATTGAACTTGTGCGAAAGTCCTTCAATGGTAGTTTTGTAACCACGCGTATTTTTATACTGAAAATCATAGCGTGAGCTGCCGTCTGCTTCACGGTTTTTAATGATCAGCCCTTCGTTCACCCAGCGTGGAATCAGTATCCCGTCTTCGTCATCGGCAAATCCTGTGAAGATCTCATAAGGCCGGTCGTCGATCAGCCCGATGAAGGCAATCCATTTATCCTTTTTATTCTGAAAACGAACTACATCTGCATCAAGGGTTTGAGGTCTGATGGTTGGAAACGGAGTGTTGGAAGGGGTTTTCGCCTCTTCTTTCTTTTCAGAATTTGAAATCAATACACCCGACCGTGAGCCATCGCGATAAACTGTAACACCTTTGCAGCCCGCTTTCCAGGCTTCCATATAACATTCACCAACAATATCTTCGGTCACGTCATTGGGCATGTTAATGGTGACACTGATGGAGTGGTCCACCCATTTCTGAATGGCTCCCTGCATCCTGACCTTTTTCAAATAATCCACATCGTTGGAAGTAGCCTTATAATAGGGAGATTGTTTCACCAGGTCGTCGAGTTCTTTTTCCGAATAATTACTCCGGATTGTATGGCCTTTCACTTCCATCCACTGCTTGAAACGGTGGTGGAAAACCACGTATTCTTCCCAGGAATCGCCCACTTCATCCACAAAATCTACACGTGCGTCTTTATCGTTGGGGTTAACCTTACGTCTTCTTTTATACACAGGCAGAAAAACCGGCTCTATACCGGAAGTGGTTTGGGACATCAGGCTCGTGGTGCCGGTTGGTGCAATGGTGAGCAACGCTATGTTTCTTCTGCCATATTCTAGCATTTCATAGTAGAGCTGTGCATCTGCCTCTTTTAACCGCAGAATAAATGGATTGTTCTTTTCCCTTTCAGAATCAAAAATCTTGAAAGCGCCTCTTTCCCTCGCCATGTGTACGGAGCCGCGATAGGCTTCCAGTGCAACGGTTTTATGGATTTTAACAGCAAACGCAGTGCCTTCCTCGCTACCATATCGTAAGCCCAGCGCCGCAAGCATATCTCCTTCCGCCGTGATACCGATGCCTGTTCTTCTGCCTTCTTTGGCTTTGATCCGGATGTTCACCCATAAATTCCGCTCGGTGCGTTTTACTTCTTCATCTTCCGGGTCAGCGTCAATTTTCTGAAGTATTGCATCAATTTTTTCAAGTTCCAGGTCAATGATATCGTCCATCATGCGCTGGGCGGCGGCAATATGCTTTTTGAATAAGTCCCAATTGAAGCGGGCCTGTGGCGTAAACGCATCCTCCACATAGGAAAAAAGATTGATAGCCAGTAATCTGCACGAATCATAGGGGCATAAGGGTATCTCCCCACAGGGGTTGGTGGATACCGTTGCATAACCCAGGTCGGCATAGCTGTCCGGTACCGACTCCCGGATGATGGTATCCCAGAACAAAATCCCGGGTTCGGCGGACCGCCAGGCGTTATGCACAATTTTTTTCCATAGGGCAGTTGCGTCAATCTCCTTTATATAAACCGGGGAAACGCTGTTGATCGGATATTGCTGTATGTAACTGGAACCGGTTTCTACAGCTTTCATAAACGCATCGTCGATCCGGACGGAAACATTGGCTCCGGTTACTTTCCCCTGCTCCATTTTTGCATCAATGAAGTCTTCTGAATCCGGATGTTTGATGGCAACTGATAGCATCAGTGCCCCTCTGCGGCCGTCCTGGGCCACTTCGCGGGTGGAATTTGAAAAGCGTTCCATAAAAGGAACAATTCCGGTAGAGGTCAGCGCCGAGTTTTTTACGGGAGAACCTTTAGGGCGGATATAGGAAAGGTCGTGCCCCACACCTCCACGACGTTTCATCAGCTGAACCTGTTCCTGGTCTACCTTCATAATGCCACCATACGAATCAGAAGGGCCATTATTGCCAATCACAAAACAGTTGGACAATGAGGCGATCTGATAGGGGTTGCCAATGCCTGTCATGGGACTGCCCTGAGGGATGATGTATTTAAAATCCCGGATCAGGTCAAAAATCTCGGTTTCGCTCAGCGGATTGGGGTAAAGGTTTTCGATGCGGGCAATCTCTTTTGCTATCCTTCGGTGCATATCGTCCGGCGTAGCCTCGAAGATATTTCCGTATGAATCTTTCAAAGCATATTTATTTACCCAGACGCGGGCTGCCAGATCATCGCCTTTGAAATACTGCACGGACGCCTGGAAGGCTTCGTCGGAAGAATAGGTTTTTGTAGTTTGTATGGCTTCCATGTCAATTGGTTACTGCAATTCTTGTAAATTTCATGCGTTGCAAAGCTAAACATTTTTTAATTTTTCTGTGGGATGAAAATGAAAAAGTTGACAAATTATATCTTTTAATGTATTGATTTTGAGTTTATTGTAATATTTTGCTTTGTTGAAAAGTTTGCAGAAAAATTAATAAAATTAGTTTTCGGTTATGTTAAGTTGATAATCAGCGAGTTGCTGCTGCGAATAGTGTTGAAGTCTTTGGCCGGGAGGCAGGGTCTGTCAGCGCAACGGCCTGTTTCTTCTGGAAACAGGCCGTTGCGGAGATTGGAAAAAGGTATTGTAAGGATGCTTATCCTTTTGAGAGTTCTTTGGATCTCTGTTGCGCGGCGAGTATCCCTTGTTTTAATGTTTCGTCCAGATTGCCAGCTTCAAACTGGCGTAACGCAGCTTCCGTAGTACCGCCTTTTGAAGCAACGGCTTTAATGAGTTCATCCAGAGATTTGTCGGCGGTGTTGATCAGGTGAAAGGAGCCAAGCATAGTCTGTTTCACCAGTAATGCTGACACCGATTCCTCAAAGCCCATTTGTTTGCCCGCCTCGATCATGGCTTTCACAACATAGAAAAAATACGCGGGACCGCTTCCGCTCAGTGCGGTCACGGCGTTCAGCTGATCCTCGTCTTCCAGAAATACGGAGCGTCCGGTTGCATTGATCAGGTTTTCAATTTTCCGCAGCTGGTTCATTTCCACTTCCGGAGAGGCCGCATAGGCGGTGATCCCCATTCCGAGCATAGCGGGGGTGTTAGGCATAGCCCTGATCACCGCTTTATGGTCCAGAGCCTCCTGGATGATCTGGATGGTGACGCCTGCCATGATCGACAGTACCACCTGCCCGGGATTCATTACCTCCCGCAGCGCGCCGGAAACAGAGGTGAAATCCTGGGGTTTCACCGAAAGTATGACCAGGTCATATTCGCCGATCTGCGGGCTGATCACGCCTGTAATTACACCCGGCTGGAAACTGCTTAATTTTTCCATACGGTCTTCACTTTTTTCAACGAGTAAAAAGTCTTCCTTTCTGACAAGATCAAATTTCAGAAAGGCTCTGGCAAAGGCCATTCCCATATTGCCGCAGCCAATGATCGCAATTTTCATCAGGTTTTAAAGAGATATTATGATTCTTAAATATCGGGTTACACGAACATACTGCCCTCAGGTGATCTTCCCGGATAAGGAGGGAGGACGAATTTAAATGGAATGAATTAGATAAACGGCATGTTTGATCTTTAATATTCATCTGTTTCGGGGTCGGGTAAATCATTTAACTTTTTACCCGATTCCTGTCTTAAAATATTATTCTGTTATATTGCTTTACTGAATGGTATATGTTTTGAAAAATTTGTAGAATGCGTTCGTTTAATACTGTATCTTTTCAAAGTTCCAAATAACATTATATTATTGTAATAATCTAATTATGGCTATCAAAGTTGCTATTTCTCATAAGACCCGATATAAATTTGACCGGAGCGTTTCATTGACGCCCCATATTTTCAGATTACGCCCTGCACCTCATTCCCGTACGGCCATTGAAGGGTATTCGTTCAAGATCTTCCCTGAAAACCATTTTATCAACTGGCAGCAGGATCCGTTTGGGAACTACCAGGCCAGGGTGGTATTTCCTGAAAAAACAACGGAATTACGGGTGGATGTAGAAGTAATAGCAAAAATGCAGGTGATCAATCCGTTCGATTTTTTTGTCGAGGATTATGCCGATATGATTCCGTTTCAATATGATTCGCTGCTCCGCAAGGAATTAGGGCCCTATCTGGAACCACGTGAAGCCGGTCCGAAGCTTTTGGAGTGGATTGCTCAGAACAGAATAGACAGCGGCATTAAGACGGTGGATTACCTGGTACATCTCAATCAAAAGTTATATCAGAGTTTAAAATATAATATCCGGATGGAAGCCGGCGTGCAGACCTGCGAAGATACGCTTACGTCATTAAGCGGTTCCTGCAGAGACTCGGGCTGGCTTTTGGTGCAGATACTGCGTCATCTGGGCATTGCGGCACGTTTTGTTTCGGGATACCTGGTACAGCTTACTTCAGATATCAAGTCGCTGGACGGCCCGTCGGGCCCGGAGGAGGATTTTACCGACCTTCATGCATGGGCTGAAGCCTATGTACCCGGTGCGGGATGGATTGGCCTGGATCCGACATCCGGACTTTTCGCCAGTGAAGGGCATATCCCTCTTTCGTGTACACCCGATTACGCCAGTGCAGCTCCAGTGACGGGTGCAACTGATGTGTGCGAGGTAACATTTGAATTTGAAAACAAGGTTTTCCGTATCCATGAAGATCCCCGGGTTACCAAACCTTACACAGAGGAGCAATGGGCTGCGGTCATGGAAGTAGGAAACGCGGTTGAGAGGGACTTGCAGGAAGGTGACGTGCGGCTGACGATGGGCGGTGAGCCTACCTTTATTTCTATTGATGACTACGAGTCAGCAGAATGGAACACGGCAGCCGACGGCCCTTTGAAACGGCAGCTTGCCTATGACCTGGCGCTCAGGCTTAAAAATCGCTTCGCTTTTGGCGGACTGCTGCATTTCGGGCAGGGGAAATGGTATCCCGGCGAGCCTTTTCCAAGATGGCAGTATGCTCTTTACTGGAGAAAGGACGGGCAGCCGATCTGGAAGAATGATGCGCTGGTAACCAAGGAAGACGAAACCAAAGCTACCTTCAGAGATGCGGAGTTGTTTGCAACCGAACTGACCAAGTATCTGGGTATAGACACCAATAATATTACGCCAGCCTATGAAGACCCGGTTTACTGGGCCATGGAGGAAGGGAAAGTACCTGTGAATGTTGATCCTCTGAAGGTAAATCTGAAGGATTCTATTGAGCGCAGGACACTTGCGAGGTTACTGGAAAAAGGGCTTAATAATCCGGCCGGATATGTACTGCCGCTTAAATGGGATTATGGTATTAATTCCTGGGTGAGTTGCGAGTGGCAATTCAGGAGGAACAATTGTTTTCTGATACCCGGGAATTCGGCTCTTGGTTTCAGGTTGCCTCTGAAGTCACTTCCTGAGGTAGCAAAAGACAAACGGGAACAACCCATAGAAAGAAGTCCTTTTGAGGATCTTCCGCCGCTGACGGATTATTTTCCCATTGTAGAACAGAGATACGGAACCGTAGCACCCGCATATAAGCCGGTGTTTATTCAACCGGTTGAAGAAGATGATCGGGATGAGAAAAAGCCAACAAAGCAAACAGAGCCGGAAGATAACTTACTTTTTGAAGTACCCATTATCAAAACTGCCCTGAGTGTTGAGGAACGTGACGGGATCATTTATGTTTTTTTACCACCCACGGAATACCTAGAACATTATCTTGATCTGATCTCATCGGTTGAAGCCACAGCCGAAAAACTTCAGCTCCCTGTACGTATTGAAGGGTATCCGTTGCCCTCAGACAGCCGTATTCAAAAGTTGGTGGTGACGCCGGACCCCGGAGTGATCGAAGTAAATATTCATCCTTCGAAAACCTGGCAGGAATTAGTTGACAATATCAGCGCGTTGTACGAGGAGGCATTTTTCTCAAGACTAGGGACTGATAAGTTTATGGTGGACGGACGGCACACCGGAACCGGCGGAGGTAACCACGTAACAATAGGAGGAAGCAAGCCAGCAGACAGTCCTATCCTGCGCCGTCCTGACCTGCTGAGGAGCCTGCTAACCTACTGGCAGCATCATCCGGCGCTGAGTTATCTTTTTGCAGGGCCGTTTATAGGGCCCACCAGCCAGGCTCCTCGTATTGATGAAGGACGTGACGAGCGGTTGTACGAAGTGGAACTGGCGTTTGAACAGATTCCCGATGATAAAGAGGTTCCTTTCTGGATGGTGGACAGGATATTCAGAAACCTTTTGGTGGATATCACAGGAAATACCCACCGTTCGGAGTTCTGTATGGATAAACTCTATTCTCCGGATTCATCTACCGGGCAACTGGGTATTCTGGAGTTTCGGGCATTTGATATGCCCCCACACAAACACATGAACCTTGTTCAGACACTTTTGGTGAGGGCACTGATCGCCAAGTTCTGGAAACAGCCTTACAAGCATAAACTGATCCGGTGGGGTACCGAATTGCACGACAGATTCCTTTTGCCGCATTTCGCATACCTGGATATGGTGGACGTTGTAAATGATCTGAAGGAAGCAGGATATCATTTTGACATTTCCTGGTTTGATCCGTTTTTTGAATTCCGTTTTCCTTATTACGGTGGTATTAAGGTGGATAATATCCAGCTCGACATCCGTCTTGGAATAGAGCCCTGGCATGTGCTGGGAGAGGAACTTTCCAACGCTGGTACGGCCCGTTTTGTAGATTCGTCGCTGGAAAGAGTACAGGTTAAGGTAAGCGGATTTGTGGAAGGAAGGCATATTCTGGTGTGTAATGGATGCCGGGTACCGCTAAGGAGCTCAGGCATCAAAGGAGAGTTTGTGGCAGGTATCCGTTATAAAGCTTGGAACCCGCCCTCTGCCCTTCATCCGACGATCGGGGCTGATGCTCCTTTGGTTTTTGATATTGTAGATACGTGGAATAACCGTATCTTGGGAGGCTGTACTTATTTTGTTTCTCATCCGGGCGGGCGTAGTTTTGATACTTATCCGGTCAATAGTTACGAGGCAGAGTCGCGTAGAATCAGCCTGTTCCAGGGTTTTGGGCATACCCCTTCCGCAAGGCAGGAAGTGCCGATCGTGGAAGGTTCATCCAAAGGAGTTTCCCGTTTTGTGGCTGAAACCAAAAAGGATATGAAAAGCGATACTCCTATTGAACTTATTAACCCTGAGTATCCGAATACACTTGACCTGAGGAAATTCTGGAAGGCAAAATAAGACAATATGAACCTGATCAGACCAGCAGGTCCTGAGGATGCTGCTGGTAACCCTGCTAACCTCTATGAATTTTTATGCTTACCGAGGCCCCTGTGAATCTGTTACAATCTTATAAAGGCGCTCTTGACTCGTATGACGAAGTACTGGATGTGGACGGCGGCGTAAAACCCCATTGGGAAGCGCTGTTCTCCACCCTTGAGAAACTGGGAATGCAGGAGCTTAAAGTCCGTAACCAGGAAATCATCAGCAAGCTCAGGGAAAACGGTGTTACCTATAATGTTTACGAAAGTCCGGATGGCCTTAACCGACCCTGGCAACTGGATCCCATTCCCTTTCTGATCGAGCAGAAAGAGTGGAATCACATAGCAAAGGGTCTGCAGCAGCGGGCATTACTGATGGACCTGATCCTGAAAGATATTTACGGACCCAGAAATCTGGTGAAAGATGCCATCATTCCAGCGGAACTGGTTTACAGTAATATCGGGTTTTTAAGGCCCTGCAATGATATTCACCAACCGGGAAAAAACCAGTTGATCATGTATGCCGCCGATATGGCCAGAGGCCCCGACGGACAGATGTGGGTGGTGGACAACCGGACCCAGGCCCCCTCCGGGTCGGGATATACACTGGAAAACCGTCTGGTGATGAGCAAGCTGTTACCCGAGCTGGCCGATGGTATGTATGTCAACAAGTTGTCGCCGTTTTTTAACAGTCTGCAGCATACGGTTTTAAATCTTTCGGATAAAACCAAGGAAGCGCCCAATATTGTTTATCTGACGCCTGGGCCAAACAATGAAGCTTATTTTGAACACGCTTATCTGGCGTCCTACCTGGGGTATACCCTGGCACAGGGAGATGATCTGCTGGTAAGGAACGGGTGCGTGTGGCTCAAATCCATTGACGGCCTGCAGAAAGTAGATGTGATTATCCGGCGGGTAGATGACGAGTGGTGTGATCCGCTTGAACTCCGGGAAGATTCGCGGCTGGGAGTTCCCGGGCTTTTGCAGGCGATGCGCCTGGGTAATGTAAAGGTGCTGAATCCGCCAGGTACAAGCGTGCTGGAAAATCACGCTTTTCTTGCCTTTATGAACAACATCTGTAAGTATTTTCTGAGGGAAGAACTGATCATGCCTTCCGTGGCTACCTGGTGGTGCGGGCATGAAAAGGAGAGGGGCTTTGTACTTGATAATATTGATAAGCTGATTATAAAAAAAGCCAATAGAAAATCACGCTTCCGGTCCATCTATGGCCGGTTGTTGAGCCAGAACGACAAAGAACAGCTTAAGAAACAAATTAAACTGGCGCCTCAGGACTATATTGCGCAGGAAGAAGTAAGCCTTTCTACTACACCTTCACTGATAGACGGAAACATTGTTCCCCGGTATGCAGCCTTAAGGGCATTTCTGGTAACCGACGGGGACGGGTACCGGGTGATGCAGGGCGGCCTTACAAGAAGTTCTCCTGTGAAAGACAGGTTTGTGATATCCAATCAGCATGGGGGGCTATCAAAAGATACCTGGATTGTTTCCGACAAAACGGCACAGGAACATGAAAAGATCGTACTTACTCAGCCCTCTTCAGTTAACAAGCACATCAGTTTACCGAGCCGGAGTGCTGAAAATCTTTTTTGGGTAGGGCGGTATTGTGAGCGTACAATGAGTGTGATTAAGTTCATGAATATCGTCATAAATGTGCTGAACCTCGACCGGAACTTTGGCGGGTCTTCCAAACAGGAGCACATTAAAATACTGCTGCAGGGACTGACGCATCTTTCGGCAACCTATCCCGGATTTATTGAAGAGGAGGAAAAAAAATGGGGGAACCCCTATCCCGAGATTATAGATATTGTGGCCAATCCCTTACGTCTGGGGTCGGTAGCGTCCAATATTACTTCTTTTCTGCACGCGGTGGGAGCAGTCCGTAACCAGTGGGATATAGAGATATGGCGGATTGTTGACCTGATTGAACACGGGTTATACGAAGCAAAAAATGCTTCGCATATGAACAGCAGTAATATTCAGAAAACACTGGATACCCTGTACAACGGGATGGTAACTTTTCTGGGTGTGATCACTGAGACCATGCCGAGGGATAAGAGTTTTTTGCTTTTGGATACCGGTAAGTTAATTGAGCGGATTCTTTCCAGGATTAGCGTAATTCAATCCTGTTTTGGAGAAAAAAATGAGGAGAATGTAGAGAATGAGCTAATCGAAGCAGTTTTACTAAACCATCATTTGCTGGTTAATTACCGTCAGATCTATAAATCTCAGCTTACGATTGAGGCTATGCTGGATATGGTTTTGCTTGAAAAAACGCTGCCCTATTCGCTGGTTTATATGCTGGATGAATTATCTTCCAATCTTGCAAAATTACCGTCTACCACACACAATGAAAGGTTAAACGATGCTGAAAAATCGGTTCTTGAGGCATCTATGCTGATCAAACTTGCAGATATAACCAGCCTCAGCAGCTGGAACGGCGAGGGAGAGCGCGCAGCATTATTTGAAACGATGTCAAAAGTAGGTGCGCTGATATCCTCGGTTTCCGTTAGTCTTACGAGCCTGTATTTCAGCCATACGGTGATGCAGCATTCGTTTTTAAAACCGGTTGAAAATGATGAAATATAAGCTTGTCCATAAAACCGAATATAAGTACCTGGACACGGTAACCAGTTATCAGAGCTTGTTATGCCTCGCTCCGAGGACTTTGTCCAGGCAGATTTGCCAGGAGTTTAAACTGGAAATTACACCGGCACCGGCAGAAATTATTGAACGGGTTGATTTTTATGGTAATACCACGCATTACTTTTCGCTGCATACACCTCATAAACAACTTTCTGTGGTGGCAACGAGCCTTGTGGAGTGCATTACCGATACCGTGGGTACTCCGCTGATTCCCTCTGATATCTCCTGTGCCGAAGCCAGAAAGGCTTTTGTGCAGGATCGTTCTTTAAAGATATCATTGCTGGAATTTATGATCCCCAGTCCGATGGTCAGATGGGATGAACAGATCCGGAATTTTGCGAGTGATTGTTTTCAGGACGATAAGCCGCTGTATGATAGTGTGCGGGGTTTATGTCATAAAATTTTTACCGAATTCGACTTTGTGCCTGACTTCACGACCATTCATACGCCTATCAAGGATGTGCTCGCGGCGAAAAAAGGTGTTTGCCAGGATTTTTCCCACCTGGCCATAGCCTGTATCCGAAGTTTTGGTTTTGCGGCAAAATATGTCAGCGGATATCTGGAAACGCTTCCCCCGCCCAATCGGCCAAAGCTGCAGGGCTCAGACGCTTCCCACGCCTGGATATCCGTTTTCATTCCCGATTACGGGTGGTGCGATTTTGATCCTACAAATGATATGGTACCCCGTGAAAGACATATAACCACGGCATGGGGGCGAGATTATAGCGATGTGCCCCCGCTGAAGGGCATTATTTTTAGTGCCGGAAAACAAGCTCTGTCGGTCGAAGTGGATGTAATCCCTTCAGAATAGTACCCGAAGGGATATATCTCTTTCACTTTTAGCAGAATGCTTGTTTGAAAGATTTGAGAATTGGGCATGTTTCTCTAATTTTACCACATCGTTTTTGAAACAGTTTACAAAATCTAACAGGAAATACCCAAAATGATCGGAACCTGTGTAAGGATTGGTCCTTTGATTTTCCTGGAATTAAATAATCAATAAATTACGGATGAAAGAAATAGCATTTAGAGATGCCATTCGCGACGCCATGTCGGAAGAGATGCGCTTGGATAAAAGTATATTCCTGATGGGCGAGGAAGTTGCGGAATATAATGGTGCCTATAAAGCCAGTCAGGGAATGCTGGACGAGTTTGGACCGGAACGTGTGATTGATACACCGATAGCCGAGCTGGGCTTTGCTGGTATTGCAGTAGGAGCAGCAGGTAACGGGCTCAGGCCGATCGTTGAGTTCATGACTTTTAATTTCTCGCTTGTTGCTATTGACCAGATCATAAACAGTGCTGCCAAAATTCTTTCCATGTCTGCGGGGCAGTATGGTTGTCCGATCGTATTCCGCGGACCGACCGGTAATGCTGGACAGCTGGGTGCGCAGCACTCTCAGAACTTCGAAAACTGGTTTGCCAATACACCGGGATTGAAAGTTGTGGTTCCTTCCAATCCTTACGATGCCAAAGGACTTTTGAAATCATCCATCCGCGACAATAACCCGGTTATTTTCATGGAATCAGAGGTGATGTATGGAGATAAAATGCAGGTGCCTGAGGAGGAATATCTGATACCGCTAGGAAAAGCGGATATCAAGCGGGCCGGAAAAGATGTTACCATCGTTTCGTTTGGAAAGATGATTCCCCGTGTTGTGATGCCAGCTGTTTTGCAACTGGAAAAAGAAGGTATTGACGTGGAAGTTGTGGATTTAAGAACGGTACGTCCTATTGATTATGCTGCCGTTGTTGAATCGGTGAAGAAAACCAACCGTTGTGTGGTAGTAGAGGAAGCATGGCCGCTGGCATCCATATCAACGGAAATTACCTACCACATCCAACGGCATGCATTTGATTACATGGATGCACCGGTGATCAGGGTAACCAATCGGGATGTACCGCTTCCATACGCGCCCACATTGATAGAGGAAATTTTGCCGAGTGCAAAACGTGTTGTAGATGCAGTAAAAACTGTTCTCTACAAATAATACAGAATTATTAAAGCCGTAAAAGAAAACGTTTTTTACGGCTTTAATGTTTAAATATAGTTTTGGATCAGGTTACAGACCATTTCCTGCTGATGTTGCTGGCTTACAGGAAGCATTATTCAATCTGATAGTTCAGAAAAAGAAGATTACGAGTATTTTTGTTTTACCCTACGCACCTGATTGAGATTATTAAATCAAGAAAGATTATGCAAGAAGAACGAACCCGGTATTCTGAAGAAGAATTAAAAGAATTTGAGGAATTGATTCGTGGCAAGCTGGAAAATACATTAAGCGAGCTGAACTACATCAAAACCGGATTGAGTAAGAAAAACGATACAGGCACGGATATCACGGCTGGATCGGCCAAGCTGGTTGAAGATGGTGCAGATGCGAGTGAACGTGAAAACCTGAGCCAGCTCGCAGCCCGGCTTCAGAAATATTCCATCCAGCTGGAAAATGCTTTAGTTAGGATAAAAAATGGTACCTACGGCGTATGCATTGATACAGGGAAGCTCATACCCAAAGAAAGGCTACGCATTGTACCACACACGCAACAGACAATAGAGGCGAAGCTTAGAAGGGCAAGCTAATCATTAAGCTGTTTTTATATAGCTCGGAGGACAGGTAACCATAGGGATACCCGTCCTTTTTTGTTAACTATCTTCTTGAGTACCTAATACTTCCCGAAAAACCTCCATAAGCCCTTCAGAAGGGAGCTGCCCCTTATTCCTTGTTTTGAAATATTCCAGAAACAGTTTGTCGATGCTCAGGGTGAGGTCCGCTTGTGAGGTTGTTTCCTCCACATTTACCTTTTGAATCTGGGGTATGATCTGAACAATACCCGGGTGGGCATCGGTAAGCCTTTTTTTATCGGAAGCTTCCAGATAATTTTCGGAAACGATAGTAAGCTCCATCAGGTCATGCGGGTGTTGCAGCAGCCAATCTATTGCCTGATCGATATTTTCAAATTTTCCCCGTCGGAGTTTCTTCCCACTTTTGAGTTCAACAGGGCGATAGTTTACCAGCCTACCGGCTTCTGCTTCAATCAGAACCACATACTTAGTTTGGTTAGCTTCAGAAAAACTGTACGCCAGCGGGCTACTGGAATATACAACCGGCGGGCTCTTGTCTACACGATGGTAACGGTGTAAATGCCCAAGGGCTACATAATGTACCGATGCGGGGAAATTTTCGGTATAGATGGCCTGTGCGCCGCCAACATGCAGGATAGGGCGTTCTTCGTCGGGTTCTTCTTCGGGATGGGGGTCATCCTTTTTCATGACATACAAGTGTGTCACCAGCAGATTAAAACCAAGGTCATCCAGATACGCATCACTCAGTTCTTTCCAGTGCTCCTGCAGGTGATTACGAAGGATATCCTCAGAATCATCCACTCCCAGAAATGTCTTAAGGCGCTGTTCGTTGGCATAGGGAGTGTGGATAACACGCAGCGGAAAATCGCAATGGGGGAGGTTTATTTCGATAAAACCTTTTGCTGTGCGAATGAGGTCAACCTTTCCCTGGGTGCAAAATTTTGGGACCTCGGAGTTGGGGAATCCAACGAATATGATACCGCAAACCCGTGCAAGTGCATCCGGAACATTGATTCTTTCGGGTGAATCATGGTTGCCGGCTATAGCAATTACCGCACGGCTCCCATCAGCAGATAACCGGTGCAAGGTACTGTATAATAATTCGGTTGCCTCGGACGATGGATTGAAATTATCGAAAAGATCTCCGGCAATTACCACGGCATCCACCTTTTCTGTTTCTGCAACCTCACAGATTTCATCCAGCACCAGCCGCTGTTCATCCAGTCGTGTAAAAGTATCGAGCCTTTTGCCGATGTGCCAGTCGGCGGTATGTAGGATTTTCATCTTGAGGTATTAATTTAGCGAAAATAACATTTTGGACTTAGAGATTTGAAAAATACAAAAGGAAGATTCCTGCCTGTCGGTATTCGAGCCAGCATAGGAGTGCTCGCTGCGGGGTTGTGCTGTGTGTTGTCGAGTTGGCTTTTCATTTCCTGTGTTGAGAGCAGTGAGCATCCGGGTGACGCCGGGATTGCTATTTCATTTGATGATCATTTCCTTGACGAGTGGTACGCTTTAAGACCTTTATTCAAAAAATATAATGCCAGAGTAACATTTTTCATAACCTGCAAAGATACGCTGACTGCGGGTGAAATTGCCATGTTAAGAGCGTTTCAGAATGATGGGCACGAGATCGGATTTCATGGTACTGTCCATGCCAAATCTACGGAACTGATCCAGGCCGGAGGTCCGGCCGGGTATGCAGAAACCGAGCTGTTCCCTGGTCTGAAAAATATGTCTTTGGCGGGCTTTCACCCTACTTCCTACGCTCATCCGGGCGGGAATCATAATGACCAGGTGGATTCCGTACTTTTTGCAAACGGATTCAGGATTTTGAGGGATGTGGCCGCCTCCAGGCGGAGTTTACGGGGAATACCCATCTATACCATGGCACCCAGGATCATGAACTGGATTTATTACAAATTTGATAAAAAGAGGTCGGTTGATGCGCTCGTGATCGATTCAGATTCGGGACTGACGGAAGACGAAATAAAGGATGCCATTCAGAAGGCTAAAAGCACAGGTACGGCCCTCATGCTTTTCGGGCATGAACCATTGTATGCCCCACCGGTTAACGGGGAATATGGCTTTGATGTAACTTTTCTGGAAGTAATTCTCAAAGAAGCCAACCGTCAGAATCTGAGATTTTATCAGATGTCGGAGCTGGTCAGTTTATGATACTTATCTGCCAAAACGTTTGTCTTTGAATGCCAGAAGCGGTTTTTCCAGGTACAAGTAGGACACGGAAGCCACCGCTATAGAGCCGGCCAGTGTAAGAACGTATACCAAAATCTGATAAATAGGCCCTTGTAAAAGAGGGAAATAGTTTCTGAATATGTTGAGCAGCAGTACAATTACCACCACGTGGTAAACATACAAGCCATAGGATATTTTACCCAGGTAACTGATCACCGGATTTTCCAGGCTGATAATGGATTTCGGATTACAGGAAAGATTCAGGACAAAAAATCCGAAGAATAAGGAATACACCTCAAGAAAGCCGTTAAAGTGGACGCCCGACAAAAACAGAAGCAGTAAAACGCCGTAGGTCGCGATCTGGATATCTTTCCTGAAAATGAAAGAAAGAACCTTTTCTTTGTCCTTAAAAACCAGCCAGGCGCAGAAGCCTCCCAGAGCCATTGTTTGTATCCTGAACTGCCCAATGAACGTGGCTATGATTTTCAGATTTTCCTCACGGCTGGGAGCGTTCAAAAAGTGCAATCCAAGGAAGAGCATAACAATCGTTAGCGTAACAAAGAGAAGGAAAATGGGAATTCTCTTTTTGGTGTATTTAATCAGCCAGGGCCATAAATAATAGAACTGTTCTTCCACACCGATTGACCATGTCTGTGCGCACCAATAGGGCAGATCGTATAAAACAAAGGCGTAATTGGGTAATACGATCATCAATAGAAACAGTCTTTCGGTATAATGATCCGTAATATTTTTCTCTATCTCAGGAAATGACAACAGTCCGATATGCGGAAAAACGAACAGAGAAAGCAGTACAATTAAAAAGTAAATAGGCCATATCCGGAAGACTCTCCGCAGGTAAAATTTCTTGATATCAATATTTCCATACCTTTCTTTTTCTGATAAGAGCAAAAAGGAAATCAGAAAGCCGCTCAAAACGAAAAACAAGCCTACCCCTAACCGTCCCGCATGCTGGATGATGGGTACCTCATAAACATTGGGAAGGTGAAGTGCTTCCTTGGCCTGCTCCAGGTGGTGAAATACAACAAGAAGTGCCGCAATGCAGCGGATTCCGTTAAGATTTGGGAAGTAGCGTTTTGTCAATGGATGGAGTGAATTATTTTAACGATGAATAGGAGAGGTCTTTTTTCAGGGTATGCTTGTGAAAATTCTCATTTAATCGAACCAGGCCATCCATTTCCCTTGTGCTTTCATCACCTGTTCGATCAGGTCACGAACCGCGCCGTGGCCTCCTGTTTTCGGGGATATATAATCGGCCAGGGCGAGTATCTCGTCTGCGGAGTCGGCCGGGCAGGCACCCATGACACCGGTACGCATTACTTCATAATCGGGAAGATCGTCACCCATAAATACGATCTCATCCTCATTCAGATTCTTTTCAGCAATGTATTTTTTATAAACCGGTAATTTTCCGTCGGGTGAAGTTCCGATAAAAATATCCGAAACCCCCAGGTACTCCAGTCTTTTTCGTACACCAACCTGGTTTTGTGCCGAAATAATGGCAACACCATAACCCATTCGAATGGCGCGGTTGATACCGTAACCATCACGGACATTAAAAATCCTGGGTTGTTCTCCGCTTTCCAGTGCAATGACGCTGCCGTCGGTCATCACGCCGTCAATATCGAAAATGAATGTTTTAATGCGCTTGAATCTTTCGGTAGTGCTCAAATCCATAGAAACCCGGTTATCTGTTATGCAAATATAACCGAACTTTTTACGCAGAGAGGGGGGCGAATCATTATTTTACGTTGTGGCGGGCAACTATTTTTTCTGTAAGAAGGTCGTAGATTTCAGCCCAACTGGTATTTATTTCTTCGAGATATTCCAGATGCCGGGTGGTAATATCCCAATCTCCCCGCCGCGCAGGACCGGTTTGCCCGGGAGCAGGGTCATCTGCCTGCAGTGCCTTTTCGATTGTGGCCTGAATGAGCGGTTTTAATAAATCAAAGTCAAGACCTTCCCTGGTTACAAGGTCATGGGATATGCTCAGCAAATGATTGGTGAAATTACTTGCAAATACTGCACCCACATGAAGTACAAAGCGTTGGTAGGAATTCAGCTTGTGGACGTTGGAGCTGATTGTCCGGGCAAGGTTCACCAGTGTTGTCTCCACCTCTGCATTTCTTGACTCGATGCAAAACGGCAGATCCTGGTAATCCAGCGGGACGTTCCTGGAGAAGGTTTGTAAAGGATAGAAAATCCCGGCATGGACATTTACGTCACTGTAAATATCAAGCAGGTTCTGCAGGTCTGCCAGCGACTTGGTTCCGGAAGTATTAGCCACAATCACATTCTCGGGTAAGACAATTTGCTCCATCACGCTGGGAAGTGCATCATCAGAAACGGCAATGACGATCAGTTCCGCTTCACTTTCCGAAAAATTGAGGCTCGTCAGCACGTCAGTATCATAGAGAATACCAGCCAAGGCGCGGGCATTGTTAATGTCACGGCTGTAAACCTCACATATCCAGTGCCCTGCTTCTTCAAACGCCTGTGTAAGATGCCAGGCAACGTTGCCCGAGCCAACAAATGAGATTTTCATGACAGAATGGGAAATATCTGGCCTAAGTTAAGCTGTCCTGTCTGTTCTCACAAATCAATTTACAAGGGGAGCCGTTTGTTCGGGCGAGGTGATACCTGCGGGGAGTTCAAGGATACGGATATTCCTGAAATGAATCTCAGCTCCTTCTGCTTCCAGGCATATATATCCCTTTTTTCTTTCTGCGGCGCGGAGTCCGTTCACAAATTTCCCGTTCACTGATAATTTCACCACGCCATCCACGCACACCACTACATACTTGTTCCATTCACCTTTGCCCTTGCAGCGTTTTTCCAGAGATTTACTCCGGGGGCCTCTTGGATTGTCCGGAATGGCGGTCATGCCCATGGTCGGGAACAATTCGCCGTGTACATAGGCGTCTGTCACATTGTGCTGAGTGGCATATTCCAGTTCCAGCATCTGTACCTCGATTGCCTTGGTGAGCGGGTCGTCTTTAAACTGAGTACCTTCACTCCATACAAAAACGCCCGAATTGCCTCCAGCTTCCATGTGCTTCCATTCAATTTCAAGGATAAAGTTTTCGTACTGCCTGTCGGTACGCATCACACCAATGGGCTTTCCGGAGCAGACCAGCGTTTTGTTTTTTACTTTCCAGGTATCTTCAGCCGTGTTGACATTGACCCAGCCTTCCAGATTTTTACCATTAAATAGCGGCTTGAACTGTAAGGGATCAAATGCCTGCGCATCTGCATGGAACGGGAGGTGGATCAGCAGACCCAGGACCAGGCTAGTTAAAATATGTTCAGGTTTTAACATAAATCGGAGAATAATTGTGGAAGAACTTTCAATTGTTAAAAGGTTGAAACGAGGAATAAATACTATTTCCTGGTGCAGGTATCTGGTGGTAAGGCGTCTCTGAGAGGGTTATTTGTCCTGAATTTTTCAAACATACTTGTAATTCAATTTGTTAAACCCTATATTTGCACTCCATTTTGCGATGGGACTGCCTTATCGCAGTGTAATTTATTGAAAATCAATTATAAATCTTTTTGTTAATCGTGGATACGTTAAGCTACAAAACCATCTCGGCGAACAAAAACACAGTAAACAAGGAGTGGGTTGTTGTGGATGCTAAAGATGCAGTTCTTGGTCGTCTGGCCAGTGAAGTTGCAAAAATCATCAGAGGCAAGCACAAAACCAGTTACACTCCTCACGTTGATTGTGGTGATAACGTTATTGTTATCAACGCCGATAAAATTAAGTTGACAGGGAAAAAGATGACAGACAAAGTTTATGTCCGTCACACTGGATACCCGGGAGGTCAACGTTTTCAGACTCCCCGTGAGTTGCTCGAAAAACACCCGGAACGTGTGATCGAGAAAGCCGTAAAAGGTATGCTTCCTAAAAACCGTTTAGGACGCCGTTTGTACACAAATCTGTTTGTTTATGCTGCTGCAGAACATCCTCACAGCGCTCAGCAACCAAAAGAAATCCAGTTGTAATTCATGGAAGTTATCAACACAATAGGTAGAAGAAAAACAGCTGTGGCGCGCATTTACCTTACGCCCGGCAAAGGAGAAATCAAGGTGAATGGCCGTGATTTCAAGGAATATTTTCCTTTTGAAGTGCATCAGATCGTTCTTCAGCAACCTTTTTCAACGGTTAGCGGTGGCAATGGTTATGATATCAAGGTAAATGTAAGAGGCGGCGGCGTGACCGGACAGGCAGAGGCTATCCGTATGGCTGTATCCCGTGCTTTGGTTGAATACAACGGCGAATTCCGCGGTGCATTGAAAAAAGAAGGATTCCTGACCCGTGACCCACGTATGGTTGAACGTAAGAAATACGGTCGCCGTAAAGCACGCAGGAGATTCCAGTTCTCTAAACGTTAATATTTTTAGTTCTAGGTTTACAGTATTCAGTACGCAGTCGTTCTGTAAGCTGTTTACTAAAAACTTAAAACTAAAGAAAAAGTCCAGACAGTACTTATCGTGCCCGATGTGCTGTGCTGCGTAATTAAAATTATTAAAATCTTTTAAATCAAATTTGGCAATGGCACAAATAGAGTATAAAGAACTATTGGATGCAGGTGTTCATTTTGGCCACCTTACCCGCAAGTGGGATCCACGTATGGCTCCGTATATCTTTATGGAGAAAAACGGGATCCACATCATTGACCTGAACAAAACACTGAACTGCATCGAGCAGGCTGAGGCTGCTATCAAGCAGATCGTTCGTTCAGGACGTAAGATCATGTTTGTTGCTACCAAAAAGCAAGCGCAGGAAATCGTAACGGAAGAGGCTAAACGCCTAAAAATGCCTTACGTAACGGACCGCTGGCTGGGTGGTATGCTAACGAACTTCGGCACTATTCGCAAGTCTTTGAAGAAAATGCAGACTCTTGAAAAGATGCTAAAAGACGAAACCACGGTTAACAATATAGCGAAGAGAGAACGCCTGATGCTTACACGTGAGAAGGATAAACTGGAAAGAGTGTTGGGTGGTGTAGCTGACCTGACCCGCCTTCCTGCTGCCCTTTTCATCGTTGATGTAAAACGCGAGCATATTGCAGTTTCAGAAGCAAAAAGGTTGAACATCCCCATTTTTGCGATCTGTGACACGAACTCAAACCCTGAGCTGGTTGACTTCCCGATCCCAAGCAATGATGATGCTTACAAAGCGATATCACTCATTACGCTTGCTGTTGGAAAAGCAATCGAAGAAGGTTTGATGGAACGCAAACAAGATAAGGACGATCAGCGTCTGGTAGAGGAAGAAGAAGCCAAACGTCAGGCAGACAAAGGCGAGGAGGCAGCAACCGCTACTCCTGTTGCAGAAAGCGACGCAGAATAAATCAGGGCGATAAAGAGAGGATTTATCCTTTCTGTCTGAACAGATAAAAGTAGCCCATAGCCTCTTGCTATGGGCTATTGTTTTTTGATTATTATTTTTAGTCAAATTTCACAAATGGATAACACCTGATTTGGAAAAGTGGGTGTTATCTATTCTTAAAAAGAGTATAAAACCATATAAATAAGATCATGGCAATTACTGCACAAGATGTAAATAAACTGCGCCAGATGACCGGTGCCGGTATGATGGATTGTAAAAAAGCACTTCAGGAGGCTGATGGTGATTTTGATAAGGCTGTTGACATTCTTCGTAAGCAAGGACAAAAAGTAGCGGCAAAACGTGCTGACAACGCAGTTTCTGAAGGCACTGTTCTGGTAAGCATCAGTGAAGATGGAACCAATGGAAAACTGGTTGCACTGGCTTGTGAAACTGAGCCTGTTTCCAATGTGGAAGGTTTCAAAAGCCTTGCCCAGAGTATACTTGACGTGGCCGTTTCAGGAAATATTGCAGATAAAGAGGCTTTGCTATCCGCTACGCTGGAAGATGGCCGCCCGGTGACCGAGCATATCGTAGATCTTACAGGTAAGCTGGGAGAAAAACTGGAAATCGTTGCGTACGAAAACGTATCCGCTGACCAGGTAGTATCCTACATTCACTCCAATGGTAAATTAGGCGTACTGGTTGCTTTTGCAGGTGTAAACGGAACCGATGTTACCGAGCTTGGAAAAGATGTAGCCATGCAGATTGCCGCCATGAAACCTATCGCTCTTGACAAGGACGAGGTGGACTCGGCAACTGTTGAGCGTGAGATTGAAGTTGGAAAAGAGCAGGCAAGAGCCGAAGGAAAACCGGAAGCCATGCTGGAAAAAATTGCTCAGGGTAAACTTCAGAAATTCTATAAAGATAACACTTTGCTAAACCAGGAGTTTGTAAAGGATTCGTCGCTTACCATACGTCAGCTGCTTGAGAAAACTGCGAAAGGGCTCACCGTTAAATCTTTCAAAAGGGTAGCCATCGGAGCATAGATAAATATTTTAATTATAAAATATTACTCCTTACGCCTGGTATACGCTTGTATACCAGGCGTTGTTTTTTAATATTTACATGTAATAAAGGTATTTTACAACAAATTCTACAAATAAAATAGTTACTTTTTTCAACGAAAATGGTCAAAACTGCGATCAACGATTTTACCAAAAGCTTCTCGGACGAAGAACTCGTTAAACTTTTTGTAGAAACTCAACAGAACAAGTATTTTGAACGGCTATACGAGAGGTATTCCGATAAGGTTTATCATAAATGTATATCGTTTGTAAAGGATACGGCCAAAGCTGAGGACCTTACACATGATATATTTCTTAAGCTGATTTTCAAACTGGGGACTTTCAAGGAAGATGCCAAGTTCTCCACCTGGTTATACAGTATTACCTATAACCATTGTATGGACCAGCTAAGAGCCAACAAAAAGAGAGGAGAGGTAATGAACGATGAGCCTATTGAAGTGTCCGATGACATAGATCTTAATACGATTTTTGACGGAGACGATGTGCAGGCGAAAAATTTGAAAATAGCACTGGATCAGCTGACGGTTGATGAAAAAGGGGTTTTGTTCATGAAGTATATGGATGACCTCAGCATCCGGGATATAGCCGATATTTTCAAAATTACCGAAAGCGCTGTCAAAATGAGGTTATTGCGTTCACGCGAGAAATTGCGCAAGAAGTACCTCGAAACTATAATATTTTTAGGCGTTTTGGCAATTAAAATGATTGAATTGGTTCGTAGTATAATTTAATATCAAAAATACATGCCCACAGGAAACTCAGTTTTTAAAGAGTTGGAGCCGGAGGAGAAACTTCCGGAATATTTGAAAGCGGCACTTGTTTCTGAGGTAGATACAATTCGTAATTCAATGTTGGTAGTTACCCACTTTACTGAACACTTCTTCAGCGCGGTTACGGCATGCTTATCCGTACCGGCACCCGATGAATCCTCTACAAATTAAATACACTCTACACTATGGAAAAATTTCCGGACATCACACAAATTTTATTCAATACCTTCAATACCCTTGTCAGTCAGTTTGTAGACTTTGTACCAAGAGTACTAGGCTGTTTCGTAATTCTGATTATCGGGTACCTGGTTGCCCGTGGCGTGAAAGTAGTCATTGCCCAGGTGCTGGCACGAGTTGGGTTTGACAGAATCGGGGATAAACTGAACGAGATCGGGATTATCAAGCAATTAAAAACCGAGATCAGGCTAAGTGATATCGTTGCCAAAATTTTTTACTATTACATTCTGCTGATCTTCCTTTCTTTTGCGTCTGATACCCTCGGCGTCGATACGATCACCAACATGGTAGTGTCGCTGATTAATTTCATTCCGAAGCTTATTGCAGGCGCAGTTATGCTCCAGATCGGCATCATGCTTTCGGATGCGATCAAAACCACCGTCATTGCACTGTGTAAATCTTTTAGCATTGCTTCGGCCAAGCTTATCGGAAACATCGCTTTTTTCTTCTTTCTTACCATTACTTTTATCACCGCGCTGGGGCAGATCGGAATTGAGACTACTTTGCTGGAATCGAGTTTTAACCTCATTATCGGAGGAGCCATCGGAGCATTTGCCCTTGGGTACGGTATTGCGTCAAAAGATGTACTGGCCAATATCATTTCGTCATTTTACAGCCACAAAAACTACCGAGAGGGGCAGATTATCCGGATAGGAGAAGTAAAGGGCGTGATTACCAAAATTGACAGTACGTCGGTAACGGTGGTGAATGACAGTACCACAACCATCATCCCTCTGCAACTGTTTCAGACCACACAGGTCGAAATCTTCAATTAATTTTTGTGCCATTAAACCACACTACCCAAATGAAAGATTGGTCACCCGAAAAACTTCTGATTGTATTCGTATTTTTAACCATAAGTTCATTGAGTTTTGGGCAGAAGGTTGATCTTTCCAATTCCTTAGGCGGGAACATCATAAAGGTTGCAAAAGATACCACATGGCGGAAGATAGAATTTGGAGCCAATCTTAATCAGGGGTCATTCAGTTCCAACTGGACGGGTGGTGGAGTGAACTCGGTTGCTCTTGGTCTCTTTTTTAATGCCCTGAGCGAGCATAAAAAGGGAGTACACGCCTGGAGAAATGATTTTCAGTCGCAGTATGGTATTGTCAGGAACCAAGGGCAGCAGAGCCGGAAAAATGTGGACAGGATTTTTTTTGATACTAAATACAATCGTGCGCTGACCGACAAGTGGAGCCTGTTTGCCAACTTTAACTTTTTATCCCAGTTCGGTAATGGATATGAATATTCAAAAGACCCTGCTACTCCGGATGAAAGAGAGAAAGTTTCATCCGTATTTTCTCCCGCGTACCTTACGGAGGCCATTGGTATAGAGTATAAGCCGGTGCCTTATTTCTTTGTTGATTTTTCGCCGGCTGCTTTAAGGCAGACCATTGTGGCAGACAAAGATCTGTATCTTACCTTTCCCAATAATTATGGGGTGAAGCAGGGAAAAAGAATAAGAAACGAGGTGGGAATCATACAGTTGGTTGCCAATTTTGACAAGGACATTGCGAAGGATATAAACTTCAAATTCCGCTATCTGCTGTATACCTCATATAACAAAAGTGCCGTTACCGATAAACGTGAATTTAATGGCGACCACAGACTGGACGCGCAGATCACAGCAAAAATTGCAAAATACTTTAATGTTAACCTGGGTGCCATAGTGGTTTACGACAAAGATCAGGTGGATGATATTCAGTTTGCACAAGGTTTAAGTGTAGGATTTTTATATCAGATCAAATAGTTCTTTTAACCAACCTCAATTAATATGTTCAACGAATTTAAAACTTTCATTGCCCAGGGTAATGTTCTTGATCTTGCAGTGGGTGTGGTCATTGGTGCCGCTTTTGGTAAAATCACCGCGTCTCTTGTAGAAGACATTATCAACCCTATACTGGGCATTCTCATTGGCGGCGTTGATTTTACGCAGCTGAAGGTCGTTCTGAAAGCAGCAGTGGGAGAAACACCCGAAGTTGCTATTAAGTATGGTAATTTTATACAGACGGTCATCCAGTTTTTGATTATTGCATGGGTGATTTTCCTGGTAGTTAAAGGCGCAAATAAACTGAGATTGACTAAACCAAAAGAATAGTTTTATAGTCAGGAGCTTACTGGTTACGAGAAAAGGCATGGTTTCATGCCTTTTCTCGTTTAAATAATTTTTCGGTAACAGCTGTGGGTACTTAGCTTGAAAAACTTTTACCTTCGTAACGCTCGCTTTTGTCTAATGATTAAATCCGTAATGGTGCAGAAAAAGGTTGTTATATTGGGTGGCGGAGAAAGTGGCGTGGGTGCCGCAATCCTGGCCAAATCCAAAGGTTTTGCTGTTTTTTTGTCCGATAAGGCAATTCTTCAGGATAAGTACAGGGATATACTGATCCGGGAAGGAATTGAATTTGAACACGGGGGGCATACCGAGGCTAGGGTAATGGATGCGGACATTGTAATCAAAAGTCCAGGTATTCCGGACAAAGCGCCGCTCGTAGCCGCGTTATACAAAAAAGGGGTACAGGTAGTTTCCGAAATAGAGTTTGCTTCCTGGTATACGAGTGCGAAACTCATTGGCATCACGGGCAGCAATGGGAAAACAACCACTACTTTACTGACATATCATATCTTAAAGACAGCGGGGCTGAATGTCGGGCTGGCAGGAAATATCGGAGATAGTTTTGCCTGGCAGGTGGCTGAAAAACAGTTTGACTATTACGTACTGGAAATCAGTAGTTTTCAGCTGGATAACATTGAACGTTTCCGCCCCGATGTTGCTGTACTTCTGAATATCACACCGGACCACCTGGACAGGTATAATTACCAGTTTCAGAACTATGTGAACTCAAAGTTCAATATCATTCAGAATCAGACGGAGAATGATACCTTCATTTATTTTGAAGATAGTGAAGTGATCCTGGATGAACTTGTCAGAAGAGATGTACGATCTCAAAGGCTACCTGTTTCACTGAAAGGGCCGTTGCCAAAAGGAGGATTTCTGGCAGATAGTCTTTTGCAAATCATCCTTAAAGATTCGACATTTTCGATACCCTTCGCGGACCTGCCGGTCAAAGGCCCGCATAATGCCATCAATGCGCTGGCGGCTATACTGGTTGCCCAGGCAGTTGGAATTGATCAGGAAAGTATCAGAGAGGGATTAAGGACATTCGTGAATGCGCCACACCGACTGGAACAGGTGGCCATTCTGGATGGAGTTACCTATGTCAATGACTCCAAGGCTACCAACGTCGACTCGGTGTACTATGCACTGGGAAGTTTTGAACAACCGGTGGTTTTAATTGCAGGCGGTGTAGATAAGGGCAATGATTACAGCCAGATTGAGGATCTGGTACGTCAGAAGGTAAAAGCTTTGATCATCCTTACCCCGGATTTTGAAAAGCTCGAAAAGTATTTCAAAGGCATTGTCGGGCAGATATATATTACCCAGGATATTCAGGAGGCTGTTAGCCAGGCCCGGGCCTGGGCGCAGCCTGGTGACGTAGTATTGCTTTCGCCAGCCTGTGCGAGCTTCGATCTTTTTAAAAATTACGAAGATCGGGGAGAAAAATTTAAACAAGCGGTCCGCCAACTGGTATAAAGCAGTTAGCAGGCCTGAAAATGCGGTACCCCCGGTGCCTGAAATTTTCAAGCCTTTTTCAGAAATAGATTTATTCCGAGTTCCAGTTATTATTGAAAGACAGATGGAGACCTTGCAGAGAGTTAGAGAAGACACACAGAACTGGTTTGCCAAGAATCTGAAAGGCGATCGCTGGATATGGTTTGTCTGCATTATTATGTTGCTCTGGAGTATTGTGGTGGTGTATAGTGCCAGTGTGAAAGATGCTTATAGTCAAAAGCAGGGGAATACGGAGTATTATCTGATCAAACATTCAGTCCTTTGCTTTCTTTCGCTGCTGATCATGTATTTCGTTCACCGGATACCCTACATCAAGTTTGTGTATGTAACCCGGCTGGCTGTATGGAGCTCTATTTTGCTGCTGATCTTCACCATGTTTTTTGGTACCTCGGTGAATGAAGCGTCGCGCTGGATAGAAATACCTATCATAGGGCAGCGTTTCCAGCCCTCGGAATGGGCCAAAGTAGCGCTGATCGCGCATCTGTCGCTGATACTGGCCCGGCACATCAAAGGCGGCTGGAATACCCGTGAACTCTTCATGGAACCTCTGGCTTTGGTCGGAGTGGTCTGCGGTCTTATTTTTACCAGCAATGTGTCCACCGCAGTGATGCTGGCGGGAATATGTTTTCTGCTGATGTTTGTGGGGAAAGTTCCGTTACACTATCTGTTTTTTACGGCAGTTGGCCTGGTCTTTTTTGCAACCATCGCCATCCTGCTCAACTCTACGCAACGGGCAGGTACTGCACAGAACAGGATTACCTCATTCTTTGATAAGGATATTGTTGTTTATCAGTCGCAGCAGTCCTATATGGCTATGGCGCGAGGGGGATTATATGGTGAAGGTGTAGCCAAAAGTCGGCAGCGAAGATTTTTACCAGAGCCACAGAAAGATTTTATTTTCGCCGTCGCCGTAGAAGAGTATGGTACAATTGGTGGTGTTGTGCTTATTGTTTTCTATCTTATCATTTTATACCGGGGCCTTAAGGCCATTGAAGCTACCAAAAGGCCTTTTGGAGGATTATTATCGGCAGGATTGACCTTTACAGTAGTGAGTCAGGCATTTTCAGCCATGGCCGTGACGGTTGGGCTGGTGCCGGTTACGGGGCAAACCTTACCTTTTTTTAGCCAGGGCGGAACTTCGCTGCTCTTTACTGGTATTGCCATGGGAATGATACTCAGCGTGAGCCGGGGCGAGAATATTGAAGAAAAAAGAATTTAAATTGATATGATAAAACGGATAATTATCAGCGGAGGTGGTACAGGTGGCCACATATATCCTGCTGTTGCTATCGCGAATGCATTAAAGGAAGTGAATCCGGATATTGAAATTCTTTTTGTAGGAGCGCTTGGGAAAATGGAAATGGAAAAGGTGCCCAAAGCCGGATACCACATTATTGGCTTGCCAATTGCCGGCATTAAAAGGGAGCTGACTCTGGATAACCTGGCTTTTCCTTTCAAGCTTATTAAAAGTCTTTTGAAGGCGAAATCCGTAATTAAGGATTTTGCACCCGATGCCGCGGTTGGGGTTGGCGGGTATGCGAGCGGACCTTTGTTAATGATCGCGTCCTTTCTTGGGATTCCTACGTTGATCCAGGAACAAAACTCGTACGCGGGAATAACCAACAAACTGTTGTCAAAATGGGCAAAAAAAATTTGTGTGGCCTATCCGGGAATGGAAGTTTTTTTTCCTCATGAAAAAATAAAACTTTTGGGCAATCCTGTGAGGAGTGATATCCTTGAAGTGGAGTCAAAACGGGATAAGGCGCTGCTACATTTTGGATTTAAGAGCACTGGTAAGACACTTTTCGTGATGGGTGGGAGCCTTGGGGCACGGTCTGTCAATGAAAGCGTGTTAAAGGGGCTGAAGCGTCTGGCAGAGGGAGGGTATCAGGTTTTATGGCAAACGGGCAAGGGATTTATAGATACTGCATCTGCTGCTATTAAAAGTTTAAATACCGATCAGATCAAAGCTTACGAGTTTATTTATGAAATGGACCTGGCTTATGCGGTTGCCGATGTAGTCATATCCCGTGCCGGAGCGCTTTCCGTTTCGGAGCTTTGTCTGGCAGCCAAGCCTGCTATCCTGGTTCCTTTTCCGGCCGCATCGGAAGACCATCAGACTAAAAATGCAATGAGCCTTGTGAGCCAGAACGCGGCGATCATGATAAAAGATTCATCTGCGGCAGAGGAGCTGATTTCCACTGCACTGGACTTGCTGAATAACCCGGAGAGGCAACAGGAACTGATTGAAAATATCCGCCCGCTGGCAAGGCCAACGGCGGCTGCCGATATAGCAAGGGAAGTCCTTAGCCTGTCTGACTCACCTATAGTATAAATTTACCCACTAAAAATGACTCATTATAAATACATTTACTTTGTTGGTATCGGAGGTATAGGAATGAGCGCCCTGGCCCGATGGTTTAAGGCCAATGGGTTCGCAGTAGCCGGTTATGACAAAACTTCAACACATCTCGTCAAAACGATTGAAAGCGAAGGAATTACCGTAACGCTGGAAGACGAGATCGGTACCATTCCTGATACTTTTAAGGCCGACCCGGCCTTGACCCTGGTGGTATATACCCCGGCCGTACCGGTAGACCACAAGCAGATGAATTATTTCAGGGATCATAACTTTATGATTCTGAAGCGCTCTCAGGTGCTGGGTATGCTGACCCGCAATTTAAGAACAGTCGGTGTGGCAGGAACGCATGGAAAAACAACTACATCTTCCATGGTTGCCCATATCCTGCGGTCTGCAGGTGTGAACAGTACAGCATTCCTGGGCGGAATAACACAGAACTACGAAACGAATCTGTTGCTGAACGAGGCGACGGATAAGCTGGGGGAGGTGATATGCGTGGTGGAGGCAGATGAATTCGACCGTTCATTCCTGACACTGTTTCCCGAGATAGCCATTGTAACCTCCACAGATGCGGACCATCTGGATATCTACGGAAAACATGAAGCCGTTCTGGATTCATTTAAAGAATATGTCAGCCAGGTGGAAGACGGGGGCATTTTATTCATGCGACATGGTTTGCAGATAGCTGATGCGACAAAAGCCAAGGTTTATACCTATTCATTGGACGAGGGAGATTATTACGCATCCGGTATACACATCGAAAAGGCCCGTTTCGTTTTTGACCTGAACTATCCGGGAGGAAGTATCGATAGAATTGCCATGAAGATTCCCGGCTTTCATAATATTGAGAATTCAATTGCGGCAAGTGCAGTGGCGCTCTACCTGGGTGTAAGCCCCGCGGAAATTAAACTTGCGCTTGAAAGTTACAAGGGAGTCAAGCGCCGGTTTGAGTATCAGGTGGAGAGCCCGGAACATATTTACATCGATGATTACGCCCATCATCCGGCCGAAATCGAAGCTTTTTTATCATCTGTCAGAGCGCTTTATCCCGGCAGACATATTACTGCCATTTTTCAGCCACATTTGTTTACCAGAACACGTGATTTTGCCGACGGTTTTGCAAAAAGCCTTTCGTTGGCCGACAGGCTGATTTTAATGGAAATTTACCCGGCCAGGGAGTTGCCGATACCAGGTGTGAACGCGCAGATGATTCTGGATCGGGTAGAAACCGGAGATAAAAAAATAGTTGTTAAAGAGCATGTGGTAGAGGCTGTGAAGGCCATTGAAACGGATATTCTGGTGACGATTGGAGCGGGGGATATTGATACGCTGGTTCTGCCCCTGAAGGAGTATCTCGCTAATTCATTTGCTAATTAATCATAGGGGCGTTTTTAATATTACTGAGATGTTACGTAAATTTGATTATTCTTGGCGTTTATTGCGTAAAAGTTTGTGGGTTATTTTACCCATGGCATGCATTGGAATGGCAGAAAATCGTTTCAGTAAACAACGCTGTAACAATCTGGTCATCAATATTGAGGGAGATTCAGGCGCTCATTTTCTGAATCAAACCGATATACGGATGCTTGCCACGGAAAACGGGGGCGATGCACTGGCAGGGAGCCGTTTAAACGAGGTAAGGCTGTCGGACGTGGAAGCCAGAATTAAAAGCAATAAGCTTATAAAAAAATGTCAGGTATATCGTGATCTAAAAGGAAACCTGGTAATAAATGTAGAGCAGGAGCGGCCGCTTGCCCGGTGGATACATAGTTCGCCCAACGGTCAGTGGAGGAATGCATCAGGTCGTTACATTAATGAAGAGGGGGCCTTTTTCCCATTGTCCGACAGTTATTCTGCCAGGACATTACTGGTAACCGGCCCGTATTTTCTGAGTAGGAAAAATTTAAAATCCGAAAAAGATAAGGGTTTATTGGACCTGATTCGTTTTCTGGATGAAGATCCTTTCTGGAAGGCACAGGTGGCGCAGGTGGAAGTAGGGAATGACGGAGAGATCAGTTTGCTGACGTTACTGGGAGATCAGCGCATTGAGTTTGGAACCTCGGAGGGTTTTGAGAAAAAATTTAAAAAAATCCGGCTATTCTACGAACGGGTACTTAGCCAGGATTGGGGCAGGTTTTCAAAAATTAGTGTAAAGTTTCAAGATCAAATTGTTTGTGAATAATTGTAATTCACCGGTACCATGGCACACGAAAAAATTGTAGTTGGAGTAGATATTGGAAGTACTAAAATAGCGGTAATTGCTGCACAGGGCGCTGCATCAGGATCCCGTCATAACAATATTGAGATTTTAGGATTTAGCGAAGTACCGGTGCCTGCTGGAGCCGTGGTGAACGGATCGGTGGAAAATATTAAGCAGGTAGGAGGTGCGGTCCGTGAGGCACTGCAGGAAGCCGCTGCGCTGTCCGATCTTGATATTGGAATTGTAAATGTTAGTTTCAGTGGTTCGCACGTCAAAGTGAGTGCACAAAGTGACGGGGTTTTGCGCCCGTCTGCATCCACCGGAGAGGAGGTCACCCAACGGGACGTCGACCAGCTTGTGGATGATATGTATCGTGCCAGGACAGAACCTAACTATGATGTGCTCCATGTGCTGCCGATGGATTTCGTGGTGGATAATGCTACGGGTGTTAAAGAGCCCGTAGGGCGCACGGGTATCAAGTTAGGAGCTAATTTCCTGATTATTTCCGCTAATAACCAATCCATTCAGCGCACCAGAAAGAGTTTGTTTGATGCGGACAATAACCTGAAATGTGATAAAATGGTGTACGCCCCCCTGGCAACGGGGCTGGCCGTGCTGACGGAAAATGAAATGAAGGCCGGGATTGCCCTGGTGGATATCGGGGATCATACCACAGACCTCATTATTTATCAGGACAAAATTGTAAGGCATATTGTATCTTTCCCGATCGGCGGAAGGCATATTACCAGTGACCTGGCAACAGGTTGCGGCATTCAGCCTGAGAATGCGGAACAACTAAAGAAAGTTTTCGGCACGGCATTATCCGAAGATATTCCTTTAAATATTGAAATTTTTGTTAATTTTCTGGCTGGAAGGCCGCCTAAGCAAGTTTTAAAAAAGAACGTAGCCCTGATTATCGAAGAAAGGCTGAAGGAAATAGCGGCAATGGTCTATGGGGAAATCATCAATTCGGGTTATCAGGAAAAGCTGATAGGCGGAATTGTGCTCACCGGTGGAAGTGCCAATATACCTGATATTGAACTGCTGTTTGAAAAAGTAACCGACCTGTCCGTAAGGGTAGGTTTTCCCGAGAATCTGGCGCATACCGTCAAAGCAGATGCAGTAAGTAATGCTTCTTTTGCAACTGCAATTGGCCTGGCATGGGCGGGTATCAAGGCAATTGATCCAAGAGTGAAGTCTGTTTGTAAACCCTCATTAACTGAAATGACCAACCGGGCGCAAGCTACGGTTGAAGTGAAAAGAAAAGAAGAGAAAGAGCCTCGTGAAGAACTCAAAAAAAACGGGCGGTTTTTTTGGGATAATCTGCTGGGCAAGAAAGATGAGAATACAGATGAGTATTAGCTAGGATTTATAACTGATATCAACAACACCCCGGGATTATGAACACCAGTTTATTGCAAGCATTAGACCAGGACTATATTGTGAACGAAATCGTACGAGAACAGCCCATTGGTTCTGCCCATTCCGAACCCGCTATTATCAAGGTAATCGGCGTTGGTGGAGGAGGAAGTAACGCGGTTAATTACATGTTTGAGAAAAAAATCAAAGATGTGGAATTTGCCGTATGTAATACCGACCGCCAGGCACTGGCTAATAGCCCCGTGCCAACAAAGATACAACTCGGTGCTACCCTCACGCAAGGACTTGGGGCCGGAACAGATGCTACAAAAGGAAAGGAAGCCGCACTTGAAACCATTGAGGAGATCAAGGCTTTGCTGGGCGGATTCACGCAGATGGTTTTTATAACCGCCGGAATGGGCGGAGGAACGGGTACAGGTGCTGCACCGGTCATTGCCCAGCTTGCCAAAGAAATGGGTAAACTGACGGTGGCCGTGGTAACAGCTCCCTATACCTGGGAAGGGCTGGATAAAAAAGAACAGGCACTTGAAGGTATAGAGCAATTAAAGGAATACAGTGACACCGTTCTGGTGGTTCTTAATGACAAGCTGGAAGAGTTATATGAAGATATGACCCTGACGCAGGCATTTGCCGAAGCAGACGGTATTTTGTTAAATGCCGTAAAAAGTATCTCCGAGATCATCACAACGAGCGGTAATATCAATACCGACTTCAAGGATGTTGAAAAGGTACTGAAAAAGGCAGGGCAGTCGGTGATGGGGACGGCAGAAGCTACAGGTGCAGACCGGGCCAAAATTGCTATTAAAGAGGCGCTGGATTCTCCTTTGCTGAACGACAGAGATATTACAGGTGCGAAGCGGATTCTGGTAACCCTGGCAACGAGCAAGAAAAGCGAGGCTACCATGAAAGAGCAGCGTGAAATCTGGCGTTTTGTGCTGTCACAGGTAGGAGGTGAGGCAAGGATGTTTAAGCTAGGTACCATCACTGACGATTCTCTCGGTGACAAGCTGCGGGTCACTATTGTGGCAGCCGGTTTCGACAGTGTGGAATCTCCCATCCCTGGAATTGAAATTAAAAATTGGGGTAAGGTAAAAGAAGATAAGGAGCAGAAGGAAGAGGTGTCAGTGGTAACGGAAGTTACTCTTCCGGAAGAAGAAGAGTCTCCGGTTATGGTATCGGCTGCGTTGGATGCCACACCAACGGGTACTGTCGTATTGGAGGTGGGTCATGTGATCTCCGTACCGAATGCACCCGTTAACATATCCTATATCGAAGAGGAAGAAGAAGGAAAATGGTCAGATGAGGAGAGTGCACGTTTGTCTGCCATGATCAAATCCTTCAGAGAAGGACTGGTTAAATATGCTGATCTGGAAGGTGCGGCCTATAAGAGGAGCCGGATTGACCTCTGGAAAAAGCCCGCAATTCCTGCAAACGAAATGGAACAGCATTGGTTAAAATAGGAAAGGGAGCTTCTTGCTCCCTTTCCTATTTAAAAGCGGATCAACTGTGCGGCCTGGATGTCTATGAGTTCCCTATAGAGTGAATTTGTGATTTCGGTGCCGTTAAAATGAGCACGTATCTGAGCCAGCTTCACTCGGAGCGCCAGGGTGTTCATTCCCAGATAGCTGAAAACGTCATTGAGGTGGCTTAGCGCTATGGCTGCTCCCTGCATGTTGGAAGACAAGCCAACCAGTGCTGCTTTTTTATTACTGAAACTATTGGGGTAAGGAAGTCCGTCAATAAATGCCTTTAGTACACCCGGATAGGAGCCGTTATATTCAGGCACAATAAATACAAACCGATCTGTTTTCTCCAGCAAGGCCCGCAGGGAGTTAAAATCTTCATTCTTACCGCAGTTATCGTACATAGCCGAGAAAGTAAAATCGTGGGGCAGGTGGATCAGGTCCAGAATAATACTTGGGGTATTCAGACTTTCAAGTACCTGATGGTAGTATTCGGCAATTTTCCGGGACATGGACTGGGGCCGATTGGTACCCACTATAATTACAATAGGCGAAGAAGACTCTGTCATTTGAGATAATGCTAAACGATCCGGTTTGTTCCGCCCCGGACGAACGGGTGTTGGTAGGTTAACAAATTTGGATCGAAATTGTTCGGATTAGTACCGGTAATTCTATGCAATACTGGCTGGTACTTTCATTATACCAAACATTTATTACTATCTTTGACCTCTCAATTCATCACGAAAACACCGTAACGGCTTGTTATATAAGCTTTTATTTTAAGGTCATAATCCACATATCAGTATGTCTTGGTTCATTCGAAAAGAAAAAGGTATCAGTACTCCCACGGAGATGAAACGTGAAGCTCCGGACGGATTGTGGTACCAATGTTCTAATTGCAAAAAAGTCACTCCAACCAGAGAACATAAACAAAACGCATATACTTGCCCCCATTGTAATTATCACGAAAAAGTGGGATCGGAGATTTATTTCGAACTGCTGTTTGATAATAATGAGTTCGTAGAACTTGACGCCAATCTTACCTCCGGTGACCCGCTTCATTTCGTAGATACCAAAGCCTATACCGACAGGATCAAATCCACGATGAAGAAAACAGGTCTGAAG
This sequence comes from Dyadobacter sp. CECT 9275, assembly GCF_907164905.1. Lineage (NCBI taxonomy): Bacteria > Pseudomonadati > Bacteroidota > Cytophagia > Cytophagales > Spirosomataceae > Dyadobacter > Dyadobacter helix. The sequence goes on along the minus strand of NZ_CAJRAF010000002.1, from coordinate 3,173,290 downwards.
GATGCCGTCAGAACTGGTCATGGAAAAATGAACGATCTCAAGATTGTGATAGCCTGTATGGATTTTAACTTCATAGGCGGCTCTATGGGGTCGGTGGTTGGAGAAAAAATCGCGCGGGCCATTAACTATGCTTTGGACCATAAGTTGCCTTTTCTAATGATATCCAAGTCGGGAGGGGCCAGAATGATGGAGGCTAGTTTCTCCTTAATGCAAATGGCCAAAACATCGGCACGGCTTGCACTGTTATCCGAAGCAAAATTGCCATACATATCTCTGCTGACAGATCCTACCACAGGTGGTGTTACGGCTTCCTATGCCATGCTGGGAGATTTCAATATTTCGGAACCAGGCGCGCTGATCGGATTCGCCGGCCCCAGGGTGATCCGGGAAACAATAGGCAAAGACCTGCCAAAAGGATTCCAGAGTGCGGAATTTGTACTCGAGCACGGTTTCCTGGATTTTATAGTCGACCGGAAGGACCTGAAAGATAAATTAACCAGCCTGCTCACCATGCTTCGTTGATATGCGTTTGGTATCTCATCCCGTTCTGTGCAATTATTATGTGACGTATCGTTGTAATGCTTCATGTGGTTTTTGTGACATTTGGGAGAAGCCTTCGCCTTATATCACACTTGAAAGTTTCAGAGAAAACCTCAGAGATCTGAAAAGGCTTGGCGTGAAAGTCATAGATTTCACAGGGGGAGAGCCGCTGCTGCATCGCCAACTGGATGTACTGCTGCGGGAAGCCAAAGCGCAGGGCATGATCACCACGGTGACCAGCAACGGTTTGTTATATCCTAAACAGGCCACCAAACTCCGTGGACTGATTGATATGCTTCATTTTTCGCTGGATTCTCCTGACCGAGACGAACATGATACCTCACGACGAGTGAAATGTTTTGATAAGGTAATGGAGTCTATCGAAATTGCCCGCAGCCTTGGAGAAAGGCCTGACATTATATTCACCGTTTTTGAAGACAATGTGGGCAAGATACGCCAATTACGGGATGAAATATGTTTGCCTAACGACCTGGTACTTATCCTGAACCCTGTTTTTGAATACAATGGCATCGGAGGCAGTCTTTCACAGGAAGCGCTTACGGAAATGTTGTGGTGGGGAAAACAGAAGAATGTATATCTGAATGAGGCGTTTGTCCAGCTAAGGCTCGATGGCGGCAATCATGTGGAAGATCCCGTTTGCAAGGCGGCAAGTACTACGCTGGTTATTTCACCCGAAAACAAGCTGGTACTTCCCTGTTATCACCTTGGGCTTAAAGATTTTGCGATAAACGGAAATCTGTTTGAGCTTTATCATTCCGATGAAGTACAGAAACTGGTTGCCCTTGAAGGACGTTTGCCCGCCTGTGAAGGTTGCGCCATTAACTGTTACATGCAGCCCTCTTTCGCCGTTGAAATGAACCGGTACTGGTGGAAGGCCTTGCCAAGTACGATTAAATATAATCGGATGAAGGGCACTTGGAAGCAGATGATGAGGCTTTAATCCGGGCAGTTTTCCTTACGCCGGGTATCCGTTATTTCCGTAATTTTCCAGCCGGCCATGGTTTTTAGTAGTTGAATCGCATTGACGCCGCAATGCAGGTACCGGTCGTCCAGGTAAAATTTATAGGGCGCCCATACCGTTGCCATAGGCCCATCCACCGAAATGCTTACATTGTATATTTTCTCAATCCATTTTTCCTGATGAGGGGTACCAATGGCTTTGATGAAGCCGCTTACAGGATGGGTGGATATGATCAGGGAATCCTTTTTGTCATAACTAAGTGAGGTAAGCTGTGCATGATCTGAAAACACGGCATGCGCTTTGGCAGAATCCCCTTCTTGCATCGCTGCAAACAACCGGTCCACAACGGAGCGCACTTTCATGGTTTCATTTTGGGCTTTGCAAAAAGATCCGCAGGCAAGTGACCAGATTAAAATCGAGACGATTGGGTAAATACGTAAATGCATCATACGTTGGTATGGTTTTAACAAAAACACTACTTTTACCTCCCTTTGTTTAAAGAATAGTGAAATGGCAGAAAAGCTAGTAAAGAAAGTAGATATCAAGAACAGACGTGCGTCATTCGAATATTTTTTTATCGATGAATACACGGCAGGAATAGCGCTGACAGGCACTGAAATAAAATCCATCCGCCAGGGAAAGGTGAATTTTCAGGATGCCTACTGTCTTTTTATGGATGGAGAGCTGTACGTAAGAAGTTTGCACATAGCGCCGTATACCGAAGGGACTCACTATAACCATGACCCGATGCGGGACAGAAAGCTGCTCATTACCAAACGTGAAATAAAAAAGCTGACGGAGGGAATAAAAGACCAGGGGCTGACCATTATTCCGGTAAGGATGTTTACCAGTGAGCGCGGCCTGGTGAAACTGCATATTGCCCTGGCTAAAGGTAAAAAGCTGTACGATAAACGGGACACCATCAAGGAAAGGGATATCAAGCGGGAAACCGACAGGATTAATTACTAAATGTTAACATCTGGTTTACAATTCTTTAATATGCAAATCCTATGTTTTGGACCAGACGGGCTACCCATAGGGATAATTGGCAATTTTTGCATACTTGTGAACGTTTTTTTAGGTAAAAATTCCTATATTGTCGGAACGAATTGCCTTAAAGACTCATGGGTAAAGTACTGGTTCTTAATCAAGATTATAGTGCATTAAGTGTTTGCACCGTCCCAAAAGCGTTCTTGCTGGTGTATATGAACAAAGCTGAAATGCTTGCTGAGTCTCCCAGGCATTTTCTTCGGACGGTGAGCAATGAATATCCCATGCCGGTTGTGATCCGCCTCAATCACTACATTCATCTTCCTTACCGCGGCGTGGTCATGACGAGGCACAATATCTTCCGGCGTGACGGAAACCGGTGTCAGTACTGCGGAACGCATGATCATCTCACTTTGGATCATGTAATGCCCAAGTCCCGGGGAGGAAAAACAACCTGGGATAACCTGGCAACGGCATGCAAGCGCTGTAATTCCAGAAAAGGCGACCTTACACCCGAAGAAGCTGGTATGCATTTGAAGCAATCGCCATTCCGCCCTTCCTTTCTGATGTTTATCAGGGATTTTTCAGGTTTAGCAGCAGATGAATGGATGCCTTACCTGGGGGCTAAGGACCGTGCGTATCAATAGCCACACGCTACGGGTCTTTTATTAACTTTTCCGGACATTTTGCTGCTTTTGGGAATAATTCCTGAAGAGTGGATTTTTATTTCAAAATATCCTACCTTTGCGCTCTGTTTTTTAAAAAATTCTTTGTTAAACTAATTTTCAGCCCTTTAGCTCGGAGGCTGATGTAAACAAGAGCGATAATTCCTATTTATGTCTAAGGAAAAACAAAATCAGCCTCTCCCTGACTTCGACTGGGACAAAGCAGCAGACAAAGGTTTCGGTACTGGATATTCAGCAGCTGACCGCGACCGTTTTGAACAAATGTATGAAACTACTCTTTCTCCTGTTCAGGAAAAAGAGGTGGTTAAAGGTGTAGTTGTTGGAATTACGGACCGTGAAGTAATACTTAACATCGGATTTAAATCGGATGGTATCGTATCATCCAATGAATTCCGTGACCTCCCTGGTATGAAAATCGGAGATGAGGTAGAAGTGTATGTTGAAAATCAGGAAGACGCTCAGGGACAGCTTGTTCTTTCCCGTAAAAAGGCCAAAGTAATCACTGCCTGGGATAACATCCAGAAATCTTTTGACGAAGATGTGGTTATTGACGCCAACGTGAAAAGAAGAACCAAGGGTGGTCTTATTGTTGATATTTTTGGAATTGAGGCTTTCTTGCCTGGTTCACAAATCGACGTGAAGCCAATACGTGATTTTGACATTTTTGTTGGAAAACGTATGGAAGTTAAAGTTGTGAAAATTAACTATGCTAATGATAACGTAGTTGTATCTCACAAAATACTGATCGAAAAAGATCTTGAAGCACAACGCCAGCAGATCCTGAATAACCTTGAGAAAGGTCAGGTACTTGAAGGTGTGATCAAAAACATGACCAACTTTGGTGTGTTCATCGATCTTGGTGGTGTGGATGGTCTTCTTCACATTACGGACATTTCATGGGGCCGTATCAACCACCCATCTGACCTGCTTTCGCTGGATCAGAAACTTAACGTGGTTGTGCTTGATTTTGACGAAGAGAAAAAACGTATCTCTCTTGGCTTGAAACAACTTCAGTCTCACCCATGGGATTCTCTTGACGAAACAATCCAGGTTGGATCAAAAGTTACCGGTCGCATCGTGAATGTTGCTGATTACGGTGCTTTCCTTGAGATCAAACCAGGTGTTGAAGGTCTGATCCACGTTTCTGAAATGTCATGGTCACAGCACCTGCGCAATCCGCAGGAGTTTATGAACGTAAACGACGAGATCAGCGCAGTGGTATTGACGCTTGACCGTCAGGAACGCAAAATGTCTCTGGGTATTAAACAGCTTACAGAGGATCCATGGACTCAGGGTTCACTGAAAGAAAAGTATGCGATCGGAACACGCCACAAAGGTGTGGTACGTAACCTGACCAACTTTGGTTTGTTCATCGAGCTTGAAGAAGGTATCGACGGACTGGTTCACGTTTCTGATTTGTCATGGACTAAGAAAATCAAACATCCTTCGGATTTCGTAAAAGTAAATGACGAACTTGAAGTTGTAGTGCTTGAACTGGACGCAGAAAATCGTCGTCTGGCACTGGGCCACAAGCAACTTGAAGAAAACCCATGGGATACCTTTGAAACCATTTTTGCGGTAGGGTCTGTTCACAAATCGACGATCGTAGCAAAAGGTGACAAATTTGCCACCCTTGAACTACCTTATGGTATCGAAGGAATCTCTGCCATCAAAAATCTTGCAAAAGAGGATGGTACACTTGCAGAGGTAGGAGAAAGCCTTGATTTCACCGTACTGGAATTCCTGAAAGATGAAAAGAAAATCGTTTTATCTCACTCAAAGGTAAAAGCAGCTCCGGCATCAGAGGAAAGGAAAGAAGAAAAAGCAGCGAAGGCGGCACCTGCAAAAGCAGCAGAAGCGCCTAAGGATGCTGAGAAATCAACTTTCGGTGACCTGAGTGTCCTGTCAGCTTTGAAGGAACAGTTTGAGGAAAGCGAAAAGAAAGGAAAAAAAGTGGCTAAAAAAGACGAGGATAGTGCTGAATAGCCAAATTAATTAATACTTTTGCACCGGATTAGCAGAGAGGCTAAAGGCATATCTGCTAATCCAAATTGGTTCCGTGGCCGAGTGGCTAGGCAGAGGTCTGCAAAACCTTGTACAGCGGTTCGAATCCGCTCGGAACCTCTTAGATAAATTATATTTGAATTCCGTTTAATATACAACGGTAGGCTTTGAAAATACCATTTGAGAACGATCGGCAGACGATTTTTTCAAATGGTATTTTTCAGTTAATGTCCTCACTAGCAAGGAATAAGAATAAAAGTATGACGCCCGTCATACTTGTTTTAATTAGAAATATTATAAATAACATACCTGCCCAAAATATCATTAAAATACTTTTGTGGATAAAGAATCGTGAACTAGTTTTGTCTGCTGAAGAATAATGCATAGTTTATTATGAATATACCATTCCGAGAAGACTCTAAGTTTTTACCTATCTTAAAGTGTTCAAAAACGTTAATAGCAATCGCTTTAACACTTTTCCTTAGTTTACCTCTTTTAGTATCTGCACAGGACAGCACGGCAACTGCCGCAGCTCCCGCCGGTGGAGGCGATGCAGCAAAGGGTGAAAGTATTTTCAAAAATAACTGTGCGCAGTGCCACGCTGCTACTGATGAGCGTGTAGTAGGTCCGGGTTTAAAAGGAGCCACAAGCCGGAACAATATGGAATGGCTTGTTAAATGGGTGCGTAACTCACAAGCTGTAATTGCTTCAGGTGATCCTTATGCAGTAAAAATTTATAATGAATATTCAAAAACGCAGATGACAAGCTTTCCCAGCCTGTCGGAGGATGATATCAAATCAATCTTTGCGTATGTTGACCAGGCTGCAACTGCAGCTCCTGCGGCAGCAGCAGCAACTTCAGGTGCCGCCGCTGGTGGTTCTGAGGCAGGTGCTGGAGGCCCATCCGATCTGTTTATGATTGTTCTGGTGGCGCTTGTGGTGGTTATGCTACTGGTACTTGGCGTATTAGTGGTAATTGTTTCGCTGCTTAGCAAAGCTGTCAGCGGCCAGACAGAAGAGACCGCCGACGGAGATTTCATGACCCGTTTCAGTAATTCTCTCAAAGCCATCGTAACCGATCCCGCCATACGTTCTGCAACGGTGTGGGTTTTCATTCTGCTGGTAATCAAGGCAACACTTGACGGAGCCTACAGTGTGGGTGTACAGCAGGGATATGCCCCTAAGCAGCCGATTTCTTTTTCTCATAAGCTGCATGCAGGTGAGTACAAAATAGATTGTAATTACTGCCATACAGGTGTGAACAGGGGTAAGTCGGCACATATACCTTCCGCTAATATTTGTATGAACTGCCATGGGGTGATTAAAAAGGAATCTCCTGAAATACAGAAAATATATACTTCCATTGAGAAGGATCAGCCAATAGAATGGGTTAGGGTGCATAACCTGCCAGATCTGGCTTATTTCAACCATGCGCAGCACGTCAATGTAGGAGGGCTGGAATGCCAGAACTGCCACGGTGAAGTTGAAAAGATGGAAGTTATCCAGCAACGTTCATCTCTTACAATGGGATGGTGTATTGACTGCCACCGTAAAACTGAGGTTAATACCAAGGACAACCAGTATTACGACAAGCTGGTGCAGTTGCATGCTTCGGAAAGCAAAGAAGCATTGAAAGTGGCTGATATCGGAGGTTTGGAATGTGCTAAGTGCCACTATTAATACACAAGAAATAAATACCGGAATACAACTCATTTGTATTGAATATTTTTATGAAAAATACTGATAAAAGATACTGGAGGGGGCTCGAAGAACTGCGGAATGACGAGAAATTTATAAAAAGCGCAGGATCGGAATTTGCAGATGCCCCGGCAGAAACCCAGTACGAAAGTTTAGTAGATGGTACCGGATCAAACCGCCGGGATTTCCTGAAAGTCCTTGGCTTTGGGATGGCCGCGGTATCCTTGGCGGCTTGTGAAGCGCCTGTCAAAAAAGCAATACCTTACGTTAACAAGCCTGAGGGCGAATACCCTACGATTTCTAACTGGTATGCTTCCACCTACTCGGAAGGGGGAGATTATGCCAGTATACTTGTAAAAACAAGAGAAGGTCGCCCCATTAAGATTGAGGGAAATTCTCTTGGCAAAACGTCAGCAGGTGTGAGTGCAAGAGTACACGCTTCATTGCTGGGTTTATATGACAATGAAAAATTAAGAGGCCCGAAAAAAGGAGAGGATACTAAGGTTTCCTGGGATCAGGTAGATAAAGAGATTATGGATCAGTTGGCTGCTATCGCGGCCAAAGGTGGAAATATCAGAATTGTTTCCCCAACGCTTTTAAGCCCTTCCACTAAATCGGTTATTGCCGATTTTACTGCAAAATATCCTACTACAAAACATATAACGTACGACGCTAACTCGGTTGCCGGCCTTATAAAGGGCAATGAGCTTTCGTTTGGCAAAGCGGTTATTCCTTCCTATGATTTTAGCAAAGCGAAACTGGTAGTAGGTATAGATGCTGACTTCCTGGGAACATGGATTGCTCCTGAGGCTTTTTCAGCCCAATTTGCGCAGACACGGATTGTAAGCAGTGCGAAAGACGGCAAAAAGGATATGTCGCGTCACTATCAGTTTGAAACGACACTTTCTCTTACCGGTTCCAACGCGGATTACCGTACTGCGGTAAAACCATCTCAGTTGGGTCTGGTGGTGACTGCACTTTATAACAAGGTAGCGGCGAAGCTCGGAGGGAAATCCATCGCAACCGCTGCGCCAGGTGATATAGCAAATCTTGACAAAGCGGCGATGGAACTGGTTGCTGCTAAGGGAAGTGCACTGGTGGTTTGCGGAATCAATGACCCCTCAGTACAGGTTGTTGTTAGTGCGCTGAATGGATTGCTGGGAAGTTACGGAAGTACCATCGATATCAATACCCCGGTATATTACCGTCAGGGAAATGATATCGCGATGAATGAATTTGTCGATGAAGTAAAAGGCGGTAAGGTAAGCGCGGTTATTGTTTACGGTTCTAATCCTGTTTACGATCACCCACGCGGGGCGGAACTTGCTGCATCGCTGCCGAATGTGGCGTTGAGCGTTTCGTTTAACGACCGTGCTGATGAGACCTCATCGTTACTTAAATATATATGTCCGGCTCCCCATTACCTGGAGTCCTGGAACGATGCGATGCCAAAGGCTGGTTTTTACAGTCTTACACAACCTGCAATCAGCCTGATTTTCAGTACGAGACAAGGTCAGTCCAGCCTTTTGAAATGGGCGGGTCTTCCATCTGATTTTCATGCTTATCTGAAATCTTACTGGAGAAAAAATATCTTTACTCAGGGAGGTGATTTTGAGCAATTCTGGGTAAAATCCCTTCACGATGGGGTGTTGACACTCGGCGGTAGTGCTGCACCTGTCCCTGTTGACTTTACCGGAAATATTGACGAAGCAGCGGCCAATGTGGCCAAAAAATATAAGGCTTCGTCTGCTGGAATAGAACTGGTACTTTATGAGAAAGTAGGTATCGGTAATGGTGCGGCTGCCAATAACCCTTGGCTTCAGGAATTCCCGGAGCCGGTATCAAAAGCATGCTGGGACAACTACGCAGCCATCTCTCAAAAGACAGCTGCTGAGCAGGGATATGCACAAGGTGATGTAATCAAAATAGATCTTAAAGGTAAAACCGTTGAACTTCCCGTGCTGATCCAGCCCGGACAAGCCAATGGTACCGTTGCTGTTGCAATAGGTTACGGTCGTGTGAAAGCAGGAAAATCTGCTGACAACGTCGGTAAAAATGTATACCCTCTTGCAGCTTTCAGTAATGGATATTTGTCTTTCGCCCCAGGTGAGGTAACACTCAGTAAAACGGGTGAGACTCGCGAGATAGCGCAGACGCAAACGCATAATACGGTGATGAACCGTAAGTCGGTATTACAAGATACTGTGCTATCACATTTCCAGAAAGATCCGCTGGCAGGACGTTTTATTCCTGAAATACAGACTTCCGAGGGAAAAGTGGATGCAACCGATCTGTCTCTCTGGAATGGCCATAAATATAAAAATCATTCATGGGGTTTAGTGATTGACCTGAATACTTGTTTCGGTTGCGGGTCATGTGTGGTGAGCTGCCAGGCTGAAAACAACATCCCTGTGGTAGGACGCCAGGAGATTATCAATGCACGTGAAATGCACTGGATCCGGATTGACCGCTATTACAGCAGTGATGCGGATGTTGAAGATCTGCGCGGTCTGGAGATCGCTTCGGAGAACCCCGAGGTTACTTTCCAGCCGATGATGTGCCAGCATTGTAATAATGCCCCTTGCGAAACGGTTTGTCCGGTATTGGCAACAACACACAGCTCAGAGGGACTTAACCAGATGGCCTATAACCGTTGTGTGGGAACACGTTATTGTGCAAACAACTGCCCTTATAAAGTGCGCCGCTTCAACTGGTTCAAATATTTTGATAACGATAATTTCGATTACAACTTCAATAATGATTTGGGTAAGATGGTCATCAACCCAGACGTTACGGTAAGATCTCGTGGAGTTATCGAAAAATGTTCTATGTGCGTTCACCTGATCCAGGAGGCAAAACTGAAGGCTAAAAAGGAAAGAAGACGTTTGGTGGATGATGACGTTTCTGTAGTCTGCGGTAGCTCATGCCCTACCAACGCCATTACATTTGGTGATATGAACGATCCTGAAAGTAAAATATCCAAGCTTCTTGCGGTAGAAAGAGAAGGTCGTGCTTTCCACATGCTGGAAGAGATTAACGTTCGTCCGCAGGTTTCTTACCTTACGAAGGTCAGAAATAAAGATGTTGCTGCCAAAGCGGAAGAAAAAAAGGAACACGCTTAATTTCAAGATAAGTCAGAATTTGTTTGAAGATTAAATCATTAAAATAATAGTAGTATGCATGTTACTTCACCCGTGAGACAACCGTTAATTCAGGGCGGGAAAACGTACGCAGACGTGACGGAGGATATATGCCGCCATGTAGAGGGTGCCCCAACGAAGGAATGGAAAATTGCTTTTGGTATTTCCCTGCTTGTTTTGGCTTATGGTACGTTCTGCCTGGCATGGACATGGTGGGAAGGTCTGGGAGTCTGGGGTTTGAATAAAACTGTTGGATGGGCCTGGGATATTACCAACTTCGTTTGGTGGGTGGGTATCGGTCATGCAGGAACACTAATCTCCGCCATCCTGTTGCTGTTCCGTCAGAAATGGAGAACCTCCATCAACAGAGCAGCAGAAGCGATGACCATCTTCGCGGTAATTTGTGCGGCATCGTTTATCCTGATGCACATGGGCCGTCCTTGGATGGCATACTGGGCACTTCCGCTTCCTAACGCTTTTGGTTCCCTGTGGGTGAACTTCAACTCGCCGCTGGTTTGGGACGTATTTGCGATCAGCACGTACTTCTCGGTATCGCTGGTTTTCTGGTATATCGGTTTAATACCTGACCTGGCTACCATCCGCGACCGTGCAACAAGTAAAATTTCACGTTTCATGTATGGTTCATTCGCTCTGGGCTGGGACGGATCTGCTAAAACATGGGCACGCTATGAATATATCAGCTTAATTCTGGCTGGTTTGTCAACCCCGCTGGTACTTTCAGTGCATACGATTGTAAGTATGGACTTTGCTACATCGGTTATTCCTGGCTGGCATACTACGATTTTCCCTCCATACTTCGTGGCAGGAGCTATTTTCTCAGGATTTGCGATGGTACAAAACCTGATGCTGATCACACGTGTTGTATATCGCTTGGAAGATTACATCACATTGGAGCACATTGAAACCATGAACAAGGTAATCACATTGACCGGTTCGGTAGTGGGTGTTGCCTATATCACTGAGTTCTTTATAGCGTGGTATGGTGGCGTAGAATATGAATACTACGCATTTTTTAACCGTATGACCGGTCCTTACTGGTGGGCATACTGGGCAATGATGACCTGTAACGTAATTTCTCCACAGCTGTTCTGGTCAAGAAAACTCCGCAGAAGTATCACATTTACATTCTTTATATCGGTTGTAGTAAACATAGGTATGTGGTTCGAGCGTTTCGTGATTATCGTAACCTCTCTTCACCGCGACTACGTCCCTTCAAGCTGGGCGATGTTCTCACCTACCATGTACGATATAGGGGATTATATATTCTCATTTGGACTGTTCTTTACCCTATTCCTGCTTTTCTCCAAATATTTACCCGTGATAAACATGGCGGAGGTAAAAGCTGTAATCCGTTCTACGTCGTCTGACTTGCCCAAGAAAATTGCAGGGGTAGCGAAAGTAAGGCAGGGGGTTCCGGCTTATGATAAAGACAAAGAATAAATAAAGAGAATATTCGAAGCGCATTTAATATTAGTATAAAATGGCAGAGTTAACAGGTAAATATTTAGTAGGTGTCTACGATGACGACGATACCGTCCTGCATGCAGTTCCGAAATTGAGGAAGGCGGGAGTGAAAATTGAAGAAGTGTATTCTCCGTTCCCGGTGCACGGCCTTGATGAAGCGTTGGGCCATCCAAGAACGAGGATTGGTATTGCCGCGTTCCTGTTTGGTTTGACAGGATGCTGCACGGCACTTACTCTGACAATCTGGACAATGGGTATTGACTGGCCCATGATCGTAGGCGGTAAGGATCCGATCTCTATACCTAACTACATCCCTGTTACATTTGAGTTGACAGTATTGTTTACAGCATTTGGTATGGTAATCACGTTTCTGATATCCAATGGCTTGGGGCCTGCCACACATTTTCACCCCCGTTTCGATGTTCGCTCAACGGATAACAAATTTGTTATGGCGATCAATATGGGAAGAAATTCAATGACTGAGGACGAAATATCCAGGGCACTTAAAGACAGTGGTGCTGAAGAGGTCAACATCAAACAATTTTAAAGTGCTAAGATGATGAAATTTGGAAATTTATATAAGCTGATAGGTATTCCGGTAATGCTGCTGGCAATGGTGGCCGGTTGTACCAAGGATCCCAATAATCCCGGTACGGAATATGCGCCTAACATGTATCTTCCGGTAGGTTATGAGCCTTACAAACAGGAAAAGCCAAACCCGATTAACCCAATGGGGTTGACCATGCGGTTACCTGTGGAAGGAACAGTAGCCAGGAGAAATTACAAAACGAGCTTTGGAGATGCAGACTCTGCCAAAGTGGATTTGATGGTATACAACATTGCTGCGGATAGCATTGGAATTTCTGAAAGAGTTTTAAAAAATCCGGTTCCTTTGAATGAGAAGTCGCTTGCTGAGGGTAAGGTTTTGTATGACAGGTACTGTCAGCACTGCCATGGCGCTACGGGAGCAGGTGATGGTAAAGTTGGAGCGATGTACAAAGGGGTACCCAACTATGCCAGCGATGCTTATAAGAATTTGAACGAAGGACATATTTTTCACGTGATCACTTACGGAAAAGCAAGGATGTGGCCTCATGCTTCTCAGGTGAATCCGGAGGAAAGATGGAAGATTGTACATTATGTACAAAAATTACAGAAAGGGTCCTAATACAATTTTGATAACAGAGAATTAATAAAATTAATAATGGCATCAGCACATTCGATTCCTTCTATTGAAGAACGGTTTGAATTCACCTCAGGAGCAAAGAGAAACTTGATGATCGGTGGGGCCGTAAGTGTGGCTTTGATTCTGGTTGGAGCGTATCTGGCTGCTAATGGTGGCGGAGGACATGAAGTAGCGGCGCACGGAGCGGAACATGCAGCCGCGGCGGGGCATGCTGCTGGGGAACATGCAGCGGGCGGTCATGAGGCTGCAGCGGTAGCACATCCTGCAAAGTGGACCAGTCGTATCTGGGCAAACCTTTGGGTAAACGGCGTTTACTTTACAGGAATTTCCGTTGTTGGAATGTTTTTCCTTTCCTACAATTATCTGGCTCAGGCAGGATGGTCTGCTGTTTTTAAAAGAGTACCCGAGGCGATGCCGGCATTTTTACCTGTAACAGGTGTGGTATTGCTTGCTACTTTCTTTTGGGGCGGCCATGATTTATTTCATTGGACACATCCTGAATTGTTTATAGAAGGAGATCCCGGATATGATAAGATCATTGCCAATAAACAAGGATATCTGAATACACCATTTTTTGTAGGACGTTTGGTATTCTATTTTGTGGTTTGGTTCGGGTTGTGGAAAGTGATCCGTAATCTTTCCCTACAGGAAGACGAAATAGGAGGAACAGAGTTTTATGACAAATCTGTGAAGTTTGGTACTGCATTTCTGGTTGTTTTTGGAGTTACTTCTTCTACTTCGGCTTGGGATTTTGTGATGTCGATTGATACACACTGGTTCAGTACAATGTTTGGCTGGTATACCCTTGCCAGCTGGCACGTAGCCGGTTTGGCAGTAATTACGCTGACAGTTGTGATGCTTCGTGAAAGAGGTTACCTCAGGGCGGTCAACAAAAGCCATTTGCGTGACCTGGGTAAGTTCGTATTTGCGTTCAGTATTTTCTGGACTTATGTATGGTTCGCTCAGTTCCTGTTGATCTACTATGCCAACTTACCTGAAGAAACGATCTATTTTATTGAGCGTTTCAGGGGATATGATGGTTTCTACAAAGCACCGTTCTTTATCACGCTGTTTCTTAACTTCTTCTTTCCGTTCCTGGTTCTGATGACAAGGGATGCGAAGTATACGCATTCAATCTTGAAGGTGGCTTGCTGGAGTGTTATCATTGGGCATTACATGGATTTTTATACGAACATTATGCCTGGTACTGTTGGATCCGCGGGAACATTCGGACCTTTGGAGTGGGGATTTTTCCTTCTGTTTATTTGTGCCTTTACCTGGTCGGTTGCTACACAACTTGAGAAGGCTAATCTGATCCCGAGACATCATCCTATGTTGGAAGAATCATTGCATCACGATATAGCCTAATCGCCTAACCGTAAAATTGACATGTATTATATTATCGCATTAATTGCATTAGTTTTTATAGTTTTAACGGGTATCGTTATCGCCCGTCTGCAGGATGTTCTGAAATCGGTTAAAAAACCGGATGCTCCGGATGCAGTACCTGCTGGGAATAAAGTGAACGGTGCAATGTTCCTGGTTATCCTGATTTTCGGAACTATTGCTATTGTCTGGTCTTATCTTCATTCAACGGATTATTATCTGCCAGAGGCTTCCTCTATTCACGGAAGAAGGACAGATGATCTGTTCTGGTTTGCAATGGGAATTCTGACCATACCTTTTATACTGGTCAACTTTTTGATCTTCTTTTTCTCCTGGAAGTACCAATACAAGAAAGGTAATAAGGCTGCCTTTTATCCGGATAACCACAAGCTTGAACTGATCTGGACAATTATCCCAGCTATTGTAATGGCGCTTCTGGTGTTTACAGGATGGAAAGCATGGTCAGACATCACATCGGATGCTCCCAGAGACGCTGAGGTGATTGAAATTACAGGAAAGCAGTTCAACTGGATCACCAGATATTCAGGTGTAAAGGATAATAAGCTGGGAGATTACAATTATAAGCTGATTGATTCTCAAAATGAAGTGGGTATAGACCTATCTGATGAAAACTCATTTGATGATTTTATGGGCCCTGCAAGTGCGATCCATATACCGGCGAACAGACCTGTATTGCTGAAAATAAGAGCGCGTGACGTTTTACACAGTGTTTTCATCCCTCACATGCGTGTGAAAATGGATGCGGTCCCCGGAATGCCTACAAAATTCTGGTTCGTTGCGGATAAAACTACAGCTGACATGAGAGCAGAGCTGAACGATCCGAATTTTAATTACGAACTGGTTTGTACAGAGATATGCGGAATGGGTCACTTCTCAATGGGAACGAAACTTATTGTGGAAGACGAAGCTAGTTACAGAAAATGGTGTGCAGAACAACAGCCGTTTCTGTCAACTTATCCGGAGTATCTGGCCAAGGTTCCTGAGAACCTGAAGGCCAAAGCAATGAAATTTATTCCGGCAGGCACCGCGGCACCAGCAGACAGCTCAACGGCTTCTGGATCTGCGGGAACGGGATCAACGAGTCTACGCTAATTTTTTAATTTTAATAACATTAAAGATATATGTCAGCTATCGTAGGAATGGAAACAGCTCACGAGCACGCAGAGGAGCATGAACATCATCATGAGGAGCAAAACTTCTGGCAGAAATACGTTTTTTGCGAGGATCACAAAATCATTGCGAAGCAATATCTGATTACGGGTATTATTTGGGCCGTTATCGGAATTTCCATGTCGGTTGTCTTCAGGATACAACTCGGTATGCCGGACTCCAATCTATCCTGGTTAAAGCCGGTTCTGGGTCAATGGATCAGCGATTCAGGGAAACTTGATCCTAACTTTTACCTTGCGCTGGTTACCATGCATGGAACAATCATGGTGTTCTTTGTACTGACGGCTGGTTTGAGTGGAACATTCAGTAACTTTCTGATCCCGCTTCAGATTGGTGCCAGGGATATGGCTTCAGGTTTTATGAATATGTTGTCGTACTGGTTTTTCTTCGTTGCCAGTATCATCATGTTTGCGTCATTGTTCCTGCAGACAGGTCCTGCGGCCGGCGGCTGGGTAATTTACCCTCCGTTAAGTGCGCTTCCACAGGCGCACATCGGGTCACAGATGGGTATGACGCTGTGGCTGGTTAGCATGGCGCTATTTATTGTTTCTCAGTTGCTGGGAGGGATTAATTATATTACTACGGTTATTAACCTGCGTACCAGAGGAATGTCGTTCGATCGTCTTCCTTTGACAATCTGGTCGTTCCTGATTACAGCTGTACTGGGCTTAATTTCCTTTCCGGTACTGTTTTCATCGGTATTACTTTTGATTTTTGACAGACATTTTGGAACAAGCTTTTATCTGTCCGAGATTTATATCAATGGAGAAGCACTGCCTAATGTAGGCGGTAGCCCCATTTTGTTTCAGCATTTGTTCTGGTTCCTGGGGCACCCTGAGGTATACATCGTACTTCTTCCTGCTTTGGGTATCACTTCCGAGGTAATTGCAACCAATTCACGCAAACCTATTTTTGGTTACCGGGCGATGATCGCATCCATGCTGGGTATTGCATTTCTTGCTTTTATCGTTTGGGCTCACCATATGTTTGTGACCGGGATGAATCCTTTCCTGGGATCGGTTTTCATGTTCCTGACACTGATTATTGCAGTACCTTCCGCGGTTAAGGGATTTAACTACATCACAACGTTATGGCGTGGTAACATCGTTTTCACACCGGGTATGCTGTTCTCGATTGGTTTGGTATCTCTTTTTGTATCAGGCGGTTTAACGGGGATTATTCTGGGTAACAGTGCCCTGGATATACAATTGCACGATACCTATTTCGTGGTGGCTCACTTTCACCTTGTAATGGGTGCGGCTTCGGCCTTCGGGTTGTTTGCAGGGGTATATCACTGGTTCCCCAAAATGTTTGGAAAAATGATGAACCCAAGCCTGGGTCAATTACACTTCTGGCTTACGTTCATCGGTGTATACATGGTGTTTATTCCAATGCACTATGTAGGTATTGCAGGTTTCCCCAGAAGGTATTATACCTTCACCAGCTACGACTTCACCCATAAGTTTGTGGATATGAATATGTTTATATCCATGGCGGCTATATTCACGTTCTTTGCGCAGTTTGTATTTCTTTGGAACTTCTTTTATAGCATTTTCAAAGGTAAGACGTCTCCGCAAAATCCTTGGAGGTCCAATACGCTTGAATGGACTGCGCCGATCAAACCGGGACATGGTAACTGGGAAGGTGAGTTGCCTGCGGTATATCGCTGGTCATATGATTACAGCAAACCAGGTGCAAAGGAGGATTTTATCCCTCAGAATATTCCATATTCACAAACGCCGGAGTCTAACTTCCCGCATGAGAATGAGTTAATCTCGTTGGAGAAGACGATTGAGGCTCAAAATTTTAATGATCAGTTCAAAACCTCTCATTAATTCGAAAGCCAGCCGTCGTTTCAAACGGCTGGCCCTGAATACAGTTATTACACTCTATTTGTTGATTATAGCAGGTGGAGTTGTTCGTAGTACAGGTGCAGGTATGGGCTGCCCTGACTGGCCGAAGTGTTTCGGAAGGTGGGTACCGCCAACTGAGTTATCCGAGCTCCCTGTCAACTACAAGGAGATTTATGGTACCAAATTAAAGGGAGAGATTGAGTTTAACGCCGTTAAAACCTGGACGGAGTACGTTAACCGGTTGCTGGGAGCTTTTACAGGGTTGATGATTTTTCTGACCCTTCTGGCTTCCTGGGCTTATCTGAAATCTCAGAAGCGTATTTTTTATTATGCGCTGGCGGCATTTCTACTGGTAGGTTTTCAGGGATGGCTTGGTGCAAAGGTGGTAAGCTTTGAATTACACCCGGTAATTGTTACCCTGCATATGTTGCTGGCCATAGTAATTGTGTTTATACTGATTTACGTATACGTACTTTCAAAGTATACATATTCAGAGGGCAGTGAAAAACCGCAAAAGGGCGTAGCAGGAGTAGGTATATTTGTGCTTAGTATTACCCTTGTTCAGGTACTGATCGGGACGCAGGTGAGGGAGAATATGGATGAGGTGATCAGAATACTGGGTTACCAAGCGCGTACGGAATGGATAGAGCAGCTCGGTGCCAGATTTTATGTTCACAGATCTTTCTCTTTGCTGGTTCTAGGCGCTAATCTCTACTGGTTTTATCTGATCCGTGGAGCAGGGAATAGTAGGGATAGTGTTGAAAAATACATAAAGGGATGTTTGGTGGTGTTGGGTGCGGAAATTTTAACAGGTATCATAATGGCGTATTTGGGAGTGCCTCCTTTTGCGCAACCTTTGCATCTCACCTTTGGAATATTGCTTTTGGGACTACAGTTTATAATATATTTATTAGTTAATCCGAACAGGTATTTGAGTTTGCAAAGCGGTGTGAGGGATTAAAATGAATTTGGAATGACGTCAACAGACAATACTATTGGTTTTGACCGGCCCTTAGAAAGTGTAAGAGTTTTATTCGAGCTTCTGAAATTCAGACTGGCCTCCTTAATCGCATTTTCGGGCGCGATGGGTTATTGTCTCGGAGCTAAGGAAGTGGATCTTGGTAAATTATCGTTCTTTGTTTTAGCTTCAATAGGAATAACAGGTTCGGCGAACATCATTAACCAGATACTGGAAACGGATCTGGATAAGCTGATGAAAAGGACGGCCGGTCGTCCCCTGCCAAGTGGGAGGATTACGGTTGAGCAGGCCATTGTATGGGCGGTGTTTTTGGGAGTAGGTTCTTTACTGATATTTGGTTTCATGTTTAACCTCAGTACCGCGCTGATCTCTCTGTTGTCTCTAGTTTTATACGGATTTGTATACACACCACTAAAAAGGGTGGGACCTATCGCGGTTTTTGTAGGAGCGTTTCCTGGGGCTTTTCCACCGATGATCGGATGGGTGGCTGCAACCAATCATTTCGGGTTGGAACCGGGGATATTATTCGCGATTCAATTTTTCTGGCAATTTCCCCATTTTTGGGCGATCGCATGGGTTCTGGATCATGATTACAAAAGAGCAGGATTCAAACTATTACCTGCCAACGGATTAAAGGATGTAGATACCACGATACAGATCATGATCTATACCTTGTTTTTACTTCCCATTGGATGGTTACCATATGAGCTTGGAATGACGGGTATTAATTCGGCATTTGTAGCTACTGTTTTTGGTGTACTTTTTCTGGCTCAGACTTTTCACCTGATGCGTTCGTGCACCGATAAGACGGCGAAACAACTGATGTTTGGATCGTTTATATATCTTCCGATTGTACAGATCGCGTTTTTGTTGGATAAATTGTGAAATTGATTTTAAGCGAAATGGAAAATATTCAGCAGTATAAAATAGAGAAGAAACCGCAGGAAACGTTGGCAATGGATCCGATGAAGTTCATTCTGTGGCTTTTTCTCGTAAGTATCATTATGCTTTTTGCGTCTCAGACCAGTGCCTATCTGGTCAGAAGGGCGGAGGGAAACTGGCTGGAGTTTGAGATGCCACGTATTTTCTGGTATAGTACCGGTGTACTGCTCATCAGCAGTGTGTGCATGCAATGGGCTTATCAGATGGCAAAAAAAGATCAGTTCAAACAATTGAGAATAGCAATTTCTATTACATTTGTGTTGGGGCTGGCGTTTTTGTGGATGCAGTTTGAGGGCTGGAAGGAACTGGTTGCAATGAATGTGTATTTCGTAGGTAACCCTTCGGGCTCTTTTTTTTATGTATTTACAGGGTTACACGGGTTTCATATTATGAGTGGGCTGATCGTTCTGCTCTATGCGTGGATCGCCTCGTTCAAGTCGAAAATACATGCCAAGAATTTACGGCAGATACAGATTTGTGTTACCTACTGGCATTTTTTAGATATACTTTGGGTTTATCTCTTTGTTTTTTTATTGACCTTTAATTGATTATTTCTTACCAATGGCTGCAAATGTAACAACACCTGGCGCGATAGAACCCAAACTTTGGATGGGCGGTATTGAGCCTATGAAAGCGAGTTACGGGAAATTAATGATGTGGTTTTTCCTCATCTCTGATACTTTTACCTTTTCGGCTTTGCTGGTAGCTTACGGATATCAGCGGTTTAGCTTCCCGGCATTTTCAGGTGAAGTCGCTGACTTTACATTTTCTAACATGTGGTGGCCCATTCCTGAAAAGGTATATGAAGCGGTTCCATTTTTACATGGAATTGCATTGCCGCTGGTGTTTGTAGGTATCATGACATTTATCCTGATCGCAAGTAGCGTTACAATGGTACTGGCGGTGGAAGCAGGACACAGGATGGATCGTGCCAATGTTGAGAAGTATATGCTTTGGACAATTCTTGGCGGGTTTACCTTTCTGGGCTGCCAGGCTTGGGAGTGGTCTCACTTTATTCACGGAACTGACGCGGGGAGCGTTATGAAAGTCATTGAAAACGGTGTCTGGGTTGAAAAAACGGTTCATGGAGCCAATCTTACTGAAAATCAGTACGGTCCTGCTGCTTTTGCTGATTTTTTCTTCTTTATCACAGGTTTTCACGGAACACACGTATTCAGCGGGGTGATATTGAATATTCTGATCTTCTTCCGCGCTGCAACTGGTTTCTATGACAAGAGAGGCAGTTATGAGATGGTTGAAAAAGTAGGTTTATACTGGCACTTTGTAGATTTGGTATGGGTGTTTGTATTTACATTCTTCTATCTGGTTTAATTAATAAGATATCGTTTAAATAAGAGATATGTCAGACGCACATCACATCCATCATCATGACGACCCCAATGCGGGCGCGGAGCAAAGAAAAGCTATCTGGAAAACGTTCTGGATCCTATTGGGAATTACGGCACTGGAATTCCTCATCGCTTTTACGCTGCACCATGGCGTTCTCAAAGTTGGTATATTTATCGTAATGACGATCGTCAAAGCTTTTTACATTGTAGGGGAATTCATGCACTTGAAGCATGAAACCAAAGGGCTGATCTGGTCAATACTGATACCTATTATTTTTGTGGCCTGGTTGATCCTGGCGCTTTTGCTGGAAGGACAGGCGATATTCGATGCAATATTCGGGTAGGTAGGAAAATATGAAAAAATACGGTAAAGCCGGATTGCTGATCTTCACATTGGTAATTCCGGCTTTGATTTTTACATTTTTACGGTATTTTGCTTCTAACCATTACGATCTGCCTTACTTTAATCCGGTGCTGGATCAGAAAGGAAATGTGGTTATAGCTGGAAGTGATACCGTTTTTAAGGCTTTGCCCGAGATCCATTTTCCGGGACGAAGTAATTCAGCGAATTCCAAGCAGCCTCTTAGGGGCAATATAACTGTTATCAACTATATCCCTGCGGATTGCGGTGATTCCTGCCAACTTGTGTTGGAACAGCTCAAAAGGATTTATGCATTAAGAACACATATCGAAGGTTTGAAACTGATCAGCATTGCAGAGCAGCCCGCGGATAGTCTTGACAAGTCGGTCACCAGGGAGATTGGTTGGCCCATTTTAACAGGATCGGCGGAAGAGGTGGCTCATGTGACTGAGACGGATCTGCAGATGAAAGCAAATTTACCAGGAAAGAAAAACATTCCACTCTTTTCAAAGTTAGTCCTGATAGACAGGAAGGGATATACCAGGGGATATTATAATGGCACATTGCCCGAGGAGATCGACAGACTGATGGCTGAGCTTAAGATTTTAAATTTTGAAGAGAAAGAACGTTTGAAGCATTAATATGGCAACTATAACAATTGAAAATAAACAAAAATACAGACGTATTATCAACATCCTGGCAATTGCCATTCCAGTGGCAGTAGCTGTATTACTGGGGGTCCGCCAAAAGATAGACTTGGGAGTGTGGACTAAAGTATTACCGCATGTCATTGGTGTGCTTAACTCCGCTACGGCCGTTTTGCTTTTATTGGGATATTATTTTATTAAAAACAGGAACTATGCTGCGCATCGACAGGCAATGACCGGTGCGTTTGTTCTGGGAGCCGTATTCCTGGTTTGCTATATCCTTTATCACGTTTCCAACGAGTCCACTCCCTATGGCGGACAAGGATGGATACGGCCGGTTTATTATTTTCTGTTGATCTCCCATATTTTGTTGTCGATTGTGGTCGTTTGGTTTGTATTACGTGCTGTTTATTTTGGCTATACCAACCAGCTTTCTGAACACCGGAAGGCAGTGAAATGGGCTTTGCCCATCTGGCTGTATGTAAGTGTCAGCGGTGTAATTGTGTATCTGATGATCAGTCCTTATTATTCATGAAAAAGCTATTAATCATTACAAGTTTGATCTTAATGTTCCTGGTAGCGGGCCAGGAGAGCTACGCGCAGTGTGCCATGTGTCGGGGATCGGTTGAGAGTTCGATGGGGAATGGAAGAAACAATGTCGGTATCGGCTTAAATACGGGGATTGTTTATCTGTTTGTGATGCCATACCTGATTGTGGCGGTAATCGGTTATTTGTGGTATAGAAACAGCCGGAAGATCAGACAGGAAAGGGAATTTATTTCTGCGAGAATTAAACAGGCCTATCCATCGTAATGGATCAATCAAAAATACAAGAAGGGCATAGCGGAGCGGTGAACGGTCCGCTATTGTTTTTTACCGGGAAAAATTAACGGTTTGAACAGGTGGTATTTGAGAGCTCAGGCTTTACTAAGAAAAGCCGGAAATATGATGCGAAAATTAGTCTTACTGATAATATTTACCTGTAGTTCGGTTTATGCCCAAACTGTTTCCACCGCCAAACCCTGGACTTACTGGTGGTGGATGGGCAGTGCAGTTTCAGAAAGAGATATTACTCTTCAGTTGCAGGGATTTCAAAAGGCGGGATTAGGTGGCGTTCATATTATCCCCATTTATGGTGTAAAAGGATATGAGAAGGAATTTCTGCCATTTCTCTCTGTCGAATGGTTGAAAATGATGGGACATACCGTGCGCGAGGGCAAACGGCTGGGTATCGGTGTGGATATGACCACGGGAACGGGCTGGCCATTTGGAGGGCCGAATGTAACAGCTGATATGGCAGCGAAAACCATGTCGGTAAAAAATGGAGATATAGCTGTACAGCCAACAGGGCAGAAAGTAAAACGTGCTGCCCCGGGAGGAGAAGGACTTGTTTTTGATCCCTTTCACAAGCGTGCCATGGCACAGTATCTTATCCGTTTTGATTCATCCTTTTTGCAAATAAAGGATCGCCCGCGGGCCATGTATATGGATTCCTATGAGGCATATGGTGCCAATTGGACGGCCGATTTTCAGGAAGAGTTCAAAAAACGGAGGGGGTATGATTTTATCGCCAGGCTGAATCTTTTTACAGATACTACGGATAGGAAAGAATCTCAGCTCGTCAAAATAGATTATCACGAGACTCTCGCTGAGCTGCTGCGGGAGCGATACGCCCATGTTTGGACCGATTGGAGCAGGCAGCATGGTTTCAAAACCAGGTATCAGGCCCATGGCTCTCCAGGTAATCTGCTGGATCTGTACGATGAGGCGGATATTCCCGAAACAGAGTCGTTCGGATCAAGTCGTTTTCCCATTCCCGGTTTAAGTATTGATCCGGATTATTCTGTAAAGCAGTTTGGTACGCCCAACCCGCTGGGAATGAAATTTGCTTCTTCGGCGGCGCATTTTTCCGGAAAATATCTGGTTAGCTCCGAAACAGGAACCTGGTTAGGCAATCATTTTAAAGTATCGCTTTCACAGGTGAAGCCGCAGATTGATGAGCTTTTCACGGCAGGGATAAATCATATTTTTTATCACGGAACTACCTATTCCCCTGCCAGTGAAGTATATCCCGGCTGGTTGTTCTATGCTTCTACCCACTTTGGTGCTACGTCTCATTTTGCAGAATACTTCCCTCTGCTCAACAGGTATGTTGAAAACTGTCAGAACATTTTACAAAATACCAGGCCGGATAACGACGTGCTCGTCTATTTTCCTATCCATGATTTGTGGGCAACGCGTACGCAGTTTGCGGGTGGTATACATTCCCTGGGCGTACATCATGTGGATGAGTGGCTGCTTGGGCTGCCCTTTGGAAAACTCAGTGAAAAATTATGGAGGAGTGGGTTTTCTTTTGATTACGTTTCGGAAAGTCAATTGAAAAGGTTGTCCGTGGATAAAAGCGGCAACCTGGATTCTGGGGGAAGTATCTACAAAACGATTATCATTCCCGAGAGCGTTTTCATGTCCGAGCAAACATTAAAGGAGCTGACCAGGCTGGCCAAACGGGGAGCACGGGTAATATTTGAGGAGCGTAGCCCAGCCACGGTAACCGGATATGTAAATCATAGGGCCCGTGAGGAAAAGTTTAAGGCTGGGATAAACGAACTCAAGCGCATCGAAACGGTTTCGGTTTCAGCAGATTGGAAAGCATCGCTGATCGCTAACGGTGCAGTTGAAGAGGAACTGAGTGAAAGAGGCTTAACTTTTATTCGCAAAAGGCTGGATCATAAAGTAATGTACTTTATTGCCAATGTTGGGAATACCTTTACGGAGGGCTGGCTAACAATAAGCAAAGGACAAAATTTTGAACACTACGATCCATTGACAGGAAAGGAATCCGCTTTAACCCACAGAAAGCACCGAGGTAAAACGGAGGTCTACTTATCGTTGCTTCCAGGTCAGTCATGCTTTTTGAAACAGGTATCCGAAAATAGGGCTGATGACTCGGCTGTAGTTTCTCTAAAAAATGCCATGGAGTTGTCGGGTATCTGGGCTGTCCGTTTTTTAAACGGTCGGCCTGCCCTTCCAGCAGACGCATCCACAGGAACTTTAAAATCGTGGACAGAATTCTCAGACGCTGCTCTTTACTTTTCGGGCAAGGGTTTATACACTTTAAAATTCAATCTGAGCCATGAATTCGTAGGAAAGCAAGGACTGTCTCTGGATTTGGGAGAGGTAAGGGAAATCGCATCGGTTAAGATCAACGGAGTACCACTGGGGGTGGCCTGGAGTATTCCGTTCCGGCTGGCAATTGCGCCGGAGGTTTTAAAAGCCGGAGATAATTTGCTGGAAATTGAGGTCAGTAATTTATCGGCTAATTACATGCGACTTCGGGATACCCAGGCTCCCGAATGGAAAAAGTTTTATGACATTAACATGGCGGACATTACATACGGCAAGTTCAGCGCTGCGAAATGGGAGCCTATGCCTTCGGGGTTACTGGGGCCGGTGAGGCTTCTGTATCCGTAACTTATTCCCAGAGTGGATAATGTTCCAGCTGGATATGTTTACCAAAAAAGATGCTGGTCGACTGTTCAAATGACAGGGTGTAATCCGATACATAAAACTGGCGCTTCCCCTCCCCTTTTTCGTTGACGAGATAATGTTGTTCAAGCCAGGCTTTAAGAGAATGTGCTACGATTTCCGAGGTGTCAAGAATTTCAACCGAATCGCCGTAGTAGCCCGCAATTTGCTTTTTAATGAGGGGATAATGTGTACAGCCAAGGATGAGGGCTTCGATGCCAGAAAGGGAGGCGTCGGAAAGATAGCTGGTAATAATACTTTCGCTGATGTTATTGTCAAAAAAGCCTTCTTCGATCATTGGCGCAAGCAAGGGTGTTGCAAGTGATTTGACATGTATATTTTTGTCCAGGCTGTCTATTTTCTTCTTGTAAACATTGGAAAGCACAGTTTGTTTCGTGCCTATTAACCCGATGGTCTTCCCCTCATAATGTTCCTTGCTGTAATCCACCACGGGGTCAATCACGTTCAGTACCTTGGCTTTGCTTCCTACATACTCTCGCACCAGCTCAAAAGCAGCGGCAGAAGCCGAATTACAGGCGATCAGGATCAGTTTGCAGTTCTGCTGGATGAGCATGTTGCAAATTTTGATGGAATAGGCCTGAATGGCGGCAGTTGATTTATCTCCATAGGGAAGATGAGCCGTATCGCCGAAATAGATCGTATTTTCTTGCGGCAGAAGCCTGGTCACAGCATTTGCAACCGTCATGCCTCCTATTCCGCTGTCAAAAATTCCAATGGGTGCAGAAGAATCAATCATTTTAATAACCCTTATTGAGACAATATAAACCGGTATCAAAGCTAAGAGATGGATCCGAATAATTTTTTTGAAATGACTAATAAAAATATGTTGATATTTATTTTGATTCCGGAATGAGTTTATAAAGCTGTTTAATGATTTGATAAACAGTTAATTATTGCCGTTTTTGTTTTAAGGATGCATAGCCTGCCGAAACATTTATAGAAATATACCAGCGTACGTGCAACCTGAGTAGGATGATCCTGCATCTTGTCATTGAAACCACCAGTTCAGAATGGGTCGAATTTTATCATTGTTTAGCCAGGAAGCTCAGCTTGTTAAAGCCCTCAGGAAAGAGGATGCAAAGGCGCAACGCCTGCTTTACGACAAGTTTTCCCCGCGGATGCTGGGATTGTGTTTCCGATATATTGGTGATACCATGGCCGCAGAGGATGTCATGATTGAGGGATTTGTAAAAGTTTTTGAGAAAATTAATCAGTTCAGCGGAGAAGGAAGTTTCGAGGGGTGGGTCAGAAGAATAATGGTAAACGAGGCATTGGGGTACTTACGTAAACAGAAAGCAGTGCCCGAAGAACCAATCCGGGAGGAATCTGAAAACATGCCTGATTACAGTACTGCAGACGAAAACCTTCGTGCAGAAGAGTTGCTCAAGCTTGTTGAAGCACTTCCGGTGGGATACCGTACCGTTTTTAATTTGTATGCGATAGAAGGATATGCCCATCTGGAAATTGCCGAAATGCTTGGAATAACCGAAAGTACTTCAAAATCCCAGCTGCACAGAGCGCGTGCTTTGTTACAAAAGATGCTGGGCGAATGGGAAAATGACTTTAAAAAAAAAGTAGATCATGAAAAAGCATCTTGTTGATGACCTTTTTAAGACGAAACTGACAAACCTGGAGCGGACTCCATCAGCAGATGCGTGGTCAAAAATTCAGGCCCGTCAGAAAAAGGGTAAACGTACTGCATGGGTATGGTATGCCGCAGCGGGAGTTTCGATGACGCTGATGACGGGATATCTGGTATGGCAAAATCAGTCGGATACTTCCCTGGAGCGGACATACCAGCCTGAGGTTGCCGTAAACCAGACCAAGCCTCATCGGGCAGATTCTACACATTTTATATCTGCCGCGCAGCCAGTTATTGCTATAGTTGAGCCTGTAAAGAAGAACTGGAAGGCTAAAAGTGAAGCAGTGGAATATGCCTCAAAAGAAAGTAGCAAGGCTTTGGTCAAAAACGATTTTAAAGAGCCTGAACCGGAAAAAGCGGAAGTAAGTGTGTTGGAAAAAGAAAGTATTACAGAGAAAGTAAGTAAGGATGTGCCACAGTTAGCAGAAGCCTCGGTAAAGCCAAATGTCACAACCGAAGAAACCGATTTGACAGCTCTGGTAAAGCAACAGGAAAACCGGGTTATTATCGTAAAAGTGGAGGAGCCTGAAGATATGGAAAAGAAAGTCTCCCGATTTTCCAAGGTGTTTCGCCAGCTAAAGAATGCAAGGGCCGGAGAGCGTGTTGACTGGAATGAGGTGGGTTTTAACCCTAGAACAATCATTGCACGCGCCGGAGATGATCTCCGCAACCCTGAAGGGTATGAAGGACGTAAACAAAACAATGAAAAGCAAAAAAATAATTAATCTTATAGCCATGAAAATCAATCTGCAATTCACCCTGACAATTTTTTTGTCGTTGTCATTACTCACAGCCAGGGCCAGGGATAGATATCCCAAAACCGACAAGGATTCCATTATCGTTACTTTCGGGGATAAAACCCGGCTGATCATTTACGGTGAGAATAAAAAGGAGCTGGATAAAATACTCAAGTATGATCTGAATGCATTGCTCAGAGATCTGAAGATGAAATTGGATAGCACTAAGACGGATACCACCATTTTGAGAGAGGAAGTGAACGGTAAGGATTATCTCAGGGACAGGGAAGGTACCGATAAGGAATATGTCCGCATTGGTTTGAAAGGAATCCATGTAAAAGATGGTGAAACGGAGGTAAGAGTGGATGCCCATGGCGTGGAAGTGAAAGAGGACGGAGCAGAGGTCACAACCAACTCAAATTATAAGAGAATAGGGAAACATATCGGCAGGGGTTCATGGGGATCGAGCCCGAGGAAAGGTTTTAATATGGCCCTGGGGCTCAATACCTATGGAAGCAACAAGGCAACAGCAGGTTTTAATAAAGCGGATTATGATCTGAAGCCCTTTGGGTCACGTTTTGTGAGCCTCGGTTACGTTGCCACTACTCCAATAGCGCGGGGCAAAACAACAAGGCTGCATCTTGATTTCGGGGGAGATTTCTCCTGGTATAACCTGATGTATGAAGGGAATAATACGGTGGTGAAAAATGCGTCCGCCGTCACATTCCAGACCGTGAAGGATAGTGATGGAAATGAATTGAACCTCAAGAAAACGAAATTGGTGGCTCCTTATTTAAATCTCTCGCTGATGCCGACCCTTAGCTTTTCCCGTTCCTTTATATCCTATCTCAGTGCGGGAGTGTATGGAGGCTACAGACTCGGAGGATACACTAAAGTTAAACAGGAAGGAAGCAAAGACGTGGAGAAGGACCATAAGGATTTTTACATGAACGATTTCAGATATGGATTAGCAGCGGAAATCGGGATTCGTCACTTCCCCGATCTGTTTATTAATTACGATTCCAACGAATTATTCCGGGATAACAAGGGTCCGTCGGTAAGAATGCTCAGTTTTGGAATAAGATTATTTTAAACAAAAACCGCCTTAATTGACCGGAAAGCCACATTTGGACGCCGGTCAAAATTTTTTAAAGATATTTTTTTCAAAAGTGTTTGAGAATATCAAAAATGCACATAATTTTGCAGCTCCAAAAGTGAAACAAGCGGTTTTCATGGTGGTGTTGAAATGATGAAAGGGGGGTGTACCAGAGTGGCCAAATGGGGCAGACTGTAAATCTGCTGGTGTACGCCTACGGTGGTTCGAATCCATCCGCCCCCACAGTTTGTGCCAATTTTGTTTCCTTTATTACCAGACAGGAAACGGCTCATACAATTGCGGAAGTAGCTCAGCTGGTAGAGCGATAGCCTTCCAAGCTATAGGTCGCGAGTTCGAACCTCGTCTTCCGCTCAATTAAAACACCGTAAGCGATCAGCGAGAACATTCATTTTGAAGCCCTTTCGCTGGTCGCTTTTGGCTGTTTACCAAAATATTGCCGTTGTAGCTCAGGGGTAGAGCACTTCCTTGGTAAGGAAGAGGTCAGGGGTTCAAATCCCCTCAATGGCTCAGAGAATGTTGTAAAACGTTTTTTTGCTTTTTAATTGTTGGTATATGATCGGCAGTTAACAGGTAAAGATTTTTGATTCTTGTATTTAGTTAATTGATTTTGAAGTGCTTGGCTTGTGTAAGCTAATACAGAATCAATCCTGAGTGTTTAATAAATTCGTAATAACTTTTTAATTTTAAGCGTACTTAAGTCATGGCAAAAGAGACGTTTGACCGCTCGAAACCCCACGTAAATATTGGTACTATCGGGCACGTTGACCACGGTAAAACTACCCTTACTGCCGCTATCACAACTGTGTTGGCGAAAAAGGGTCTGGCACAACTTCGTGATTTCTCATCAATTGATAATGCTCCTGAAGAGAAAGAGCGTGGTATTACAATTAACACATCTCACGTAGAATACGCAACAGCAAACCGTCACTATGCACACGTTGACTGTCCAGGTCACGCGGATTACGTGAAGAACATGGTTACTGGTGCTGCTCAGATGGACGGTGCGATCATCGTAGTTGCTGCTACTGACGGACCTATGCCACAAACTCGTGAGCACATCCTTCTTGCTCGTCAGGTAGGTGTTCCTCAGCTTGTTGTATTCATGAACAAAGTGGATATGGTTGATGATCCTGAACTTCTTGAGCTTGTTGAGATGGAAATTCGTGAGCTTTTGAGCTTCTACGAATATGATGGAGACAACATTCCAGTAATCCAGGGTTCTGCTTTGGGTGGTCTTAATGGCGACGAGAAATGGGTTAAAACGATCGAGGATCTGATGGATGCTGTTGATAGCTACATTCCAATTCCTCCACGTATGACTGATCTTCCATTCCTTATGCCTGTTGAAGACGTATTCTCGATCACTGGTCGTGGTACTGTTGCAACTGGTCGTATCGAGCGTGGTGTGATCAACTCTGGTGAGCCTGTAGATATCTTGGGTATGGGTGCAGAAGGTCTTAAATCAACCGTAACTGGTGTTGAGATGTTCCGTAAAATCCTTGACCGCGGAGAAGCTGGTGATAACGTTGGTTTGTTGCTACGTGGTATTAACAAAGAAGACATCCGTCGTGGAATGGTAATCTGTAAGCCAGGTTCTGTGAAGCCACACGCTGCTTTCAAAGGCGAGGTTTACGTCCTTTCGAAAGAAGAAGGTGGTCGTCACACACCATTCTTTAACAAATACCGTCCTCAGTTCTACTTCCGTACCACGGACGTAACTGGCGAGATCTCACTTCCAGCTGGTGTTGAAATGGTTATGCCAGGTGATAACATCACAATCGAAGTGAAGCTGATCAACAAAATCGCTATGGAAAAGGGTCTTCGTTTCGCGATTCGTGAAGGTGGACGTACCGTAGGTGCTGGTCAGGTTACTGAAATTCTTGACTAATTCAAGATAAACAATATGAAACAAGTGCATTTCTTTCGGAATGCACTTGTTTTTTGTAAATAAATTGTATCTTTGCAGCCCGAAAGATTGGGTCGCGGGAAATACGGGTGTAGTTCAAGGGTAGAATAGCGGTCTCCAAAACCGTTGATGGGAGTTCGAATCTCTCCACCCGTGCATAAGTTAAAAGGAAAAATGGAAAAATTTACTTCTTTTCTGAAAGCGTCTTGGGAAGAAATTACCCAGCATGTCACATGGCCGCCGTTCAATGAACTTCAGGCCAATACAACACTGGTGCTTGTTGGCTCTCTCATTTTTGCCTTAGTGGTAGGAGTGATGGATCTTGTTTTTGAGAACGCGCTCAAAGTGTTTTACGAGTCTTTCTAAGGCTATTTTTAGTAGCAATCCCCGAATGGTATGAGTGGTCTAAATTGGTTTGTATTAAGAGCGGTGTCTGGACAAGAGAAGAAAATCAAGTCTTACATTGAAAATGAAATAACCCGGCAAAAGCTCAATGAATTCGTTCCGCAGATTCTGATCCCCTCGGAGAAGATTTATGAAATGCGCAACGGAAAGAAGAGAGTGAGGGAAAAAAATTTCTTCCCAGGGTATATCATTATCTCGGCTGATTTGTCCAAAGGAGAGGTGCTGCATATTATTACAAGTATTCCGGGTGTAATTGGCTTTTTGGGCAATGCGGAAGGAAATTCCAAAGTTCCGGTGCCGCTCCGTCAATCGGAGATTAACAGGATACTGGGTAAGTTCGACGAGGCTGACCAGCAGGAAGAAGCGCCAAGCCTGTCATTCATCAAGGGAGAGACCGTGAAGGTGGTAGATGGTCCGTTCAGCGGATTTATCGGCTTGGTGGAAGAGGTATTTGATGAGAAGAAAAAACTCAATGTAGTTGTAAAAATATTCGGGCGTAATACACCCGTGGAACTCAGTTACGCACAAGTAGAAAAAGATAGTTGAACGAATTAACGGGCAGGGTAAGCTTCCACTTGCATGTGAGCCGTTAAATCATTCGATGATTCGACAAATTCCAAAACAATGGCAAAAGAAATAGGCGGATACGTCAAGCTTCAGGTGAAAGGGGGCCAAGCCAATCCTTCACCTCCAATTGGACCTGCATTGGGTTCCAAGGGTTTGAATATCATGGAGTTTTGCAAGCAATTCAATGGCCGTACCCAGGATAAAATGGGTGTGGTGTTGCCGGTAGTTATTACATATTACAAGGATAAGTCTTTTGACTTCGTCATCAAGACCCCCCCGGCCGCAATTTTGCTTCTAGAGGCATCAAAAGTAAAAACAGGTTCTGCTCAGCCTAACCGTATCAAAGTTGGTTCCGTATCATGGGATCAGGTTCGTACGATCGCTGAAACAAAAATGCCGGATCTGAACTGCTTTACAATTGATTCAGCTATGAAAATGATAGCGGGAACGGCTCGTAGTATGGGTATTACTGTAGCAGGCAAAGCCCCGTGGGAAGAAAACAACTGAGCGTAGTTTAAATACGCCAAAGAAAAAAAGAACATGGGAAAACTGACCAAAAAGCAAAAAGAAGCTCTTTCGAAATTCGATGCAGAACAAGCTTATTCTCTGGAACAGGCAGCGGACGTCCTAAAGACAATTTCCTATACTAAGTTTGATTCTTCCGTGGATATTGATGTCCGTTTGGGCGTTGATCCTCGTAAAGCAGATCAGATGGTACGTGGCGTGGTAACATTGCCTCATGGTACAGGAAAGGAAGTACGTGTATTGGTTCTGTGTACTCCTGACAAGGAAGCAGAAGCGAAAGCAGCAGGAGCAGATTATGTTGGTCTTGATGAGTATATCCAAAAGATAGAACAAGGCTGGACAGATATTGACGTGATCATCACTATGCCATCGGTAATGGCAAAAGTGGGTAAGTTAGGTAAGGTACTGGGTCCTCGCGGATTGATGCCAAACCCTAAATCAGGTACGGTAACACCAGATGTTGCTAAGGCTGTGAAAGAAGTGAAAGCGGGTAAAATCGACTTCAAAGTTGACAAAACCGGTATCATTCATACGAGTGTAGGAAAAGTTTCCTTCGGAAGCGAACAACTTGCACAGAACGCAACAGAGGTTATCAATACCTTGGTTCGCCTGAAGCCATCATCGGCCAAGGGTACCTACGTAAAGAGCATTCACTTGTCAAGCACGATGAGCCCGGGTGTTACAATTGACAAAAACACGATTCCAGGATTATAATATGACACGGGAAGAGAAAGCAGTAATTATAGACGAACTGAGTCAGAAATTCTCCAGCACACCATACTTTTACATCACCAGTGCAAATGGCATGTCCGTTGGCGAGGTGAATACCCTGAGAGGCCTTTGCTTTGAACGCGGTATTGAGTATCGGGTTGTTAAGAATACACTGATTAAGAAAGCACTTGAAACATTAGATACGGATTATTCAGCTTTTGATGAAATACTCAAAGGATTTTCCGGAGTAATGTTCCACCCGGAGTCAGGTAAAGTTCCTGCACAGCTGATCAAGGAGTTCAAGAAAAAAGGAGGTAGCGACAAGCTGAAATTTAAAGCGGCTTCGGTTGACTCTTCTGTTTTTGTAGGCGAAAGCCAGCTTGACGTTCTGATTTCTCTGAAATCCAAACAAGAAATGGTTGGAGAAATCATCGGACTGTTGCAATCACCTGCCAAAAATGTTATCGGCGCGCTTTCAAGCGGCGGTCACAAGTTGGCTGGTATTCTCAAAACTTTATCTGAGAAAGAAGACTAAGTATTTTTATAACCAGGTTGAGCTCCCGGGTAAAATAGTAAGAGCTCTTAAATCATTCTTATTGTATAATCACAAAATCAAAAAAATAAAATGGCAGATTTGAAAGCATTCGCGGAACAACTTGTTAACCTGACGGTTAAAGAAGTTAACGAATTGGCTACAATTCTTAAAGACGAATATGGCATCGAGCCTGCAGCTGCTGGTGCAGTTGTTGTAGCTGGTCCTGCTGGTGGTGCTGGTGCTGATGCTCCGGTAGTAGAGGAAAAAACGTCTTTTGATGTAATTTTGAAATCAGCAGGTGCTAGCAAGCTGGCTGTTGTGAAATTGGTTAAAGACCTTACAGGTCTTGGACTGAAAGAAGCGAAAGAACTAGTTGACGGCGCTCCAAAACCAGTTAAAGAAGGTGTTGCAAAAGACGAAGCAGAAGCTTTGAAAAAACAACTTGAAGAAGCTGGTGCTGAGGTTGAGGTAAAATAATTTCCTCACGGTAGCGTCAAACCTACATATTACAACGGGAACAGGCCTGACGGACAGTCAGGTCTTTCCTATTTTTGTGTATAATCCAAACAAATTCCGCTTCTTAACGTTAGGATTAACACAGGTAACCAGATCCACACCGTAGTCTGGCAATGCCTTTATCTTCACAGATAGTATGCCCGAAACACTTCTTTACTCGTAGAAAGGAAGAAAAGGGGCAGCTAACTTCATCGTTCTACGAGGCAATACGATTGCGGTTTTAAACTAATTAGTACGATTGCGCGTTGTTATAAGTTACTCCGTCGCTTTGTTTTTCGTTCTGTTAACCCAAATCAGACATAGCCTTGGCTACTCAAAAAAAAACCAGAAAAAATTTCTCCAGGATCAATCCCGTTATTGATTATCCTGACTTGCTGGGAATCCAGGTACAATCATTCCGGGATTTCTTTAGTCTTGATACATCAGTAGAAGACCGTTCAGGTGAAGGATTGTACAAAGTTTTCGCTGAAAACTTTCCAATTGCTGACTCACGCGACAATTTCGTGCTTGAGTTTATCGATTATTTACTTGAACCACCAAAGTATTCCGTCGATGAATCCATCGACCGGGGACTGACTTATGCGGTTCCTTTAAAGGCGAAGTTGCGGTTAATCTGTAACGATGCCGATCACGAAGAATTTGAAACCATTGAGCAGGAGGTATTCCTGGGGAATATTCCTTATATGACCGAGCGTGGGTCATTTGTGATCAATGGTGCCGAGCGTGTAATTGTTTCTCAGCTGCACCGCTCACCAGGCGTATTCTTCTCAATGAGCAAGCACACCAACGGGTCGAAACTATATTCGGCGCGTATTATTCCGTTTAAGGGTTCATGGATTGAATTCTCAACCGACGTGAATAATGTGATGTATGCTTACATTGACCGTAAAAAGAAATTCCCTGTTACTACCCTTTTGAGAGCCATCGGTTTTGGTTCAGACAAAGATATACTCGATCTTTTCGGTCTGTCCGAAGAAATCGCTGCAACTCCGTCCAACCTGAAAAAGGCAGTGGGCCGTCGTCTGGCTGCCAGGGTGCTACGTACCTGGACGGAGGATTTCGTGGATGAAGATACCGGTGAGGTCGTTTCCATCCAGCGTAATGAGGTATTACTCGAGCGTGATTCGACTATTTCACCGGATGATATCGAGGTGATTGTGGAATCGGGTCAGAAATCGGTGATCCTGCACAAAGAAGACATGAACGTTGCGGATTATAACATCATTTATAATACGCTCCAAAAAGATAGTTCAAACTCTGATAAAGAGGCAGTTGAGCAAATTTACCGCCAGCTGCGTAACGCAGAGGCACCGGATGAACAAACTGCACGGGATGTGATCCAGAGCTTGTTCTTCAGTGACAAACGTTATGACCTGGGTGATGTGGGCCGTTACCGTATCAACAAAAAGCTGGGATCGGATACCAGCCTTGACGTGCGCGTACTGACAACCGGTGATATTGTTTCCATCGTGAAATACCTCATTGGTCTGATCAATGCGAAGGCGGTTGTCGATGATATCGATCACTTGTCAAACCGTCGTGTCCGCACGGTGGGTGAGCAGCTTTATGCACAGTTCGGTGTGGGTCTTGCACGTATGGCGCGTACGATCAAAGAACGTATGAATGTTCGTGACAACGAAGATTTCAAACCGGTCGATCTGATCAATGCACGTACGCTTTCTTCTGTTATCAACTCTTTCTTTGGTACCAACCAGCTGTCGCAGTTCATGGATCAAACCAATCCATTGGCTGAGATAACGCACAAGAGACGTATGTCGGCACTTGGACCTGGCGGTCTTTCCCGTGAAAGAGCAGGTTTTGAGGTTCGTGACGTTCACTACACGCACTACGGGCGTCTGTGTACGATTGAAACGCCTGAAGGACCAAACATCGGTCTGATTTCGTCACTTTGCGTATTTGCAAAAGTAAACGGTATGGGCTTTATCGAAACACCTTACCGTGTGATTGATGGAGCCGGAAAACTTACCGAGGATATCATTTATATGACTGCCGAAGAAGAAGATTCCAAATACATCGCCCAGGCCAACGCCTCGGTAGATGAAAGCGGAAACTTCACGGTGGAAAAAATCAAGACGCGTTTTGAAGGAGATTTCCCGATGGTGGATCCTTCACAGGCTTCCTATATGGACGTTGCCGCCAACCAGATTGTATCTGTTGCGGCATCGCTGATTCCGTTCCTTGAGCATGATGATGCCAACAGGGCTTTGATGGGCTCTAACATGCAGCGCCAGGGTGTTCCTTTGTTACGGCCCCAGGCTCCTATTGTTGGAACTGGTCTTGAAAAACGTGTAGCAATGGATTCCCGTGCATTGATCGTTGCAGAGGGAGATGGAGAGATTGAATACGTGGATGCAACAAAGATTGTTGTTAAATATTACAGAACGGACGAGGAACGTCTGGTTTCTTTCATAGAGGACAGCGTTTCTTATGATCTGGTAAAATTCCGCCGTACCAACCAGGATACTTGTCTGAACCTTCAGCCTATGGTGCTGAAAGGCCAGAAAGTTTCTAAAGGTGAGGCACTCTGCCAGGGATATGGTACCGAAGGTGGTGAACTGGCCCTGGGCCGTAACCTGATGGTTGCTTTCATGCCATGGCAGGGTTACAACTTCGAGGATGCGATTGTAATTTCGGAGAAAGTTGTACGGGACGATATCTTTACATCTATCCACATCGAAGAATTCGAACTGGAGGTACGGGATACAAAACGTGGCGAGGAAGAACTGACTGCTGAAATTCCAAACGTAAGCGAGGAAACGGTTAAGAACCTTGATGAGAATGGTATCGTACAAGTTGGTACAGAAGTAAAAGAAGGAGATATCCTGATCGGTAAGATCACGCCAAAAGGAGAGTCGGATCCGACACCGGAAGAAAAACTGCTTCGTGCAATCTTCGGTGATAAAGCAGGTGATGTGAAGGATGCATCTAAAAAGGCACCGCCATCCATGAAAGGAGTGGTAATTGATACCAAACTTTTCTCACGCCCAACAAAAGAGGAACGTGCAAAACACAAAGACGAACTGCGTCTGCTGATGAAGAAGTACAGCCGTGACCTGACCGCACTTCGCGGCCGGGTGATCGACAAACTTGTTCAGCTTGTTGATGGTAAAACAAGCCAGGGTGTTAAGCACAAGTTCGGTGATGAGCTGATCAGCAAAGGAATGAAGTTTGGTATCCGTAATATTTCGGAAAACCTGTTCCCGGCTAACAACCCTTACCGTGATGAGAGCCAGTATGCAGTAGCTGAAGAAGTAAACCTGATCGGTGATGTACTTACAGATAACTGGACTGAGGATGCTGATACCAATGTACAGGTTTCACTGGTACTGAAAAACTACCTCAATGCACGTAGTGAGTTAATGGGCCGTTTCAAACGCGATCGTTTCGCACTTGAAGTGGGCGATGAACTTCCTGCGGGTATCGTGAAACTTGCCAAAGTATATATTGCCAAGAAACGTAAATTGAAAGTAGGGGATAAAATGGCCGGTCGTCACGGTAACAAAGGGGTTGTGGCCCGTATTGTTCGTGATGAAGATATGCCATTCTTGGAAGATGGAACACCGGTGGATATCGTGTTGAACCCACTTGGGGTACCTTCGCGTATGAACATCGGTCAGATCTACGAAACCATTCTTGCATGGGCTGGTCTTAAACTGGGCCGTCGGTATGCAACACCGATTTTTGACGGAGCGACCGAAGCAGAAGTGGCGGCTGAGCTGAAAGAGGCCGGATTACCAGCATGGGGCCGTACGTACCTTTACAACGGATTGAGCGGTGAACAATTTGATCAGCCCGTAACGGTTGGTCTGATGTACATGATGAAGCTGGGCCACCTTGTGGACGACAAGATGCACGCCCGTTCAATCGGACCCTACTCGCTCATTACCCAGCAGCCATTGGGTGGTAAAGCGCAGTTCGGTGGTCAGCGTTTTGGAGAAATGGAAGTGTGGGCACTTGAAGCATTCGGTGCATCTCACATTCTTCAGGAAATCCTTACCGTTAAGTCGGATGACGTCGTTGGCCGTGCCAAAGCATACGAAGCAATCGTGAAAGGTGAAAACCTTCCGAAACCAAATATTCCGGAGTCATTCAACGTACTTGTTCACGAGCTTCGTGGATTAGCATTGGAGATTACGCTGGACTAATTTTTAGTCGTAAGGAGCGCTTTGAAATATAAGCGCTCCTTAGAAATGCAATACAAATTGAGTTTCGACTAACAGACAAACGACTTTTTAATTATGTCTTTCAAAAAGAACAAAAAACTTAATAGTGATTTTTCCAGAATGACAATCAGTCTGGCATCACCTGAGTCTATCCTTGAGAGCTCATTCGGTGAAGTAACCCAGCCTGAAACCATCAACTACCGGACCTACAAACCGGAAATGGGTGGGTTGTTCTGCGAGCGCATTTTCGGACCTGTAAAGGACTGGGAATGTCATTGTGGAAAATACAAACGTATCCGTTACAAAGGTATCATCTGCGACCGTTGTGGTGTGGAGGTTACCGAGAAAAAGGTACGTCGTGAGCGTATGGGCCACATTGAGCTCGTTGTTCCCGTTGCACACATCTGGTATTTCCGCAGCTTGCCGAACAAGATCGGGTACCTGCTCGGATTGTCTACCAAAAAGCTGGATCAGATTATATACTACGAGCGATATGCAGTAGTTCAGGCTGGTATCAAAGAAGAAGATGGCGTAGGCTATCTGGACTTCCTGACTGAGGATGAATACCTGGATATCATCGATAAACTGCCGCGTGAAAACCAGTTACTTCCTGACACGGATCCCAATAAGTTTATCGCTAAAATGGGAGCTGATGCGCTGGAAATGCTTTTGAACCGCATCAATCTTGACGAGCTTTCTTACGAGCTTCGCCACCAGGCAGCAACAGATACTTCTCAGCAACGTAAGGCGGAAGCTTTAAAACGTCTGAAAGTTGTGGAGGCTTTCCGTGATGCCAATACACGGATCGAAAACCGTCCTGAGTGGATGGTGATCCGTATGGTACCTGTTATCCCACCGGAACTTCGTCCGCTTGTGCCTCTGGACGGTGGTCGTTTTGCTACATCCGACTTGAACGACCTGTATCGTAGGGTCATCATCCGGAACAACCGTCTGAAACGTCTAATCGAAATCAAAGCACCTGAGGTGATTTTGCGTAACGAAAAACGGATGTTGCAGGAAGCGGTAGATTCGCTTTTCGACAACAGCCGTAAAGTAAACGCGGTACGTTCAGAAGGTAACCGTGCTTTGAAATCACTTTCAGATATGCTGAAAGGTAAGCAAGGACGTTTCCGTCAGAACCTGCTTGGTAAGCGTGTCGATTATTCCGGTCGTTCGGTAATCGTCGTTGGTCCTGAACTGAAGCTGCACGAGTGTGGTTTGCCAAAAGATATGGCGGCCGAGTTGTTCAAGCCGTTTATTATCCGCAAGTTGATCGAGCGCGGTATTGTTAAAACTGTAAAATCAGCTAAGAAAATCGTGGATCGTAAGGATCCGGTGATCTGGGATATCCTGGAAAACGTTTTGAAAGGACATCCTGTTCTGCTCAACCGTGCTCCAACGCTTCACCGTCTGGGTATCCAGGCGTTCCAGCCCAAGCTGATCGAAGGAAAAGCGATACAATTGCACCCATTGGTTTGTACTGCATTCAACGCTGACTTTGACGGTGACCAGATGGCTGTTCACGTGCCATTGGGTCAGGAAGCCGTTCTGGAAGCGTCTATGCTGATGCTTTCTTCACATAACATTCTTAACCCTGCCAACGGTGCGCCGATCACGGTACCATCACAGGACATGGTTTTGGGTCTTTATTATGTAACAAAAGGCCGTGTAAGTACGCCCGAATATCCGATCATCGGAGAAGGAATGGTTTTCTATGGTCCTGATGAGGTTATCATCGCGATCAACGAAGGGAAACTGTCCAAACACGCCAATATCAAATGCCGTCTGCGGGTACGGAACGACGACGGATCGTTTGAAACCAAACTGGTGGATACAGTTGCCGGCCGTATTCTTTTCAATCAGGCGGTACCCGCAGAAGTAGGATATATCAATGAATTGCTGACTAAGAAAAAATTGCAGCAGATCATTGGTCTTGTATTCAAAATGGCAGGTGTAGCCCGTACGGCTCAATTCCTTGACGAAATCAAAGAACTTGGTTTCCAGATGGCCTTTAAAGGTGGTTTGTCTATGGGATTGAATGACGTAATGGTTCCAGACGAAAAGGAGAAACTCATCGAGCAGGCTAAAGCAGATGTTGAAAACGTCTGGAGTAACTATCTGATGGGTCTGATCACAGAGAACGAACGTTATAACCAGGTGATCGATATCTGGACGCGTGTTAACTCACGTATCACAGAAACATTGATGAAGCAGCTGGAAACGGATCAGGGAGGATTTAACTCCATCTATATGATGATGCACTCAGGAGCCCGTGGTTCCCGTGAGCAGATTCGCCAGCTGGGTGGTATGAGAGGGCTTATGGCCAAGCCGCAGAAAAATATCGCGGGTGGTGCAGGAGAAATCATCGAGAACCCGATCCTTTCTAACTTTAAGGAAGGGCTTGACGTTCTTGAGTACTTTATCTCTACACACGGTGCGCGTAAAGGTCTTGCAGATACTGCCTTGAAAACAGCGGATGCCGGTTATCTGACCCGTCGTTTACATGATGTTGCGCAGGATGTTGTAGTGGTTGAAAACGACTGCGGTACGCTTCGGGGAATTCAGATATCGGCATTGAAAGACAATGAAGATATTGTAGAGCCGCTGTCGGAGCGTATCCTGGGCCGTGTAAGCGTTCATGATGTATTTGATCCTTTGTCAGGAGAAATCATCCTGACTTCCGGACAGGAAATCACGGAAGAGATCGCCTCTTATATAGATGAAACAAGTATTGAGAGCGTAGAAATACGATCGGTACTTACCTGCGAAACACGTAACGGCGTTTGTGCCAAATGTTACGGACGCAGCCTTGCATCTGCTCACATGGTTAACATCGGTGAAGCAGTAGGGGTAATCGCATCCCAGTCTATCGGGGAGCCGGGTACACAGCTTACCCTTCGTACGTTCCACGTCGGTGGTACAGCATCCAACATTTCTGTAGATGCAAATATCAAGGCGAAATTCGACGGTCTGATTCAGTTTGAAGATCTTCGTCTGGTTCAATCGGTTAATTCCGAAGGAGACGATGTAACGGTTGTGATGGGACGTTCTGGTGAGGTGAAAATCGTTCACCCTGAAACCAAACAACTGCTGATCAGCAATAACGTTCCTTATGGAGCACACCTTCTGGTGAAAGAAGGAGATACCGTTTTCAAAGGTCAGGAACTATGTACCTGGGATCCGTATCACGCTGTAATTCTTTCTGAGTTCACGGG
Source organism: Dyadobacter sp. CECT 9275 (assembly GCF_907164905.1). NCBI lineage: Bacteria > Pseudomonadati > Bacteroidota > Cytophagia > Cytophagales > Spirosomataceae > Dyadobacter > Dyadobacter helix. Next base: position 3,132,265 of record NZ_CAJRAF010000002.1, on the reverse strand, counting down.
AGCCGTTTCCTTTGATGCCATTGAGGAAGGTATTACCTACCGAGAAGAATTTGACGAACAAACCGGATTCCAGGAATCTGTTATCATTGAAACACGTGATAAAACCAAAAACCCGGCGATCGTGGTTAAGGGTAAAAGTACGCTGTTGAAAGATCAGACAGAGAAGGGCTATAACCTTCCGGTGGGAGCGCGTCTGGTTGTGAAAAACGGAGCTGCGGTAAAAGCCGGTCAGCCACTGGCGAAAATACCTCGTGTGGTTGGTAAGACCCGCGATATCACCGGAGGTCTTCCACGTGTAACTGAATTGTTTGAGGCACGTAACCCATCCAATCCGGCAACCGTTACGGAAATCGACGGGGTAGTAAGTTACGGTGGTGTGAAACGTGGTAACCGCGAAATTCATATTGAGTCGAAAGACGGAACTCAACGCCGTTACATGGTGGCGCTTTCGAAGCACATTCTGGTACAGGATGGGGACTTCGTAAGAGCGGGCGATCCACTGTCAGATGGCGCCATTACACCAGCGGATATCCTGTCGATCAAAGGACCAACAGCCGTTCAGGAGTATCTTGTAAATGAAATCCAGGAGGTATACCGTCTGCAGGGTGTGAAGATTAACGACAAGCACATCGAGTGTATCGTTCGTCAGATGATGCAGAAAGTGGAGATCCTGGATGCCGGAGATACCAACTTCCTCGAAATGCAGGCGGTTGACCGTGTTGTATTCCGCGAGGAAAATGATAAGATACTGGATATGAAAGTAGTGGAAGATCCCGGTAATTCGGACACACTGAAACCAGGTATGATCATTTCAGTACGTCGTTTACGTGATGAAAATTCAAGCCTTAAACGCCGTGACCTGAAGCTGGTTGTGGCACGTGATGCGCAGGCTGCTGTGGCTAAACCTACTCTGATGGGTATCACACAGGCTTCTCTGGGTACTGAAAGTTTTGTTTCTGCGGCATCGTTCCAGGAAACAACCAAGGTACTGAGCGAAGCTGCGGTTCGCGGAAAACGTGATGAACTGAAAGGTCTGAAGGAAAACGTGATCGTTGGTCACCTGATCCCGGCCGGTACAGGTATGCGTCAGTATGAAAACCTGATCGTGGGTTCAAAAGAAGAATACGATGCACTGAATGCATCCCGCGAAAAACAGGCTTCCAAGAAAAAAGAGCTTGCATAGCGCATAGGTAAGTTGTAAAAGAGCCGGTTCTGCTAGTGTGGAACCGGCTCTTTGTTTTGGATACTGTTTAATTTTAGTAAATTCAGGCCAATAATTAAATGCCGCAGGGCTGATAGCAGTGTGCTATTAAAAATCCAACCCATGGAAGACGACAACAAAGAAAACGAACAGCAGATCAACGTGGAGCTATCCGAGGAAATGGCTGAAGGAGTATACTCCAACCTCGCCATGATCGCTCACTCCAATAGCGAATTTATCCTGGATTTTATAAGGCTTATGCCCGGCGTGCCACGCGCTAAGGTGAAGGCCAGGATCATTATTACACCAGAACACGCCAAAAGATTAATAGCAGCCTTAAAAGATAATATCAATAAGTACGAAGACCAGTATGGGCCGATCCACAGTACGCAGGATAACGAGCCGACTTTCAATTTCCCGATCAGTTTTGGCGGGCCGGGAGGAGAAGCCTGAACGTACTATTTACTGAAATGATACAATTTCCTACTGCTTTGTGCCGTAGGATTTTTTGTTTACCAACAGTTATTCTGAAAAACAACAAGCTGGATTAGTAAAGCACCGACCCTGAAAGTATTACACACACCCCTTGGAATACAAATGCGCAAGGATACTGAATTTAAAGCAGTTTATGACGACTATAAGAATCTAGTCTATAACCTTGCTTTAAACTATGTTCAGAATATTTCTGATGCTCAGGACATTACGCAGGAAGTATTTGTTAAAGTTTATCAGAATATTCACAGGTATAACCCGGAAGCCTCGTCACTGAAAACCTGGATCTACCGGATCGCCATTAACCAAAGCCTAGATTTTCTTAAAATGAAGAAAGCCCGGAAACGGTTTGGGTTTATCACCAGTCTCTTTCGGACAGACAGCAACCAGCCTGTAGTTGAAGCAGAAAGTAGTGATCATCCGGGAATTGCGCTGGAAGATAAGGAGCAACTCCAGAACCTTTTCAGGTTGATCAACGCACTTCCTGCTAACCAGAAAACAGTGGTCATCCTGCTTAAAGCGGAAGACCGCTCCCAAAAGGAGGTGGCCGAAATCATGGGAGTAAGTGAAAAGGCGGTGGAATCATTGTTCCAGAGAGCCAAGCACGCCCTGAACAGAAAAATCAAAGGTGGAGAAGGAATTTGAAAATTAAATCGTAATAGTTTGAAAACAACGTTGTAAAATGGAACAGAACTTCGATCATTTGAAAAGAATTCGCCGAGTGAATGTCCCTCCGTTTCTTTTTACGAGGATAGAGAATAAAATAGCAGGTTTAAGTCAGGCACCGCTTCAGTGGAAATGGGCATTCGCTCTGTCAGCCATTTTTATAACGGGATTAAATATCGGGCTCGTCCTGAAAACCACCGGTTGGGTACCCGCAGGGCTGGGAGAACTTGTCACGACCATGCATTTATCAACTTCCAATACGCTTTACGATGAGTAAAATAAGGCTTTTGGGGATCGCAGTAGGATTTTTGCTGGTATTGAACCTGGTGATTTTGTTTTTGCTGGTTAATGAAAAAGGACGTGTGCCATTCCCCGGAATGCCAGAACACGACCGGGAACACCCCAAACGGATCATCATAGAGCAACTCGATTTTGATAAAGACCAGGTAATGCAATATGAAAAACTGATTCAGGAGCATCGGCGGGCCGTTACGGAGCTTGAAGGGCAGATCCGTGAGACAAAGAAGAATTTGTACCTGACACTCCGGGATCAAAAACAAACAGGCCGCGATTCGCTGGAAAATCGTTTGGGAGACTTGCAGAAGTTAATGGAAGCGGTACATTACAATCATTTTGCTGCCATCAGAAATCTTTGTAAGCCCGCTCAACTTCAGCATTTTGACGTACTGACCCGGGAACTAGCGTTTTTTTTTGTACCAGGGAAAAAATGATTTCTGTATCGAAGGAATATTTTGGTTTGGTCGTATAAGGGAAAAACGATCATATCATGAAAAAATCAACACAACTATTGTCTCTTCTTTTTGTACTGGGTTTTATGGCCTGTAAAAAGGATAGTACCAGTACTGTCGATCCGGGAACTGATATTCCAGCGGTGTATTCCAAGATCTACGGTGCTACCTCCATTACCTCAGACGGGACCTATCTCACCATTAAAACAACAGGTCTGCCGGATCATAAAAGTGTGTATTATGCATCGGGGAATGCATTGTACGAAAATTTCAGCGGTACTACTTTCGGAGGAAGCCAGTTCAAAAAGAATCCCAATTCCATATCCTCGCAAATGTATACCTTCAAGATTCCCCTGAACCCTAAAGTCGCAAGTACGCATGCTGCAACACCCTTAGGGCCCATAGGTGTTGCAGTGAATGGCGTCCCATTTTTTAATCAGTATGCGGGCCCCAGCCAGCCGCTTACCAGCGAAATAGTGAGTTTTGATCAGTACTGGGGGCACCCTCAGCAAAGCGGGCAGTATCATTACCATGTGGAACCACTTTATCTGACGATGGTCAAAGCTTCCAAATCGGCTTTGCTGGGATTTTTGCTGGACGGTTTTCCCGTATATGGTCCCCAGGAAAATGGGACAGACGTGGTTACTTCTTCCCTTGATGTCTATCACGGTCATTCACATGCCACGACTGAGTATCCCGCTGGTATTTATCACTATCATATTACAAGTACGGACCCTTATATCAATGGCAGTGGATTTTACGGTACATCTGGGACGGTTACTCAGTAAGGTGTTTTGCACGCTTTTATTGATTGTATCAGGATGTAGTTCTGCGGATCTGGTTTGGGTAGATGCTTCCGATAGAGGTTTGCAGATCCGTAACGGAATTTTATACCACAAGGATCAGCCTTTTACCGGAAAGGTTTTGCACTGGTATTCGGGCACGCATGATACTGCCGCGGTTTCGGGATATTTGAATGGCAGGGAACATGGAATCTGGAAAAAGTATTATGCTGACGGCACACCACAGGAAACAAGATATTTTGATCACGGAGATAAAACGGGTAATTACCTGGTCTGGTGGGAAAACGGACGCAAAAAACTAGAGTATCGGTTTGAGCATGACGAGTATGAAGGTACCTGCCGGGAATGGAGTTCAACTGGTGTACTGATTAAGGAAATGAATTACACCAGAGGATATGAGGAAGGGCCGCAGAGAATGTTTTACGATAATGGGAAAATCAGGTCAAACTATGTGATCCTGAACGGCAGAAGGTATGGACTGCTGGGTACTAAAAATTGTGTGAATGTTACGGACAGTGTTTTTAAGAAATAGCCTTTCCCTGTTCATTGTGGGAATATTGGGATGTTCGGACAACTCGGAAACGAACAGTTTGCCTTATTATAATACACCGGATTTCAGCCCCTTATTTTTTTCGGATTTCAGAGAGGCGCAGCAAAAAGTAAATCACCGGATCACCTCATTTTCGTTTACGGACCAGCAGGGCCGCCAGATCACGGATCGGGACGTAGAGGGTAAAATCCACGTGGCTAATTTTATTTTTACCAGCTGTATCAGTATCTGTCCCGTCATGACCAAGCATATGAAACTGGTTCAGCAGGCATTTAAAAACAACCATGAAGTGTCTATCCTTTCCTTTAGTGTCACCCCCTGGATAGATAATGTGGGGCGCCTGGGAGCTTTTGCCAGAGAAAATGGAATTGTATCTCCGAACTGGCACCTCCTGACGGGGAGTAAGGGAGAAATATATAACCTGGCGCGTCAATCCTATTTTGCAGAAGAAGACCTGGGCTTTACGAAGGACAGTACCGAATTTCTGCACACCGAGCATATCATTCTCGTCGATAGAAACAAACGGATCCGGGGAATTTACAACGGAACCCTTCAGCTGGAAATAGAACAGATGATCGGGGACATCAGGCGGCTCCTGGCAGAAGACAGGTAACTGATACGCCGTTGCTTCTGAGCTTTTTTGGCCGGCTACTACTGCGCAATGCCCGGTCTGCTGCGTTAATAGATCTTACAATCAAATGCTCATGCTATTGGTGAGATACTGAATGACAGGCAACCATCTGATTTTCAGTTTCGGTTGATTTGAAAAAGTTAATTATGTAAATTAGGGGGCTTTTCAGTTATTCTTTGTCTTTAAACTGAAATGGCTGCTCCTCTGTCGTTGAAATTGCTAATTAATTTCCTGAATCATTTTCAAGACTCAATTCATTCACCATGGCATTATTCAAACTTTCAATTAACAACCGCGCCTATCAGGCCGACATTGAGGGAGATACCCCCTTACTATGGGTACTTCGGGACAACCTGGGATTGGTAGGTACTAAATTCGGCTGTGGAATTGCACAGTGCGGAGCCTGCACGGTTCATTTGGACGGGAAGGCAGTTCGCTCCTGTGTGCTGCCAGTGTCAGCAGTGGGTAAATCAAAAGTGACGACCATCGAAGGGTTATCAGAAAAGGGAGATCATCCGGTGCAAAAGGCCTGGGATGAAGTGGATGTGGCACAATGCGGTTACTGCCAGGCGGGGCAGATCATGACAGCAGCAGCCTTACTGAAAGAGAAACCAAAACCTACGGACGAAGAAATTGTAGCTACCATGAGTGGGAATCTCTGCCGGTGCGGGACATATCATCGTATTCGTGAAGCGGTAAAAGTAGCAGCCTCCAAATCCAAATAACCATGCAGAACATAGAACAAACTTCAAGAAGAGATTTTATGAAGCTTGCCGCGGCCGCAGGCGGGGGCCTCTTTCTGGGATTTAACTGGTCCGCATCGGCCGCTGCGCCAGTTGTGGTGAACGGGCAGGCTATTGCAGCAGGGATGGTTAATTTTAACAGTTATCTCTCCATTGGTACTGACAACATCATCACGATCGTATCCCCGAATCCGGAAATAGGGCAGGGGATTAAAACTGCTTTTCCGATGGTTGTGGCCGAAGAGCTGGACGCAGACTGGAAAATGGTAAAAACGGTTCAGGGAAATCTGGATAATTCCAAATTTGAACGCCAGGTAACCGGCGGTAGTGGCGCTGTACCACATTCCTGGGAGCGGTTACGTAAGGCTGGGGCCATGGCCAGATTCCTTCTGGTCGAAGCGGCGGCTGCGCGCTGGAAAGTTCCGGTTTCTGAAATCACGACGGACAACGGTAAAGTACTTCACAAAACATCAGGGCGGTCATTTACCTATGGGCAACTGGCCGTGGATGCATCCGGGCTGACGGCCCCCAAAGAGATCACTCTCAAAAATGAAAAGGATTTTAGGCTTATCGGGCAGTCGGTTAAAAATGTGGATAACCAGAATATCTTTACAGGCAAACCCCTGTTCGGCTTGGATGTTTATAAAGAAGGTATGCTATTCGCTCAGATCCAGCGGCCAAAGGCTTTTGGTCTGAAGTTAAAATCGGTGGATGCCACTGCCGCGAAAGCAATGCCGGGTATTGTGGATGTGGTGACTTTCGAAAACAGCGTTGCTGTTGTGGGAAAATCTACCTGGCAGGTGAAAAAAGCGAGGGAGGCGGTAAAAATAGAATATGAAAAGGCCGCCGATCTGGAAAGCTCAGCGGATCATAACCGGATTTTTAAAGAATTACTTGATCATGGTGAGGCAACTGTCCGACGTAAGGATGGTGATGCCGATGCCGCATTTAAAAACGCCGCAAAGGTCATTAAGGCCGAGTATCAATGCCCGTTTTTGCCGCATAGCCCGCTTGAACCCATGAACTTCTTTGCGCATGTGAGAGAAGACGGAGTGGAACTGGTTGGCCCAACGCAAACTCCCGATCGGGCACGAGACGAGGTGTCGAAAATAACAGGATTTCCCAAAGAAAAAATCACTGTGGAAATAACCCGGCAGGGAGGAGGCTTCGGAAGGAGGCTTGCTGCGGATTTTGTAACAGAAGCTGCGCATGTATCCAAGCTGGTGAAGGCACCTGTAAAAGTAATGTGGACCCGTGAAGATGATATGACAGGCGGTACTTACCGGCCTGCGGTCAGGTATCGGTTTGAGGCAGCGCTTGATGCGTCGGGTCAGCTGATAGGCTACAAGCTGAGGGGCGTGGGTATGAATTCAGGTAATTCAACACGCGAGGATAATTTCCCTTCAGGTGCAGTGGATAACCTCCTGATTGATTCGGTAGAACATAAATCACCCATTACCACCGGTCCATGGCGTGCACCGATCACCAATTTTCTGGCGTATGCCGAGCAGGCATTTCTGGACGAGATAGCAGAAGCGGCTGGAAAGGATCCGGTACAATTCCGTCTGGAATTACTGGAAAAGGCTAAGAAATTGCCCGCCGGTGCGATCAAATATGATATTGACCGCATGATAGCCATTATAAAAATGGCAGCTGAAAAAAGTAACTGGGGCAAGAAAAAGGGAGTTTACCAGGGATTTAGCGTTTACTTTTCACACAGGTCTTATGTGGCACAGGTGGGCGAGGTGATAATGGAAAAGGGGAAACCGGTACTGAAAAACATAGTAGCTGCTGTAGACTGCGGAATTGTTATCAATAAAAGCGGTTCGTTACAGCAGGTAAGAGGAGGCGTGGTGGATGGTATGGGGCATGCCATGTACGGGAACCTTACGTTTAAAGATGGTGCACCCGACCAGAGCAATTTTAATGGTTTCCGTCTGATCAGGATGAATGAAATTCCGGAAGTGGAGGTGCATTTTGTGGATAATGGGATATCTCCTACCGGGCTTGGCGAACCAGCCCTGCCGCCTACGGGGGCTGCCATAGCGAATGCTTTTTATAAGGCCACTAAGCAGCGATTAAGAAATCAGCCATTTACACAGGAAGACTCGTTCAAGGGCCTTTCCTAAGAATTGATATTCGACAGTCACGAGGCCCGGCAGGAAATTACCTGTCGGGCTTTTTTTTGCGGGCATAGGTAATTTTTAGGGCTATTTGAAGAAAAAATATAAAAATAATTGTGGAAATATTTTTTTGTTTAAACGTTTAAACTTACTTTTGGGAGGCCTGTTATTTTCTACATTCGGACAGGAGGTTTTTTTTGCTATTTATACTACTGCATTTTTCAACTAATAATTAATTGATACCTGAGTTCAGTTTTTTTGAGCTCATAAAAATTAAAATTCATTGCTTAAACGATTAAGCATAATAAAGATGTGTAGGGTTTGTGAGATACTCGCGGCCTGGATACAGGCGCATTTCCGGCTGCTATTTTAGTTGGGGGGATTCGGAGAGTTTAAGGAGATGCCGGGTTTTCAGATCATTTTTTTACTGCGGAAAGTCCCGGAGAATACTTGTGTGTTCGATAACGTATTACGTATATACTATTTCGTTCTTTTGGTACTATTTCTAATTTTCTTGATTCGGATTTCTTTCTTATTCACCTCTAATGCTCGTACTATGGAAAAAATTTTAAAGCTAACTTTTCTTTTCCTGTTAGTTGGAACCAGCACCCTCCGGGCTCAGAATATCACGGTAACGGGCAAGGTTACCGGGTTGGATGAATCGTTGCCGGGTGTTAACATTTTAGTCCTGGGCACCTCTCAGGGAACAGTAACGGATATTGATGGGAAATATTCGATCAGTGTTCCTTCCGGCGGCTCTCTCGTGTTTTCATTTATCGGTTATGTCAGCCAGACCGTAGCCGTCAATAACCGATCGGTTCTGGATATTCAGATGGTTCAGGAAGAAAAGAACCTGACAGAAGTAGTTGTGACTGCATTAGGCATCAAACGTGAAGCAAAAACACTGGGTTATGCCACAGCCACCGTAAACGCGGATCAGATCTCTACCAACCGCTCTCCCAATGTGTTAAGTGGTTTGCAGGGGAAAATGGCGGGGGTCAATATTTCTTCTCTTTCAACGGGCCCAGGCGGAACCGCCAAGATCCGTATCCGTGGGCAGTCATCTTTTAGCGGCCAAAACAGCCCCCTGATTGTGGTAAACGGGGTTCCTATTGATAATTCCAATTTTGCAGGCGGAGGAGATTACGGGCAACGTTCAGCAAATTCATCGGATGGAGGAGACGGATTGTCCAGTATTAACCCTGATGATATTGAATCCATGACGGTACTCAAGGGAGCAACGGCGGCTGCACTTTACGGCTCCCGTGCCAAAGATGGCGTGGTGATGATCACTACCAAAACCAGAGGCAGCGGCAACGGGCTTGGCGTAAGTTATAATATGAATTTTACGACCGATACGCCGCTTGATTTTACTGATTTTCAGTATGAATATGGTCAGGGTGAGGGAGGGAAAAGACCTACCACCGCCTTTCCCAGCTCTGGTGTATGGAGTTTCGGGGAAAAATTTGAGCCTGGGATGAAACAGATTCTTTTCGACAATAAGGAATATCCTTATGAACCGGTGTATAACAGGGTGAAACAATTTTACCGGGTTGGGACCAATCTGACCAATACCGTAACGGTGTCCAACAATGGCCCGAACGGCGGATTTAGTCTTTCCCTATCCAACACGGATAACAAGGGTATTGTAGAAAATAATACATTTAATAAAAAAGTGATCAACCTGGGTTTTAGCCAGAACATCTCCAAAAGGCTGACGGCTACTGGTAATATCAATTATTCCAAAGAGAAAAATGTAAATCCGCCACAGCTGGACACCCAGGATTTTGCTACTTCTACAGTGATTTTTACCCTGGCCAATTCGATGCCATTCCAGGCTCTGAAGGATAATCAGACGCTTCCTAATGGAGACGAGTTTTCGTTTGCCAGGTTCCTGGTCCGTAACAACCCTTATTACTCGCTGAGCCACCACTTTGAAAATATTGTCCGCGACAGGCTGTTCGGTAATGTTGCGCTCAGGTATCAGTTCACAAACTGGCTTTATCTTCAGGGAAGGATTGCGCAAGATTTTTATGTACGCGGCCAGGATTATAACATTCCCAATGGTTACGCACCGATTGCCAAAGCGCCTGTTGGTTATGTAAATGGCTCATTCACACAGGATGTGAGACGGAATACTGAGAGAAACCTTGATTTTATCCTGGGAGGAAATCATAACTTTGGCAATATTGGCCTGGATGTTACGCTGGGAGGTAACCAGCGCTATGCGCGGATGGACTACAACAGTGTAACCGTGCAGGATTTTATTCAACCCGGGCTGTATACAGTTATGAATGGGCGTGTGAAAAACCCATTATACAGTTTGTCAGAAAAGAAGATTAATTCGCTGTTTGGAGCGGCCACCATTTCCTATAAAGAGTTTTTGTATTTGAATATCACCGCCCGTAACGACTGGTTCTCTACCCTTGCACCAGCCAACAGGAGTATACTATATCCTTCTGTTACAGGTAGTTTTATTTTTTCACAGGCATTCTCAAGCTTGCCTGTATGGTTAACTTTCGGAAAACTGAGGGCCGCCTATGCACAGGTGGGGTCGGATAATGTGGCGCCCTATTCCAACGCATTATATTATTCGGTTGATAATAATTCATTTCCTAATCCATCGGGGCAGCTGGTTCCGGTGGGAGGTATCAATGCTTCGACGGTTCCTAATAAAAACTTACGTCCGCTGCGCGTAAAAGAGACGGAGGCGGGGCTGGAACTGAAGTTATTTAATAATCAGGTTGGATTTGATTTTACTTATTATCACAAAATTACAGAAGATCAGATCCTTGCTGCACAGATTTCGGACGCTTCGTCCTATACCAGCAAACTGATTAACGTGGGCCGTAGCAAGAACCAGGGAATCGAGATGTTGTTGTCCGTATCTCCGGTGAATACGAAGTCGTTCCGGTGGGATGTCACTATGAATGCGTCCTATAACACTTCCAAAGTCCTGAAACTGGGTCTGGCGGACAAAGATACCGTCATTACAGTTGGCGGCGGAGGTGGCAGAACTTTGAACGAGGTGGTAGGGAAGCCCATAGGGCAGCTCTATACTTTTACCTATCTGCGTGACGCACAAGGACGGCAGGTATTTGATAAAAACAGTGGTATGCCGCTCAGAAACAATACTTTAAGAAATGTCGGAAATGCGTTGCCAAAGTATTTTGGTGGTATTACCAACACCTTTACATATAAGGGAATCATGCTGTCGGCGTTGATCGATTTTAAATTGGGGTATAAAATGATAGCCGGAAGGAATATCAATTACATGCGCCACGGTTTATCGAAAAGGACGCTGCCCGGCCGTGCAGAAGGATATGTGATTGGAAACGGTGTTAATCCTGATGGTGAAGTAAATAAAACCAAAGCAGCTGTGCAGCCCTTTTACGAGTCGATCAACCCCTTGGGCATCAACGAGGATTTTGTATCGAATGCGGGATTCTGGAAACTGCGCCAGCTAACGCTCAGCTATGACCTGGGCAAACTGTTACCTGAAAAAACCTTTGTAAAAGGACTGAGATTGAGTGCCGTAGCCAACAATGTACTGATCATAAAAAAATGGACGGAAAATATGGATCCTGAGGAGGTACTTAACTCTTCGGACAATAACGCCGGGTTGGACTTCTGGCCAGGGTTGCCACCTACCCGGAGTATAGGATTCAATCTCAATTTGCAGTTTTAACAATCAACATCTTAGGTCTGAAATATGAGAACTAATCTAAAATATTTCTTCGGTTTGCTGATTTCAATGAGTCTGCTTTCCGGTTGTGATAAAGGGTTCGACGAAATTAATACCAACAAGGTTGACCCCACTTCACTGGCGCCTTCACTGATCCTGAACAAAGCCATTATCAGTACCACCTATCTTGACGGGGTTTCCACACTCGGGATGCTGTGTTATAATTTCGGTATTGTGCAGCAGGTTATTACGCCGTACGGGAGCTCGCTGTCGGGAGGGAACTACAACCAGTTCAACAATAGTAACACTCCTCTGGTATGGGTGAATTTTTACCGGAATGTGGTCAAACAACTGGTGGCCGTTGTGGATCAGACAAAAGAAGATCCTTTGCAGTCCAATATTTACAATTCGGCCAGGATTTGGAAAGCGTACGCATTTATGATTCTGACGGATACCTATGGTGATATCCCCTATTTTGAAGCGGGACAGGGATATATCAGTGAAGTCATCAGTCCGAAGTATGACCCCCAGCAGGCTATTTATAAAGATATCCTGAAGGAACTGGAAGAGGCTTCGGCAGCACTGAATACTTCCCAGGCAGCCGTTACGACAGATATTCTGTATGGTGGGAATGTGACAAGATGGAAAAAACTGGGTTATTCCCTGATGCTCCGGGCGGCCATGAGGCTCACCAAAGTGGATCCTGCAACGGCTCAGACTTACGTAGCAAAAGCGGTGGCGGGCGGACTGTTTGAATCCAACAGTGATAACTCCATGATCCGCCACACGGCGATATACAACAACTATATAGCGAATCACCTGGCGGCCAGGGAAAAAACAAACTTTTATCTGGCCGCTCCCTTTGTAAACTATCTTAAAGAAAACAATGATCCGCGCTTGCCGGTCATGGCGGTACGTTACGTAGGTGCCAAGGGCGGTCCTGAGCAAGTAGCAGCCCGCGCATCCTCAGACCCAAAGGTGCAGATAGGAATGCCCATGGGATACAACGATGTATCGATCAATACCATTCTGGGTCAGTACGGTGTAGCTAGTCTGTGGGATTTTAGCCAGATTAACCTGTCAACTGTCCTTAAGCTGGATGCCCCCGAATTTCATGTTACCTATGCACAAAATCAGCTTTTACTGGCCGAAGCCGCGGTAAGAGGTTGGGTGACAGGTAAGGCCTCGGACTATTTTACAAAAGGAGTGAGGGCGCATCTGGAACAAATGGCCCAATATGATGCAAACGCAGCGATCAAAGAGGATGCTATCCAGGCCTATCTTGCTGCACATCCCCTGGACGACAGCAAGGCGCTCGATCAGATCAATACCCAATACTGGGTGGCGGCTTTTCTGGATGGCAACGAGCTGTTCGCTAATTTCCGCAGAAGCGGTTTTCCCACCCTGGCGAAAAATCCATATCCGGGTTCCGAATTAAAAACAGAGAATTTCATTCGAAGAATGCCTTATCCTGACAGTGAAATTATTGTCAACCTTCAGAACCTGAACGAAGCCAATACCCGCCAGGGCGCTAACACGATTGAAACGCGCGTCTGGTGGGATAAAAAGTAGGTAGGACTCTTTGTACCCAAGCTTATTATTAAAATCTTAACCTTAAATTTCTATTTATGGATCAATTAAATCAGAGCCGGAGAGAAACTTTAAAAAAAATCGGACTGGGTTCTTCTGCCGGACTACTGGGGCTGTTTGGAGGGATATCCAATGCAGAGGCAAGGGAACGGGAAGGTACGCCGCAATATGCCAAAGGGATGGCTCCTGTGAAGATCAAAAGCGTGAGGGCCATAGCCACTGCGCCACAGGGCTCCAACCTGATTGTTGTGAAGGTGGAAACAACCGAGCCTGGTTTGTACGGATTGGGTTGTGCTACTTTTACACAACGTGCGGCAGTTGTGCTGGTGGCAATTAATACGTATCTCAACGAATTCTGTGTGGGCAAGGATGTGGACAATATCGAAGATATGTGGCAGAGCGCCTATGTGAGCTCCTACTGGAGAAACGGCCCGGTGCTTAACAATGCATTAAGCGGGCTGGATCAGGCCTTGTGGGATATCAAAGGAAAGCGCGCCGGAATGCCGTTGTATCAGTTGCTTGGCGGGAAGGCCCGTTTTGCCGTGCCGTGTTACACGCATGCCAATGGCCGTACACCCGAAGAAGTAGTGGATAGCGTTAAAAGCATTCAGGCCAAAGGGTTTAAGTATATCCGTATCCAGCAAGGCGGTTATGGCGCGGTTGGAAGTACCGACCAGAAACCGGATTTCAAAGTGGCCGGTTTTGGTGGTGAAACCGATAACTTTATGAATGAGCGGACCTATCTGAAAGCAATTCCGTTATTGTTTGAAGCGGTAAGGAAGGGATGCGGGGAAGAAGTGGAACTGCTGCACGATATCCATGAAAGGGTACAGCCTATGGACGCCATCAATATGATCAAAAAGCTGGAAGACTACCGTCCATTTTTTATTGAAGATCCATTTTCCCCTGAGAATATGAAGTGGTTCAAGCAGTTACGTGCCAGTACCACCGTGCCGCTTGCCATGGGTGAACTTTTTAATAATATCAATGAGTTTCTGGAACCTATGGTAAATCAGTGGTTTGACTACATTCGGATTCACGTATCTCAGATCGGCGGCGTTACACCTGCAATGAAGGTAGCCAGGCTGGGCGAATGGTTCAATGTCAAAACGGCATGGCACGGCCCGGGTGATGTATCGCCGGTGGGCCACGCTGCCCATGCCCACATTGATATGGCTGTGTGGAATTTTGGTATCCAGGAGGCGGTGTCGTTCAATGATAAAACACTTGAAATTTTCTCGGGATGCCCCACCATGAAAAACGGATATATGTCTGTTAACGAAGCGCCGGGTATAGGGGTAGATATCAACGAAAAGGAGGCTGCCAAATATCCGATATCCACCAAATCCAACTGGCAGGTAAGGAAGTTTGACGGTACCCTCATCAGGCCCTAAACAGGCATTCTCCGGTGAAGTATGTTTTTTCACCGGAGGATGCCTTTCCGCAATGCAGTGTAACTATTTAGTGATAAAATATAAAAATATTTTATTGAATATGTTTGATTGTTTAATCGATTAAGTATATTTGACCATCTTATACCAAAGTCACCTGATGAGTACGAAAAAGGTTTCTTTAAAAGACATCGCCCAGCAGGCGGGGGTGTCAACGGCGTTGGTGTCTTATGTGCTCAATGGGAAAGAAAAAGAAAGCAGGGTCGGGCAGGAGATAGCTGGTAAAATCAAACAGATAGCCCGGGAGCTTAATTACCAGCCCAATCACCTGGCCAAAAGTTTAAGAAGTGGTAAAACACATACGGTGGGCCTTGTAATCGCTGATATTTCGAACCCCTTCTTTGCAAATATTGCCAGAGTAGTGGAAGATGAAGCCAAGCGGAACGGCTATACGGTAATCATAGGAAGCTGTGATGAGAATGCGGAAAAATCATGGGACCTGCTCAATGTTTTGATCAACCGGCAGGTGGATGGTTTCATAATTGTGGCATCCGAAAATTCTGAAAAACAAATACTCTATTTAAAAGAAAAGAACATCCCTTTTGTGCTGCTTGACAGGCATTTTCCTGATTTACAGGCAGATTTTGTAGCAACCAACAATTTTAAGGCGTCTTATGACGCATGTATGCATCTTCTTAAAATGGGTTATGAGAGAGTTGCGCTGATTGCCTACAAGCTGGAAATGCACCACATGCAGGAGCGGATCAGAGGCTATCAGCACGCCCTGCGTGACCGTAATATTGCCTTTAATAAGAACCTGCTGAAGGAAGTAAAGTTTGAGAATATCGAAAAGGAAGTAAGGATTGCAATCGACCAGATCATGGCAATGCCTGACCGGCCCGATGCCGTTATTTTTGCAACCTATGGTTTAGCCATCAATGGGTTGAAATACATCAATGAAAAGAAGATCAGGGTCCCTGATGACCTGGCCATCGTGAGTTTCGGGCAGGCGGAAGTTTTTGATCTGTACTATTGTCCGATCACTTATATGCACCAGCCACTCGAACTATTGGGTAAAACTGCGGTCGAAATGCTGGTCAAAAAACTGAGAAATCCCGAAGAGGGTATGCGGCAAATATTGATGGAGGCGAAACTGATCGCCAGGGATTCTTCCAAAATGAAAGCGGAGCATCCGATGTAAAATTTTACATTTTGCTTAATCGATTAAAATAAAAGGGCTATTTCTTAACTTTTACAATACTGATGGAAAGAAGACATTTTCTTAGGTCGGCTTTGCTGGGCTCGGCCACTGTCATGGCGGGTCTTTCAATGGAAGATGCCCGTGCAGCTTCCAAACTTAAAATTACCAAAATAAGATATTACGCCGCTCCCGGATATAACAAGCCATTGTTCAATCAGGCAAGAGGGATTGTTGAAGTGGAAACGGATGGGGGGATCATCGGGATTGGCGAGGGAGGCTCAAAGGATATGGTGGAGCAATGTGCCCAAATGCTGATCGGGGAGGATCCTTTCCGGATCGAACATTTGTGGCAATATGTTTACCGGGGCATGTTTTATCCGCCCGGCAGGGAAAAACTGCATGGCATGGGGGCCATCGAAATGGCTTTGTGGGATATCAAGGGAAAAGCCCTGGGTGTGCCTGTATATGAGCTCCTGGGCGGCGCCACGCGTGATTACGTGGAATGTTATGCCACAGGTTTCAGGGCTTCCAAAGCAAAGACGGAGGAAGAGAGGGCACGTGACTGTATCGAAGCGGGACTGAGGAGTTACCGGATAGGCCCAACCGGTGGCAATGGAGATCAGCCTTTTGACTTTTATGACAACGTCAAAAAGACGGTGGATTTCTGTAAACGGATTGATGAAGCCGTGGGCGGCGGTGGAAAATGGGCTATAGACCTGCATACGCGCTTTGATATGACCGACGGGCTCAAAATTTGCTCGGCGCTGGAAAACCTGGAACCCTATTTTGTGGAAGATATCGTTCGTTCTGAGAATCCGGCTGTGTATGAGGAGGTAAGAGCCAAAACAAAAGTACCGATTGCCGTGGGGGAACAATTTGGTGACCGGTGGGACATCAATGATATGATCGAAAAACGCTGGATCGATTATACAAGGGTAACCCTGCCCAATACGGGTGGTATCACCGAATTCAAGAAGATCGCCGGGCTTTGTGAAACACATTATACCGGCATGATCCCTCATTTTACAGGCCCGCTGTCCACAGCGGCGCTGGTGCATGTGCTGGGATCGAGCAGCCCTTCGCGTTGTTTAATGGAGCTCGGCGGCGGTGAGCCTGAGCGGCCTGCGTATTTTAACGAGGACTTTATCCACTTTAAAAACGGTAAACTATACCTGAACCCAAGCCCTGGGTTGGGAGTGAAGTTCGATCCTAAAAAAGCAACTTTTGTAATGGAAGTTACAGAAAAAACGAAGTTTCCGCATCCGTATCTGAAAGCACCTGATGGGTCCATACACAATTGGTAACAGAGCGGGTTTTACAATTACAGTTAAATAGCAGATGGTAATATTGAGTCATTTTAAATGAGATCGATTTATGGGTTTGTCAGATAAAAAATCAGGTGTTTCAAGGCGTAGCGCCATTCAGTCTGTGCTGGGTATTGCCGGTCTCGGCACCATGCTGTTACCAAAAAGCTCGTATGCCTCCATTCCCGCACCATTCAGGGAGTATGGGCAGGTTAAGATCACAAAACTGGAAACATTCCTCGTAAAACCACGCTGGATTTTTCTGAAGATACATACGGATGTTGGAGTAGTGGGCTTGGGTGAACCTCTGCTCGAAGGCCGTGCGCTCACCATTCAGACGGCTATCAAGGAAGTGGAACCTTATTTAATAGGTAAAGATCCCAGGAGTATTGTTCATCACTGGCAGGCCATTTACCGTCATGCGTTTTACCGGGGCGGGCCTATACTGACCAGTGCACTCAGCGGGATTGATCATGCCCTGTGGGATATCAAAGGGAAACTGCTGAATGTACCTGTTTATGAATTATTTGGCGGCCCCACGCGTGACCGCGTCAGAATATATGGCAGAGCCGCCAATGCGGAGGATATGAAGAAAAGAAAAGCCGAAGGATTCTCGGTAATCAAAACGGGTGTGGCTAAGAAAAATCCTGCTAACATTGTTGAAAACCCGCAGTTTATCAAATATGCGTCTGACAACTTCGCGTCACTGAGAGAAGCCGGCGGGCCGGACATGGACATCGCCATTGATTTTCATGGCGCCATATCTCCTCAAACGGCCAAGGTACTGATCAGAGAGCTTGAACAGTATCAGCCTATGTTCATTGAGGAACCCTGCCAGGCTCAGAATGTGGATACCATGGTGGATATCGCGCGGGGGACTCATTTGCCTATTGCGACCGGCGAACGGATATTCACCAAGTGGGGATTTCGGGAGATATTGGAAAAAGGAGCCGCCAGCATTGTACAACCGGATCTTTGTCATGCCGGAGGTATTACCGAGGGCCGGATCATTGCAGGTATGGCCGAAGCGTATTATGTGCCCATAGCACCGCATAACCCTATGGGGCCAATTTCCCTGGCCGTGGGCCTGCACCTGGCAGCAAGCGTACCTAATTTCCTGGTACAGGAGCAGGTGTCATTGGGTGAGGGATATCTCAAAAATCCTTTCAAGCTGGAAAAAGATGGCAGCGTACTAATCCCCCGCGGACCGGGATTGGGTATAGAGCTGGACGAAGAAAAAATGAAAGATAAAATCGGACACGACTGGAAAAACCCGGAATCTTATAACCCTTTTGACGGCTCAGTGGTAGACTGGTAACTCCCGGTTTTTCTCCTCTCACATGAAGCTGTAAGACTTACCTAATTTCCCGCCTCTATTATTTTTAAGCAAATGGGCCATTTTATGGCCTTAATGAAATTGTATTATTCATATTAAACACATAACAATAATTAAAATTAGCATCATGAGAAAAATTCTAAAACTGGTTTTTGTTTACCTGGCGCTGAGCGGCGGATATGTCTCCGCACAGGGCAATCGGGTAACAGGCAAGGTGACAGATCAGAACAATTCCGTATTGCCGGGTGTGAACATCCTGGTAAGCGGCACGTCGACGGGAGCAGTGACAGATGAAAATGGACTTTATGCGATTAACGTTCCTGAAAACGCCTCCCTGGTATTTTCTTTTATAGGGTATGTCAGCAAAACGGTTGCAGTTAATAACCGTTCAGTTATCGATATGCAGCTTACGGAGGAATCCCGGAATTTGAGCGAGGTGGTTGTAGTAGGGTATGGTACCCAGAAAAAGACGGACGTCACCGGGGCACTCTCTATTGTATCAACCAAGGAATTTGCTCAACAGCCGGTTACCCGCCTTGACCAGGTATTGCAGGGGCGTGCGGCGGGGGTGCAGGTCACGCAGTCCAATGGTTCACCCGGTGGTGATTCGAAGATCCGCGTCAGAGGAGCCAATTCAGTACTTGGCAATAATGATCCCCTTTATGTGATTGATGGTTTTGTAGGTGCAAATTATAACTTACTTAACCCTAGTGACATAGAAACCATACAGGTACTCAAAGATGCCTCTTCCACGTCAATCTACGGAAGCAGGGGAGCAAACGGGGTGATTATCATCACCACCAAAAAGGGTTCGAAGGGTATCAAAGTTTCTTATGAAGGACAGGCCAGTATTTCCAATGTAATCAAAACATTTGATATACTTCCTGCGGGTGAATTTGCAGAGATCGTCAATGCACGCGCATTGGCCACAGGGTCTAATCCGCCTTTTACAGATGCACAAATCAGCGATTTTAAAAAGAATGGCGGTACCGACTGGCAGGATATTATTTACAGAACGGGAAGCGGACAGCAGCACCTGGCAACAGTATCCGGAGGGAATGAAAAAACGACATTTATGGTTTCAGGAAATTTTCTGGATCAGAAAGGGATCGTTGAAAATACCAAATTCAACAGATATGTACTACGGTCCAATCTGAACACCCAGTTGAGCAAACGCTTTTCGATGAGACTTAATCTTTCGGGAGCGAAAACGATCAACCACAATACCGATGGCGGAGGGCCAATACTGGAAGCCTTGCAATGGGCTCCCACCACGCCTGCTTATGGTACCGACGGCCTGCCTACCTTCAACGATCCTACAGGTTCGGTATCCAGAAGTCCGATTGACCAGCTCTACGATAAATCCAATGATATTGAGAGGACTAATTTAAATGCAATCGGTGGTATTAATTATCAGTTTCCGATCCAGGGATTGTCACTCGACCTGCAATATGCCATTAATTATCTGGATGCTCAGAATAAGAACTTTACCGGAAAAAGATTGTCTAACGGAAACCCCAATGCTACACGTTACTCATCCGACCAGGTAACACTTCAGAATACCAATGCACTGAATTATACAAAAACGTTTGGAAATCATAGCCTGACAGCCGTTGCCGTTCTGGAAACGCAACAGTTTAAAGACAGAAACTTTACCGCTACCGCGAATGGACTACGTTTTCCTCAGCTGGGTTATGATAATATTGGTGGAAATTCGGCCTCCACGGTTGCTTCGGGCTTCCAGAAATGGACATTGCTATCTTTGCTGGGAAGGGTCAATTATGCTTTCAAAGACAAATACCTGGTTACAGCCGCTGTACGCCGCGACGGATCCTCCAAATTCAGTTCTGCAAACAGAAACAGTATTTTTCCGTCTGTGGCAGTGGGATGGAGATTGTCAGAAGAGGAGTTTATCAAAAAACTGAACGTTTTTTCTAATCTCAAACTGCGCGGAAGCTGGGGTATGACGGGCAGCCAGGCGATTAACCCATACGCTACCTATTCTCCTTACAGTTCGACGCAGGTTGCATTTAACAATACAGGTGTCACAACCGGTGTGATCCAGGGTAACCAGGGCAACAGAAATCTGAAATGGGAAACCACCACACAGGTGGACGCCGGTCTGGAAGCAGAGTTCCTGAACGGTAGGATCCGGTTTGAGGTCGATTATTTTTCCAAAAAAACAACAGATTTGCTGCTCAATGTGGCGCTGCCAAACTATGCCGGGGGAGGTACCCAACCACGGAATGTTGGAGAAATAGAAAACAAAGGGTTTGAATTTTCACTGGGCGGGACACCCATCAGTACGGGCAAGTTCACCTGGGAGTCAAATCTGAACGTATCTACATTGAAAAACAGGGTCGTAAGCCTGGGTGGTCTTCCCAGACTGGGAACAGGAACCGGCGCAGGTGGAGGGATGTCCATCACCAATGAATTCATGCTGAAACCGGGTGAGCCGCTTGGATCGTACTGGGGGCTCAAATACCTGGGTACTTTCAAGCCCGACGAGGTGGAACTGGCGCGTCAGTTTGGACGGGTGCCGGGCGACCCGCATTACCAGGACCTGAATGGGGATAACAATATCAATACCGACGATTTCCAGATTATCGGAAGGGCCTTGCCAAAAGTAACGGGCGGCTGGAACAACACGTTCACCTATGGTAACCTGGTACTGAACGTATTTTTTCAGGGAGCGTTTGGCGTGGACAAACTGAACTATTCCAGAGCTGGCGCTATGTCAGGCTCGGGAGAAGCCCGTCAGTTCCTGCTGACAGAGATCCGTGATTACTATCGTACCGGTAACGAAACGTCAGATATCCCCGCATTCACTAAAACATACCAGCCGTTTACCCAGTCGAGCCGGTTTATCGAAAACGGAAGCTTCGTCAGGCTTAAAAACCTGAGCCTGGGCTATAATATCCCTGTTTCTGCATTGAAGGATAAAGTGAACATACGTGTTTTTGCAAGCGCAACCAACATTCTCACGTTCACCGACTACTCCGGACCTGATCCTGAATCGAGCAACGTAGGTTCCGGTACTGATACCGCCATAGGTATTGACCGGGGATCCTATCCTAACTCCAAAACGTATACGTTAGGCATCAATATTGGATTTTAACTCTGGAATATAACTGAGATAAGCAAAAACAAAATTTCTTACGAAAATGAAAAATATCACTAAATATCTTATTGCAGCGATGTTCATAGCGGTCACAGGCTGCTCGGATTATCTTGAAGAAGATACAACAGGGTTACTGTACGGCCCCAATGTATTGTCAACACAGGAAGGGCTTGAAGCCGCACTAACCGGCGCATACAAGGGGCTGGCCAACCAATGGACCTATGGTTTTATCCATCCTTCTGCCAATGCAGCTACGCTGGGCAGTGATGATGTGACAACACACCCGGCCAGTAACAAGGCCGACTGGCGGGAGTTTGACCAGTTTGCAGTTTCTACAACCAATCAGCGGTCCAATGCAGTATATAACGGTTGTTACAAAGCCATTCAGGGCGCTAATAACGTGATCAATAACTATGAAAAAACCACAGGAACCAAGGCCACCATTGACATCATCGTAGGTGAGGCTTATTTCATCAGGGCATTTTCGTATTACTGGCTGACCCGTTTTTGGGGGAATATCCCTTTGATTAAAGTCGGGGAATATTCAGACGAACTGCTCACCGTTACAAAATCCACACCAGAGGAGATATACAATCTCATTGTGGCGGATCTGAAAATAGCAGAAACCAATCTTCCCAATGCCAAACGTGATCCCGGCAGGCCCAATAAAGGTTCGGCGAAAGCTTTCCTCGCCGACGTTTACCTTACCATGGCTGGCTGGCCTTTGAAACAGGCAGACAAATACGATCTGGCTGCTGCAAAAGCCAAGGAAGTGATAGACAACAGGGCAACTTACGGCTTTCAGTTACTGCCTACTTTTGCTGCCGTTTTTGAGAATGATCCCGCATCAAGCGGAACCGCAGAAGCCGTTTTTCAGATTGGCGGCTTTTTGGGAGGAAGCGGAACTGCCAATGCAACTTATGGTAATACCACCATGCCAGGTGAAGAAGGAGGCTGGGATG
This sequence comes from Dyadobacter sp. CECT 9275, assembly GCF_907164905.1. Lineage (NCBI taxonomy): Bacteria > Pseudomonadati > Bacteroidota > Cytophagia > Cytophagales > Spirosomataceae > Dyadobacter > Dyadobacter helix. The sequence continues at coordinate 3,109,717 of NZ_CAJRAF010000002.1, read as the reverse complement.
ATATGTTTGCTGAACTGAACTTTTTCAAGGAGTTTCCCGAAGGCCCCAGAAAGGAAGCCACTTTTCGTACCGAATTCGGTCTTGGAGCTACGAAAATTCCATGGCAGAACAGTCTGACAAAACATCCTTATTACAAAAAATGGTATATCAAAGGCAATATCCTTACATCCAGTATATCGCTGCCGTCAGTGATGATGCGTTATGCACACGTGCTTACTATTTATGCTGAGGCAAAAGCACGTGGAACCGGCGGGCCCGATCAGGCTGCTTATGATGCACTGAATGCCGTTCGGCTGAGGGGCTGGGCAACTGGAACGAAGGCGTTATCTCCGGCAGACGGACTTTCAGCTGCACAGTTTGCAGATGAAGTGGTGCGGGAACGTGCCTGGGAGTTCGCTTGTGAAAGAACGAGGTGGTTTGATCTGATCAGGCTGGAGAAAGTAGAAGAGGCGAATGCAAGAAAGAGCCCCGACGACCTTCAGCCGATTAAGCCCATAACGAAGGCTAACTATTGGTTTCCGCTGCCTTATTCCGACACTTCTCTGAACCCGAATTTAAATTAAGGATCTGGGATGATTTGCCGGGTGGACAACCACCTGGCAAATCTAACTTTGGCCCGAAGCATTTGGTATTTCTGTAAGTAGCAAACCACCGGTATCAGTCTTTTTTGATCATAAAATAGATCAACCCGTAACCAGCATCCATCATGAAGAAAAAAGGGGTTTTTTGTTGCGCAGTACTTTTTATGCTGAGTGTGCTGACGGCCTTTTATACAGGTTTTCCGGGAACGGAAATTTCCAATGGTCAGATTACGGCAAAGTTATATTTGCCCGACAATGAAACCGGCTATTACCGGGGTACCCGTTTTGACTGGTCAGGGGTAATTCATAGTCTTGAATACAAAGGGCATAGTTATTTTGGTCAGTGGTTTACGGAATATGATCCGAAGCTGCACGATGCCATCATGGGCCCGGTTGAAGAATTTGTGGCCCTGGGTTACAATGAGGCAAAAGCAGGGGAGGAATTTGTGAAAATCGGCGTAGGTAAATTGGTGAAGCCCGTTGAGAAACCCTATTTCTTTGCCGCTCAATATGAAATTACCGACCCGGGGAAGTGGAAAGTTGTGAAAAAACCGGACCGTGTTGAATTTACGCATGAGCTCAAGGATGCGGCGGGTTATAGTTATCTCTACAAAAAAACGGTGCGACTGGTTAAAAATAAACCTCAGCTTGTACTGGAGCATAGTTTGAAAAATACAGGAACCAGGGCCATTGAGACAAGTACCTATAATCACAATTTTTTCATGATTGATCAGGAGCCTACGGGGCCGGGTATCACCACTACATTTCCTTTTACAGTGGCAGCAGAGGGAAAGGGTTTTGGTACGATTGCCAACGCCTCCGGCAACTCCATCACTTATGCAAGAGCGTTGGAAAAGGGTGAAAATGTGTTCACCAGTGGTGTGAAGGGCCTGGGAAATCAGGCATCGGATTACAATATCAATATAGAGAATAAAAAAACAGGAGCAGGTGTGAAAATTATCGGGGACAAGCCAATTGAAAAACTGGTTTTCTGGTCGTGCCCGACAACCTCCTGCCCTGAACCCTATATAAAACTTTCTGCAAAACCGGGAGAAGAGGTGAAATGGCAGATCAGCTATGAATTTTACGCAAAACCGTAGCTTCAACTTTTACATTTTGAAAATGCTATGAAACATTGGTATTGGAAATACCTGTGTGCAGGAATGCTATTGCTTTTGGGTAGCGGCACACGTTTTGAAAAAGAAAGACCGAAATCAGGAGAAGGAGATGGAGCAGACTGGCCAGCCTACGGCGGGAACAGCGCAGGGAACCGGTATTCACCCCTGACGCAGATCAACAAGGAGAATGTAAAAAACCTCAGGGTAGCCTGGCAGTTTGATACCGGGGAAAATAAGGATACCACACAGCGCGGAATGGATGTACAGTGCCAGCCCATAGTTGTTAACGGCATCATGTACGGAACTACGCCAAGGCTTAAATTATTTGCAATAGATGCGGCAACGGGCAGAGAGGTATGGAAGTTTGATCCGCTCAGTCCGGGGAAACGGCCACGTTTTCATCCGGTGAGAGGAGTAGTTTACTGGGCCGACGGGCAGGATAAAAGGATTTTATACTCTGTGGGGCCAACCCTGTATGCGGTGGACGCCAAAACGGGAAAGCTGGTGCAGGATTTTGGGAAAAACGGTGAGGTGGATCTTCATGAGGGGTTGGGAGACGAAAAAACACTGGGGTATGATGTGAATGCTTTTTCAATACGCTCCACTACTCCTGGTGTAATTTACAAAAACCTGATTATCATGGGTTCCTCCGTGTCAGAAGGAGGAGATGCGCTTCCTGGACATATCCGTGCTTTTGATGTGCGGTCGGGCAAGCTGGCATGGGTGTTCAGAACTATACCTTTGCCGGGGGAGTATGGCTACGAAACCTGGGCTAAAGATTCATACAAGAAACTGGGCGGAGCTAACTGCTGGGCAGGAATGGTAGTGGATGAAAAACGGGGCACTGTTTTCCTTGGCACCGGCTCTCCTTCGTCCGATTTTTATGGCGGTGCGCGTCCCGGACAAAATCTTTTTGCGAATTGCGTTATCGCCCTGAATGCGGAAACGGGCAAACGGATCTGGCATTTTCAAACTGTTCATCATGATCTTTGGGACAGGGATATCCCATGTCCGCCCACCTTGCTGACCGTCAGGTACAAAGGCAAAATGGTGGATGCCGTTGCACAAACCACCAAGGATGGTTATGTATTTGTATTCGACAGGGATACCGGCAAACCCTTGTTTCCGATAAAGGAAGTACCTGTTCCGACAACGCCGGCATTACCTGGAGAAAAACCCTGGCCCACGCAGCCGGTACCCACCAAGCCGGCCCCTTTCTCTAATCAGGTTTTGACGGAAGCGGACATTACAGACCGTACGCCCGAAGCCAAAGACTATGTGCTGGACCGCTTTAAAAATAGCCGCTCGGGCAGTAAATATTTGCCGCCAAGCCTGGAAGGTACCTTGTATTATGGCTTTGGTGGTGGGGCAGAATGGGGAGGTAATGCTGCTGATCCTCAGGGTATTCTTTATGTAAATGCCAATAATATGCTCTGGTGGCTGAAAATGCGGGACAGTAAAGAACCTGCCGCTTCTGGCAAACCACTCACCAAAGGCGGAATGCTGTTTAATACCAATTGCACAGCCTGTCATGGGTTAAACGGAAAAACGGTAGCATCTTCGGCACAGGCGTATCCGGACCTGACCAACATTGGCAAACGAATGTCAGCGGAGCAGATTGCCTCCATCCTGGAGACTGGAAAAGGGCGAATGCCATCTTTTCAGCATATTTCAAAAGAGGACCGCAACGCCCTCATCAACTATCTGATGAATACTGAAACGGTAAGGCCAGCGGCATCCAATGATATCCACAATTCGGGAGTAACAATTGAAAAAACAGCGAAAGGGGATTTTCCCTATTTACCGCCTTACCTTAATAATGGGAATACACAGTTCCGGGATCAGGATAATTATCCGGCCATAAAAGCCCCCTGGGGGACACTCAACGCCATAGACCTGAATACAGGGGAATATCTCTGGAAAGTTCCTTTCGGAGAGTTTCCTGAACTGATGAAAAAGGGAGTACCTCAGACCGGTACTGAAAACCATGGCGGGCCGGTGGTAACGGCCAGTGGTTTGCTGTTCATTGCCGCAACCTATGATGAGAAGATGAGGGCTTTTGACACCGCTACCGGTAAGATTGTCTGGGAGTATAAACTTCCTGCAGGTGGCTTTGCTACCCCTGTTACCTACATGGTGAATGGTAAACAATATATTGCTATTGCTGCCGGTGGAACCAGATATGGACTCGAGCCGGGCGGAAGCTATATTGCCTTTGCCCTTCCCTGATAAGTTTTGATTAATGGCATTTTTAAATATAACCTGGCTATGGAGAATTTTCTATTAGGCTGTGATTGGGGTACTACCTCGTTTCGGCTGCGGTTGATCAACGTGACCAGCGGCAGGGTGGTCGGAGAATTAATGAGCCAGGATGGTATAGCCAAAACCAACATAGCGTGGAAACAGCCCGAATGGGGGGGATTATCAAGAATGGCATTTTTCTGTAAATGCTTAAAGCAGCAGATCGATACCCTGGCTTCAAAGCAGGGTTTTAATCCGGAGGGAATACCGCTGGTTGTCTCGGGAATGGCCTCTTCATCGATCGGTATGGCTGATGTCCCCTATACATCATTACCTTTTTCGCTGAATGCGGAGGAGCTTAATTTTCTAAGAGTGAGCGCTACCGTGGACTTCCCGCACGAGATGATTCTGGTATCGGGCCTCAAAACGGATACCGATGTCATGCGCGGAGAGGAAACCCAGCTGATCGGACTCAGCGGGTTAATAGAAATTCCGGCCGAACAAGAAACCGTTGTGATTTTACCCGGAACACATTCCAAACATAATTATATCAGGAATAACGTATTGGTGGATTTTAAAACCTTTATGACAGGTGAGGTATACGAGCTCCTGACCAAACACAGTATCCTGAAAGACTCTGTTGAACCATTTCATCAGTCGGCGTGGAGAAAAGAAGATAGGGATGCTTTTATCCAGGGCGTAAGGGATGGCAGTTCCTCTCCCTTGCTGCAGAAAATGTTCACAGTCAGAATCAATCATTTGTTTTCGCAATTGGATAAAAGTGCCAATTCGTTTTATATGAGCGGTTTGCTGATAGGTTCGGAACTGAGCTATCTTGCGGATGAAAACGATCGGAGACCTTTGGTATTATGCGGAGGCAGTCAGTTGTCTGATCTGTACAATACTGCTATGGATATCCTTGGATTGGCCAACCGGGTACTGAAAGTTCCGTCTGATTTTGTTCATAAAGCAACCATTGCCGGGCAGGCTACAATTTTTCAGAACAAGTTTTTAACCTCGAAAGCAACCTGATGAGTAATAAGAAATTTTCATGGGAATTATTTGAGAAAGTACCCATTGTAGGTATCGTTCGTAACATCGGTCTGGAGGATATCAGACAGATCCTCCCGGTTTGCAGGGAAGCAGGCCTCACTACAATTGAGATCACCATGAATACCCGGGGTGCCGCAGAAATAATTAAGTATGCTATCGAAAATGAGCACAGTGGTCTTAATATCGGAGCGGGTACGGTATGTTCGAAGGAAGATCTGGAAGCGGCTCTGGAAGCTGGAGCGCAGTTTATTGTTACTCCGATCATCAATAAAAAAGTGATCAGATCCTGTGTCAAAAAAGGTATCCCGATTTTCCCGGGCGCTTACACGCCAACCGAAATTTATCATGCATGGTCGCTGGGAGCTTCCATGGTTAAAATATATCCGGCAACGTCACTCGGGCCCGCCTTTATCAAGGATCTGAAAGCACCTTTGAACAACATTAAAGTACTTCCTACCGGCGGTGTAAGCCTGGATAATATTCTGGAATTTAAAAAAGCCGGTGCAGACGGCTACGGTATAGGAGGGCAATTATTTGACAAACAGCTTATTCAGCAGAAAAACTGGGAGGGGCTAAGGAATCATATTCAGCAGTATATCAATAAACTTTCATCCAATGACCGCTATTAAAATCAGGAATTACCGCTGGATTATTGTTTCCCTGCTTTTCGCAGCCACCACTATTAACTACCTGGACCGGCAGATCATCGGCCTGCTCAAACCCATTCTTGAAAAGGAATTTGACTGGTCGGAAACCGATTTTGCAAGAATCGTTATGGCCTTCACGGCTGCTTATGCCATCGGGCTTTTGTTTTTTGGCTGGCTGATCGACAAGATCGGAACGAAAGTGGGGTACCCTGCCACGGTTATTTTCTGGAGCATCGCGGGTATGCTGCATGCGCTTGCCAAGGGAGCCTTTGGTTTTGGAATTGCGCGCGTGGGCCTTGGTTTGGGAGAAGCTGGTAATTATCCGGCGGCAGTCAAAACAGTGGCTGAATGGTTTCCCAAAAAAGAAAGAGCACTGGCAACGGGCTTGTTCAACGCAGGTACAAGTATTGGTGTGGTGGTTGCGTTGCTGATTGTGCCATGGATACTGGTTCATTTTGGTTGGCAGGAAGTATTCTGGATCACGGGAGGCCTGGGTTTTGTGTGGCTGATATTCTGGCTGTGGCTTTACGACGTACCGGCCAGGCAAAAACGGCTTTCAAAGGAAGAATATGAATATATCGTATCGGGGCAGGAACCTGAGCAGGCGGAGACAAATAATGTCAGCTGGATCAGGCTTTTTACATTTCCGCAGACCTGGGCTTACATCACAGGAAAAGGGCTTATTGACCCCATTTACTGGTTTTTCCTGTTCTGGCTGCCTTCTTATTTTGCTTCTACCTTCAATCTTGACCTTAAAAAACCAAGTCTGGAGCTGATGCTGATTTACACGGCTACCACCATCGGGAGTATCAGCGGAGGCTGGTTTTCATCCCTGCTGATCAAGCGAGGCTGGGAAACCGTAAAGGCCCGGAAGACAGTTTTGCTGGCCTTCGCCTTTCTGGAGTTATCCGTCATTTTAATACAGTTTGCGGGTGACGTATGGGTGGCGGTAGGGCTTATCAGCTTTGCGGTCGCGCTGCATCAGGCCTGGGCTACCAACGTGTTTACGTTGCCGTCGGACCTTTTCCCCAAGCAGGCGGTAAGTTCAGTAGTCGGGATCGGCGGAATGGCCGGAGCGGTGGGCGGTATTCTTTTCCCGATGCTGGTTGGGAGCCTGCTGGATAGTTATAAGGCAACGGGCAATCTTGCCGGGGGATATAATATTCTATTTACGATCTGCGGATTTACCTACCTGGTCGCCTGGCTGATCATCCATTTATTAACTCGAAAATCGAAAAAACTAACTTTGGAAGACCTCGGATAGATTAAAATATACTTTTCAGCTGATACCAGAAATCTTTTCGGGTGGATAAGGGAGCCGGAAGTACTTTCAAATCTGTATTGTTTGAACGAACGTTACCGGCTCATAGAAATATCCCGTTAAATTTGTGAATGGATTATTTTAAAAGGCAGCTTGATCTGCTGAAAATCGAGCGGGAAGAAGACAAACGCTCCTATCTCAAATTAACTGAAAGCACCTCTGTTTCGGATCGCCGCGCCGCAGGATTGGCCTGGTATCCTATTGCGATCCGGGGCTCAGAGATGAGCCGGGGTGATTACCTGACGGTGGAAGTGGAAAGGACAACACATCAGGATATTTCCCATCAGATGCGTTTTGGTACACCGGCAGCACTTTTTTCCAATCATGATCCTAAAAAGGATAAAGTGGAAGGCACGATTACCCACCAGAACGGCAATCGTTTAAAAATCACCCTCCGTACCGATGAGCTTCCTGACTGGGCACGCGATGGCAAACTGGGGATTGACCTGTTGTTTGATGACAACAGTTATGATGAAATGAATTCCGCGCTGAAAAAAGCTGCGGAATTGGGCACTAAGGAAGAGGAAGGGAGGCTGGTTAAAATTCTGACGGGCGAAAAAGCCCCTACTTTCAAAAAAGATATTCCCCTCTTTCATGCCCCAAAACTGAATGCCTCCCAGCAGCAGGCTGTTGAAAAAATACTTCGGGCTAACGAGCTGGCAATCGTGCATGGCCCGCCAGGAACAGGGAAAACCACCACCTTGGTGCAGGCGATCAAAGCCCTGGTGGAAACGGAACACCAGCAGATCCTCGTGGTAGCTCCAAGTAATACTGCCGTTGATTTATTGAGTGAAAAGCTTTCGGATGAAGGACTGAGTGTACTGCGGGTTGGAAATCCGGCGCGGGTGTCGGAAAGGCTCACGTCGCTTACACTCGACTATCAGATTTCCGGACATGCCCGGTTCAAGGATATCAGGAGCCTTAAGAAGCAGGCAAATGAGTTCAAGAATATGGCGCATAAATATAAACGCAGTTTCGGAAAAGCAGAACGGGAACAACGCAAAGCGCTGTTTGAGGAGGCGCACCGGATCATGAAAGATGTTACCGCTACTGAAAACTATATTATTGAAGATCTGGTATCCCGGGCGCAGGTAATCACTGCCACGCTGGTGGGAGCCAATCATTATACGGTGCGAGACATTCAGTACAAAACCGTAGTGATCGACGAGGCCGGGCAGGCGCTGGAACCCGCCTGCTGGATTCCTTTACTAAAATCGAAGAAAGTGGTTCTGGCCGGGGATCATTGCCAGCTTCCGCCAACGATCAAGTCAGACGAGGCAGCCAGGAGCGGGCTTGCTGTAACCTTGCTGGAAAAATGTGTGGCGCATCATCCGGAATCGGTGGTGCTGCTCGATGAGCAATACCGCATGAATGAGGCAATAATGGGATATTCATCCAGGATTTTTTACCATCATAAACTGAGGGCGAATGAGGCCGTCAGGACGCGCGTACTGTTTCCGGGTGACATGCCGCTGGCATTTGTGGATACTGCTGGCTGCGGTTTTGAGGAAAAACCCGACGGGACCAGTTCTACCAACCCAGAGGAAGCGGTTTTTTTATTTAAACATCTGTCGCAGTTAGTTTCTGATATCGTCGGCTCAATTCCAGCGGAGCATGATATCCTTTCCGGTTTTCCGACCATTGCGGTGATATCACCCTATAAAAGGCAGATCGGGATTTTACAGGAACAGCTGGATCATTCACCTGATTTGAAGCCCTACGTGAGCAAGATATCGGTGAACACCATCGACAGTTTTCAGGGGCAGGAACGGGATGTTGTGTACATCAGCATGACCCGCAGCAATACCGAAGGGGCCATCGGGTTTCTTTCAGATATCCGGAGAATGAACGTTGCCATGACCCGCGCCCGAAAGAAACTGGTCGTCATCGGCGACAGCGGAACACTTTCGCAGCTGGATTTTTATGCGGGATTTATTGAATACGCTGAGAAACACGGGGCATATCACAGCGCTTGGGAGTATATGGTATAATCCGGCTGTCGATTTATAAGTATCGGATCCTTAGAATGGTATAACAAAAATCCCGGCTGTTCAAAACAACCGGGATTATAGATAGTACCCACTAACCCTTTAATTTTTCTTTTGGACCCTCAGTTCAGGGCTGCATGATCAGTATGAGTTTCCAGGCATAATCTGAGGCGCGGTAACAGACGCTCAGGCCCGACAATAAAATATTTTTCATGGCGAAAACAGATTAGGACTTAAACCAAACAGCGTATACCTTAGGTTGTACTTTTGTATATAACAATTTGATAACCAAGACATACATTTTGGAAACGGATACGAATTTCAAGCCTGGCCGTTGATTTCCCAAAAGCATTGACCGAACGGTTAGCTGAGATATCAAACGGCATGATATGTACCTAAGTTGCCGGATACCCTTTCGTACCGTTGTAACCCTTTTTGTTTCCGCAGGCTTTCCCGAACATACCGTTTGGAAATTCAATGAAAACTTTCTGCCCATTAATGTGCTATTTACATAACTGCACATCATGAATTTGCTATTTTGCGCAGCCGGAGTGGCAATTCATTAGTAACTTATACGAGTTCTGTTGCTGAGAGTAAAAGTTTGAGGTATTCACTTAATAATATGCGTTGCAGGGTTTCTATATTCATATTGTTTTGTTTGGTATCTGAACTGCTGTCAGCTCAAACCATATTTCAAAATCTGAAATGGCAGGACGGGCTCAGCGCCAAGCAGGTGTTATGTTTATATAAGGATTCCGATGGGTTTTTGTGGATCGGGACCTCCAATGGCCTCAACCGGTTTGACGGTGCCGTGGTGAAGAAGTACGAGGTGGGTGAAAACATCAAAAGTATTTCTGTAAATGCGATTTATCCTATTGGAAAAAAGGACAGCCTGCTGATCGGGACCAACAAAGGACTCAGGATTTTTAATACCCAAACCGGTGTTTTTAGCCAGCTTAGCAGGTTTGCTTCACTGGACGATCAGATGGTGGTTACCATCAAACCCGATGATCGTAATCGGCTCTGGATAGGGGCTACCACGAAGATTTATATTTATGATCGGGGAAGGCTGTTTCCGGTTTCTGACATGATCCCGGCTGCCAGAATCATCCAGGGACCTCCGCGTACGGTTTCCGACATTGTTTGGGATACACTCCGGGGAGGATTTTGGGTGGCGGGTATCAAGCCCTATTTCATTGACCTGAAAAAAAACAAGGTGTACACGAAGGAAGATAACCCCTTTCATTCGCCGGTGCTGGAAGCGGGCAAAGTACACGCCATTGCGGTGGATGGCAAAAGCAATGTATGGTACGGCAGTGACGAAAATGTTTCCCTTAATTTCTGGAATTATCAAAAGAATACAGTTGATACCTATTTTGAACTGGACGGAAGAAAGATAAACGAAGGTTGTAATTACATCTTCATTGACAGGAGTGAAAGAGTCTGGATTTCGACATGGCTTTTTGCGGCTTATGTGAAGGAACCAGGCAAGCCGATCAAAAAACTTTCCTACAGCCAGACAGAATCTTACACCATTGGTTACGGGCATTTCAGGAATGCCATTGAAGATACCGATGGGAACATCTGGTTTGGTACCATCAATGGAGTCAGTAAAAGCCAGACCCACTATCCTTTGCAGGCCATATACCAGCTGCCCAGCTTTCCGTTTTTCCTGGAGACCGGTTTTGCAGGTATCAACTTCATCAATATTGACCGCAATGTGATCATGGCCTGTAAGGAAGAAGGTGTGGTAGCTTATCACATGGATGACAAAACCTACAAAAGGTACTTTGTTACTTCCGATGCCGCGGCACTGTTACGAAACAAATTCATGATGTCGGCCAGGGCGGCAGATGGCTGGTGGTTTGCCGGAGAAGACGGCGTATACAGGTTAAGGAACGGAAGTGCGAAGCTGGAAAAGTTTGACAAGATCAGACAGCGTATGTGGGGAAAAGCCAACTTTATCTTCACAGATAAAAAAGGAAAGGTATGGTTTCAGATCGTGAATGACGCGCTGTACCGATATGATCCCGTCGGTAAAAAATGTGACCGTTTCGATGGGAAAGATCCTAATTACGGGGTATTCCACTTTGCAAACTGTCGGAGTTTCATTGAGCTCCATGACGGGAATCTGCTCTTTTCGATGAAAGGAACCGGTTTTATTAGTTTTAATTATGAAACAGAGCACTTTTCGGTCATTCCCGTAAGCTGTATCCGGGACTTTGATGTCCCCCAGATGGTAGAGGACAGGAAAGGGAACTTATGGGTATCAGCCTTGGGAAGGGGCGTTGTGAAAATGAATGTGCAGGGAGCTTGTCTTGACAGCGTGGATACCGGCAGTGGGTTACTGTACGATGAAGTGGCAGGTCTGCAGATAGATGGCCGCGGTAATATCTGGGCCGCCGGGCGGGAAGGTCTTATGTTTTTTGACCCTCTTTCTAAATCTGTAACAAAAGTGGAGATCGACCTGGGTAAGACCCTGCAGGATTACTGGAGTAATATTGCGATCTCCAACGGCAAGATATACGCCGTCATGCTGGATCATGTAGCGGTCATTGACCCCTTCCGTTTTGCCGCAATACCGGTGAAACATCCGCCGCACCTTACTTCCGTTAAAATATTCGGCAAGGAGAAAATCAATTATGAAAATAACGGAACCCTGGAACTTGAACCGGACGAGGACTACGTTACTTTTCAGTATGCTTCGCTTAGCCACCGGGATATTCCGTCGCTTCAGTATAGTTTTCAGCTCGAAGGAATTGATAAAGACTGGGTGAAGGCGGGGCGTCTGATCACTGCTTCGTATACCAATATTTCGCCCGGTACCTATACCTTCAAAGTAAGAAGTACCGACGAAAACGGAAAATGGATGACGGACATCACCACCATGAGGCTGCATGTGAAACCTCACTGGTGGCAGACCTGGTGGTTTATCACCTTGTGTATCCTGTTGTTTTTACTATTCTTATATGCAGCTTACCGCAACCTGGTCGAGCGGAAGAAAAAGAAAACGATAGACGAAACGATCGATTATTTTGCCAACTCGGTCTATGGTGAAAATTCCGTGAATGAGATTTGCTGGGATATTGCCCGTAACTGTATCTCCCAGCTTCGGTTTGAAGATTGCGTGGTTTATCTGATTGATAACGAGAAGCAAAGGCTGGTTCAGAAAGCTGCTTATGGCCCGAAGAACCCGAAGGGGCATGAAATTGTGAATCCGATTGAAATCGAGATCGGAAAAGGTATTGTAGGTACGGTAGCCGTCTCAGGGAAACCGCTGATCATTGGGGACACCACCAAAGATCCACGTTATATTGTTGATGACGAAGTACGGCAGTCGGAGATAGCGGTACCGATCCTGCACGACGGGAAGGTGATAGGCGTAATTGATTCGGAACACAGTCGTAAGTATTTTTTTGGGGAAGATCATGCCAAGGCCCTTACGACGATCGCATCCATCAGCGCCAACAAAATAGCCGAAGCACTGGCCGAAGCGCAGGCGCAGGAAAAGGAAATTATGCTGCTGGAAATAAATAAAATGCTGGCGGAGAGCCAGTTGATGGCGCTTAGGGCGCAAATGAACCCTCATTTTGTATTCAATTGCCTCAATAGTATCCAAGAGTGCATCGTCACACAAAAGTATGGGGAGGCCAGTAAGTATCTTAATAAATTCTCCAAGCTTTTCAGGATGGTGCTCAATAACTCAGGCAAAAATCTGGTGATTGTGGAAGAAGAAATAGAAGTACTCAGGCTGTATCTGGAGCTGGAACAGATGCGTTTTGAACAAAGCTTCTCCTATGAAATCATTACCGACGAGGAACTGGTGGAAGACCATGTGCTGCTGCCTTCCATGCTGGTACAGCCTTATGTCGAAAACGCGCTCTGGCATGGGCTGATGCACAAGAGTGGTGAAAGAAAGCTGCTCATAGAATTCAAAAGGATCAGTGAGGAAATATTTCTCTGCCGGATTGACGACAATGGAATCGGCAGAAAAAAATCCTTTGAACTGAAAGCACACAACAGTAAATCCAAACGGCACGAATCCAAAGGTCTGCAGATTTCAAAAGACAGGCTGGACCTGCTGAAAAGGCAGGGAAACCACACCAGGCTCAGCATCATCGACAAATACGATGACCAGGGGCAACCTGCCGGTACATTAATAGAAATTGAACTTTCAACGTATCTGAAAAATTTATAAACAATTGTTATGATAAAGGCATTGATCATTGATGATGAACTAAAGGCACGTAATGTACTGAACCACTACATCACTAATTTTATTCCTGAAATTACCGAAATACAGCAGACAGATTCGGTGGATGGAGCATTTGAAATACTCAAAACCTATCAGCCCGGAATTGTTTTCCTGGATGTGGAAATGCCTCACAAAAACGGTTTTGATCTGCTTTTGGCATTAAAAGATCCCACTTTTGATATCATTTTTACGACTGCTTATAATCAGTATGCCATTCAGGCGATCCGTTTCAGTGCGCTGGATTATCTGTTGAAACCGGTGGATCCGGATGAGCTCCGCGCCGCTGTGGAGCGCTATATGGAAAAGCAAAAGCCAGCGGCGGAGAAAAAAGAGCTCTTTGATAATCTCGTACAAAACATCGGGAAAAAAGCTGTAAAGGATTTCCGCCTGGCAGTGCCTTCCAGCGAAGGCGTTTTCTTTTTTACGCTGAACGAAATCCTCCGGCTGGAAGCGGACCGCAACTATACCTTTATTCATCTGATCGGTAAAAAACCGTTTATCGCCAGCAAAACCCTCAAATACTTTGAAGAAATGCTGGATGAGTTCGGCTTCATCAGGACACATAAATCGCATCTTGTGAATCCTGTTCATGTGGTGCGGCTGAGCCACGACCATGAATATGTGTTCCTTACGGATGGCTCAAAAATTGAAATTTCCAGACGAAAAAAGGAGGAAGTGCAGCAGCAGCTTAGCACGCGCTGATTTACCTTTTGCTTTTTCGTACGGACCGTTGGGTTATTAAATTCGGGTCTACCCGTCAACGATGTTTTTCTTTGTTTTGAACAAAGCAAACATCATGAAATTGATAACAGTACACATCGTCGAAGTAAGAGAGGGAGCGCTGGTGGTGTTGCTAATTCTTATCTTGTGGTTGCTGATCAAAGTGTTTGGCAAAACCAGGCGGATGAGCCCGTCAGAATTGCTCCGGAGCGGGCAGCAGGCGGAAGCCGTGATACTATGCGTTCAGGAAACGGGATTGTTTATCAATAACCTGCCGAAACTCAAAGTGCAGATGCAGGTAAAACCTGAACGTGGAAGAAACTTCGTCGTAGAAGTACAGCAGACACTTCCGGATTTTGATGCAGGTTCATTGCTGGCCGGAACCAGGGTCCTTGTGAAGTACAATCCTTCCAACCATAAGCAGGTTGTATTGTTATACCCGGTGTAAGCCGGGGTTATAACATCTATGTAAAATTCGCTTCCACGGAAAAACGTATGGCCCTTTACTCCGTGAGGACATCCATTAAAATTTGTTCGTCAGTACCATCATGATGCTTAGCACAAGGCCGGTAATCATGACAAGGGCAGAAAACGCGATGGTAAACATGATGACGAAACCTTTGTAGCCTGTTTTGGGCGAGATGATAAATTCATCACCATTCTCGAACTGATAAAACCCGATCGTCTGTAATTCATAGTCATGGGCTTCATCTACCGTAAACTCCGCAACGGGTACTATGCGGCTGCCCGACGTGTCCTTTCTTGCACCAAAAAGATTCACAGCTTTGGAAACCGGGTATTCCTTGTGTGCCCGCAACTGAATGATCCTGAAGGAGATATCTGTTGGTATTGAACCCCAGACGGACGGTCTTTTGTACGCAATTTCGTAAATGCCCGGTACATCCAGGATCAATGATTTAAGGCTGAGACTGGCCGGGAACTCGATTTTTTTACCGCTGTTGATCTGCACTATTTTTTTTATGCTTTTTAGCAAAAAGTAACCTCCTGCTATCAGCAGAACGGGGGGGATGATCAAGAATAACATGTTACAGTAATTTAAATTGGAACGATCGCTTAGGAAGGTTAGAGGAAGGGGATATTATTTCCCCTTGAACGCGGAAGGCGGGTATCTCCCGGAATCTCTGCGACTGTGCGCCAGCTGAGGCTGTAACCCTGGACATAACTGATACCGTGGTGCGGCTTTCAGCAGACAATAGGTAGTGTTTTTAAAGGCATATTTTTCCGTTAAAAACAAGCCAGGATCAGTTGCCGAAAACCCGGTATTGGTAACGATAAAATGTGTCATAGCTTCAAATAAAAGCCCAAAATTATAAATAAACGGAGGTAGGGCAAAGGCTGTTGGGGATATCCGGTTGTTGTGTTAACCACCGTGCAGTTTCACAGGAGGAACGGCGGTTTCCAGTTATCAGGCGTTAACTGAAAACCGCCGTAAACAAAAATCCCGGCTTCGAATGAGCCGGGATTTTTGTTTGGTCAGGACCTGCTTTCTATGCTGTCCAATGTTAGTGTTTATTCCTCACCCTTCTTACGTCTTCTGCCGATACACTGCCGGCTTTGTTGCCAAAACTGTTACGGATGTAGGTGGATATCTGCGCAATATCTTCATCTTTCAAAAATCTGTGGGCGGGCATCACGCCATTGTATGGATTGCCATTGACGGTGATCGTACCGTTTAATCCATTCAGGATTACGTCAATCATTTTTTTCTTGTCTCCCGTCACCCACTCCGATCCTGCCAGCGGAGGAAAACGGCTCCCATCTCCTTTGCCGTCGCCCTGATGACATGCGCCACAGTAAAGTTTGTAGTTTCGTTCGCCCAATGACATGGTACGTTTTTGCAGGTCGTCTTTGACGATATCCGGTTCTTTAATGTTTGTACGGTTTTTGCGCTCCTCCATGGCAGCCAGTTGGGCAGTTCCAAATTTGTTGCGGTCGCCCTTATACATAATCCGCCAGATCTTCCCCTTCACACTTTCCGTGATGTATAACGAACCGTCCGGCCCCATGGCAATTCCCATAGGACGAGCTTTGGCATCTGCAGTGTTGACGATGGTATCCACACGTGCAAAACCGTCTGCAAAAACTTCCCACTGGCCGGTGGGGGCCCCGTTTTTAAAAGGCACAAAACAGACGAAATACCCTCCCTGCGGATAGGGCGCGCGGATGGTGGAGCCGTGGAAAGCAATGAAAGCCCCGTTTTTATAACGCGCAGGGAACTGGTCGCCCGTATAAAAGAATAGGTCGTTGGGTGCCCAGTGTCCCGGAAAGCCAATCAGCGGCTGGGCATATTCTTTTCCTTTTCCTTCCTTTTTGCCGTCGCCGCCATATTCCGGATTGAGTAGTTTTTTACCCTGCATGTGATCATAGTAATAGTAAGGCCAGCCTGCATCTGTACCCTCCTTTACTTTCAGAAACTCTTCCGATGGCAGCACTGCACTTTGCCAGGGAGAATAAAGCGCGGGCCAGGTGGCGGTCAGGTTATCTCTGCCGTGCTGTAAGGCATACAGCGTATTGTCGGCGTGGTTCCAGTCCATGGCTACAATGCTTCTTATGCCCGTTGCATATCTTTTCCCATCTTTTTGAAGCTGCCCCGGTTTATTGGCGTCAAACTGCCAGACGCCGCCATGCTCTTCCAGCTGCGGGCAGGGAAACTGTCCTGGCGCCCCAGGTTTTCTGTTTTCCAGCTGACAAACGTCTCCCGGTGAGCCAAAGGGCACATACATGTGTCCCTCGTCGTCAAAAGTCAGGGGTTTTGCAATGTGTTCCGAGCCATGTTTGCTATGCCGGTAATCATCCGTCAGTATCACTTCGTTTTTGCTGTTCGGAATCAGGCTGCCCGGGATGAGCTTATTACGATATACCACACCGGCTGTACTATAATAGATGTAATCTTTATAGATCCGCATTCCGGTACCATAACTGTCCGGATCCTTGAAATCACCGAAGTTTTGAATGATATCCGCTTTGCCATCCTGATCGGTGTCGCGCAGGGCAACATTGCCACCCTGTGGCCAGGTTCTTCTTAACCTTACATAAATATCACCATTCTGGTTAACGGCCAGGTGCCGCGCGGAGCCAACACTGTCTGCTACTACCACCGCTTCAAAATCGCCAGGGAGTGTGAGTCCGCCATTATCGGGATCACCCTTTGGCAAAGTATTGATCTGATCATAACGTTTAAATCCTATGCCGAGCAATAAAATGAGTGTTACTGCCAGATAAGGTTTTGCCAGACGGACGAGCCTGGCGGGGAATTTAAAAGAATTCATGGTGATAAAATCGTGTTAATACTAAAAGTAACGGCTTTTCGGATCAGGCCGACGCGCTGATAAGCTCTTCTTTAATTCTTTGTGCAACAATTTTTTCCTGACCGGGTTTCAGCATAAAAACGGTAAGCCGGATACTGTTTTCTGTTTCCCAGGAAATTACTTCGATGCTGGGTGTTCCCTTTCTCAGTTTTTCTCCCATTGCATCCCGGGAGATTTTTACCTTGGTATTGTCCCACATAATATTCAGCGAAGGGTTGTGGTTGGCAACAGGAGGTATAACCACTTCCGTCTTCACACCGGTTATACCTTTAACGGCGCTGTCAATCACCGCGATCCGTTTTTCCCAGGTTTCCCAGTCTTTTTTGTGATCATGTTTGACATATCTGTCCAGCGCCACATACATGCCCAGGATTTCTTCTTTGTTTACCTTATGTCCCCTGCCGATACCACTGCGCGGAGGCGCACTTAGCCGAGCCGCGGCGATCAGGTCTTTTTTGCCCATCAGTATGCCTGCGCTCTGAGGGCCGCACATGGCTTTGCCGCCAGAAATACAAACGAGGTCAAACCCCATTTCATTGAATTTCCACAGATTTTCTACCGGAGGTACATCCGCCGCTATGTCGATCATGGTGGGCAGGTTGTGTTTTTTGGCTAGCTCCAGCCATTCCTGATGTTTGATATTGCCTGCCGGAGCTTCCCGGTTAAGAAACCATAGCAAAGCTGTTTTGTCATTAATGGCCTTTTCAAGTTCTTCACGGGTTTCTACCAAAACGATGGAAACGCCCGTGTTGGTAAGTGCCTGGTGATAGCCGTTGGCATGGCTTTTCTGAACAATGACCTCGGATTTCATTCCGGTGCCACTCAGGAACGGGAGCTGCCCAACTTTCTTGGGATCCATGCCGGTTAAAACTCCGGCCATGCCCAGCACCAGTGCGGACCAGCAGCCAGCCGTTACCATGGCTGCTTCTGCCTTGCAGAGTGCGGCAATTTTTTCTCCTGCTTTGTCCTGCACTTCTTCCAGCATTACGTATTCCTCCGCGCTTGAACGAATGGCTTCCATTACCTCGGGAGGCATTAATGAGGCGGTCATGGAGGTATAATTCCCGGCCGCGTTGATAAAGGTGCGAAGCCCCAGTTCTTTAAAAAGATCCCGCTTGGGGGCAGGTAGGGCTGAGGGAGTATAGGTGCCAAGCGCATTGGAAGCGGTGCCGGCAACAGGCAGAACAGTTAAACTTTTGAGAATATCCCGACGGCGCATAGGAACGTTAAGATTTGATTTGTGATAATGGAATGGTGATAAAAATGATGGTTTGGCCCCCGCAATTTAACGCAGAATGGACAGAGGATCATCAGCACTTTTGGCAGAAATCATGTTTTATTCGAAAAATGTAATTTTATTGGGCTATACAACCAAAACAGGCAACATACAACTATAAAAGGATTGGATCGTAAAATTAAATTTTTTAACGGATTGATTTTCTAAAATTTCAGTCAGTTTTGAAGAACTTTATAAATGATTTTCTAAAATTGCAGCCTGTTAATGTTTTGCCGTGGTTAATCCCCCTATCTCTCACAGCCAGGATGAAGAATTGCTTTCCCGTTTAAGGGAGGGTAACAGAGAGGCTTTCGAGCAACTGTATCTGAAATACTGGCGCAGGCTTTTTGACTCCGCCTACAAACGGCTGCTGCTGCGGGAGGAAACAGAAGAAATTGTGCAGGATCTGTTTGTGAATATCTGGGTGAAAAGGGAAACGCTGTTGATCACCACAACGCTGGAACAGTATCTGTACGGTTCGTTGCGGTACAGTATTTACAATTTCATCCGGTCCAGCCGGATCCGGGAAACATATCTGAACTCTTTGCTGCATACCTCAGAAATTGACAAAAGTTACATCGAAGATGGTATATATTATGAAGAGCTATCCAAAGCACTGGATAAATGCATTGAAAGCATGCCCGAGAAATTTAAAAATGTATATGTCTTAAGCCGGAAACAAAATCTTACTTACAAGGAGATAGCCCAGCAGCTCAACCTACCATTGGATACAGTGGAAAAGCATATGGGCAGGGCATTGAAAATACTTCGGGAGAATCTCAAAGATTTTGCTTCTATCGTCTTGATCTGGCACGCGGGGGGCTGGCATTGACTGGAGCATAATAAATAAAGAGAATTATGGCGGAGAGGAGCCGCTAATGTTACTGTATTAAAAGGACAGGTTTACAATACGCATGAATAACGAGCGATTACAGTATTTACTTGAAAGGCAAAAGGCCATGGTAGCTTCCCCTGAGGAGGAAGACGAGCTGGATACATGGTATAAGCAGTATGATGAACGGCCCGATTTTACGGCGTCGCTTTCCGAAAATGCCGCTCATGCATTACAAAACCGGCTGTTTGAGGGCGTAAGCCACAGACTGAACGGGATAGAGAAACCAGCAGAAGTGCTCATGAAACGAAACAGCTGGTTTTCATTGGGATACAAAGTTGCGGCCGCTGTTTTTATCCTTGTGCTTGCCGGAGGCTTTTTTTATAAGTATTACAAGGATTATAATCTGACAAAACATACCACGGCATTTGGAGAAACCCGGCGCATCGTGTTACCGGATGGCTCAAAGGTTATTTTAAATGGTAACTCTCAGCTGACCTATCCTTCCGACTGGGGCAAAACGACGATTCGTGAAGTAAGCATGAGAGGAGAGGCCTATTTTACGGTTGTCCACACTGCAGATAACCGCAAATTTCGCGTATACACGGATCACGATTTCAGTGTGGAGGTGCTGGGTACCCAATTTACCGTTTCTGACAGGGAAAGCGGTACGCGTGTTGTATTGAATGAAGGAAAGGTTCAGTGTAACCTAAGCCGGAAAGAGGCAGATACCCTATTACTGAAACCGGGTGATCTGGTTGAATTTTCTGAAAGATCGGCGGGGTATGTCCGTAAAGTGGTGGAAGCGTCCGTATACTCGGCTTGGAAAGACAAGGAACTGATTTTAAAGGATACCCCTTTGAGCGAAATATCCACAATGCTTTCCGAAACTTATGGGCTTGAGCTGGTGACGGATCATCCTGAGTTGTTGCGCCGCCAGGTTACCGGAAGGGTGCCTATGGACAATGTGAACACTTTGCTGGATGGCATTGCCATGACATGCGGCCTGCATCTGGAACGGCGGGAGAACAAGATCTTCGTTTCACAGCGTTAGCTGTAAAGGTTAGGACAAATACTTAACCCGGTAGCTCAGCAACAGCTGCCGGGTTATTTTGTTTGTTATCTTGATAATATTTATATTTATAAAGTATTGTTTTTTGTTCTTTCAAAAATATAAATTAATGCCTGATTTTGTAGATTTAGGTATATGGTGAATTAAGTATAAATTATTTTTAAAAAAGTTTGACCAAAAATGGCGGACGGCGAATGGAAAAGTTACTACAGGGTTATGAAGCAGAATTTAATAATCCACTTTAAAGTTTTCGCCTGTTTATACTAAACCATTTTACCACTTTTGCCTATGAAACGATTATTCACTACGTTATGCATTCTTGCCTTTTGCAGCTGTACGCTACAGATGGTAAATGCTCAGACGGTCGCCTTATCCAGGCTCGACCAAAGAAAATCAGAAGTAACGCCTGGGCGGCAGGCTATTGTATCGCTGGAAAGTAAACTTCAGCAACTTGAGAAGCAGTTTAATGTATCTTTTCTTTACAACTCGACCTACGTAAGCGGCAAAACAGTAAAGGATTCTCAAAAAAACACCTCACTGGAACACGCCCTGAAGAAGATTCTGGAACCCAACAATCTGGCTTTTAAAAAACTGAGGGATAATTTTTATGTGATTTACACCAAGGAAGAAAGTGAGGGCAAGTCTGCCCTCGACCAGGCCGATAAGAAAACCACTTTGCAACTTTATCCTGAACGGCAGGGGCAGTTCCAGTATCCGGGACAGGTATCCAGCATAGCGGCACCGGCACTGGAAATGCAGAAGTTTGCAGGTAAAGCTGCCATTTCTCTTTCGGGTACAGTTACAGATGCTGTAAATGGAGAACCTCTGCCCGGAGCCAGTGTGATCGTCAAAAACACAGGCATTGGCACCACAACGAATAATGAGGGGAAATACGAACTTTCCAATGTCAGCGAAGGCGCAACAATTGTTTTTTCATTTATCGGATATCTTTCAAGTGAGGTAATGGTTGACAGCCGGTCGGTGATTGATATGAAACTGTCGCCGGACTCCAAGGCACTTTCAGAAGTTGTGGTCGTGGGGTATGGAACGGTTTCCAAAAAGGATGTTACAGGAGCGGTATCATCTGTGGATGGTGATGAAATCAGGAACATGCCGATACGTTCGGCGTCAGATGCATTGCAGGGGAAGGCTGCGGGGGTGATGGTAACGCAAAGCAGCGGCAGCCCGGGCTCTGCAGGAGTGGTGCGGATCAGAGGTATTGGTTCTATCAACAATTCCAACGAGCCTTTGTATATCGTGGACGGACTTCCGCAGAGCAGTATTGGCTGGCTCAACCCTAATGATATTGAAACCATGGATATCCATAAGGATGCTTCCGCAGCAGCTATTTACGGGTCGAGGGCATCCAACGGTCTGGTGATGATCACCACCAAAAAGGGTTCGAAAAATGATGGGATGAGCGTGACTTTTGACAGTTACTACGGTCTGCAGTCGCCCTGGAAACGTCCGCACATGCTGAACGCCGAGGAATTTATTACTTATAAAAACCGCGCAGCCGAAGCAGCAGGTGCAGCATTGCCGATCTCCGCTGACATGCAGGCCCAGGCGCTTCGTTTCGTAAATGCCAACACCGGTGCAGGTGGTACCGACTGGTGGAAAAATATCACGCAGTATAATGCACCTGTTCAGAGTTATAATATTACGGTATCAGGAGGAAGCAAAAAGGTTGACTTTGCGTCTTCCCTGGGATATATGGATCAAAAAGGTATTGTTAAAGGCTCGGATTACCGCAGGATCTCGTGGCGCAACAACGTCAATGCGAATATCAGCGAGCGCGTGAAACTGGGTACCAACATGGCCGTTGTATACGAAAGTCGCCGTAATATCGACGAGAACAATCCTTATTCGGGAACCATTTTCAGTGCCATGACCGCCGACCCGATCACACCTGTTTACCGTACTAACCTGACAGATATACCCAGTTTTTATCAGACCATCATGACAGGTTATGATGCCAGTAACCCGTTTTCAAAATATGCTGGTATTTTGTATTCCAACAAACCGAACCCGGTAGGGCAAATTGAGCGTATGCGTCAGAGTATCTGGGAAGGGATCAGTCTGAAAGGCGGAGCCAATCTTGAGATCAAGATACTTGAGCCGCTCAAATTCAGAAGTAATCTGGGGCTTGACCTGCACCGGGGTATTTCCAAAGGCTTTACACCTCAGTATTACCTCAATGGTTATGACTACAGTACCTATAACACGGTCAGCAATTATTCCTACTGGTCTAACTATTTTGTCTGGGAAAATACGCTTGCGTTTGACCAGGTGTGGGGGCAGCATCGTGTGAATGTGCTGGCCGGAACGTCGGCCGAGCTCACCAAAGGTCTTGAATATGGCGCATCCAGACAGGGGATCGTTAATAATGATGAAGATATGCGTATTATCAATGCAGCCACCATTAACCCGGGTGCATCAGGATATACTTATTCCAACGCATTGAATTCTTACTTTGGGCGTGTAAGTTACAGCTTTGGTAACAAATACGTACTGACTGCGAACATCCGCCGCGACGGTACTTCCCGCTTTGCGAAGGGGTATCGCTGGGGTACCTTCCCGTCGGTATCTGCAGCCTGGAATTTCACACAAGAAAATTTTGTTACAAATGCCGGTCTCAAATGGCTGTCCGAAGGAAAATTGCGGGTGAGTTACGGGCAGATCGGGAATCAGAACGTTGGTAACGGAGCATACCTTTCTACCTATGGCAACAACCAGAGATATCTGTTCGGGAACAGCACTACGGGATATATTGGCGCGGGACGTACCAGCATCGGAAACCCGATTCTGCAATGGGAAACTTCCAAGCAAACAGACATAGGGCTGGATCTGGGTTTTCTGGAAAACAAGCTTAGCCTCACACTCGATTACTTTAACAAGGAAATTGACAACATGCTCCTGATTGTACCTTTGCCCACCACCTTGGGATATCCCAATTCCCCATGGTCCAATGCAGGTAAAATGGTAAACAAAGGGTGGGAAATTGCAGTAGGATACGACAACGCGATAGGAGATTTTCAATATGGCATTAAAGGAACGTTATCCACCTTTACCAATAAAATAACTACACTCGGCGGCGGAGAGCCTGTTTATGCAACGGCTCACCTGGGCGAAACCATCACTAAAACAGAGGAAGGGATGCCTGTGGGATATTACTTTGGCTGGAAGACCGACGGTATTTTCCAGACCCAGGATGAAGTGAACAGCAGCGCGCAAAAAGGACTTTCTTCACCAGGCGACATTCGTTTTCGGAATCTGAACGGGGATAATCTTCTCAATGCCGATGACCGCACCAAGATCGGAAACCCCTGGCCTGACTTTATTTACGGGCTGACTTTGAACGCCAGCTACAAAGGTTTTGACGTGAGTGCTTTTGTACAGGGGTCGCAGGGGAACGATGTAATGAATATTCTTCGCTACGACACAGAATCGGGTACGGGCTGGTACAATGCCCCCAAAGGATTTCTTGAAAACGCATGGAACGGCCCGGGAAGTACTAACAAGTATTACAAGATATCTCAGAATGCAGGCCTCAATACCAACGTCTCCCAATACTTTGTGGAAGACGGATCCTATCTGCGGATGAAGAATATCCAGCTGGGTTACAGCATTCCGCCGGTGATCCTGGAAAAAGCGAAAATCAAGCAGGTGCGGTTTTATGTGGGTGCTCAAAACCTGTTCACTATAACAAAATATACCGGTCTTGATCCTGAAATGGGCTCCACTGATCCTAAGCTGATGGGTATTGACCAGGGATATTTCCCGCAGGCACGTACCTGGCTGTTTGGTGTCAATGCTAAGTTCTAAGCTTCCAGTCCAAAAGATATTCAAAAATTAATTCCGATTAAAAATGAAAAAGTTATCACATATTCTGCTTGTTTCCGTGCTGATACTCATGGGAACTTCCTGCTCGGAAGACTTCCTGGACAGAACCCCGCCGGGAAACCTCACCGATGAGAATTTTTACAAATCGGCTGACGCCGGTTTTAAGTCGCTGATTACCTGTTATCGTGGATTTTATGATTTCTGGGGTTACCAGGCGTCACGGGCAGAGCTTGGCAACATGGCCACCGATGACAGCGACAAGGGAGGGTCTGATGCCGGCGACCGTCCTTTCGTAACAGATCTTGGGTTTGGAAGGGCAATTTCTTCCAATGAAACCCTTCAGGGATACTGGACTGCCAGGTACAATGCCATCGGAAATTGCAATGTAGCACTGGAACGCCTGCCCGATGCTGCTTTAATAGACGCCACGGGTGCTCCCTTGCCGGCTAATTTAAAAAACCGGTACCTGGCCGAAATACGTTTCCTGCGGGCATTGTTTTATTCGGAACTTGTAAAGGTATATGGTGGTGTGCCACTGGTTACCAAGACGCTGACCGTTGAAGACCGTACAAAACTGAACCGTGCAACAAGCAAAGAAATATTCGAGTTTGTAGAAAGTGAACTGCTGGCGGTGGCCAATGATGCAGATATGCTGACCGCCACCAGCCTTCAGCCTGCTGAGCTGGGAAGAGCAACTAAAGAAGCGGCATGGGCATTGCTGGCACGTACTTATCTGTTTTTTGCGAAAGATGATACCTCACTTTTTGCCAAAGCAAAAGATGCGGCAAAAAAGGTGATTGACTCAAAAGCTTTTGCACTACACCCTCAGTATCAGGAGATTTTTCTTGCCAACGGATACAAAACCAAAGAAGCCGTTTTTTCAATTATCATGGGAGATGATCCGGCCCTTCAGATTTACGGAAGTCACATACCTGTTTATTGTTCGCCTCGCGGTGCAACTGGAGGCTGGGGATTTGATCTTCCTACACAGGATCTGGTGAGTGAGTTTGAAGAAGGAGATCCGCGTTTATTGTTTACTGTGCTGCAGCCGGGAGATGCATTTCCAAAACTCAACGGAAGCAGTGAGATACTGGATTTCTCGACATACCCCAACAACGGATACCATAACCGCAAGGTATACCTGCCCGAATCCCGCAGAGGAGCAGGCTGGGGAGATGACGCCTGGACATACCATCCGATCCGTTATGCCGATGTGCTTCTTATGTATGCCGAAGGCTTAATTGAAAGTGGTGGTGACAAGCAGGAGGCTGCGGATTATATCAATATGGTTCGTAAACGTGCTTCAAATTCAACCCGTACGGATGTGGAAGCGACTTCCCGTACTGCAAAAATTGCGGATAAAGCACTGGCCGATGTGAAGGCAACGGATGACCTGCGGAAGGCGGTACGCCACGAACGCCGCGTTGAACTGGCGCTGGAATATCATCGTTTATTTGATCTTATCAGATGGAACAGCCTGGTAGAAACCATGAAAGCATACTCACAAAAGCCCTTATCAAATGGAAAAGGCGCTAATTTCACTGCCGGGAAAAATGAAGTTTTCCCAATTCCGCAGGTTGAAATTGACCGCTCCGGCGGGTCCATTGCGCAGAATCCTAATTATTGATCAGTTTCTGTTACATCCGGATCATATTTATCCGGGTGTAACACCAAATTATGATCTGATCGTCTTATATTTCATAACTGCTTTCAGGTCCGAGTAAATACAATCCAAAGTTTTTTTGAATGGCGAACCAGTTGAAATTTCTAGTATCCCTTTTCTTACTATCCGCGATTTGCGCTGCAACCAGACCGGCTGCTGAAAGAAAAACGTTCCGACAAATTACCGGGCCTGAAAATTTAAACAGGCAGGACATACCTCCGGTTACCCGGCTTTCGGGCACGGGTAATGGTCCGGATTCAAGCCGGTTTACCTATGTGCAGCTGGCCTCTGGCCTGGATGAGCCCATGGAAATGGCTATTTTGCCCAACTATGATATCGTGATTGCCGAGCGGAAAGGAGCGGTTCGTTATTTCAGCAACAGTACGCGGGAACTTAAAACCATTGCGCATTTTAATGTTTTCAGCGGGATAGAGGACGGGCTTCTGGGCGTTGCCGCTGACCCTGATTTTAAGAAAAACAACTGGTTATATTTTTATTATGGTGTGGGAGGAGACCGGAATGTGAGCCATCTGGCCCGCTTCGACTTCAAAGATGGAAAACTGGATGAATCATCCAAAAAAGTATTGCTGGAAATACCCACGCAGCGGACGTATTGCTGTCATTCGGCGGGGTATCTTACTTTTGCTTCGGACGGGCTTTTATATCTTTCCATTGGTGACAATACCAATGCCGAAGAAATTGAAGGCCATAACCCTACCGATGAGCGTCCGGGAAGAGCACTTGCCGACGACCAGGGCTCCACGGCCAACAGCAATGACTACCGGGGGAAGATATTGCGGATCAAACCGGAACCTGATGGTACTTACAGTATACCTGACGGCAACCTTTTCCCTAAGGATGGCTCTCTGGGGAAGCCTGAGATCTATGTCATGGGATTGAGGAATCCATTCAGGATGTCGGTGGACCCCAAAACGCAGTACGTTTACTGGGGAGATGTAGGACCGGATACCGAGGTGAAAGCCAGTGAAGGCAAATTAAGCTATGACGAGATCAATCAGGCACGCAAGCCGGGTTTTTTTGGGTATCCCTATTTCCTTGGCGCTAACGAAGTGTTTCCCAAATATGATTTTGAAACGAAAAAAGAAGGACCTGGCAAAGACCCGCTGAACGTAATCAACGAGTCGCCCAACAATACGGGTGTCAGGCAGTTACCTCCGGCTCAGCCTGCGTTTATATGGTACGGAAAGGGACCTTCCGCAAAATGGCCGCTGGTCGGGAAAGGTGGTGCCAGCGCAATGGCCGGTCCGGTTTATTACAGTGATCTGTTTCCCAATGCGCCTTATAAACTGCCCGATTACTACAACGGCAAGCTCTTTATCTTCGATTGGATCCGTAAATGGATCATGGCGGTGACGATGGACAGCCAGGGGAATTATGTAAGTATGGAGCCTTTTCTGCCGCAGCTGAAGGTGGTGGCACCGATTGACATGCAGATTGCCCCCGACGGCGCCATTTATCTGCTCGCCTATGGTACCAACTGGTTTGCCCGTAATACCGATTCAGGAATTATAAGGGTTGAATATTCCGAGGGAAACAGAAACCCGGTGGCTTCGGCAAAGGCAGACAAGACCGTTGGCGGCGTGCCGTTAACCGTTGCGTTTTCCGCAAAGGATTCAAAAGATCATGATCCGGGGGATAAGCTGCGTTATGAATGGAAGATCGGATCGCAAAAAATCACAGGAGAACAGGTTAAGCATACTTTCACCAAACCGGGTGTGTACAATGCGGTGCTGACGGTATCGGACCAGAACGGTGGAAAGTCTACAGCCACTACCCAGATAAAAGTGGGGAACACGCCACCGGAGGTCCATATTAAAACATCGGCAAACCGTACTTTTTATTGGGACAATACTGTGCTGGATTACCAGATCGTGATTTCGGATAAGGAAGATAAAGTGCTGGATCGCAGGAAAATCGGCGCGGCTTTCAACTACATACCTTTTGGGAAGGACCTTGCCAGCGGATTGTCTTCCGGAAACGTTCAGTTTGCTCAAACTGAAAAACTTTATGCCACCCTCGACTGTAAAGCGTGCCACACGCTGGAAACCAAATCCATCGGCCCTGCCCTGAAAGAGATCGCTCAAAGATATGCTGGTAAAAGCGATGCTGCTTCGGTTCTTGCCGCAAAGATTATAAGCGGAGGTAGCGGCAACTGGGGTACCTATCCCATGCCGCCGCACGCGGATCTGCCCAAAAAGGATGCAGAGGAAATAACAGCCTATATTCTTTCATTGTCAAAAAAGGAAGCGAATATTCCGTTATCGGGAAACATAAAATTAACACAGCATGAAGGGAAAGGTAATGAAGGCGCATACCTGCTGAGAGCGACATATACCGACAAGGGTGCCAATGGTATTGAGCCTTTTACTGCCAGCAGCCAGATCGTCCTGAAAAGCCCGCTGATCCAGATGGAGGATTATGATGAAGGAAACGTTGGTGTGGTGATCGCGACAAAGAATACAGCTTACGTATCTTACATCGCCAATATTACCAATGGAAAATTCACCCGTTTCGGTAATATCGATCTGACAGGCATCCGGAACATCCGTTTTCGGGTTCAGGAGCTAGGGGCGGGCGGAACCATTGAAGTACGGCTTGGCGGTAAGGACGGAGCGGTGATTGGAACGTTGGATATTCCGGCAGGTGAAGTCAGGGACCCGGAGAAATGGGAAGAGTTGAGCCTGGCCGTGAAACCTACAAAGGGTGTTCAGAACCTGTATTTTGTTTATAAAAATCCGGCAGCAAGGTCAGCGCTTTTTCACATCGACTGGATGTTTTTTGAAAAATAAGTAACCTCCGTAAGTATTTCAAAATCAATGAAAAGACGTAATTTTTTGCTAACCTCCGCCTTGTCAGTCGCGGGTTATGGTGTGATGAGCGAAGCTTTTAAACCTGCCTTTCAAAAGGTTGCTCCCGGGAAACGTATTGGTATCATTGGCTTGGATACCAGTCATAGCGAAGTATTCAGCAAACTCATTCATGCGGGTGGCGAGCAAATGAGAGGGTACCGGGTAGTGGCTGCTTATCCGCACGGGAGCAGGGATATCCCTTCGGCCCTGAAAATGAAGCCGGACATTATAAAAGCCGTGCAAAGCCTGGGCGTAGAAATCGTGGACTCTATTGACGAACTTCTGACAAAAGTGGATGTGGTACTGCTGGAATCCAACGATGGCCGTCCCCATCTGGAACAGGCACTCCCCGTTTTTAAAGCAGGTAAAAGGATTTTTATTGATAAGCCGATAGCTGCCACATTTTCAGATGCACAAGCTATTTTTAAAGCATCGGAACAATACAACACACCGGTTTTTACCTCGTCGGCACTTAGGTTTGATGAGCACGTACAGAAAGTAGTATCAGGTTCGGTCGGACAGGTTTTGGGCGCCGATGTATATACACCCGCAGAGCTGGAAAAAAGCCACATGGATCTGGCCTGGTATGCCATTCACGGTGTGGAAATGTTGTTCACCGTAATGGGACCGGGTTGCAAAAGTGTGACACGAACCTACACGGAAGGTGCGGACCTGGTCACCGGGCTCTGGCACGACGGGCGCATAGGTACCGTCCGGGGCATCAGGAAGGGGGCTGCCAACATTGCCGGTACTGCTTTTGGTGAAAAGGGTATTGCTCCGCTTGGCCCGTTTTCTTCGTACGAGCCACTGGTAAAACAGATCATCAATTTTTTTGAAACCGGACAGCCACCGGTTCAACCCAAAGAAACGCTGGAAATTTTCAGCTTTATAGCCGCTGCGGACGAAAGCAGGAAAAAATCCGGAAAGCCGGTTTTATTACAGAAAGTTTAAATACTATTGCCGGACGGCTGAACCACTGACATTCAGATTATCTCCTAAACCTTGAAGGTTCAGCGTCCGGCAATTATGAACAGCCATACCTTGGGTTTAGCGTAGTCGTAGTCTGGAAACCAAGCCGAGCCGGGGCTATACACTTCCGTATAGGTATCACTAATTCCCTTCCGTATACTTTTTAAAATTATCCAGTATTGCCTGCCATCCTGCTTTCTGAAAATCTGCGGGGTGTATGTCTTCCGGATCAAAAGTTTCTGTTACGCTGGTCTGATCTCCGTCGGGCACGAAAAAAATCTGGACCCTTCTGCCGTCCGCCATACTGTATTCAATGCGGGAATGGGTTTCCACTACATCGTAAATACCTTCAAAGTCAAATCCAAAACTGCCGTCTCGGGCTTCCATTCGGGTCAGGAATTTACCTCCGGCCTGCAGATCATTGGTTGCGTGTGGCGCGTGCCAATCATCCGAAGCCTGGGTCCATTTCGTGATGTGTTCCGGCAAGGTCCAGTATTGCCATACTTTTTCCAGTGGTGCGTTGATCGTTGCTTGTACGGTGACGGATGTGTTTTCGTGTGCTTCCATTTTGTTCTCCGACGGTAATGCCCAGTTTTTAAGTAGCTAAGTATTGATCAGTCAAGTTTATCAATCCAGTCTTTCTTTCCAAGTTTCAGGCGGTTTCTTTATAATTTATTTCAGTTTTATTATTGTTTTTTCATTTGTATGTCTATTGACCACGACCCATGGTCATGGTGTTCAGGATTTCTGGCCAATGGCCCATTGTATCGCACGGATGAGTAAATGATTGAATTGCTCCACCTCAAAATCAGCAGGGTAACCCAGCGTGGTGTAAAAGACCGGGCTTTTACCGGCCATTCTTGTCCAAGCCACGGGCTGAATTTCATCACCTGCTTTTCCGGTCAGCAACACTTTTGTCTGTGGATCCAGCAGGGGCGTTACTTTATATATGTTTCCAATGCTATGGTACTGTGCAGGCTTAAAATCCCCGAGTATCGGATGTCCAGATGCTTCTGGTACAACAGATACATCTGTACCCAGCTCCACAGGCCCGTATCCATAATTTCCACAGCCCAGTATTTCAGGAACAAACCCGAGCCAGTCTACATAACCGCTGGCAATGGTACCGCGTGTGGTAAAAGCATGGTTACCGGTTCTGATGGCAACCAGGGGGCCACCGTTTTTGAGGTAATTTTTGAACAGCTGCATCTGTTCGGGGGGTAGGGCAATGCGCCGGGAAAATAATACCACTACGTCGGCCTTTTCAATCATTTGCAATCCGGGAAACTGAAATGCATTGTTTGGTCCTTTGCCCATCAGCACAGTTACCCTGTAGTTTTGAGTTTCGGAAAGCCGTTTTGCAAAAACAGGAATCGTTTTGTGTGCTTCATAGTTGAGGGTATCCTCATTGATCAGAAAAACGACGTGCGGTTTCTTTTTGACACTGTCCGAGGCATAAACCGTCGGCGGAAACAGCAGGAGCAGTAACAGGGATACAAACCCGACCGAAAGCGCGTTGGATTTTGTTGACGTGGAGATTTTAAACATCGTGGGTAATGGTTTAGTATATATCCTTAAAAGGCAAAGGTTGTTTGAAACTAAGCAATTGCGAAAAAATAATCATCCCTGGTGAACCGCCACGAGCAAAATCTCTGGTAGATGGTGATGCAACCAACAATTATTGCAGTAGTTTACATGAATGTTCCTTCATGTAACAATAACAGAAACAATTAGCCTGTACAGCGGGTAGTAAAGTATTTAGTAAATAATTTACATGCTTAACCGGTATTCTGTCCAATGAAAAAAATCACGCTGTTACTGTTATTCCTCACGCTGTTGGTCAATACGGGCAGGTTATACGCTCAGATAAATAACAGTGAACCTGTTGCTCCTTCCACCAAACCGGTACTGAAGGTTGATGTTCCCAATCCCACGGCAGACAAACCGCAGTCAAAACTTTGGTATGCCGACAAAAGCTGGTGGGCGCTTCTCCCCACGTCATCGGGGCCGTCGCTTTGGCAGCGAACAGCCGGTGGCTGGACGGAGCATGCTCAGGTGCGCGCCTTATTACAGGGCATACCCGGCCGGGCGGATGTGTGGGCAGATCAAAATGAAATAATGGCGGTGGGGGTTGATAAACACGTACTCACGGTATTTGCCATCAGAAAAGTGGAAAAAGCTTCAAAAATTACCTGGATGGCAGAAGTACGTGGCAGTTTAAGCCCGTCGGTTTCCACTGATGAGATGGAAACGGCAACTATTGCAAAGGATAAAACGGGGTGCTGGTGGGTGGCTGCCGATGCAGGAGAGAAGGTTTGTGTATGGAGCAGTTCTTCTAAAAACTGGACATGGACACCACCCTATGTGCTTGCAAAAGGACTGAACGCGGATGATATCTGCACCGTGGCAGAGCTTCCCGGACAGACGGCGATCATCTGGTCGGATCAGAATAGAGACGCTGTAAGTATGAGGACACATCGGAATGGCCAGCCTGCTGATCGCTGGGAAGATACTGTCGTCATTGAGCAAGGAAACAAAACGGCGGATGATCACCTTCATGCTTCCCTGGCAACAGACGGGACATTGTGGCTGGCCACCAAGAACAGCGTAGATCAGCTGGGTAGTCCGCAGCAGGTTCTCAGGGTGCGCCACGCAAACGGACAATGGCGTAATTATGCTTATGCCGATCTGGATGTGGTTAAAGCACCCAGCCGCCCGGTCGTTATTGCTACTCAAAACCCGGCGCTCGTACTGGCCGGACATACGATTTATAACCACAAAAATGCCAATTTGGGAGAAATCGTTTTTGGAAGGGTAGATACTTCATCCGCCGGTCTGTTGCGGGATGTAAGGACGGTGATTGCCCCCGACGCTACCGGATGGACGAAGCGGAACAAGATTAATGATATCACTGTCCCTAAAAAACCTTTTCCTGATAACGCACCCTGGATCATACTTGCTTCAGACGAAGAAGGTAATGTGTTTGAAGCGGATCTGAAACCATTGTTTTTTAAGCCTTGATAAAAGGTACCCTTACTCGTCCGTCGCTGGACAGTGCTGTTCGAAAGTGAACACATTGTCTTTGTAAAATATCATAACTATCTAATAATCAATAAGTAGAATAGCCTGGCATGTGATTTTAAGAGATACCAGTATCACAATTGCTCTGATCCTGACTCATTAAAATCTGATCCTATGTTGCGCAACTACCTGAAAATAGCACTCCGTAATTTCCGGAACCAAAGACTGTTCAGCGGATTAAACATACTGGGCCTTGGAATTGGAATGGCCGCCGTGTGGCTGATGGTCCTCTACGTGGCCGATGAGCTGAGTTATGATCGTTTTCATCAGAAATCGGATCGTATCTTTCGTGTTGTGCATCAGGCCCAGTGGCTGTCTGGTAATTTTAAAATCGCACCTACTTCCGCGCCTTATGCACAGGCTTTGCAGAATGATTACCCCGAAATTGAAAAAACGGTCAGGATTCATACGGAGGGAGGTGGCGTAGTGCGGTACCAGGATAAAAAAATAGAAGCACAGGATATTTATTTTACGGATCCGTCCTTTTTTGAAGTTTTCACCTATCCTTTCATTTATGGAGATCCGGTATCGGCACTCAAAGGTCCCCAGAAAATAGTGCTGACAAAGCAGCTCGCTGAGAAGCTTTTCGGCGATGCTTCCAAAGCGATCGGGCAAACGGTGATGTTTTCAAACAACTTTCCAAATACTGTTTCCGGAGTTATTGCTGATGCTCCGGTCAACTCACATCTTCATTTCAGCGCACTCCGCTCTTTACCCGAAAATTATACCGAGGGCTGGCAGGAGTTTGGCCTCTATACTTACCTGTTGCTGAAAAAGGGGACCGACTACAAAAACCTGGAAAAGAAGTTCCCCGGCTTTTTTGATAAATACCTGAAAAAAGAGATTGGCGATGTCAGCTATCAGCTTGCACTACAGCCTCTCACTTCCATTCACCTTCATTCGCATTATGACTATGAAATAAGTACAAACGGGAACATTCATACCATTTACACTTTCATAACTATAGCTGCGCTGATCCTGATTATTGCCTGCATCAATTATGTGAATCTTTACACGGCCCGATCCATGAAACGGATACGTGAAGTAGGCGTAAGAAAGGCAATCGGCTCGCAACGTTTACAGTTGGTAGGTCAGTTTCTGACCGAATCTTTTTTAATGACGATGCTGGCAGGATTGGTGGCATTTTTGCTGGTAAACGCGGCATTGCCATTTTTTAATCAGCTGGCAGAAAAGACACTTGCCCCGAATTATATAAATGGCTGGTTTACCGCCGTTGTTTCTTCACTTTTTATTATCCTCATCAGTTTATTGAGTGGTATTTACCCGGCTTTGATGTTATCCGGTTACCGGCCCGTTATTGCCCTGAAAGGGCAGCTAGGCACGCAGTCGGGCGGGGTTCGTTTCCGTCAGTCTCTGGTTGTTTTCCAGTTTGCGGCAACCGTGGTGATGATCGCCAGTTCGGGTATTGTTTATAAACAAATGTATTATGTAAATAACAAAGACCTGGGTTTCAATAAGGATCAGGTTCTGACATTCCATATCGATAAAAATGAAGTCAGAACGCAAATCAAAGCTGTTAAAGAAAAACTGGGACAGAGCCCTCTGATAGAAAGTACAGCATCAGCCAGTAACCCGATCGGTAATAATAACCTGGGAACAAGCGGGATGTTCATTGAAACTGAAAATGGCGAAATGCCATCCGGAACGCAGATTACCCAGCGCTTTTCGGCAGATGCGGATTATCTTAAAACACTTCAGATCGCACTATTGAAAGGGCGTAATTTCAAAGATGATTCCCCGTCCGACGCTGCCGGAGCGGTGATTGTCAATGAAGCATTGGTTAAAAAACAAGGCTGGACAAAGCCTTTGGGCAAAAGGATCCGGTACTTTATGGATGGCAAAGGCAACACAAGAGAAGCAGCAGTGATCGGGGTTGTCAAAGATTTTCATACTTATTCGCTTCAGCACAAGATTGAACCGCTGGTCATTCAGTTACCCGCGCCTGCGGATAAAGATAACGTTTATGTACGTATTCAGCCTTCCAAAACCAAAGAAGCGTTGGCCTACATACGGCAAGCCTACCGTGAGTTTGATCCCGAAGCAAGCCTGAATTTCCAGTTTCTGGATGAAAATTTTTCCAAACAATATAAGTCCGAACAAAAGCAGGGAAGTGTGTTACTCTCGTTTGCAGTACTTGCGGTTATCATTGCTTGTCTGGGTTTATTCGGATTGGCTGCCTTTGCAGCAGAATCCCGGACCAAGGAGATGGGCGTCAGGAAGGTACTGGGTGCGAGTGTTCAGAGCCTGGTTTTGCTCCTGTCGGGCGACTTTATCAAACTGGTCATCATCGCCATCGTGATCGGTACTCCCGTAGCATTTTACGCCATGAACGAATGGTTGAAAAACTTTGAGTACCGTGAAAATTTGTCCTGGTGGATATTCGCGCTGTCGGGGCTGACGGCTATCGTTATCGCTCTTTTAACGGTAAGTTCGCAAGCGTTGAAATCAGCGCTGGTGAATCCTGCAAAATCATTAAAAAGCGAGTAGCATAAGTTGAAATCCAGTAAGAATAAGTTTAAAATTAAAACGCCTCCGGAATGGAATCGGGGGCGTTTTTTGTTTGCAGACTTTGGTGTTGATCAGAGTAAAAAATGAAAAACTATATTAACCATTTGTTCTTTTTGAGAGGGGGAAATTCTGCATAAGTTACCTGCCCGATTATTTTTTGTGCAGCACTTCGGGAAAAATATATCATTTGTCTACTTTTACGAAAAAACCCACCCCTCCGTATGAAAAATAAATACTACTTCATTATCCTAATATGCCTGCTTACAAACTTATCGTTTGCTCAGAGTCCAACGATAAGTATTAACTCTTATGGATATAGTTCAAGTGTTTGTATGGACGTACTTTACAAGCTTCCTGTTACAATACAGGGACAGTTCAATTCTGACAATAAGTTTTCGATACAAATAAAATACGATTACCGCAATGAAGTTATCGCTACGGTTCCGGCGGTTCTCAACAACGGGAACCTCGAATTTACCATCGATAGCCCCAGTTTATTTTCATCATATTATTCCTCTATTCAACTCAAAGTCGTCGCGTCGTCTCCGAGTGTAGAAAGTGCCTGGACGAGCAATTCGATCTACGCTTACATAAAAGGAAGCATCAACCTCAGCTCCCTGGCATCGAGTGATACGGTTAATTTATACGATGACATTCCACTTCAGTTGAAGGGGGTCAGCAACAGTGATATTAGGGTGACCTTAAGTGATAGCACCAAATTTAATTTCTCTTCGTACAGTGGTGGATTTACACAAAACCAAATTTATACTGTTTCCAAGCCGGGTACATTTACAATTGCTCATGCGGAAAATAACTGTGGTACTATGCAGACCTCGGGAAGCTTTAAGCCAGTCGTAAATGCAACCTCCCTAACTACAACAGGTATAGCTCCCCAGACTGTCTGTGAAAATGGCGAAGTGAAAATAAGCTTTTCAACACAGGGTGCTCCATTAGGCGCGCAAACCAAATACAAGATCAGGTTTATTCAACAAAATTCCTCGGGAGGGAAACCCGCAACAGCCGAAGTAGCGGCTCAGCTTGAGGGGAATTATTTAACAGCAAAGTTTCCTTCAACTTTTGTGCTGACTTACACCCAGGAATTTTCTGCCCAGGTGGTTACTGAAAATCCTTCCCTCGTTGGTTCACCATCGAATTTACGATTCTATGTAGCGCCGCAACCTTCTGCAATATTCACTTCGGAGAGTCAGACTGTCAATATAAATGATTATGTTTCACTTCAGGTTGCATTGACAGGTTTACCTCCATTTACACTTGAACTTAGTGATGGTACAAAACAAACCCTTTCCTACTATGGCAGTGCGAGCGTGAACGTACGGCCTTTTGAGAGTACATCCTATTCAATAAAATCTCTGGAGTCGGGCTGTGGTAAAAAAGTGTTTACCAACGGACAAGTTGTTAATATTACTGTACGACCGGGCATTCGCATTGAGGATGATCAAAAGCGCCAGATCGTTTGTGCAGGAACAAAAGCCAGGATTAAATTCCGGTCGAATGCTACACTGACAGCCGCAACGCAATTTAGTATTGTTTCCGGGACTGGAAGTGAAACGCTTTCATTCCCCGCAGTGCGAAACGGAGAATACCTGGAATTCAACATCCCAAACCCCACGCAGAGCTACCCGAACTATTATAATTGGAGGATTGTCACGTCTAACCCCTCACTAGAGTCGCAGTCATCAAGTTATTTTAACATCCAAAACTCCCCCAGTATGTCCTTTTCGGCATACAATACATATAGTTATGAAATACCGAGACAGGTAAATCTTAATATCAGCCTCAGCGGAGGTTACCCCTATCAGATTGAGATGATGGATGGTGCCATTGCCAGAGTGGAATGGGATAATTATTACAATTATTCATTTTACTTTAAAGAAACGCAGGAATTTAAAATTAAATCAATAAGTAATTCCTGTGGGAAAAATGATAACCTGCCCTCCGCTAGAGTATCGTTGGTTGCCACAGAATCACCCGGGATATATATTGAGCCGATAAAAACGACTATATGTGATACGGACAGCGTAGAAATTACCTTTGGTACTGTCGGCAAATTTAATTCTGAAAATGTTTTTGCTATTCAAGGATATTCCAGTTCCAGCACTTTTCAAACGCTGGCTACCACCCGGCAGGGGGGAAAGTTCAGGGTCAAACTCCCTGCTACCCAGTATTACAGTTCATATGGCGCAATCAGAGTGGCATCAACCAACCCTGTCGTATTTAGCGAACAGAAATCCATAAACATACAGCTGCCTTTTACTCAGATATATCTTAGTCCGGACGCGAAGCAGGAGGCACCTGCAAAATACCTTGTTAATCAGAACAATACATATTCATTATCTATTCAAACGGCCAGCAGCGGCCCGGCGGCGTCGGTTACATACACCGAAAATGGCGTTGAAAAAACCTATATTAATAACGATTCTTATTCTACCTACATACCACTCCTTCCTTCATCAGGCACAACTACTGAATATGTTATTAAATCGGTGAACAATCAATGCGGAACGTTTCCGGTGAATGCGAAGACATTTATCAGCTGGGTACCTTACAATATACAGTTCTCAGATCAGAGCTACTATAACAACACCTTTTGTGTGGGTGGGCCAATTGGCGTTCCATTTGGCATTATCGATGGTGCATCAACCAATGCAACATTTTCCTTGCAGATACGTAAAGCCGAGACAACCAGCTTCACTACCCTTGTCAGTGGCGAAACCGGAAGAATACTCAACGCCACCATCCCCGCTTCCTTAACTCCGGGAAACTATGTTTTGAGGATTATTTCATCCGACGGAGCTATATCTCCAGACAAAAGCATCCAAATAAGCGCGCCACCTACGGCGACTTTAACCATCAACCCCCAATCGAGCCCCACGGTAGATTTCGGCAATAGTGTAACCATGGATATCACGATTACAGGTGGAAACGCCTCCGTGGTTTTCGAGGATGGTTCAAAAGGTAACTATTATGAGGGAAAAAACAGCAGGTATATTTACGTCCAGAAAGGCGGTGTCTATTCGATCAAGTCCGTTTCCAATACTTGCGGCTACGGAACAGCATCGGGGTCTGTTCAGGTTGTGGTAAAACCACGATTAAACGTCAGTTCCGATTCTTACGGTATCTGTGAAGGTGGCAGTATGTCTGTAAACTACACGCTGGGCGGGGACGCCGATTTATCGGATGATTATATTCGTTTTGAGTTGCTGGATACAGGGGCCAACACCACGACGGTCCTGGATTCGACTAAAATATTTTCGGGTACAAAATTACTGAAACTGCCCGAAACCCTGAAAGGGAGCTATTATCAGATACGGGTAACCGTAAGAAAATACCAGCTGGTTTACAGCCTGGGTACCAGCATTACCACCAAACCGGATGCCACGCTGAGCGGTAATACCGTCATTAACAGTGGAGAAAGTACCAGATTGATCATCACATCCGGGAAATCGGGTAACGGAAATGTTCAGTATGTACTTTCAGATGGTTCTAAAGGGTCCTTTTGGTCGCAAGCTGGTTATGCTAATTACATCACAGTATCTCCAAAACAGACCACTACCTACACCATTTCTTCACTTTCCAACAGCTGTGGCGAAGGCTCCAAAAGAGGCTCAGCGATTGTGGAAGTGAATCCGCCAGCCGACAGAACGGTCTCTGTCACAGCCCTGGCCAGCAGTGGGCAGTCCTCATTCTGTACAGGAGATACCGTTTCCGTTTCTTTTGTAGCCAAAGGTTCATTTTCTGTGGGGAATCAAATGACGGTACAGCTATCAGATACTACCGGCCGAAACTTCCGTTCCATTGCTACGATCGGCAATGCATCGCCGCTAAAGGCTGTATTGCCAACGGATATGGTCTCCGGCAAATTTTACAGACTCCGTGTCTTCGCATCGGACCCGAATACAGCGAGTGGGGCCTTCGAGTATCCAATTACCGCCAGCCAGAAAGCAAGAGCGCGGTTTAAATCGGATGCCGTGATATACCAGGAGAATACCAACCCTGTTATTACTGTACTTCTGGAGGGAGGAGGCCCGTGGACCTACAGCTATGGCACTGATAATGCCCCGCGAACCAGAAATGCGATTACACCAGAAGACCGGATAGAATTGTTGCAAGCTTCCCCTAATGCTTATTATAAGTTGTTTGAGGTGCGAAATGGTTGCGGAAAAGGTATTATCGATAGCCCCAGTACTGTAAGAGTGGAACTCATTACCGGTATTGAAGACCCCTCCAACGAGGCGGTTACCGTAGCTCCAAATCCTACGCAGGATGTGATCTATCTGAAATTTGAAACACCAGAGAAACGCTCGGTTGAAGTTTTTGACATCCGCGGGGTAAGTCAGTTGAAACGGACCATATCAGGAAGCACACACGAGATGGATGTTCGGGCACTAAATACCGGTGTCTATATCCTTCAGATCGAAAAAGGAGGAAAGCGGCTGAATTATCGGATTCTTAAATATCCCTGATATATCCTGGCTGTGATGTGCGCGGTCAGAGACGCAGATAATTCTGAGGTTTTTACTGTATAGGCCTCTTGTTAATCTAAGTTTAACATCAGATTGATTACCATATAGTCATTAATAGCTGGTTGTCCTTAATTGAGATTAAGGAACCCTCGACCACCGGCCGGGCATAACTGCCTGGTCTGGCCGAAGGCAGAATGCTATCCCATAAGTAAAGCAGGCATAATGATGATTCTATATGAATTGGGAACTGCTCCCGCTTTTGTCTTTGAGAAGATCGTGCGAGTATTAGTTTTTAGGCTGTTGCATCCTTCTGTCCCTAAAAACGCAATTCTATCCCTGAAATTTCCCTGATTTGACTTTCTTGGGGATGTTTGTGACTTCTTATTAAACAAACCCCCAATTAAGTACAGTGAAAAAAAGACTATTTCTTTCTACCCTCCCCCTGCTGGCTGCGGGAATCATGTTCATTAGTTGCAAAGGAAAAGATGGAGCCGTAGGACCTGCGGGTGCTAAAGGTGATCCCGGAGCCCAGGGTACTGCCGGTGCTAAAGGAGAAACGGGTACAGCTAATGTGATTTACAGCGAATGGTTGGCGATACCCGCACCTGCCGCGAATACTCCCGTACGGAAAAATTTTTCATTTATGGCTCCTAAAATCACTCAGGAAATTGTTGATAAAGGGCACGTATATGGCTACTTAAAGCATAGTACTGGTGCTGTAGTGCCGTTGCCGTACGCAAGTAGTTATACCTATACCTCAACAGGAGAACAAGCGGGTAGTTATTTAAATACTATACTTGTAGGCTTAGGAGGTATTTCTCTGAATCAGGACTGGCTTACGCCAGGCACCGTTCAGCCCGCTTTTGCCAATGCTACAGGCATAGTAGGAGGGTATGTAAACTTTCGCTATGTTATCATTCCCGGAGGTGTAAGTGCTCGGGTAGCTTCACTTGATTACACGGACTATGAGGCAGTGAAGAAGTTTTACAACCTTCCTGATTGAGCTTCCTGATCTCCTAAAATCTTGCAGATCTAATGACTGCATTGTATTTCTTATGAAAGGAGTACTCAGGAAATCCTGAACAGCGTATGCCTAACTGGAAATTGCGAAAACAAGAAGAGTCCACTACTCTTCTTGTTTTTAATTATTATCCCTTTTGCTTCGATGGCTCAACAACCTACTGTAACTTTCTGGCAAATTCATGAGGGTACAGAAGGAGTTTCATTTCCGGGATGTTTTCCTGTCTGCCAGACTCTTGAGTAAGGCCGGTCTCTATCGAATGAAGAGATACTTCTGCAAAATTTATGACTTAATGACATCGGGCAGACCTGTGACAGCCAATTCTTAAGAAATGTTTAAAATGTAACTAAAAATCCCTATAACACTATTTTTAGTTACATTTTATATCAAGAAGTCCGATATTGCACTTCAGTAAGGAGTAGCGGGTGGGATAATCTACTTTTGAATTAATCCCAAAAGTGGAATTGCACAGGTTTCATCACTGCAAAGATGATAGAAGCTTCATACCCTATATTTCTCAAACCTCAAAGACCCTCTAAGTTTGAAGTGTTTTTTTAAGCAAATCTTTGCCTCATTCTCCGTTATCCGGCCACAATATACGCCTCTGGCAGTTCTCTTGCTTTTCAGTCAGTTTACGCAATCCCAAAGTATTCAGCTCCAAAAAAGAGCTGAAAGGATTGATAGTTTGATGACGATGTATTACAGTAACTATAAAGAGGCAGATAGCGAAGCGAATGAATTGTATAGTTTGTTGTCAACAAAATATACAGGTAAAGAATACAAAAAAATTAAGGTTCAGGTGATGCTTCAGAAAGCTATTCTTCATGCTTTAAACGGAGATCATCATAAAGGCCTGCTGATAGCCCTTGAAGCATTGAACGAAGCCGAGACCTATAAAATATCAGATAAGATTTATAACAGTTGCTGGGTAATAGCCATCATGTATGAGGTTGGAGGTGATTTTGAAACTTGCAAAAAATATCTTGACAAGGCTTATCAGGTATACAAGAATAACAAGCTTGATAATGTCTATAGCAGTTATTGCACGCGTGTGTCGTCCTATTATAACCGTATGAATAAGCAGGATTCTGCTATCTATTACGCATATCAGGGGCTGGAATATGCGAAAAAATACAATAACGTCAGAGAGGAAAGAGATGCATACTTGCTGTTGGGATCATCTTTGCCCGACAACCGGTATCGGGAATCAGTAAAATACAGATCGCTTGCTGCCGGGAAATTCGTAGAAATTAAGGATTTTACCTCTGCTGCGAGCCAGCTTACAGAGGCAGCGGCCCTTTTATTTAAACACCACCATATAACCGAAGCTTTCGTATACAGTGATTCGGCCTTTTCTGTATTGAAGAATACCAAAGCGTATGTTAATCCACATGTTTACCAAACCCGGGGGCAGCTGTTTGAAGCTATTGGGAATATGGATTCTGCTTATTACTATTTTAAAAAGTACCACGGTACCTATGTGGCTGAACTTGGGAAAATGGAAACTGCTGAAATAAAAAAAATCAATGAGCAATACCAGAATGACAGAAAGGAAGAGGTTATAAAAGACAAGAACCAGCAAATGATTTTTATAGCCAGCTTGCTTGCCGTCATTGTTGCGGCGTCCGTGTTAC
Organism: Dyadobacter sp. CECT 9275; assembly: GCF_907164905.1. NCBI lineage: Bacteria > Pseudomonadati > Bacteroidota > Cytophagia > Cytophagales > Spirosomataceae > Dyadobacter > Dyadobacter helix. The sequence goes on along the minus strand of NZ_CAJRAF010000002.1, from coordinate 3,067,190 downwards.
TCATCAGAAAGAACAGGAAGATCAATTCACAAAATGAGATCATCAGCAAACAGGTAGAAGAGTTGATGAGGACCGTGGAACAAAAACAGGTGCTCTTGTCTGAACTGCAGCACCGGGTAAAAAACAATCTGCAGCACGTTATCAGCATACTGGAAATACAGAAAGAATCAGTTGATTTCAATAATATTGACGAGCTCATCAGGGGAAATCAGAACCGTGTTCATTCCATAGCATTACTTCATAAAAAGCTGAATATGGCAGAGAGTGTCAATGATGTAGATCTGAAAAAATATGTGCTTGATCTTTCGGAACTGGTGAAGGAATCTTATGATAGTTACCGGAAAAAGATAAGCCTCAATGTCACCTGTGAAATAGAAAAGATTTCCATCGAAAAAGCACGTTCCCTAGGCCTCATTATTGTAGAGCTGATCAGTAACAGTATGAAACATGCTTTCAGGAAACAGCCTGTCGGGATTATCCATATTGTTCTCACCCGAGAAACCGATATACAAAAAAATAAGCTGTACTACGCCGACAATGGTGTAGGATTCGATTTTACAATGACCAGTGCAAAAGGACTGGGCATGGAAATCATCAAAGGGCTCATCGGGCAGCTGGATGCCAGCGTGGAAAGCAGCCAAAGCAATGGATTTGAACTTACGCTTTATTTTAAGTAAATCATTTATGCGGACAAAAATAATTTTGCTTGTAGAAGACGATTTTCTCAACAGAAGGCTATCGAAAAAAACGCTTTTGGAAAATGGATATCATATTATGGAAGCAAAAAATACCCGTGAAGCATTTGAGATATTAAAAAATGAAAAAGTGGACCTTGCCATCCTGGATATCAACCTGGGTGAAGATGAGCAGGACGGCATAAGCCTGGGGCAAGCGCTTCAAACCAAATATACTCTTCCTTTTTTGTACCTGACAGCTTATGATAACAATGAAATTGCTAAAAGGGCAGTAGCCACCAATCCGCACTCCTACATTACCAAGCCATTCAAAAATATTGATTTGCTAACGGCTGTAGCGCTTGCCATTCGCCAGTATGCCAATCGGCAGGAGCGTAAGCCTTCGGTTTTGGTAAAGGCCAATGAATACAGTGTAGAACTGCCCATAGAGGAAATTGATTTTATAGAATCTGACGGGAATTATCTTTTATTTTATGCCAGCGGGAGTGTCTACAAAAGCCGTTCTACGATTAAACAAATATTGGAATTACTGCCGGAAACGACCTTCATTCAAACACACAGGGCCTTTGTCGTGAATAAGACTAAAATAGACAAATTCAACATCAAAAGTTTGGTCGTCAAGAATGAAGTCATTCCTGTTTCCAGGAATTATGTAGACGACATAAGCAGGATTCTGAAATAAAGGCCTTGGGATGTGCTTTACCTATCCCATTTGATCATAAAATTCACTGGATTCGATGGTGACAGGGATACTTTTGCTTTGGGGTATTCAGTGTCGATCACCAAATAGGGGAGAAAACTTACCTTAAGGGGATCTTTCGTGTAACCGTTTACCAGGAGGAAGGCTGGTGCACAGATGGTAGTAAAATCGCCCGAGAGAAAAGTATCAGCGTGAAATTCGGGGTTTCAAACCTGGTGGAGATAAAGTCTGTCCGGTAACGTTTATCCTGATTAAGGCTTGTAAACGAGCGTCACTTAAGCGATTAGAGTGACGCTCGCTTTTTTTATGATCTGAATTTTCTTGGGTAAAATGGGTACGGACACCCGGATAGCTAATAAATGTGCTGTGGGAGACACCCGTTATCCTGCATTTTCAGTACTACTTAGGTTGTGTAATTATTTAAGCAATATTTGGTAATATTAAAAGCAGTGCAGTTCGTTTTGTGAGAGAATTATGAAGTACCCGGCAGCTGATTTGCTGAGTAAATACCGTAGTTAAGGCGCTTAACAATTAGTAAGCTCCGGGATGGTCAAAAGTATATCAATTTAAATTAACCAAAATCAGTTATAATGGAAGGAAAGAATACAAACAATGAGAAATCCGCTTCTTCCAGAAGAGATTTCATCAAAGCTTCTGCTGCCTCTGCGGCCGGATTTATGATCGTTCCTCGTCATGTGTTGGGTGGGAAAGGTTTCATTGCCCCGAGTGATACACTGACGGTTGCGGGCGTAGGTGTAGGAGGTAAGGGTACGTCCGATCTGGCTAATTTTCACAAAAGCGGTAAGGCTAATATTGCCTATTTGTGCGATGTGGATGACAGAAGGGCTGTTACCAGTGTGACCAATTTCCCGAAGGCCAAGTATTATAAAGACTGGCGGAAGATGTTTGAGAAGGAAGCGAAAAATTTTGACGCGGTTTCCGTCTCAACTCCTGATCACACGCATGCCGTAGTAGCCATGGGAGCCATGCAGCTTGGTAAACATGTGTACGTGCAAAAACCAATGACCCACGATATATACGAGGCCAGAAAACTAACCGAAGCTGCGGCCAAATATAAGGTGGTGACCCAAATGGGGAATCAGGGATCGTCGGGTGACGGCGTGCGGCAATTGCATGAGTGGTACGATGCAGATATCATCGGGGATGTACATACGGTATACATCTGGACCAACCGGCCTATCTGGCCGCAGGGTATTCCCTGGCCAACTGATAAGCCGCCGGTTCCCAAAGAGCTGGATTGGGATCTGTGGTTAGGTACTGCTCCCTATAAGGATTATGTTGATAAACTGATTCCCGGCAGCTGGAGAGGCTGGTGGGATTACGGTACCGGCGCGTTAGGAGATTTGGGATGCCACCTGATGGAAGCGCCATTCAGGGTATTGGGTCTTAAATACGCTGTGGACATGCAGGCCAGCGTGAGCAGCGTTTTCACTGATTTCGGTAAAAGAGGTATTTTTCCCGACAGTTGCCCGCCATCTAGCCATGCCACCCTTACTTTTCCTAAAACACCACGGACCAAAGGACCAGTGACTATGCACTGGATGGACGGGGGAATCAAACCGGAACGTCCCGAAGAGCTTGGCGCAAACGAGTTGTTTGGAGATGGAAACAGCGGGATTTTGTTTGTAGGGACGAAGGGTAAAATGATGGCTAGCGAATATGCAGCCAACCCACGTCTGCTGCCGCTGAGCCGTATGCAGGAAGTAAAAGTGAAACAAAAATTTGCCCGTGTTCCGGGGAGTGCCGAAGGGCATTATGCGCAGTGGGTTGAAGGGGCAATTGCCGGATATGGTAAAATGGAACTGAGTTCTCCTTTTGACCTGGCGGGTCCGCTGACGGAGGCTATCCTGATGGCCAACCTCGCTATCAGAGGCGCCGACATGCCAAAACCAAGAGCATCTGGTAATGGCTACGACTATCCGGGAAGTAACATGAAAATGTTGTGGGATTACAAGAATATGAAAGTGACTAACTTTGACGACGTCAACCAGTTTGTAAAACGTAATTATCGCGAGGGCTGGAGCCTAGGCGTGTAGTACGCGTAACCTGAATGAAATGGTCTTTTAATTGCCGGAATTCTCCCAGGATTCCGGCAATTTTTTTTGAGGTTACAGCTTAAACCCTGTTGTGTCAGGGGTCACGATGTTGTCTTAACTGACAGATTATGAAAGTTTAGCGTGTAGAAGGATTATTTATTTTATGGTAATTTTTTCTATATAAAAGATGGTTAATTTGGCACAGCTTTACTTAAAACATAACAGGGCCTTACTCCATATGTCGAACTCTCTACAGATCCAAACTCCCTGGGTAGAATCCCCATTTTTTGAATCAGAATTAAAAGAAGCAAACCTTGACCCTGAAACCGCCGAGATGGTCAGGCATTATTCGGAAAAAGGTTACGTGATCATTGACCCTCAACTGGACGACGAGCTGATCGACAGGGCACTGGAGCAAATAAAACCTGAATTTGCTAAGCAAAATACAAACAGGCTTCAGGACGCCTGGAAAGATCATGAAGCCATCAGACAAATTGCGATTGCGCCCCGCGTTATGGAGATTTTGCAGATACTCTATCGCAGAAGGCCGATACCCTTTCAAACCCTGAACTTCTCAACCGGCAGCCAGCAGCGGACTCATAGTGACTCCATTCATTTTAATTCGGTACCGGAACGGTACCTGGCCGGGGTTTGGATCGCACTGGAGGATGTGCATGACGGAAACGGGCCTTTGCATTATTTTCCGGCCAGTCACAGACTGCCTTTTTATGATCTGTCCATCCTGGGCATGAAAGGATCTGCAAGCTCTTCCATAGAAGATATGCTGGCGAATTATTATACCAGATATGAAGACTTTATAGAAGAGCTGGTAAAGCAGAAACACCTCGAAAAGAAAGTCCTCAATCTGAAAAAAGGGCAGGCGCTGATATGGTCGGCTAACTTGTTACATGGTGGAGAAAGAATTACGGTGCCGGGCTCCACCAGATACACACAGGTTAACCATTTTTATTTCGAAAATTGCGCCTATTATCGTCCCATGCGGACGGACATGGCGCTGGAAAGGATTTCTATCCAGCAGGTTACGGATATTGCTACAGGTGAGGAAGTACGAAGTAATTATCTCGGTACCCCGATTAATTATGTCGGTTATTCCTATAAAATGTACCTTCCCGAAAACGTAATGAGAAAAATTATCCCTTCAAATCTACGTCAGTGGGTTAGGAAAATCATTAATAAATAGATGCAGTCATTAGAAAGTTAAGGATGGTTGTCGCTGGACAACCCTTTACTTTCCGGCTTGAGACTGGTCCGGAATTTGAGCCTTATTTGGACGGAAATTAAAAGATAAGACTCCCCGGACCAGCATCGGGTTTTTATAGTGCACAGTTACGGCCGTAAAAAGTAGAAAAGCAAGTGCTTCGCCCGAAGTTTTTTAATGAATATTCTTTGACCTTTTGTCTTGATCGTCCAGGCAATACATTGCAATCTTAAGGATGAATAGGCCAGATTGGCCCAATGTCGTTTTGGCCGGCACCCTGTTTTTATTAAGACTCGAATACTTGCTGACTATATCAAAAAACCACCACTACACGCAGGGAAATAGGTACAAACGTATTTGGCTGATAAAAAGATTGGTAGACTTTTTAATATGACGCTTTGTAAGTTATTACACCTCATTGCTCTATTTAATCTCTTTTTTTGTTAAGATCCATTTTGATCTTATTTTTGTTACAACTCCGGAGAGCAGAAATGCTTTCGGACAAGTATCCACAATAGCCAGAATCTGGCTCTTACCCTGGTGAAGTTTCCGTTGTATAAAAGGAATATCGTGTTGCCTATGCCTGCAAATCTCCTTTAAACAAATTAATGATGAAAAAGAGCTTTGTGTTGTTGTGGCTGTTCGTGCTACTTTCGGCGACGGTAACACTTTTTTGGTACAATTCCTGGGTGTATCTTTTACCCACACCCGTGCCCGAAAACTACAAACCGGTTCCGGTGGGATCCTTCATTAGTCTTCCCGGGCTTACGGCTCAAACCCAGGAAAAACCAACTTTCCTCCATTTTTATAATCCCGAATGCCCCTGTTCACGCTTCAATGTTAAGCATTTTCAGTCGCTGGTCAGGTCCTATGGCCAGCAGGTGAATTTTGTGGTTGTGGTCATGAGCGATAAAAAATACTCAGTCGAAGCAATCCAGAAGCGTGTAGGGCTTGCTCTGCCCGTAACCTTTGATACTTCGGTAGCCGATAAGTGCGGGGTCTATTCCACTCCGCAGGCGGTACTGCTTAATTCAAAGAGCAAAATTTTTTATCGCGGTAACTACAACAAGAATCGTTATTGTACCGATGAGCGTACCAATTACGCTCAGATTGCGTTGGCTGGATTGATGGGCAATGCACCAGCTATAGCCTTCGACGAATCTGCGTTAAAATCCTATGGATGCAGCCTCCCATACTGCAAAAAATTATAGTACTTTTTGAAAAAAATGATAAAAGAAATACATCCTTTCCGTAAAACAGGTGCCGGTTTTTTTTCAAATGTGACTAAAAGTTCCGACCGGTTTATGGATTACTTTTTAGCAGGCTATTTCCTCTCCGGGCTTTTTTTTGCAACCTTTTATGATACCTGGCTTATCGCCTTTGGTGTGGGCGGGATTTCACTCCTTGCTTATTACACCACCAAAATTGCATTGCCGTCTTCTGATTTGTACCAGTATGTGCTGAGCGCGGTGCTGGGTATCTTTATGGCGCAGTTCATCTACCAGATGCACGGGTTGTTTGAGATGCATTTTTATGCATTTATAGGCAGTGCCCTATTAATCACCTATCAAAAATGGAAACTCCAGATACCAATGATGACCGTCGTGCTGATACATCATTCGGTCTTTGGTCTGTTGCAGAACTCGGGTTACACGGAAATCTATTTTACGAAACTTGAGTATTTCGATTTGCTGACCTTTACGATTCATATCTTACTGGCGGCAGTGATTTTTGTCATCTGCGGGCTCTGGGCATATACGATGCAAAAGTCTACCGAATTTCAGCTGGCGCAGGCCAAAAAGATGTCTGATCTTGAAAAGGAAGCAGCACTGTCCCGTGAGCGCCAGATTAACGAACAGATTCAGAAGGAAGCCAATATCCGCCTCAGAGAGGTTAATTCGGCACTGGAGGCGGCCAGGATTGAAGCTGAAAAGGCCAATCAGGCCAAAAGTATTTTTCTTGCCACCATGAGCCATGAGATCCGTACACCTATGAATGGGGTGATCGGGATGGCGGCACTTTTGCAGGAAACTACACTTACAGATGAGCAGCGCGTTTACACCGAAACAATTGTTAACTGCGGAGATACGCTCATCAACGTGATTAATGATATTCTGGATTTCTCTAAAATAGAATCCGGTAATATGGAGTTTGAAAATGAAGACTTTAACCTGCGACAGTGCATTGAAGATGTGCTGGATATTTTTGGAACGAAGGCAACGGCGGCAGGGCTCGATTTGATTTATCATATTGAAGACAATGTACCACTTCAGATTGTTGGGGATTCGCTGCGGCTGAGACAGGTCCTGATTAATCTGGTCGGCAATGCCATGAAATTTACCGAGAAGGGGGAAGTCTGCCTGTTTGTGACAATGAAGCCAAAATCGGGTTCAGATACTTTATTGCTCAATTTCGCAGTTCGGGATACTGGTATCGGTATCCCCGAGTATAAGCTGGAAAAGTTGTTCAAAGCATTTTCTCAGGTAGACTCCACTACCACACGTAAATATGGCGGTACGGGACTGGGGCTTGCTATTTCGTCGCGGTTGGTCGGGATGATGGGCGGGGAGATTTCCGTAGTCAGCAAGCCGGATTTTGGCTCAACCTTTTCTTTTACACTTGAAACCCGTAAAGGGGAAAAGACGCTTGCCCCCTATATCCATTACAACATGGAAGGGCAGGAGGGCAGGCAAATATTAATTGTGGATGACAACACGACCAACCTTACCATCCTGAAGCGGCAGTTTGAAATTTGGAAACTGCAGCCGATACTGGCGGAATCAGGGCAGCAGGCACTGGAGCTTCTGAAAGCTAATTCGGATATTGATCTGGTCATAACGGATATGCAGATGCCTGAAATGGATGGTATTATGCTTGCCAGGGCAATTAAAACGCTCCGGCCCGATCTGCCTGTTATTTTGCTGAGCTCCATCGGACAGGAGCTGAAAGATCCGCACCGTCAGCTTTTTGTATCTGCACTGAACAAACCCACCCGTCAGCATGAGTTGAGCAAACAGATCCTCAATGCTCTGCAGGTGAAAGCAACTGTAAATGTCCAGCCAGTTGTTCCCCATAAGCTAAGTTCGGATTTCAGCCAGCAATTTCCCTATGTTTTGCTGGTAGCCGAAGATAATCTTGTTAATCAGCTGGTGGTGAAGAGTATGCTGGGCAGATTGGGCTATGATCCTGATCTTGTGGCAGACGGGCAGGCCGCACTGGATGCTGTAGGGAAGAAAGAATACGATTTGATTCTGATGGATATGCAGATGCCGCTTATGGACGGCCTGGAAGCCACGGCACTGATCCGTCAAAAGAACCAAAACCAGCCCGTCATTATTGCTCTGACGGCCAACGCTATGGATGGGACGGAACAGGAATGCCTGGCCGCCGGAATGAACGATTACATCTCTAAGCCGATTAAGATAGAGGAACTGACCCAGAAGCTGAAAAAATGGTGGAAGGCCAAGGAGTAGCGGTTCAGTACACCGCGAAAGGTATCGGTAGTTTTAGTATGCCGTTCATTCGCCGGTTAAACAGCACTGTTTTAACCGGTTTCTGTATCGGTAGACTCAACGAAAATATCTTATACACAACTCGCTTTAGACGGACCATTCTGTTGGCGTTTTCCCGAATTTTTTCTTGAATGAATGGGAGAAATGGGAGAGGCTTTCAAATCCCAGGTCAAGATAAATGGCTGAGGGTTTCTTGTTTCTGCTTTCTATCAGATGCCGGGCTTCGGAAAGCCTTTTGTCCAGTAACCAGTGACGTGGAGCCATACCGAATATCTTCTGAAAATCACGCTTAAAACCTGCCAGGCTCCTGCCTGTAAGCCGGGCAAATTTTTCAACCGGAACGTTGTAGTGAAAATTGGTGAGCATGAATTTTTCCAGATCCATTTTATAGGGTTCGGAAAAATCGAATAAAAATTCCCTGAGCTCCGGCTTGGTATGGAGCAGGAGCTGCACGGCCTCTCTTACTTTTAGTATGCCCAGCGTTTCGGTTATTTTTTCTTCCGGGTGATCCACATAGGGGATCACAGATTGAAAGAAGGCTCTGAGGAAATCGTTTCCGGGTATCAGAACGTTGGGAGGGCCCAGGTATTTTTTTTCTACGGAGATCTGCTCTTCAAGCGCAATTTTCCTGAGCACATCTTCCTGAAGCCTAATGACAATGGTTTGATAGTCTCCGCCTTCCGCAGGGGTTTTTGTCAATTCTGCCAACTGATTTTTTTGCACCAGCATCATCTCTCCGCTTCCCATCGTAACACGCTGGTCCGCAGTGTCCAGAGCGAAATGCCCTGAAACCTGCAAAACCAAAGTATTGTGTTCCATGAATGCTACCTTGTCCTTTCTTACCGTTGAGTGGTAAGAGAAAAAAATAACGCCTGGGACTATTTCAAGGGGATTTCTCACTGGGTAAAGATAGTAAAAAGAAGGGTTTTGTAGAATCCCGTCAGCGTTGCAGGTAAGTACCACCCAGAATTGCACCTGGTGCAAACTGTGTTGCAAGGAAATCCTTCTCTGAGTCGGTGAATTCAATCTTCATGGCTTCTATATTTTCAGGTAGCCGGGCTCTGCGGCTCATGCTTACAAGTGGCATGATATCATCGCCCTGCGTATTGACCCAGGCTATAGCCAACTGTGCGGGCGTATATCCTTTTTCTCTTGCCATCTGTTTGAGGACCTCCACTTTCTCGAGATTTCTGATCAGATTCTCTCCCTGAAAACGCGAAAAGTGATTGAGATAGCTATTGGCTGATAACGGTGCTGTCATTTCTCCGGTGAGCAGCCCTTCGGCCGTGTTGGCAAATGCCACCACGCCTATACCCAGTTCTCTGGCTGTGGGAAGCAGGTCATTTTCTATCTGGCGGTCGGCCAGAGAATAACCAATTTCCAGTGCCGTAACCGGATGAACACTATTTGCTTTGCGCAGTTGGTCCGCTGTTATTTCTGAAACACCTAGATAACGAACCTTCCCCTCTTTGATCAGGTCAGCAACTGTTCCGACCACATCTTCCACTGGAACACTGTTATCAAGCCGGCAGGGCTGATAGAGGTCAATGGTGTCAATTCCGAGACGTACCAGCGAATAGTTGATAAAGTTTTTAATGGACACTGGCCGTAAATCCAGGCCCAGCCACTGATTATTGTAAAAAATGGCGCCAAATTTGACACTGATGAATGCATCCTCCCGTCGCCCTTTAATGGCTTTTCCCACGAGCAGTTCGTTGTGGCCGCTGCCATAAAAGTCACCGGTATTCAGGAAATTGATTCCCTTGTCCAGTGCTGACTGTATGGTTGCTATTCCTTCGTTTTCGTCGTTTGTAGGGCCTCCCCAGACAGCCGACATACGCATGCAGCCTAATCCGAGTTTAGAAACAAGCGGTCCATTTTTCCCCAGGTTTATTTTTGTTATGGTTTCCATCTTTGTTGTTGTTTTAATTGAACGATACAAAGATGGCCTGGGCTCTTCTTTTAAAATATCTTCCACGGCTCAAATAACTTGTCTGTACGGCTCACCAGCGTATGCCGGTGCAGGAGTGCTCGGGCTGATTCATGAAGGTGCCCGGCTGGGCTTCTGGTTTTGGCCAACTTGTTTTTAGCTCAAACCTAACGCAATAATACCGCATAATATCAGTAAGCTGGCAATGAGCCGCCTGCGGCCGTCTTCCTCGTTGAATACCCTTGAGCCCATCCACACGCCTAATACTATGCTTGATTCCCTGGCCGGGGCAACAACGGTTAATGGTGCATATTTCAACGCCTCCAATATCAGTATGTAGGCAGCGGGACTTAATACTGCAATGGCGATTATGATCCCTTTGTGTAAGCGTATTTCTCTTTTTACTTCATCCTTTTTCAGTAGAAGAACAGGAAAAAGTAAAACGGAGCTCAACAGATTGGTGCCAAATGTGAGCGTTAAAGGGGGTAAGCCGTAGAATTTGACAGCTATGGTGTCATTAATCGTGTACAAGGCTATAAACAAACCCGTAAGCACACCGTAAGTTACACCTGGGATTGTTTCTTTTTTTACCTTCCTTTTAAAGCTTAGCCCGGCAATCAGCAGTACACCGGCAATGATCAGGCACAGGCCGATCGTCGTGGGTATTTTTAGAAGCTCGTTCAGGAATAAAATAGCAGCCAGAGAAGAAAACAGAGGCCCTGAGCCTCTGGCAAGCGGGTATACCACGGAAAGGTCGGCACTTCTGTAACCTTTTTGTAAAATAATGTAATACCCAAGATGCAGCACCGAGCTGGCCAGGGAAAACCACAAAATCGGTAGTGACCAGATGGTAGTTTCCTTACTTACTGTGAAAAGTAGGATGGGCAGGTAGACAACACTGCTTGCCGTGTACACCAGCCAGATAAACGGAGTTCTACCCTGGGTTTTTTTAGACAGCAGATTCCAACCCGCGTGCAGAACAGCGGCAGTAAGTACCAGGGATAAAACATAAAAACTCATCCTCAGAGGTTAAATGGCAGACTTCAGCGGGTCAAGTTAACTCATTCTGTAACACACTGTCAATGATGGGTATCAGTTCCGTCAAGTCATTGATGATGAAATCAGGGTGAGCTTCCGCGAGCTGCTCATCAGTGTGGGCACCGGTGGTGATTCCGATACTGAACCGGCATCCGGCATTTTGGCCTTCCCGGATATCAATGGCAGAGTCGCCCACCTTAATCACCTGCTGGGGATCGTAAATGCCCAGTTTGTCCATAGCCCAGGTGATCATATCCGGATCGGGGCGATTTTTCGCTACGTCCGATGCCGTCACGAGGCAATCAAAATGAATTCCTTCTTTCCATCCAATTTTTTCTATAAGGCGCTCTGCCGTTTCGCGATTGTAGCCAGTATTAAGTACTACCGATATGTTTTTTCTGGTGAGTGCGGCAAATACCTGGGTGGCATGGGGCTGCTCCGTTACGACCAGATTCTCGTAGGCCTCGGCCAGTAACACCTTAAAGTTTTCGAATATCTGTAAAGATAAAACTTCATCAACCATTTGTCTTGACGCAAGGATACTCCTGATTGCCTGCAATTTTTCCTTTCCCGCACCTTCCTTCAGTACTTCCGGGAGGGTGAAATCAAATTGTCTTTCATTAATTGCGCGCATCAGCGTTTTGTATACTACGTTGTTTTCGTCGACTGTTGTGCCAGCCATGTCGAAGACGGCCATTTTAATCATCATCAGTTTATTTTTGTTTGTATCGTATCATTTAAATGAGGCTGTTACGGGTCTGCCAATCCAGACCTGCGGTTGTTTCAGTTTGAGAAGGGTTGCAATTGTAGCTGCGGTGTCGAAGGTCATCACACTTGCAGTAACCTCATTATTTTTACGGATACCTGGCCCTGCAATGATCCATGGAATCTGCATTTCCTGCATGGAAATGGAGCCATGTCCTTTGTTGATACCACCATGATCAGCTGTAAAAATGATGGCGGTCTTCTCCATAATGCCCGCATCTTTAATGCTTTGGATAATGGCACCGATGTGTGTATCCGTACGTTCTATCGCAGCAAAATACTCGGGTGTGCCATGTCCGGCGTTGTGCCCCACACTATCCACGTCATGTAAGTGGATGAAGAGGAAATTTGGTTTTTTCTCCCGGATGTAGCTGGCTGCTGCCTTGGTAACAGCTACATCACCATCACAATTCTGGTCTTGGTTCACGGCTTTCTTGGGAAACAGATAACCTATCCCGTCCCACTCGTAGATCACACCGACCTCGCTGCGGGGTTTTTCTTTTCTTAACAAGGCGTAGACAGATGGGAACATACCATATTCATCGAGCTCTCTTGCGGGCATATCCGGTGAGCGGCTACCCCATTTGGTGTAACCGTGGAGCTCAGGTCCCGCACCCATTACCATAGAAGCCCAGTTGGCAGCACTGGACGACGGCAGTACAGTACGTGCCTTCAGTGTCCAGGAGCCTTTTTCCATCAGCTCTCTTAAATGGGGGACCTTGGCACTCTCAAATGCATAGGCACCGAATCCGTCCGAACCTATCAGTACCACATGCTCAATTTTACCCTGGGCAGAAGCCATTTGGAAGCAGAATAATGATAAAGGGATTATTATCAGGTGTTTCAAAAGTGGTCTCATCGTGTTGTTATGGTCTAATTTTAGATATTAATGATGTTTGTCAGCATAATTTTTATAGATACATCAGCCGCGTCGAAACCTAGTGATAGTGTTTTTAATCAGACCATTCATTTGTCGTTTTCTCTGCGAAAAGCAGCCTGGTATCTTGAATATAAAACATTCATTGTAATTATCAGGGTGCAATTTGAAATATTTGAGGATACTGGCGCGGTACCTTCGATTTTCCATTTTATCCCCAATTCTACTGATTCAAAGTTAAAGCAAGATTTGTATTTAAGCTAAACAAAAGTTAAGTAATTATTAATAGAAATAGCGGGAATGATTACCTGCCGTGTGTTATTCAATTTCGTCTTTTGGTTACGGTGAATGGTATACGAATGTTTTTTTCAACAAAGGAAACAATTCCCACGGAAAGCAGGCAAATCAGAGCGGGTACGGGCTTGGGGGCTATATACAAGTCTCCCAGCGGCATAAATGGCGCCTGTAAGGCTATATTCCCGACGGCTTTGGTTCCATCAGTTGGAATAACCTTCCTGGCTAGAGCCCGGGCCATCGACTGAAAGAAGCCGTTGAGTACCCATAACACCATCACCCACTGGTAAACTGATGGCTATATTGGCATCAATAGCCAGATAAGAACCAAGCGGTACCATGATTCTGGCACTGGGGGTGGTCGGCACAAACAAATTACGGTAACCTGCAATTATTCTCTGCGTGGTATGTCCGTCAACGCCACTTGTCGACAAAAATTGATTTCTGTCGACTGAGCATATAAGACTTTGTAAGGAATGATTGAAGATTATTAATCTTGCCAATCAAATCAATAGCCATGAAACGACTTTTACTATATATAGCTCTTCCCGCTTTGTTGCTTAATGCATGCAAGCCTATGGCAGACAAGGAGCCGATTTACCAATTTGAGAAAGGGTTCGGCGACTCAAAAGAACATCCCTCAGGTAGGCCGTTTAGCTGGCCGGAAGGAATACGACTTCTGGATAAACCGAATTCTACGGAGGATTGCTTCTACGACTCAAAGAAAAGGAATCGGTTTCATGGCCATAGCGGTGGGGTGCAAATTTGTTTGAATCTTTACAATGAAACGAATGCACCTATCCAAGTGAAACTTCCGCCTGGGCTGATGTTTGAGGCAAAAAGCCTCAAGGTACAAAACGGTTTCATTGTAACCTGGGTCACCATTGAGGTGCCGCCCCGGGAGCAGTATTTTGCGACGCTTTATATGGTATGCGCTAATACCGACAGGAGCTCTCCATATAACGATGAAATCGAAGAACAGGCCATTGTTACAGATCATCCAGCACTGAGGGAACTTGCAGAACTGCTCAAAAACAAAAAATGTAATTTTGAAGATTACGGTGGTAAATATCTGGATCCGGGGGCGTTAGCCGCAACGGACCTTATTACACTGGCCGCAAAAAACCTGATTTACGGAAAGCCAATACGGCCGGAAGTAATGGAAGGGATTCTGGCAATGCCTGAACGATAATCCAAATATCGGGCAGCACCCATAATACTAGCCAGCCGGACGCATTTCGCTATACACCGCCATCCTTGATCTGCTTCATGAGAATGATCATCTGCGGGCAATAACCTACGTAGGAATATTTCAATCGGATGATCTGTGTCAAGCCTGGACGTGCAAATATGTAGTTAATAGGGCGGATATACCCGACCCACAATCTCATGTCCCAGGATGATTGGTGTTTTCTTCTGCCTCAGCCCGCAAAAAGTGTGTAAATCGCTTCCGCACAGTATTGATTATTATTTTTCAACATCTTGATGCAACCATGACGAGGAGGGTCTGTCTTAGACCTGTAACGTTACTTAAACCGCAGGTGCACGATCGGCACTTCAATTTAATAACCTTTGAAAAACAACCCATGACATCACGAGTCATTTATGCATGCATCGCGCTCGCTTTGGGCGCCTGTAATAAAGTCACCGATTCCAATCCGCAGCCCGCCAATGTGCCGTCGCAGGTTGTGCAGCTGGTGAATGAAAATTATGCGGATGCGTCCCATGTTGCATTCACCGAGATCGTTCCTGACAAAATCTGGCAGGTGGAACTTCAAACACCCCAAAAAGAGGTTGACGCGGCAGTAAGTACCAGCAACCTTATTTCTTCTTATCGCATGGCTGGCGATCAGGTTCCCGACAGTCTGGCGGCTTTGTTACAGAACAAGGCTATCGCTGGCGGAGCGTTTACCAACTTCCGCGAAGAAGAATATTCCTGGTTTAAAGAAGGGAATTATGGCAAAACCTTTGTTGCCGATTATAACTGGAATGGCGAAAGTAACCTCCTTCAATGGGGCGTCACGAGCCTGGGAGGCAACTCGACCTATACGCTGGAAATGGTGCCTGGAAAATCAAAAACCACCTCGTTGTCCCAGCAAGACCTTCCCGATGGAATCTCGCAGTATCTGTCGCAGCAAGGCTTGGGTTTCAGCAGATGCACGGTTTATAAAAACAGCCAGGATCAGAATACTTACAAGGTGCAGGTTTCCAGAAATAACACTTTTTTTGAACTCTATTTCAATCATCAAAACGCATTGGTGGGCGGCTCAGATCAGCTGACCGTGCTTGCAGACGCGCAGGCACTGCCTGCCAACATCCGCAACTATTTAAGCAATACACCTGAATACGAGAACTTTGGCTTCTCCGGACAGTTCGCCCGTATTTTCCGGCGCACTTACAACGGCGTGACCAGCTATGACATTGGCATTCAGAAAAGCACAGGGACGCTGGCAGGAACACAGGCCTGGTTTATAGTCTTGGATCAGCAGGGTAATGTAATTTTGAGGAATTATTTGGGTTTGCATTAACGCCCATTTAAACTCAACACCTATCCACAATAGTAAAAAAGCCGCAATCTTCTGCCCCTAATGAGTTTATTTCAAAAGCAAAAATTCACCTCACTGACAACGCTCGTTAAAGGTTGTCAGCGGGGTGAACCCAAAGCTCAGAATGCATTTTACGATCATTACAAACGGAAACTCAGGGGTATTTGTCTGAGGTATACCCGGACGGAATCCGAAGCGGACGATATTTTTCAGGAGGCATTCATCAAAATTTTTAATAGCATCCACCAACTCCGGGCTCCCGAAGCAGCGGATCCGTGGGTTAAATCTACGGTGATCAGGACTGCTATCAATTACTATAAATCACACACTAAAAAAGATTTACGGCTCACCTCGGTGGATGAAATGGAGCCGGTACTTGCTTCGGAGGAAAGCCTGGAACAATTGGATAGGGTTGAAATGGGGGAATTACTGGCTGTGATTAATGAGCTGCCTGATGGGTATAGGACGGTCATCAATCTTTACATTATTGACGGCTTCAAGCATGCAGAAATTGCGGACATGCTTGGAGTAGCAGAGAGTACTTCGAAATCGCAGTTGATGAGAGGCAAAGCATTGCTGATTAAAAAGTTACATGAAAAGGGAATTGGACAATATGGATTCGTTTCGAAAGGAAATTGATCAGGCGTTTGAGCAAAAGCTCAGGAAACGATTTGAAGATTTTCAGGCTCCTGATAAAGAGGGGCTGTCTGAAAAGATATTCGAATCCATTGACAAAAAGCCGCGTCGCAGGCGATGGCTTGCTGCTTCTACGATGCTGCTTCTGCTTCTGCTCGCCTTACCAGCCGGCCTGATGCAGAAGAAAGCGCGGGTTGCCGGTAGGAAAGAGACGCTTGCAGAACCAGGAAAAATCAAAACTCTTTATTCCTCAAAAACCAGGAAAGAAACAGCTGAAAAACGTTCTTCTAAAATACTTAACAAACGAAATACTTCCTTTGACCCAAACGTTTCTGTTGCTAAAACAGAATTGTCCGCATCCACTGTATCTGTCGCAGATTCGAGCATAAACTCCCCCTTTATTCGAACGAATATTAACGCCGACTTGCTTTCTGTACGCGGTCCGTATTTCAGGCGGTTTGCCCTACCGGGAATAACCTTTGAAGAAGCAAGTCAAACGAATGAGCAAAAATCCAGCACCAAATCATCACCATTTACTCCTGTGTTTAGTGTAACGGGTTTGCAGCAGTTTCAGCTCGTACAGGTGCATTCGGATGCTGAAATGCCATTTCAGAACGTGCAATTTGCTCCTTTGCTGGATATGCGGTCGACGGGTTATAAGGCCAGTATAGGATTTGAAAAAGGCAGTCTCCGGTTGCTGCTGAATTATGGAAATCTGCGCAACTGGAGTTACTACGAGTTGGGTACCAAACGGATTGAGATAAGCCCGGCAACCGACGGACAATATGTGCAGCACCGCAACGGCGTACCGCATGTCATTGATGAGAAGCTGCATTTGTTAGGGTTATCTGCAAAAACCGCGATTCCACTCAACCGCACGCCCCTACGCGGGTTTTCGACCCTGGCCGGATTGGAATTCACGACCGTCTTGCCCGATCGTTCGGTGATGTTTTGGGCAACAATCAGCTCGGTAAAAAGTTTTCATCTGGGTAAAAAAGCAGACCTCGCCATCGGACCTTTTGCTGAATACAGTCTTACACAACGGAGTTTTTTGGACGGACGCTGGCAGACGCGTCCTTATCGCATTGGTCTAACAGCAGAAATTAAGTTTCCTGGGAAGTGAAGCGGAGTGGATTAATCGTATCCGTGTAAGCTGTGCTAGAACAAAGTTGCAAAGGGTTAAATTTTCACCTGGCATCGTTGTTGGCCGGGTATATTGTAAAAGCCGCTGCCACCTCCTTTTGTCCTGATTATTAAGACCTACGGCGTTCCTGACAGCGGTGTTGATACCTATCATCCTGACGGACTTTAAAAATAATCGCATCCAACCAAACTATCATCACTCATCTCCACCCCGTAAAGCTCCGTGGTCTGCTGTGTATATGCGTCTCAGTATCCTTTGCTCTATCTTCCCTTCCGTGCTGGTCGAGACTTATACGAGCAAGATTATGCTTGTCTAATTATCGCCAAATAGAATAAAACGGATCAAGACCAAATGTTGTGGAGCACCTTGGATTAAGCATATAACTGAGTGAGGCGGTAAAGAAAGAATTCGACGTTTCTGACTCCTCGGAACTGAGCCCTAAATGCTTTAATTTTTGCGTTGAAGGATTCGGCAGACGCATTGGTGCTACGGTTATCAAAATAATTGACAATGGTCTTGTAATGGCTTTCAATCGAGCGGGCTACTGTATTGAATGCTTTAAATCCGGATTGCCTGACCTTTTCGTGCCACTTGGCAAGCCTTGTCAACCCGTATATCTTTTCAGATGTGTTTGTGAAGATGTTACTTAGCTCTAGCGCCAGCTCGTATGCCTTTTTAAGGTCTGGGAAGCGTTCGAAGAGAAGTTGTGCTCTTTCTCGTTGGCTATCAGTCCAGGTACTGGGCTTTTTGTAAAGTGCGTATCTACTGCGAGCCAGTAGTTGTTTGACGGTATCACCGTTACCTAATATTTCTGGTTGATACTCTGTCTGAGAAACCTTTGCCTGCTCAATGGCATCGTTTTCCTTGTCCAACGCATCCCATCGGTGTTTAATGCGGATTTCTTGAAGGGCTTCGACTGCCAATCTTTGTACATGGAAGCGGTCAGTGACGCGCACTGCCCGCGGGAAACAACGCTTGGCGATCATAGTCATGCTACTGGCCATGTCTAAGGTTATTTCAGTCACTTTCTTGCGAAGTGATTCCGGAATTTTGCGGATGACCTCAATGACCGCTTCTGCTTTGGTGCCAGCCACAATGGCCACTATACTGCCTTTACCGCCTCTGGCTGCTTTGTTTGTAAGAATGGTGTAGAGTTCGCCGTGAGAAAGACTGGTCTCGTCGATTGATAGGTGGGATCCTAGATTTTGAGGAAAGAGCAGCCACTTTTTAGCATGGCCCCGTTGGTCCCAATTTTTAAACCCACTTTGAAAATCGCGGTATTGACGTAATAAGCTTTTGCCGTTAACCCCATAGAACCGTCCAATCGCCCAGGCGCTATTCGGGTTGATATCTACTGATATCTTTTAAAAAAGCCGCGAATTCACTAGTCATTCGCGTTCCTTTGCCTACTTCTGCCCAATCTCTGTACACTACTTTTCCTGTTTTGCTATTAAGCCATCTGCGGCGTTTAATGTGAAGAAAGACTTTATGGCCCCGAATCGGGAAATCCTGGACAGTAATCGTCGGGAAGAAGCCTTTGGAGAGCAGGTTCCTTCTTTCTGGATCAGTCTCGTCCGCATTTTTCTCATCAATATGCACGTGGAAGACACCATCCTGCCGGTCGATAGAAGTTAACTCAAAATTTTCGAGGATGAACTCAGGTAATAGAAACTGAATAATGGGTAAGAAACTCTCCAAAACGAACTGGTTTGATTAAAAACACAAACCTAGATAAATCCTATCCCCTCCACAAGTTTTTGATTTGATCCAATAAAACACGGATGTAGACTAATTTGTAGGAGTATTAAAATAAAAAAGCACTTAGTTTTAAAACTAAGTGCTTGATACTCTGGTGGTCTCGTAGGGATTCGAACCCCAAACCTCCTGATCCGTAGTCAGGTGCTCTATCCAATTGAGCTACGAAACCATTTCTGAATTGGACTGCAAAGATAGTTAATGACTTTGTATAGCGCAACTGGTTGATGCCGAAAAATGAAAAAAGTTTTTATTTTTTTATCATTTGCCTTGATAATCAGGCTTCTTCTTTTGAAGAAAGCTGGCAATTCCTTCCTGGGCATCGCGGCTTTTACTTAACCTTTGCTGATGAATGGCTTCTGATTCCAGCATTTGTGGCAAGTCGGACTGGAAGGATGTGTTCATTAAAAGTTTCATGGTGCCAATGGCCTGTGTGGGTGCCTGGCGATAATAGGCGGCCATTTCTTCAACCGTCTGATCCAGATTTTCTTCTGGCACGCATTGGTTGATCAGCCCCATCTGCGCTGCTTCGGCGGCGTATACTTTTCTGCCGGTACTGGCCAGCTCAAATGCCTTTGCTGGGCCCACTAACCTAGGTAAGAAAAAGGTAGAACCGGCATCGGGTATCAGGCCGATCTGCACAAATATTTGGGAAAGATATGCGTTGTCACTGGCTATAATGACATCACAGCTCAAAGCCAGGGAGGCCCCCGCCCCGGCCGCCAGGCCATTCAGTCGGCATAACACTGGTTTGGGCATCTGTCTGATGGTCAGGATCATGGGGTTGTAGTAGGTCCGGAGGATATCTTCTACATCAATCTCAGACGCCAGTGTTTCTTTCAGGTCTGCGCCAGAGCAAAATGCTTTGCTCCCCTCACCGGTGAGAACGATCACCCGCACTGTCGTATCGCTTTCCGCTTCTTTAAGCGCAGCTGTAATTTCCAGTACCAATTCCTGGTTCAGTGCATGATGGACCTGCGGGCGATTAAGGCTGATACGGGCTATACCATTGTTATTCTGAAAAATAATGTGTTGATACATAGTCGATTGATTCGGTGGATAAACCATTTGTACTTAAAGCAAACGTACTTGTCAGAAGAACTGATAAACAGTGAGTATGCCAATAGCCACACCGGCTACAAACCCTGTAAATACCTGGGCCAATGTATGTGCATGTAACTGCAGCCGGGCGCTGACCAAAAAACCTGCAAGTAGAATAGTACCCATGAGGGCGGTAAGTAATTCCTGCTCATCGTATCTGACCAGGAGGGCTATCAGCACGCCTGCTGCGCCGCCTATGCCAGTGGCATGTGCGCTGATTTTCCAGAACAGACTGACGGACGCTACCGTCAGCAGAGTCACCGTGGCACTTCCGAGCAGGGTTGCGATCTGAGGGGCAAGTTCCCCGATCGGCCGCAGTTGCCAGCGAAAAAGGTAAGTGGCTGCTGCGTAAATAATGATACTGGCCAGATAAGGCAGCCTTCGCTCCTGAAGGCTGTCCACATGAAGGGATCTGATCACACCGAGGCGATACATATAGTAAATTACCACTGATGGTGCTACAAAGGTATTCAGGAAAAGCAGGAGCAATAAACTTCCAAGTGCCGGAAGCTCAAGTGCACTCACGCCAACAAGGTCTGGGGCCAGCAGAAACAGAATTGCAAACAGGTAGGTAGTGATAATCAGCGGGTGAAATACTACGGATAGGATGGTGGCGATTCGGTTATTCAAAACAATATCTTGATTAGCGTGTTTTCAAAACAAAAGTAAATCTAAAGCCAGTCTGGAACAATGCAGTGGAAACCTGAAAAGTAAGTTTGCTTTTCAAATGGGTTTTCGAGGGGTATTTTGTAATTTCGCGCCAAATTTAACTTGTACTTTAAGAAGCTGCTTATTACGGTTATAAGAAAAACATATAGCCAAAACTGAAACAAAAAATGGGACCGTTGCAAATCAAAGAATTATTACAAACTGCTCCGGAGGGACAGGGCGTCACTCTGAAGGGATGGGTGAGAACAAAACGTGAAAGCAAGAATGCGATATTCATTGCATTGAACGACGGCTCTACAATTCATAATATTCAGGCTGTGGCAGCGCCGGGCCAGTTTTCTGCAGAGCTTGTTCAGCAGGTTACCACGGGTTCCTGTCTTAAAATTACCGGATCTCTGATCGCTTCTCAAGGCTCGGGGCAAGCGGTTGAGGTGAAGGTGGAGGATATCCACATTTATGGGACTGCAGACCCTGACGTTTTTCCTTTACAGCCCAAAAGGCATTCTCTGGAGTTTCTGAGGGAGATCGCTCACTTGAGGCCCCGTACCAATACCTTTGGAGCTATCCTGCGGATACGCCATGCGCTGGCCTTTGCCGTTCATCAGTATTTTAATGATAAAGGTTTTTTCTATCTGCACACGCCGATCATCACCGCTTCTGATGCCGAAGGAGCGGGAGAAATGTTCAGGGTAACAACACTGGATCTTGACAAACTTCCAAGAAATGAGGAAGGTCAAATTAATTACAAGGAAGATTTCTTTGGACGCGAGGCCAACCTGACGGTTTCCGGTCAGCTGGAAGGGGAGCTGGGCGCTATGGCGCTTTCCAAAATTTATACGTTCGGGCCCACTTTCCGGGCAGAAAATTCCAATACCACACGTCACCTGGCCGAGTTTTGGATGATTGAGCCTGAAATGGCATTTTTTGAGCTGAAAGATAACATGGATCTGGCCGAAGATTTTGTTAAAACAGTAATTGGTTACGCGCTGGAAAACTGCAAGGACGATCTTCATTTCCTTCAGAACCGCCTGGCGGAGGAAGATAAAAACAAACCGCAGAACGAACGCTCCCTGCCATTACTGGAAAAGCTGAGCTTTGTTGTGGATAATCCGTTTGAAAGGATTACTTACACCGAAGCGATTGATATCCTGCTGAAATCAAAACCGCATAAGGAAAAGAAATTCCAGTATCCGGTGGGCTGGGGGATAGACCTTTCCAGTGAGCATGAGAGGTATCTGGTAGAAAAACATTTCAAAAAGCCTGTGATTCTGACCAATTATCCGCGAGAAATAAAATCTTTCTACATGAAACTGGACGAAGACGGCAAAACGGTACGTGCAATGGATGTACTGTTTCCTGGGATAGGGGAGATCATCGGAGGGAGCCAGCGGGAAGAAGATTATGAAAAGCTGCTGGGCCGCGTACATGAAGTAGGTATTGACCCGGAGAACCTATGGTGGTATCTGGAAACACGTAAATTCGGGACAGCACCACATTCCGGTTTCGGGCTTGGATTTGAAAGGCTTGTGCTTTTTGTAACAGGTATGAGCAATATCCGGGACGTTATCCCATTCCCACGCTACCCAAAGAGTGCGGAGTTTTAAAAATAGGTTATAACCATTTGATGACAAAAACCCGGCATCCCGACACAGGGTGCCGGGTTTTTACTGTTTATCAATTCACTGTCAACAGATTGCGGAAGTAGCAAAAACATGGTTACAAATCAAAAGTTTAATCCGTTGCATTAAGGTTATTTTGGTCTATTTTATATCTTTGTCAGGAATGGGGGCAATTTGTTATTTTCATGCCTGACTCAATTTATGGATTCAACCTCTGCCATTTTGATATTAAAAAATTGAAAAATGGTACTAATCATAAGAGACTGTGAGAAAACACTACAATCATTTTCAAAAAGGAGCCATCCGGAATTTGCTGATTTGTACATTTTGTGTAATACTGTCTCTGACCTCCAAGGCTCAAACCGATTATAGTATTGTGTGGGGATTGGATCAAAATCTGACGGGCGTGTCTGACTCAGACAACTTTCTTCCCCAAGACCTGAGTGCCGTGGGCGTAACTGCCGGGGACCGGTTTTCTGCCAACAAATACATATCGGACGGGAATGGAGGATATGCTTACCAGTTAAAAGGGTGGAGCATCCTGATGGCGACAACCAAATACGTAGAGCTTGCATTTGATGTGACCGCCATGCAGTTTAATGTGACGTCCCTGACGTTACGCGTCAGAAGGGCTGAGTCGACCAGTGTTACAAAATTTGCGGTGAGATCCAATTTGGACGACTTCGGAGCGGATATTGGAGGCGAGGTAACGATACCTTCCAACACAGGCGTATTTGAAGAAATCACATTTCCCATCAATTTTGAAGATGTAGATACTTCAAGCTTCGCCATCCGGGTGTATGCTTATGGTACTGTCGGAGCGGCGCCGTCAAGCCTGGTTGCCTTTGACGCCATCACCCTTACGGGACAGATAACCAACACCCCTTTGCCTGTTAATCTTACATATTTTCGGGCCGAAGCTTATGGCAGGGAAGCTCAGCTCAGCTGGGAAACAAGCTGGGAGCGGAACAGCAAGGAATTTATTGTTGAAAGAAGCGGAGATCTGAAAGAGTTTATACAGGTAGGTCGCGTTGCTGCCGCAGGAAATACCACTTCTCGCCGACAGTATTCGTTTGTGGACAAAACGCCTGAAAACGGAGCTAATTATTATAAGCTGAAAATGGTAGATCAGGATAATTCTGTTGAATATTCACAGGTGAAGGATGTGATCATCCGGTCGGATGTGTCTTCCGTTCTTCTGAGTCCTAATCCCGCAGTATCCCGGAATTTAATACGAATAAGAGCTTACAAAACCGATTCTAAAGATTTAACCCTGAGCAACAGCCTGGGACAAAAAATTCCTTTCAGCGCGGTTGCCGGAGAAAGTGATTATATGAATCTGCATGTGCAGTCTCCCCTCGCTCCCGGTATTTATATACTAAGCCTGAAGCAGGGAGAGCTAAGCCAGCATCTGAAAATTCTGGTACAATAATTGGCCATTGATAACTACCACTTACCGATAAATAACTATTTTTGACATATAGAATAAATTTCCCGGCCTTTTAAAAAGCCTATGTTGAAAAAAGTGCAGCCGAAAGTGTGGTGGGGTGCAGTAGCCGCCCTGGTAGTTTTAATAGTCTCCTGGGGTTTAATCCGTAAGAGTAGTACCGCGCCAGCGGGTGTTCCGATCAGCAAGGAAATTATCACTCGCCTGGATCCCGTGCCCATCACCCAGCCGGATGCCGAAACGGCAAGGAAAATTCAGAAAATCGAAGATATTTTCAACCGTAAGAAACGTGCGGGTTTTAATGGTAACGTACTGGTGGTACAAAAAGGAAAGATCCTTTACCAGAACTCCTTCGGTTACGGTCATTTAAGGGAAAAAGATTCCCTCACCAGCCAGTCGAGGTTTCAGCTTGCATCTCTCTCAAAGCCCTTTACGGCAGTGGCAGTACTGAAACTTGTTCAGGAAGGGAGGCTAAGTCTTGACGATTCCGTTCAGCGTTTTTTTCCTGACTTCCCCTATCATGGTGTAAAAATTGACATGCTGCTCAGCCACCGCAGCGGCCTCCCTAATTATATCTATTCATTTCCGGATAGTGTAAGACATGGGAAAAAGTATCCGTCCAACCTCAAGGTCATGGACTGGTATGCCAAAGTGGTACCCACTCCGCAGCCTTATAACCGTCCCGGCCGTTCCTTCCATTACTGCAACACCAACTATTGCGTGCTGGCAGCTATTGTTGAAAAGGTGACGGGTGATAGTTTCAGCAAGTATCTGAGCGATCATATTTTTATTCCGTTAGGCCTGTCGAGTACCTTTCTGGTAACAGATACCTTGGCTCTGGCCGTGAAGAACCGCACTGTAGGGCATCAGTATGGCCGCAGGCTCGAAAAGGATTATTATGACGATGTGGTGGGAGACAAAGGACTTTATTCCACCACAGGAGATATCTTCCGCTTTTACAACGGTTTGTCAAAAGGCTTACTTCTTGATAAAAAATTGCTGGACGAGGCATTCAAGCCGCGCAGTTTTGAACGGGCTGGTATTCGCAACTACGGATATGGTTTCAGGATGCACATTAAAGAAGACAACTCTCCCCGATTTATTTATCATGGCGGATGGTGGAAAGGTTACAATACCATGCTTTGGGTATGCCCGGATTCTGACGCGGTGATTGTTGTACTTGGTAACTCTTATAATCGCTCTATCTACGATCTGCGCGAATTGTTAGGCATACTGGATGATGACGGAAAAATAGAGGATATTGAGAAAGACATCTGATGGAGTTTGAATTAGGGCTTTTATTAAAGATATTTGCCCAATGAATCGAATACTCACCGTATATGCCTGCCTCTCCTGAGTTTTTTGCTGCCAGTTTGCTCCTCGGACTTCCTCTTGCGGTTTTTCTGGTTCTTTGGCTTGCAGGCAAAAGCGTTAATAAAATGGCTGGGTGGATTGGGGCATTGGCAACGGGTGCCGGATTAGCCGCCAGTTTTTTATTGGTGGATATCCATGCGGTACACTCCCTTAGCTTTGAGTGGCTTGAAATCGGCCAGCGTCCGATATTCCTTTCTTTCCGAATCGATAATCTGGCATTTGTGATGCTGTTGGTGGTTCACCTCGTGGCATTATTGGTGCAGGTTTACTCCACGGCGTACCTGCGCGGAGATGAAAACCTGCATCGTTATTTTGCTTTTGTACAACTTTTCCTTTTCTCCATGATCGGGATCGTGCTCTCCGGGAGTCTGCTGGTGATGTATATCTTCTGGGAGCTGGTGGGCTTGTCGTCATACCTGCTGATTGGTTTCTGGTATACCAAAAAGAGACCGGTTTGGGCGGCACAAAAGGCCTTTGTACTGAATCGGATTGGTGATGCGGCATTTCTGACGGGCATTCTGTTGCTGTTTTACTATATTGGTTCTACCGACTTTGAGGTACTCGTTTCCAACGTGCATACCATCAGCCCGGGTATGCTCACCCTCATAGGTATCTGTCTTTTTGGCGGCTGCGTTGGGAAATCGGCCCAATTCCCCTTGTCTGGATGGCTTCCGGATGCCATGGAAGGCCCCACTCCCGTGTCTGCCCTGATACACGCCGCTACTATGGTGGCAGCCGGTATCTTTTTGCTGACCCGGATATTCTTCCTGCTAACTCCGGATGCCCAGCTTTTTATTGCGGTGATAGGTACCATAACCATGTTGACCGGAGCCGTTAAAGCAACCTTTGCATGGGATATCAAACGTGTACTGGCTTTTTCAACCATGTCGCAGTTAGGATTGATGGTGACGGCCGTAGGCGTTGGAAGCTGGCAAATGGCATTTTTTCATCTGGTGACGCACGCTTTTTTTAAGGCCGGATTATTCCTGTCTGCGGGTTCCGTCATTCATGCGCTGCACTATGATGGTACTTCAGACTTTGACCCTCAGGATATGCGCACCATGGGAGGACTCAGAACTTCACTTCCGGTAACGTTTATCTGTTTCCTGATCTGTGCGGCTGCGCTGTCGGGCTTACCACTTTTCTCAGGATTTCTTTCCAAAGATGCTATCATTACAGAAGGCTTTTTAAGTGCCGCGTCCATTGGCCCGGTTGCCTATGTTTTCCCCGTTTTGATGATGCTTGCGGCAGGGCTAACCGCCTATTATATGACGCGGCAGGTATGGCTTGTTTTTTTTGGTACCAAAAGATTTTCAGGCGAAGAAATTCATCCTCATGAGTCTCCATCAGTAATGTGGGTACCCATGGCGATCCTTTCGCTGTTATCATTCTTCATTTGGTTTTCTCTTAATCCCGTCAGCGCGGAAGATAGCTGGTTTTTACATTTAACCGGTGGTTCGGAGGCAGGACATTTGTCATGGGTTCCCATAGCCGCCAGCGCAATCAGTCTTATTGCAATCTTTGTGGCATACCGGGAGACCAGGACTAATAATCCGTTTGGTATGGATTCCCTTCTTATGCGCGACAAACAAAGGCCTGCTTTTTCATGGTTCAGGGATTTTTCAAATGAACATTATTTTCTGGTACCTTTTTCGTCTCTGGCAGGCCTTGCCGGAAAGTTCGAAATAAAGGTTGTCGATGCTTTTGTGAACTTTATCGCCAGAGCCAACGTGGTAACAGCGCACCTGGTGAGCTGGATCGACTGTAATGTTGTTGACGGTGCCGTGCGCCTCACGGTGTATATGATTCGTTTTGCAGGGAACTCGGTGAGAGGCCTGCAGAATGGTAAAATCCAGTCATACTTTTTAGTGACTCTGACAGGCATATTCTTGCTGATTTTGTGGCTGGCAACTTTGTAGTACCCATATTTATTTTTGATTTTCGTTTTAATGATTGACCATATACTCACCTTACTCATTGTATTACCGCTTACCGGCGCCCTGGCTGTTACCCTCTTGCCCGATGGCGGCAAAGGGAATTTCAGATACATTGCGCTGGGGATCATGCTCGCCGAGTTGCTGCTCACATCGGTACTGTATGTATCCTTTAGCCATACGGATCCGGGGCATCAGTTTGCTGAAACAGCCGACTGGATCACTCTTTCCATTGGTTCGCTGGGTGTTGTTTCCATAGATTACGCACTGGCCGTGGACGGGATAAGCCTTCCGCTCCTGATCCTTGCCGTCATTGTGATGCTGGCGGGCGTGATAAGTTCCTGGAATATTCGCCAGAAAAGCCGGGCGTATTTCGCACTCTATCTTTTGCTGACCGGTAATGTACTGGGGTGTTTCCTTGCTCAGGATTTCTTTTTGTTTTACCTGTTCTTTGAGTTCATGCTTTTGCCTATGTATTTCCTCATTGGCTTATGGGGTGGCCCAAGGCGGGAATATGCAGCGCTCAAATTTTTTGTATATACATTCCTCGGTTCTCTGCTCATACTCATTGTAATGATAGCACTCTATTTGTCGGTCATAGATCCTCTGGAAACTGCCAGGGTAATTGGTATGACCGGTGCAGATCAGCCAGGCGGACAGGAATTGATTGCAACAGTACAACAGCTACTGTCCGAGAGCCGGCTTGCTTCGGGGCAGCTTGTTCATACTTTCCGCTTTGAATATCTGGCTGATGCCCATAATTACATCCCCGGATCCATCCTTAGCAATATCTCCGAACTTAATATTTTTGGTGTGTCGGCAAGGTTACTGGCGTTTTGGTTTTTGTTTGCCGGGTTTGCCGTAAAATTGCCGGTATTTCCGGTACACACCTGGCTGCCTGATGCGCACGTTGAAGCACCAACGGCGGTATCTGTCGTTCTTGCGGGTATTCTGCTCAAGATAGGGGGGTACGGATTGATCAGAATTGTGGACGGGTTTTTCCCCGGGGAGGCGGTTTACAGTATGATTCCCCTGGCAGTGCTTGGAATGATTTCCATTATTTATGGAGGCTTCAACGCGCTGGGGCAGACAGATCTTAAAAAGATGATCGCGTATTCATCTGTTTCCCACATGGGTTTTGTATTACTGGGCATAGCCTCTTTCACCGCAGAGGGTGTAAATGGGGCCATCTATCAGATGGTTAGCCACGGGGTGCTATCGGCCATGTTGTTCCTGCTTACTGGTGTTATCTATGACCGTACCCACGACCGCCAGATTGATCATTACCGGGGGCTGATTACCGTCATGCCTAGGTTCACCATTCTTACCGGTATCGCTTTCTTTGCTTCTTTGGGTTTACCTGGTTTTTCAGGGTTTGTGGGCGAGCTTTTCACTTTGATGGGCGCCTTTCAATCCGAACTGATGCCGGTCTGGATTCCGGCTCTCTCAACAATAGGTATCGTACTGGCCGCAGCCTACTTTCTATGGACCTACCAACGGATGTTTTTTGGGGCCTATTGGTATAAACATGGGCATGTGGGTGAAGACTTAACAAAAAGAGAATACATTCTCCTGATACCTTTGGCAATTCTTGCAGTACTTTTGGGAATTCTGCCAGGACTAATATTCAACATCACGGGGGCAACGGTGGCTGAGTTATTAGAGAAACTGATGTAAACGCCTGCAAAAGAGATGTCGGTCAAGCTGGTAATTCGTATAAGTCGGTTGGATTAACAGACCAATTATTAATAAAAAGTTAAACTAAAAGGCATCAGATTGCTCCTGGAAGTTCTTTATTATTTATATTAGGGCAAAGATTACAACCAAATTTTACGGTTCTGTGTCAGTTGGATGTGTGAGACACTATTTAATTGGACATGATCGTATTTTTGGGCTTACACACACTAGATATGGTTCTTGAAAATTTTTATGAGACGATTCCTGTGAAAACGGAACTCTGGCTTGCCTCAAAGGGCTGGTTGATGAAGCTTACGATTTTTGCAGTGATGCTCTCCCTCTTTCTGTCATTCCCACCGTATACCCTACTTATTGATCATTTCAGGGAAAATGGAATAAAGCTGGATGCCTGGGTATTTATTGAAAACCAGGCGGAAGATCTTTTGCATCCCAGGGATATGGATGCGGACATCCGCAGGGAAAATATGATTTTCCGCTGGACGCTTCCTCTGTTGTTCAGGGCCACCGGGCAACATCTGCTTTTGATTATTGTGCTTCAGGTCGTTTTAGCCATCGGGTTTTTATATATGCTGGCGCGGTATATTTTTGATTTGTTTCAGGATAAAGTGGTAACTGCATATTTTATTCTGGCATTGTCAAACATTTTTGTGAGCGTCTGGTCTTTTGCGGATATTCATGGGTATGGCGATGGTATAGCCTTTTTTCTGCTTTTGCTGGCGCTTCTGTCATTTCATCCCTTGGTTATTTTTATTGCATTGCAGGCAGCATTTTTTACGGACGAAAGGGCAGTGGTTGCAGGCGGGTACCTGATACTTTTTTACATCGCCAGAAACTGTTTCCAATCGGGAGATTTTACCTTGAAGTCGATTCTGAAAAGCGGCATTTCTGGTAACAGCAGAGCTGTTCTGGTAGCATGGGCTATTTATTTCAGCATTAGATATTATGTTAAAACAAGGTATTTTCCCGAACATACCTATTCCACTCTGGGTACACCCGTATTATTTGCCGATGCACACCGCAATGGCCTGGGAAGCAGTATTTGGAGTACAATGGAAGGTACATGGATTTTATTACTGGCTGGCGGGTTTATTTTGTTAATCCTTAAAAGATATTGGCTGCTTGCATTGCTTTTTGCAGGCTTTTCAGTGCTGCTCACGACGGGGATATTCGTGCATGATATTGACAGGGCCCTGGCATACGGATTCCCCTTTGTCCTGATCAGCATGCTAATCCTCAGATATTCGGCAACACTGGATACGGTACGCCTGTTACTGTTTTTTACAATGATTATTTGTGTCATACATCCGCAGGTATTTTACATGGGATACAATAAAATTCTTTGGTTAGAACCGCTGCCTGTCAAGTTTCTGATGCAGCTTGACCGGATGATGGAATGGAAAATGTTCGACTGAATTCCTGGTGCTGTTTTTTGATCTAAAAAGTTATTAATTTTCATTGCCTTTATCAGTTTGACCCCTAACATTAAAAATGCCGCGAAGGCAAACTTTATTTATGCCAACACTTATTGAACTCAACACCTTTAACACGGGAGATGGAAATCTGACGGTATTTGAAAGGCTTATTCCCGGAAATATTAAAAGAGTTTTTTATATCTACGGAACTGGCGAAATGAGCCGGGGGGGGCACCGGC
The DNA here is from genome assembly GCF_907164905.1 of Dyadobacter sp. CECT 9275. Taxonomy (NCBI): domain Bacteria; kingdom Pseudomonadati; phylum Bacteroidota; class Cytophagia; order Cytophagales; family Spirosomataceae; genus Dyadobacter; species Dyadobacter helix. The sequence goes on along the minus strand of NZ_CAJRAF010000002.1, from coordinate 3,036,529 downwards.
ACCACAAAACATGGAATGCACTGATCTGTGTAAAAGGGAGTTGCAGGGTTTATTCCAATGATGGTTTTGAGGAAGAATATTTCGTGCTGGATAACCCTGCTTCCTGTCTCATACTGGAGCCCAAAGACTGGCATGTTATGGATTGTTTCACCGAAGATGCTATACTTCTGGTGTTATCCAATGAATACTATGATGTAGAAGATTACATCGACGAGCCCTACGTGCTACAACACAAACTAGCTTAATGATACCCTTTCTGGATTTGACGCGGGTTAACAAGCCGTATCAGGATGCTATTGAAGAAGCGGCATTGCGCGTGTTGCGGTCTGGCTGGTATATCCTGGGGAAAGAACTCGTCAGTTTTGAAAAAACCTTTGCCGACTACTGTGAAGCTGCACATGCCATTGGCGTTGGCAATGGCCTCGACGCAATCACTCTTATTTTAAAAGCATATAATTTCCCGGCGGGCAGTGAGGTGATTGTACCAGCTAATACATATATCGCATCGGTATTACCTGTAACTTATCTGAATCTCACACCTGTGTTGGTTGAGCCTGACCCGCGCACAATGCTTATTGATAGTGATGAAATTGAAAGGCATATTACCGCCCGGACAAAAGCGATTTTAACGGTTGATCTTTACGGTAAAAGCTGCGAGATGCGGGCGATTACCAAGCTTGCTGAGCGGCATAATCTGAAACTGATCACAGATGCTGCGCAGTCGCATGGAGCAATGTATGACGGCCAGAAAGTTGGAACTCTTGCGGATGCAACCGCCTTTAGTTTTTACCCGACCAAAAACCTGGGGGCGCTGGGTGATGCAGGCGCGGTAACCACAAACGATAAAGCCCTGGCGGAAAAGATCAGATACCTGCGGAATTATGGCTCATTGGAAAGATATAAAAATGATTTTCAGGGTGTTAATAGTCGGTTGGATGAGATTCAGGCTGCCGTTTTATCGGCAAAACTTCCTTATCTGGAAGCGGAAAATAGGCGCCGGAAGGTTATTGCCGCAAGGTACCTGAGCGAAATTGTGCTACCGGATTTAATCCTTCCCCCTTCTGATTCTGTTGAAAGTGATGCATGGCATTTGTTTGTGGTACGGCATAAGCAGCGAAACAAATTCATTACGCATCTGGATGGTTTGGGAATTCAGACCAACGTGCATTACCCTTTACCCGTGCATAAACAAAAAGCGTTTCAATATATGAATGACAGGTGTTTCCCGATCACAGAGGCAATCCACCGGGAAGTAGTCAGCTTACCTCTGAATCCTGTACTTTCTGATGATGAAGTTGAAGAGATAATCAAGGCGGTTAACACATTTGATCCCGGTATATGAGGTTGTCAGTAATAATACCTGTTTATAAAAGTGAGCTGGTCATCGGCCCTTTGGTGGAGCGGCTGCAATCTTCGCTCCGCGAGGTCGATTTTGAAGTGATACTTGTGAATGACGGCAGTCCGGATCGTTCTGAGAAAGTCTGCAAAAATCTGGCGGAGCAGTATGAAAACGTTAGTTTTATATCCTTAAGAAGAAATTACGGAGAGTTTAATGCCGTAATGTGCGGGCTCAACTGGGCCAAGGGCGATTTTTGTGTGATGATTGATGATGATTTTCAGAACCCACCGGATGAAATCATCAAACTGCTTCAGACAGCCGAAAACGGTGAGTATGACGTGGTGTATACCTATTATACCAAAAAGGAACACGCCTCACACCGTAATTTTGGAAGCGGGCTGGTCAACTGGCTCACAACTTACCTGCTCAACAAACCGAAAGATCTTTACCTGTCCAGTTTCAAACTGATCAGAAAGGAAGTGGTCAAGGAAATCATTCATTACAAGGGGCCTTATCCTTACATTGACGGGCTTATTTTCAGGATCACCAAAAACATTGGTACTGTTCAGGTGATGCATAACAAACGCGAAGAGGGCGTCTCCAACTATACCTGGTCCAAGCTCATTTCCCTGTTCCTGAATATTCTGTTCTGTTATTCGTCACTTCCGATCAGGTTATTCATGCCGATCGGCATCTTCCTGTTTGGCTTGGGCTCCGCGTTGCTAACGTTTTGTCTTTTTCAATGGATCATCGGTCCCGACCCCAAAGAGTGGCAGGTAACCACAGCCACTTTTATATTTTTCGGAGGGCTACAATGTACTATGTTGAGTATTTTGGGGGAATATATTGGCAAGAGTTTTATGGCACAAAGCGGACAGCCGCAGTACGTTATAAAATATAACAGTATCGAAAAGCATGATTGATAACCGGGAGGAGTATCAGAGGATGTTTGATGTTGAAAGCAAGCTGTGGTGGTACCAGTTGTTACATCGCAGGGTGCTGAAACACATCAGAAAACAGTTTGCCGGTATATCCACCGTCAAAATCCTGGATGCAGCATGTGGCACCGGGGGATTGCTGATGTTTCTCAAACAGAAGGGATACCAAAATCTTACCGGTTTTGATTACTCTGCGCACGCAGTAGAATTTTCGAAGGAAAGAGGCCTGGATGTGAGTTTTGGAGATTTGCGGAAAGTAAATGATTTTCGTCCAAACGAAACCTTTGACATAATTTCCTGCAATGATGCCCTGTACTTTCTTACGGACCATGAGATAAAGGAAGCACTCACTGCGTTTGGAAAACGGCTGAATCCCGGAGGAAAAGTTATTATTAATATCCATGCTTTTGAGGCATTTTCAGGTACCCATGACCTGGCAGTGGGCAGTAGCAGAAGATTTTCTCTGTCAGATTTTAAGGGTTATACCAAAGAGACCGGTTTCAAAATTACATTCACAACCTATTGGCCATTTGCACTTTCCATCCCCATACTGCTGGTGCGGCAATGGCAGCGTTTTCAGATCCGCAGAAAAAACATACAGGTTTCAGATGTTGATTCCGATGTAAGTTATCCCGGCGATATAGTCAATAACATTCTGCTTGGTATTACCGCAGCAGAGGAGAAAATTTTCAGAAGCGCTCCTTTTGGAAGTTCTCTGTTTATGGTCCTTGAGGCCAACTGATATTCGCCGCCGCACTTGGTATAATGCTTCCTCTTTATTAGCCCTGAAGCTGATCCCTCCCATCAGTCAGTTTCTTCACGCTATGTAACCGTATAATAAGTATCTGCGTTTGCCCTGCGGGAAAAATATCCGTGTTGCTTAATATCGCACAGATTTAAAGTTAAAGGAAACTTAGCGATATTATTAACTAACCAAAATTTCATGAAAACTTCAGTTCTTTTGCGCATTTCATTACTGTTTGTACTTTTTTCAATCAGTTGTAAAGACGATGATCAAGAGGTGATCCAGGAGCCTGACAAGCTTACGGCAACCGATTTTGCAAGCCAGCTGGCTGCACCGCTGGGTATTACTAAAGGCGCCAACAATAATTTGTGGGTTACGGAAATGGGTACCGGAAACAATGATGGGAAGGTATCTATGATCACTCCGGAAGGTAAGGTTTATCCGGCCATCACTGAGTTTACATCTGTGATTAGCCCAGAGGAAGGTACCCCAAGCGGCCTTACCCATCTGACTTACAAGGATGGATCGTTGTATATTCTGCATGGTGTGGACGGTAAATTGTATAAAGCGGATGTATCCTCTTTCAAAGCCGGTGACGCACCGGTGAAGGCTAGTACACTGGTTGGAGAAGAAATCGGGAAGTTTGTCCTGGCCCATAATTTCACAGTGGATAAAGACGAAACGAATCTGTTTAACCTTACCTGGGGAACAGACGGGGATTTGTTTATAACCGACGCTGCAGCCAATGCGGTTATCCGCCGTAAGTCTGATGGCACCTTGAGCATATTTGCCGAAATTCCTCCATTTACCAACCCGGGCCAGGTAGGAGGGCCTATGATTGACTTTGTGCCAACAGGGATTGCTTATGACGGTTCTAAGTTTTTTGTAACTTCTCTGACCGGCTTCCCTTTTATAGAAGGCAAAGCGTCCGTTCAGCAATTGGATAACACAGGGAAGTTATCTGTTTACAAAGAGGGTTACACCGCATTGGTTGATGTGGTACTGACACCGGGCAATAAGCCGCTGGTACTTCAGTTTGCGAAATTTGTACTTCCCGACGGTTTTGCGCCCAATAGCGGTAAAATTTCCAATGAAGGAGGTACACTCATGATTGACGGCCTAATGATGCCAACAGACATCGAAAGAGTGGGTGATAAAACGTATTATGCCGTATCTATGGCACTTGGAAAAGTTACCAAACTGACCTACTGAGCCTGCCCATTCCATATACCAGGCTTTTGGAAAGAACGAAGCTCTTTGCGGGGTTTCGTTCTTTTCATATTATATGGAGGATAATATCCACGGAAGTAAAAAATTATAACCGGATAATAAATTTTGTTTGCAGATCTTCATGCAATTTATTAAACTACAATCTCTTAAATCGGTTACCGGCCGGAAGCTGGAATATGTGATACTTTACCTTATGATAGGAATAGTTTCTGATTCCCATAAGGTGAAGTAAGAATCAGGTCACACTTAAAACCGCCTGAATGCCGGATCGATATTTAGAACCTCATACCAAACCTAGCTAAAAATGATACCGGGTGAATGGTGTTCGTTCACCTGGTACTCTCTCCCTGTTCCAAAAGTGACGCATATTCATTCGAAAAACGTGAAAGAATTGTCGTAACGCACTGTTACTTATGGATTTGAGCTGGTATAACTGGCAAATGAGTCCTGGAATCATTAACAAACCAAAAGCATGAAAAGATTTTTTACGTTTCTATTTGTTTTGGCAGTACTCGCCGACTCATTCGGGCAATTGCCGGTACCCGCCGACTTCCCGGGTAAAGATTTCCATCGTGAAAGGCGGGAAGCAATGCGAAGGCTAATGCCTTCCAACTCAGTGGTGGCGGTGTTTTCTTATCCTCAGAGAAATTTTTCCAACGATACGGACTATAAATACCACGCTAATCCGGATCTGTACTACTTCACCGGATATACCGAACCAAGTGCGGTACTGCTCCTTTTTAAGGAAGCTCAGCAGGATTCTGCTGGAAAGGCATATTCCGAATTATTTTTTGTTCAGCAAAGAAACCCTGCCAGAGAGCAGTGGACAGGAAAAAGGCTGGGTGTTGAGGGGGTGAAAGAGACGCTTGGTTTTTCAGATGTTTATAATTCGACGGACCTTGGTCGTTACCTGCCTGACCTTGCGAAGTTTGATAAAATCATTTTTGAATTTCCACAGGATCTTGCAGATAAAATCGGGCAAACGGACGATGCTTTTGACCTGGTTAAAATTTTTAGAAAAAAAGCGGCAATACCGGATGATTATGACGCCGAAGTACTTGCCGAGATCGCCTCGCTTTTGGAGTACCCGGGGGCGACAAGTCCGGAAGTTCTGCCCAATCTCATCCGATACTATACAAGTATTGCAGGAAGTAGTGAACGGCATCAGCAAAACAGTTTTGCCCAAAGACTTTTAAATGTAAAGCAGCCTGCTGAATTAAGTACCCTGATGGAAGACATCAGGTCGCTGAAATGGAATACTTCCTTTTACAGGTTATATACCAGCCAGCTGAGGCAGATAAAAACGACGGAGGAAATTCGTCTCATGAAAAAGGCCATTGATATTTCGGCACTGGCGCACAATGAAGCGATGAAAGCGGTTAAACCGGGTATGTCGGAACTGGAACTACAGGGGATTCAGGAATTTATTCATAAAAAGCTCGGGGCAGAGTATGTGGGATACCCCTCCATTGTAGGCGCAGGGGCAAATGGCTGTGTTTTACATTATGTTGAAAACAATGCTACGGAAGTAGGCAACAGGCTGGTTTTGATGGACATCGGGGCAGAATACCATGGTTACACAGCGGATGTAACACGTACATTTCCTGCCAGCGGAAAGTTTACCAGTGAACAGAAACAGATTTACGATATCGTTTACCAGGCGCAGGAAGCAGTGTTTAAGATCTGTAAAGAGGGCACAACTTTTAAGGAAATAGAAGAGACGGCCCGGAAAGTGGTAGGGCAGGGCCTGGTGAAATTGGGTATCATCAAAAGCGAAACCGAAAATAGGCTGTATTATCCGCACGGATGCTCACACTTTCTGGGATTGGATGTACACGATAAGGGTATCTATAAAGGCTTGCTGGAGAACATGATCATCACGGTAGAGCCGGGGATATACATTCCCGAAGGCAGTGATTGCGATAAAAAGTGGTGGGGAATTGCGGTCAGGATTGAAGATGATGTGCTGATAGGTAAACAAAAGGGTGAAATATTATCGTTACTGGCGCCCAGAAGTACCGAGGAGGTGGAAAAAATGGCGGCGCAAAGGAGCTTCGTGGATCAAATGGTTATTGATATTAAAAAATAATAGAAGGTATAAAGACTGTATCTGAGGCCTCCTTCAAGGTAAGAGAAAAAGGTGTGTTGACCTTGGAAAGCAACGCCTGCCGGTTATCAGATTTTTCCTGCGGGCTCCGTTTTGGGTTTGATCAGGAAACTTCCGAGCAGCATTCCTCCCAGGCTGGAAAGCAGGCCATAAATCAACGAGGGGTATTCAGTTCCGACAAAGCTGCAGAGCAGCCACACAGCCAGCCCCGATGTCATGGAAATGAGGCTTCCTGCCTGGCTTGCCCTCTTCCAATATACGCCGGCTGCCAGCGGAACAAATAACGAAACCAGGCTGAATGCGGATGACTCTGCTACGAGGTCAAAAATACTTTCGCTTGTAGTGGCCATGTAGATACAGCTCAGGGTGATAACCAGGATACCTATACGGATGATATTCAACAGCTGTTTATCGGAAAGATCCGGACGGAAAAACTTTACAATGTTTTCGCCCAGTACCGTGGCCGGGGCCATAATGGCACTACTTGTGGTACTCAGTATAGCAGAAACGAGTGCGCCAAAAAACAGAATCTGAATGGGAAGACTTGTGTGCAGAAGAATCATGTTAGGGATAATCATTTGCCCCTGCTTTGCCATTTCCGGGTAGAGCTTTGTTCCGGTGTAACCAATGAATATGGGGAGTAGCGCTACGGTGAAATAGAGTACAGATGATAGTAAAGTCGCCTTCACTGATACCGAGGCCGATTTTGCTGACATCACCCTCTGGAATACATCCTGCTGGGGGATGGATCCAAGGCCAATGGTGATCCATGCAGCAAAATAGGCTACATAACTTTTAAAGTCGGGTGGCGGGAGGAAACGGAAAAAATCTGGTGGAGTATCTTTTGTCAGAATTTTAAGGTCATCAATTTTCAGGTAAAGTGAAATAGAAACGATCAACAGACCGAGGATGATCATAACGGTTTGAACGAAATCAGTAATGGAAATAGACCACATACCACCCCATATCGTATACAATACCACTACAACCGAGCTGAGCAGGATACAGCTTACAATGCTCCAGCCCAGTAAAACCTTTAATACAATGCCCATTGCGAGCAATTGGGCAGCTATCCAGCTGAAGTAGGAGGGAATGATGAGCATCGCCGAAAGCAGCTCCGCCGAACGTCCGAAGCGTATTTTGAAAAAATCACAAAACGTGATGATATTCATGCTGTATAACCGCCTCGCAAAAAAAATGCCTACTAGAAAAAGGCACAAGGCGGCACCAAAAGGATCTTCGATAATCCCCTGCATCCCCTTTTCAATGAACTCAGTGGGGGCTCCCATAACGGTTTCTGAACCGAACCAGGTTGCAAAAGTAGCAGAGGCTGCCAGAAAAAGCGGTAAACTCCTGCCTGCCAGTACAAAATCTGAGGTAGTGGATATCCTTCGGGACGCCCAGAATCCTACACCCAGATTTATCAGCAGGTACGCGATGATGGAAAATGCCAGCATTAACGAAAGATCAAGGGTTGTATTTGGAATAACTTTCGGGCAAAAATCAGCTACCCTTTGTTTGTGTATAAAAAATATTAAAGTTTCTTGAATTATTTATATTTGCAATAGCGCCTATATCTTAATCTCCATTTTACCAGTCTGTCAATGAGTAATCTCTGGTTGTATGGACGTTGTTGAATGAAAGCCGGGTGCTAAATCAAATCTATAACTGCAGGTTTTCAGATATCTTCATTTTCGACTATCCAGTCAGCGGTGGCAGCGATGGTTCTCATTTCCCACAGCAGCGTTGGATTTACTTCCGTACCAAGCCATTCTTCCAGTTCGGAAGTGATATTTACCATTAAAAGTGAATCAAGGCGGTAGACGGCAATTTCAGTTTCAATGTTGATGGTTTCTGGATCCACCTGCGCATAATGTGCTATGCGAGCGGCCAACCAGTTAGCAATTTCAAGCGAAGACTTTTTCATTAGATTAATTAATAAATTGGTAAATATGTATCATGTAATGTAAACATGTGAAAGTAGAAGTATATTTCCTATACCGTAAGAAATATCTCTTCCTGCTCATTTTTGTTAAGACGCAAATATCTCACGGGCTTTCAGCCTCTGAATTTTTCCACTCGATGTTTTCGGAAGTTTCCCTGTCTGAATCAGCATGATTTCGTGCGGAATAAGTCCAAAGGCTATTCCAACCTGATGAGCGATTTTTAGTTTGATATTCTCAAATTCATCGGAATTCTGACTGGTTCTTCGTACTTCACTCACTATCATCAAGGCCTCTCCCTGATCGGTTTCAACAGAGAATGCGGCGGTGGCGTTCGGCTGAATTTCCTCATGACTTTGTGAAACTACTTCCTCTATATCCTGCGGATAATAATTGACGCCCCGGATGATGATGAGCTCTTTGAGCCGGCCGGTTATAAAAAGTCTTCCTTCTGACATAAAACCCAGATCCCCCGTTCTTAGAAAGGGGCCCTCACCGGAATCGGTATAGGCACCGAAAATTTCTTTGGTGGCGGCTGGGTTGTTCCAGTAGCCCTGCGCAATGCTATCCCCTGTGGCCCAGATTTCCCCGTTTTCTGATTCTTTTACAATGATTTTGGTTTCGGGATTTACAATTACCACCTCCGTTTTTTCTACCAGAGGGCCGCAGCCTACGATTTTTTTCGTTGTGTCATTTGCAATGGTTTTGTACTCCACTGGTCTTCCCGGGAAATCCAGGCTTATCGCGAGCGTGGCTTCTGCAAGTCCATAAGCGGGAACAAGCGACCCGGCGTTGAAACCGGTTGGTTTCATGGTTTCGGCAAACTGCTCCAGGCTGGAAGCTCTGATTGGCTCGGCGCCAACATAGAGCACTTTTAACGAACTGAGATCCAGTTGAGACAGCTGATCCTGCGGAATACGCGCAACGCAGTGATCTATGCCAAATCCAGGCCCTCCTGTAAATCCGGCTTTGTAACGGCTTATGGTGCCCAGCCACAGATATGGTTTTCCGATAAAGAAAAGCGGAGGAATGACCATTCCCGTCCCGCCGGTATACAAGGGCGACAGGAGCCCGTCGACCAGCCCCATGTCATGGTAGTGCGGCAGCCAGGTAACGGAGGTATCATCCGCAGTACGGCCAAACCAGATGTTGATTGCGTTCAGATTGGCCATCAGGTTGGCATGGCTTATCATTACCCCTTTGGGCAGGCTCGTTGAACCGGAAGTGTACTGCAGGTAGGCTGGCAGGTTCTCATTAATACTGATTTCCTCGGTTTCATGAACCGGGAAAACAGGGTTCAGATTTTCAGTGAAAAGCCAGTCTATCTCATAATCGCCCAGTGTTTTTGAGGCGCTGGTCTGCCTTTGGAAAAGCATTTTATGAGTTTTCTGATTGGTAATAATTCCTGAGGCATCGCAGTCCCTGATGATGTTCAGTACCCGGGTAATACCCGATTCCGAAAAGCCGATAGGGCATGGAACAGCCACAAGTCCGGCATGCAGGCAGGCTAGAAATGTTTTGATGAAAGATGATTCGGTGGGCAAAAGTATGATTACCCTTGCTGTGGCAGTGTAACGTTCACGTAGCTGAGGAGCCAGAGAAGAGACCTCTTCCCACAATTGTTTGTAAGTCACCTGTTCAGAGAGCGTTTCCTCCTTACTTACATAACCGTAAACAATTTTATCCGGATACTTGTCTGCGTAATTTTTTAGTTTGTCGAGTATGAACATGTTTGTAAAAATATAAAAAAATGATTCAATTAGAGTATCAGAGTTACAAAGAGAGCATCTTAGTTATAACAAAGTCGATTTTATAATGACCATCCGAAGATTTGTCCTATTATTTTTTATTTGCTGCTGTTCCTGTGCCGCAATTGCCCAGCAAAAAGCCAATAATCCTGAGCGCGTGAAATGGTTTCAGGACCTGGGTTTTGGCATGTTTATCCATTGGAATGTTGATGTTAGCCTGGGGGCGGTGATCAGCCATTCGCTGGCAGGAGCTTCTGATGAATACGTTGCCCGATATGTAAAGGAACTGCCCTCATTTTTTAATCCCAAGAAGTTTGATCCGGAAGAGTGGGCGACGCTTGCGCGCCTGGCGGGGATGAAATATGTTGTTTTTACAACCAAGCACCATTCCGGCTTTTGTATGTTTGATACAAAGTCCACTTCCTTTAATGTCATGAATACTCCCTTTAAAAGAGACGTAACAAAGGAAATTGTTGATGCGTTCAGGAAGCAGGGGATAGCCGTGGGGCTGTATTTCTCTCCAGAGGATTTTTTGTTTTTTAGTCAGAATAACATCCCTTTGGGCCGTCTGCAGGACCCAAGGCAATACCCCATGAATAATCCAAAACTGATGGATTATGACAAGCAGCAGATCAAAGAACTGCTGACAAATTACGGTAAAATTGATATCATGTTTTTTGATGGCCCCGGTGACGGTTTACGTGAGTACGCATGGAGCCTTCAGTCCGACCTGGTCATCACGCGGGATGCCATGAATACTCCTGAGCAGAACATCCCCGACCAGGCTCTGCCAAGGCCGTGGGAAGCCTGTTATACAATGGGTACCGACTGGCAGTATAAGCCTACAAACGATCCGCACAAATCCGGCACTGAAATTATCAACATGCTGATTGAGATCAGGGCAAAGGGCGGGAATTTTTTGCTGAACGTGGGACCCAAACCTAACGGGGAAATACAGATTGAGCAGGAAAGCCTGTTACGTGAGATTGCGCTTTGGAATTTTGCCAATAGCGAGTCTATTTATGCTGTGAAGCCGCTGCCGCTGATACGTGACAAGAATATCTGGTTCACACAGTCTAACGACGAGAAGTATATCTATGCCTACGTCACCAGAAAGGAACCCGAAGAGTGGAAGTACGGCCAGCGGAGAGATTTTCTGTTTCCGCTGATTGAGGGGAATGCCAGGACGAAGGTGAGTATCCTGGGTTATAAAAGTGAACTGGTGGAATATGTCAATCATTTTGACGCTTCTGTAAAAATTGCCCCGACTCCGCTTGGACTGGCCGTAAGCGCTGTGAATGGCCAACGATTTTACACCAACAGGAGATGGCCCAATGCAGTGGTGCTGAAGATAGAAAATGCCAAATTTAAGCCACCGGTAAAAGATAAGACATCGCAGTCGGGAATTGACGGTGCCAAATAAATAAGGTAAAATAATAAACGGCCCGGAAATGCTTAGCGCGTTCCGGGCCGTTTGGATTTATTGTGTGGGATTATCTTGGTCCGCGGGTTCTCTCACTCCGTCCGTATTGCCGGTTGTTATTTTTTCTGAAATGCCGGTCATCATGTCTGCTGGACCTGTATCTGTCTGCATGAATAACTCTTCTTGGCGGTGGAGATGGCCGTACCACTACCACCCTTGGCGGCGGCGGAGCTACGTAATATCTGTGTCCATGCCCATAGCGGTATCCATAGTCGGCATCACGGTAGTAGGTACTGTGTACGCAGGATGATAAAGCAATTGCCGCAACCAGCACTCCTGCAATTCCTGTTATGATTCGATTCTTCCCCATGGCATATTCTGGTTTGTTTCAATAATCAAAACGAAAGCTATACAAGAATAGTGCCCCGGCAGCAGGGGGTGATAGGGGAGTTTGGAGGAGAAATTAAATAGTTATCCACATATCGTTGATAACTATTTCGTGTTAATTGATTAATATGCAGTAAATTAACATTTTGTCCACATTAATCCACACTAAGAATGTGGATAAGATGTGGACAAATGTTAATGATGTTAATCAGGCTTCCACATCATAGATCAGCACCTTTTCCCACAGGTGTGAACAGGTTTCTACAAACTTTTTATGGAGCTCATGGACCTGATAAATATCATGTGCTGCCTCGTCTTCAAAAATCAGGATTTCGGCAAAATCATAAGTTGCATCAATCACAGGACGGCGGGTTGCTGCAGCAGTACCAATATATACTGTTTGTATGGATTCAATTCCTTCCAGTGTTTTGAGGCCGGCGAGAAGCGCTTGTTTCGCTTCTTCGTTATCTTTTTCCTTTAACCAGAAAAATACATTATGAATGAACATAGTAATTGTTAGATATAAATGATTAATTATTGACTTGTTTCGGGTATCTGCTGCTCCATGATATTTACGGGCGGGTCGATATTGGCTTTTTCAAGTTTGAAAGAAAACGTTGTTCCCTTGTCAGGCTTGGACATAACAGCTATTTTGGTATCATGTGCATTGATGATATGTTTCACAATCGCCAGGCCAAGTCCTGTTCCGCCGCGTTCTTTTGAGCGGCTTTTATCCACTCTGTAAAACCTTTCGAATATACGGTTAATATGCTCCTGAGGTATTCCCGGACCGTTATCTCTGACTGAAATTTCGATATTTTTCTTGCTTTCATCGAAATGGACAATCACCTTTCCGCCTTCGTTCCCATATTTAATGGCATTTTCGATAAGGTTCAGCATTACCTGCTCTATGCGATCCTGATCGGCCATCACCCAGGCTTTGGTATTATCGGGTTTTACGCGCAGCGTCACATTGCGGTCAGCGGCAATATTTTCCAGCCGACCGAAGATATTAAGCGTCATGAGGTGGAGATCTACCGGTGCAAAGTTCATCTTTATATCTCCGGTTTCCATTTGTGACAGTACCAAAAGATCTTTTACGAGTACATCAAGACTGTCCAGATTTTTGGCAGCTTTCCTTAGAAAACGTTCCCGGACCGACTCATCTTCCATTGCACCGTCCAGCAGGGTATGGATAAACCCCTGGGCTGCGAAAATGGGTGTTTTAAATTCGTGTGAAACGTCGGCAAGGAATTCTCTCCGGAAAAGTTCCAGTTTCTTCAGTTCATCGATTTCCTTCTGCTTTTTGGAAACGTACACAAATATTTCGTCGTTGATCGTTTTAAGCGGATTTGATTCCTTGATCAACCGTTTTCGCGGTGCCATATTAAAATCCTTCATTTTTAACTTGTGTATGGTACGGTACATTTTATTGACTTCCCTGAAAACCAGGATATCAACCGTATACAGGACAAGGAAAAAGGATGAGATGAAACTGGCGCTGGCCGAAACAAAGAGCATTCCGGTACTTACCCCCTCCACAAATGCCAGAAAAGAGGTGGTGATCAGGGAGATTAGTAGTGCCAGTATGAGGGCTATAAAACGTGGGCTGAGAGACATGGGTGTCGTTTGTACTTGCGATAATCCGATCTTTTTCACCAGACTGATAAACAGCTGGAACCGGGTTAATTTTAACTCAAAATTAGCACATCGCAGGCAGGAAATAAACCTGGTAACATTTTCTTAATACAGATGGGCTGATACGGTTAAAAATTAAAGAAGGAGCAGGGGTGGTTTTCTCCTTCTTTAATAAGCAGGATCAGAATCCTCCGCGGTACTTGTAGGTGCTGGCTACTTTGTCAATGGCAACAATGTATGCCGCAATGCGAAGTGATACCTTATGCTTAAGGGATGTTTCATATACCTTGTCAAATGAATCCTTCATGATCCGGTCGGTGCGGCGGTTCACCCTTTCCAGCGTCCATTTGTACCCGATCCTGTTTTGAACCCATTCAAAGTAAGACACCGTCACACCCCCGGCATTGGCCAGAATGTCCGGCACAACCATGATGCCCTTCTCATTAATGATGTGGTCGGCTTTTGCAGAGGTTGGGCCGTTGGCACCTTCCACAATCATCCGCGCCTGAATACCTTCCACATTCTTGCGGGTGATTACATCTTCCTTGGCGGCTGGTACCAGCACGTCCACCGGGATCGTAAAAATCTCGTCCCCGGAAATCCGCTCCGCTCCCGCAAAGCCCTCCAGTGAGCCTTCGTGCTGGTCGCGGTATGCAATGGCGGCATCCACGTCGATACCTTTGTCATTATGATAAGCACCGGAAATGTCGCTTATGGCATGAATGGCAACGCCCCGTTCCCGCAATAGTGCCGCGGCATGCGAGCCAACATTTCCGAAGCCCTGTACCACCGCAGAAGCACGGTAAGGATTGATCCTCAGCTTTTCCATACCAGCCAGGGCCGATACCATCACCCCGCGGCCGGTAGCCTCCGTTCTGCCGAGCGATCCGCCCAAAACCAAGGGTTTGCCCGTAACAACCGCTGGTATTGTCATCCCTTTTGACTTGGAGTATTCGTCCATCAGCCAGGCCATTTCTCTGGGGCCGGTACCCATGTCGGGCGCAGGAATATCCTGGTCCGGGCCGAAAACATCCAGCATGGCCGTAGTATAGGCACGCATCAGCCGTTCGATTTCCCCGGCAGACATTTCACGAGGGTTACAGGCCACACCCCCTTTTGCGCCTCCGTAGGGAATATCCACAACGGCGCACTTCCAGGTCATCCAGGCAGCCAGGGCACGTACTTCATCCAGGCTTACTTCGGGATCAAAACGGATACCTCCCTTGCTGGGCCCCAGTATGGTGGAGTGAATAACCCTGTAACCCTCAAAAGTTTTTATTTCTCCTGAGTCCATGGTGACGGGAAGGCCCACAATAACCTGCTTGCGGGGAACTTTCAGGATGTGGTACATCTCTTCCGAAATGCCAAGAATTTCCACTGCTTTATCGAAACGCTGCATCATTGACTCCAAAGGATTTTCCTTATCCTTAATGGGCGCCGGTTCTATATAGGACATTGTTAATTATCTGATATTAAGATTGTTAATGAAAACGTTAATTATTATAGCGTAAACATACGGTATTTGTTCTTATAAAAGCAAAAATCTAGTTTATCTTGAAATAGTAACAAAAATACCTTTGGTAGATTGTTCTACGCAACCCGTGATCTCTGAAATGATATATTGTACCTTGCCAATTCACCAAATAAAACAGAGGATTCTCTTGCTGGTTTAAAATGAAAAAAATTAAGCCGTATGGGCAGGTGTACGCATTCATCCTGCGGACCCCGGAAATTCATTTCTGGTGTTCTATAGTTGAGTGTTTCGGCATGCCACAACTTTATTTAAGGTTCACAACCTATTTTTGAATTTTGTTGGAATGCAGTGTCAGGATCGAATTCTATTTAATCTCTATCAAATAAAAATATGCCATAAATCCCGAGGTTACCAGCTGGCACGCATATATCTGGCGATGGGCACTTTGTTATTTCAAATTTTATGTAGCCATTAATTCTGATTATATTCGACTCACATATATAAAAAGCATGCGGCCCTACCTGAACTTCTCCGATGATGAGTTGAATTCCTTGCTTTTGCAAGGTTCAGAGGCGGCATTTGACGAAATTTACAACAGGTACTGGAAAAGGCTCTACAACGAAGCGTTCAGAAGGTTGCATGATTCCGAGCTTAGTGAAGAAGTTGTTCAGGATATTTTTATTGACCTTTGGGCGTCAAGGGACCGCAAGGAAATCGGTCACCTGCAATCATATCTAATGACAGCGGTCCGTTATCAGGTTTTTATGATTTACAATAAAAACAAGAAACTGCCCTACTTTGAAGAACCGTTGGATTACATTCAATGCCCGGAAGGTGCGGATTCAGGCTGTTTTGAAAAGGATCTGATTGCTGCGGTACAGTTGTGGTTAAGCCATCAGCCTGAGAAGCGCCGTGAGATCTTCCGGTTGCGTTATCTGGAGCAAATGTCCACCCGCGAAATCAGCGAAGAACTTAAAATCTCCCAGAAAACGGTTCAGAATCAGCTTAATGGGTCGCAAAGCAGCTTGAGATCTTCGATCTCAAAATTATTGACGGTTTTCCTGATTTTCCTCTTTCAATAACGGGTACCTCAGCCCCCCGGGTATTTCCGGTATAGCTCCTGTTTCAGGCGAATGACGTTGGGTTAAATCGTACGTTTATCCTGCTATTTGCTGGATGGACAGTACCAGCCGCGTTTGAAAAATAAAAAAATGACTGGTCGGATAGGAGATTTTCCCGGATTTATATACTGTATAATTAAAGCATGTAATTCGGGGCTGATATGAACAAAGAGGAATTCAGGATTCTGGTGAATAAGTACCTTTCGGGGGCTGCCACTGCGGAGGAAACCCGGGCGGTGGAATACTATTACCAGCTTTTTCAGGACGAACCTGATGTAACCGGCCAGTTGGACAAAGAATATCTTTCATCACTGGAAAACAGGATGAAAAATCGTATTTGGCAACGGCTGGAGGCAAAAGAAAAGACTCCCGTAACTTTTCTCTCAGCATGGTATTTCAAAGCAGCTGCTGTTTTTATCGGCCTTACTGCCCTCATGGGCGGGCTTTATTTTTTACGAGGGAATTTCAGTTCGAAAGATCAATCGGTAGCGGTGGCAGCGGGGCAGGCAAACAATGCCAACCGTTTCATCACACTGCCGGATGGCAGTACGGTTTTGCTTCATGGGAAAAGCACGCTGACTTATAGCAAAGATTTTAATTTAAACAGGCGCGAAGTGACTTTGTCGGGTGAGGCCTATTTCGATGTGGTGCATCTCGCATCGGGTGAAGGGGGGGATAAGCCTTTTGTGATCAAAACGGGAAATGTAAAAACCACTGTTCTGGGTACTGCATTCAATATTCAGGCATGGGAGGGGCAGAAGGAAGTTGTGGTTACGGTCAACCGCGGGAAGGTAAAGGTTGAAAATGATCAAAAACTCCTGGCTATCCTGACTGAAAATAAACAGATTGTTTTTAATACGGATACACAGCTTTCCGGTGCTAAAATCGTGGAAGCCAACAAGACAGTTGCCTGGGCGCAGACCGACATGACTTTTGATGCACGACCTTTTGGTGAATTGGCCGAACAGCTTGGAAAGCGCTATGGCGTTAAAATAGGGTTCAAAAATCCATTGCTGAAGCAATGCACCATCACCGGGCGTTTTTCCGGTACAGAGACCATTGAGGAAGTATTCAGGATTTTGTCGGCCACAAGCAATACCACATATACTTTCAACGGCGATGAGTTGCTGATTGACGGAGAAAAATGCCACTAACACTACCGAACAATATGACCTTTGACAACCAAAATTGCGGCAGGGCGCCGTGATGCAGCCATTTTGAAACAAAAAAACTCCCCGGCCTTGGACAGCGATGAGGAGTTCTTGTTCAAAAAATCAAAACCAACTTTTTAAACATAACAAAAGTATGCAAAAAATTTTAGCTTTTGCGAGCTGGGTATTCCCTATTTCCTGGCAGGTCAGGGTACGGGCTAGTTTTCTCCATCTTATGAAAATCAGCTTTTATTGTTGCACCATTATTCTGGTTACTGCCCAGCTCCTGTGGGCGAATGTCAGCGACGCGCAGGACATCAGGCAGAGCCATGTTACAATCGAACTTAAAAACGTTTCGCTCAAGGAAGCTCTTGAAAAACTTCAGAGCGAATCAGGCTATAATATTTTTTATCTCTCTCCCAAAATAGCGCCGTATAGAGGTATCAGTTTAAAAAGAGAGACCAGAACTATTCACAAAACTTTGGAATTGATACTGGCTAATACCCGTTTCGATTT
The DNA here is from genome assembly GCF_907164905.1 of Dyadobacter sp. CECT 9275. Lineage (NCBI taxonomy): Bacteria > Pseudomonadati > Bacteroidota > Cytophagia > Cytophagales > Spirosomataceae > Dyadobacter > Dyadobacter helix. The sequence goes on along the minus strand of NZ_CAJRAF010000002.1, from coordinate 3,018,769 downwards.
TCGTCAGGAGGGGAAAACGATCATTCTGAGAGACAGGCTGCCACCCGTTCAGGAGATCCCCGTACTTCGACCACCGGTGAGTGGGAAAGTGACAGATGAAAATGGCGAACCTTTGCCTGGCGTCAGTGTGGTCCTGAAAGGTTCGACTCAGGGAACAACGACCAACACGGATGGGAATTTTCAGATAGCCATAACGGATGAGTCCAGTGTGCTCATATTCAGTTTTGTAGGTTATCAGAGCCAGGAAATAATACCTGGCAACAGGGGGATGCTCGAAGTCATTTTAAAGGCCGACACCAAGGCATTACAAGAAGTAGTTGTGGTGGGCTACGGAACGCAGAAGAAGGCAACTATTACAGGTTCCATCAGCTCGGTTGAGGGAAAAACGCTTCAGCAGGTTCCTGCACTGAATATTACCAATTCCCTGGCCGGGCGTCTTCCGGGCCTTGTTGCTGTAACACGTTCAGGAGAGCCAGGCAATGATGGTACCACTTTACGGATCAGGGGCTCAAATACCTTAGGTAACAATTCACCGCTCATTGTCATTGACGGTATTGCCAACCGTACCATGGAGGGGCTTAATCCAACTGATATTGAGAGTCTTACAATTTTGAAGGATGCTTCCGCAGCTATTTATGGCGCGCAAGCGGCTAACGGCGTTATCCTGATCACTACCAAACGGGGTGTAGATGGAAAACCCAAGGTAAATGTAACATTCAACCAGGCTTGGAGTAAACCAACCGTCATTCCGAAGACTGCCGATGCCGCCACCTATGGCCAGATGCTGAATGAAATCAGCCTGTACCGCGACCGGCAACCCATTTATACGGCCGACGAACTTCAGAAATTCCGTGATGGTTCCGACCCGCTCCGATACCCGAATACCGACTGGTTCAAGAGTGTTTTTAAGCCCTCTTCGCAGCAGCGTATTGCCAATGTGTCCGTAAGGGGAGGCTCAGAAAGTATCCGATATTTTGTATCGGCAGGGTATAAGTACCAGGATGCCATTTACAGGCATTCCGCAACGAATTATTCACAGGCAGATTTCCGCGTTAACCTTGACGGCAAGCTCAGTAACTATGTGAGTTTAGGCGTGGACCTGGCAGGCAGGCAGGAGGATAGAAATTATCCCAGCGCTTCTGTAGGTACTATTTTTAATACGCTTTTTAAGAGCAAGCCTACCATGATTGCCTACTGGCCCAACGGTCTTCCAGGGCCCGACATTGAGCGAGGGGAAAATCCAGTGGTACTGGTCACAGATGACACGGGATATAACAAGTCAAAGTCGTATATCATGCAGAGTAATGTACGGTTGAACATTACCAATCCATGGATAAAGGGATTGTCGCTGACAACGAATGTCTCATTTGATAAAACTTTCATTAATGGGAAAGTCTGGCAGACACCCTGGTATCTCTATACATGGGATGGACAGACCGTCGATGCCCAAAACCAGCCCGTTTTGGTGAGAGGGCAGCGCGGATATTCGGAGCCCAGACTTACGCAGAACACCATGAATACGAACCGTTCAACGCTTAACGCACTACTCAATTACGAAAAGCAGATCGGCAGCGCGCATCACATCAATATACTGGCGGGTGTTGAGAGAATGGAAGGTGATACGTCAACCTTTGCTGCATACCGACGCTACTTCATCACTGCGTCGGTGGATCAGCTTTATGCCGGCGGCGACCAGGAAAAAAACAACAGCGGATCGGCATCGGAAAGCGCAAGGAAAAATTATTTTGGGCGTGTCAATTACAACTTTCATGGAAGATATCTGGCCGAATTCGTGTTCCGATATGATGGATCCTACATTTTTCCCGAATCAAAGCGATATGGCTTTTTCCCCGGCCTTTCCCTGGGCTGGCAAGTGAGCGAGGAAAAATTCTGGAAGGAAAAGATCAAGCTGATCAACTACCTGAAAGTGCGGGGATCGTGGGGCAAACTGGGCAATGACCGTATTACACCTTATCAGTATCTGTCCAGCTATGGTTTCGGAACAAATTATGTTTTCAATGAAGATGTAGAAAATAAAACACTGCCTGAACTCCGCATAGCCAATCCCAATGTAACCTGGGAGGTTGCCAATCAGTCAAACGTGGGTGTGGAAGGGGAACTGCTGAATGGGGCATTTAGGTTTTCGGCTGACTATTTTTACAATTTTCGCAATAATATTTTATGGTACAGAAATGCATCTGTGCCAACCAGCTCGGGGCTCACCCTTCCCCGTGAAAATATAGGGGAGGTAATCAACCAGGGTTTTGAGTTTGAGCTGGGTTATAACCAAAAAGCAGGAGATTTTGAATATGGAATATCCCTCAACGGGAGTCATCAGAAAAATAGGATACACTTCTGGGACGAAACCCCAGGTGTGCCCGAATACCAGCGATCTACCGGGCATCCGATGAACTCTGCTTTGTACTATCAGGCCATTGGCATTTTTAAAGACCAGGCTGCGGTGGACAACTATCCGCACTGGGCCAATGCAAGAGCGGGAGACATTATCTTTAAAGATGTCAACGGAGACGGAGAGATCAACGGGCAGGATATGGTCAGAAGTGATAAGACTGACCTCCCGACTTTCACCGGTGGACTGAGCTTGAATTTGCGCTACAAAGCATTTTATGCTGATATTCTTTTCCAGGGTGCTGCGGGTGCGGCAAGGCCCTATTTTACAAACTCGGGCAACTTTGGCAACTTTCTGGCAGAGGATGCCGACGGACGGTGGACAGCGGAGAACCCTGATGCCAGTAAACCGAGGACATGGAGCACCACAGAGGAATATTGGGCCAAAATCAACAATACCTATTGGGTTCGGAATAACGACTACGTCAGGCTTAAAAACGTGGTGATCGGTTATCAGGTTTCGCCCCTGATTACCCGCAAACTGGGGTTGGCCAGCATGCGTATTTACGCTAGTGGCGCCAACCTGCTGACCATCGACAAGCTCAAGAGCTTTGATCCTGAGACCACCGGCTTCTCGTATCCATCCAACAAACTTTTCAATCTGGGTATTGATATTAATTTCTAGCTATATGAACACAATTAGAAATTTCCACAAACTCGTTTTTCTGCTGTTATTCCTGCTGGTGTCATGCCAGGACGATCTGCTAGAAACCAAACCATTAAGCGAATTTACTGAAATTGACACCTGGAATGATCCGGCGCTGATCGAGGCATTTATAAACAGCATTTATTTAAGCGTTGACAATTCTTTTAATGGTGGTGACGGTATTCTCAAAGGACAGTTCGTAGATGAAATGCATGACCAATGGTACAGCTTTTTCGAATTTAATAATAGCTTGCTGACTTCCGACAACCTAGCCGGTTGGAACCATGAAGAATGGACAAAGCTTTACAAAAGCGTACGCTACTGCAATCTCTTTCTTGAAAAGGACGCACAGCAACAGCTTGATGCAGCTTTTGCTGCCGATAAAGCACTAAAGGACCGCATGAGCGGAGAAGTGTATTTTTTGCGGGCATATTTCTACCAGCAACTTGTGAGCTTATACGGAGGTGTTCCCATTGTGACCAAAGTGTATGGGCTGAGCGATGATCTGGAGATCAAACGAAGCACGTATGCAGAATGCATCCAGTTCATTGTCGGTGATCTGGATAAGGCAGCCTCACTTTTGCCTATGGTACAGTCTGGCGACGATCTGGGCAGGGTTACCAAGGGGGCGGCATTGGCGCTGAAGGCTCGGGTGTTGTTGTATGCGGCTAGTTATCTGCACAACAAACCTGTGGCGGCAGGTTTTACAAATCCTGAACTTTTGGGGTATGTGGACGGAAATCAAAACGCCAGGTGGCAGGCAGCCAAAGATGCAGCAAAGGCAGTGATTGACTTGGGAGCTTATGGCCTCTACAAACCTTTGCCATCTTCCAAAGAAGACGCCATCCAGAACCTGACGAATATGTTTATCGTCAAACAAACGGAGGAAGATATTTTTGTCAGGTTTTTTAGGCCGGAAACAAGACAGAACAATCTGTCCCAGGTAGCAGGACCAAATGGCTACCACCTTTATGGTGAAGATACCCCGTCTGGTGAGCTGGTAGACGACTTTGAAATGGCCGACGGTACCAGGTTCAGTTGGACCAATCCAGCCCACGCTGCTCAGCCTTACTTAAATCGGGATCCGCGCTTTTATGCCGATATATTGTACAATGGTGCCACATGGAAACCCCGCCCCCCGGACGTTTTGCCACTGGAACCGGAAGGGGTAATACAGACCGGCTCATGGGAAAAATGGGATGCAGCGAAAGGCGCGGTCGTTATTGTCCCAGGTTTGGATACCCGAAACAGCCCTATTGAAAACTTCAATGCGGGATACACAGGTTATTACCTGCGGAAGCTGATCGATCCTGCCATTGATGGGCAATATTCGGGGCAGGGGGTACCGTTACGCTACATCCGTTTCGGAGAAGTGCTTCTGAATTATGCAGAGGCCTGCATAGAGCTAAACCAGGACGAAGAGGCCAGGAAATATATTAATATGATCCGGAAAAGGGCTGCTATGCCTGCTGTCACCGAGTCAGGTGCGGCGCTTAAAGCACGCTATCGGAATGAGCGACGCATTGAGCTGGCTATCGAAGATCACCGATTTTATGATGTCAGAAGGTGGCTCATCGCTCCTGAATCCTACGTTGCTTTTACCGGTGTCAATATTGTCTACAAGCTCAATCCAGACAAAACCACTGCCACCATTCCGACGATCAAGCCGATCGTGGTTCAAAAAAGTGCCTGGAATGACAAAGCTTACTTCTTCCCGATTATGCGGGACGAGATCAACAAAAACAAATTATTGATCCAAAATCCGGGATACTGAAACCAATAACTCATACTAAATCTAACAATACCGAGGAATGAAAAAAAATGGCAGAGTGGCTAATTTCAGGTCTATAAAGATAAATTCCTATATGCGTTTCAGCGGATATGTGCTTTCCTGCTTGGCAATGGTGCTGCTCAGCTCGTCCTCCATCAGAAGATCGGCAAAGCTTGCCGATAACATCCATGTGCCGGAGGGGTATACAGTGGAAGTTGTTGCCGATTCCAGCCTGGTAGCATACCCTATGTTTGGTTATACGGATGAAACAGGCCGGTTGTTCCTCTTTGAGTCCACCGGCAATGTATACGACAAGACGCGGGACGCGCTGACCGATCCCAAATTCAGAGTAAATCTGCTGGAGGATAAAAACGGTGATGGCGTGTATGACAAAAGCACAATTTTTGCCGATAAAGTCGGTTTCCCCCAGGGTGGTTATTTTTACAAAGGTAGCCTGTATGTATCGTCAGCCCCTGACCTGCTGAAGCTGACCGATCTGGATGGTGATGGTGTCAGTGATAAAAGGGAGGTGATGCTGTCGGGCTGGGCATTAAATGTCAACGCCAATAGTCTGATCGGTCCGTTTATGGCACCGGATGGCTGGTTTTATCTCACGAGCGCCATCAATGGGTTTGACGTAACAACTAAGGAAGGTAAGCGACTCCGTGGTGAAACCTCCAGGATTTGGCGGGTAAAGCCTGACGGAACACAGCTCCAGTGGGTATCGGCAGGAGGTATGAACAATCCGGTTGAGCTGACCTTCACCGAGGCGTCTGAGCCCATAGGTACTGAAACATATTTTACTGACCCCAAAGCCGGGCAGCGGGATGCATTGGTCTACTGGACAGAAGGCGGTGTTTATCCAAAACCCAATAAGAACATTGACCGCGATAGCCTGGTGCGCACAGGCGAGCTAATGCCGGTGGTTTCCAAATATTCCCGGGTTGCTCCGTCGGGTCTGGGTCGTTACCGGAGCAATGCTTTCGGGGATGATTTTAAAGGCAATCTTTTTAGCGCTCAATTTAATACGCATCGTATTTTGCGGCACAAGTTGTTCCGGGATGGTGCTTCTTTCCGAACGGAGGACGAGATTTTCATGTGGACCGATAAGGAAGATTATCACCCTACCGATGTGCTGGAAGATGCAGACGGTAGCCTGTTGGTTGTTGAAACAGGGGGCTGGTTTATCAAAGGTTGTCCTTTGTCGCAAGTCTCCAAACCCGAATTGAAGGGGGCCATTTACCGGATACGAAAAAATGGTGTGCCAAAACCCAAAGACCCATACGGAAATAGCATTCACTGGGCTTCGCTGGGTGTAACTGGCCTTGTGACATATCTGGCAGATGCACGCCCGTATGTGGCAGACCGGGCAGTTCAGTGGATTGTAGAACGGGGCGATGAGGCAGTGGGGCCATTAGTAACTATGCTGCAAAGGTCTGCTGTTGCCGATGTACGTACAAAGGCTGTTTTTACGCTTGCGAGGATTGGAACAGAAGCGGCTATGGCGGGTGTGCGTTTGGGGCTGAACGATGCGGACCTGCAGGTACGTATTGCCGCGTCCCGCTCCGCAGGACTTGCCAAAGATTCCAAAGCAGTTGCCAGGCTGATGGCACTGGTGCAGAAAAATGAACCTGCTGTGGTCAGGCAGGCTGCTACGGCATTAGGGCAGATTGGTGCGCCGGCTGCTGTGCCCGCTTTGATTGCGGCTTCGGCCAAGGCTTCGGATCCTTTCGTCCGTCATGCGGTCATTTACGCGCTGATTATGCTGAATCGCCCGGAACAGCTTCAGAAAGGATTGGTCGATCCTTCACCCAAAGTACAAGAAGCGGTAATGATTGCCCTTGATCAGATGCCCGGCAAACCGTTGCGTGCTGCCCAGGTGATTCCTCTGTTGTCTGCGAAAAACGCGGGCCTCCAGCACACGGCATTGTGGGTGGCATCACACCATCCCGAGTGGTCTAAAGATATCCGGATTTTTCTGGCGAGGCGCTTGAAAAAGGGAGCGCTTACAGATGGTGAAAAAGATTCTTTCCGGGATATACTGGTTGCACTGCGAACAGATCCCGCGATTCAGGAATTTATTTCAGAACAGGTAGCCAACGCACCCAAGGACCAGAAGCTGTTTCTGTTACAAGTGATGGGGGCAAGCCTGACGAAGACGGTACCTCAGCTATGGGTTGATCGGATCGCTCAACTGCTGTTAACAGGTGAAAGTACCGAGGTTAAAGCTGCTGCATTGGAACTTGTGCGGCTTGGGGGTATTAAATCGCTTGTCACAATCCTGCAACAGGTTGCTGATAATGATAAAAATACGGACGAACTGCGTATGGAAGCGATAGCCATTTTGCTGGAAACCTCACCTAAGTTGTCCAAAAAGGACTTCGCCTATCTTTACGGCCGTTTGGAAGGTAACAATGATGCACCAGTACGTTTGCAGTCTGCTTCGGTTCTATCCCAGGCGGAGCTTTCGGAAGATCAGCTATACAAAGTTGCCACCGATTACCTGCCCCGGGCAGATGCTTTTATCCTGCCGCGCCTGGTTGGTATTTTTAAAGGCAGGCATTCTGCTCAGATCGGCTTTGCGCTGGCAACAACCCTCATGAATTCGACCACGCTGGATAGCTTTACCGGCGCCAGCCTGCAAGCCATTTTCGAAAACTATCCTGATGAAGTTAAACCAGTGGCGAAAGAATTGCTGCAGAAGCTCAATCTTGTACAGGCCGACAGGCTGAAATACCTTCAGTCGCTGGAAAGCCAGATCAAAAAGGGTAACCTGGAAAAAGGACGCCAGCTTTTCTTTAGCAAAGCAATCTGCTGGGGGTGCCACACAATTGGTGGGGAAGGCGGAAAACTAGGACCTGACCTGACCTCCATTCAAAAGGATCGCTCAGCCCATGACTTGCTGGAAGCCATTATTTATCCAAATGCAAGTTTCGTACGGGAGTATGAGACTTATCAGTTTAAAACCAAAAGCAACGAATATGCAGGTGTGATTCAGGAACAGTCTCCTGAGGCGGTGTTGCTCAAAACGGGCCCGAACACCACGGTTCGTATTCCCAGAAAGGATATAATCGAAACCAAGGTAACCGACGTGTCGATGATGCCACAGGGCTTGGATAAGCTGCTGTCCGTCCAGGAAATGGCCGACCTGATGGCCTTTTTGATGGGGCAGGATCAGGATCCCAGTAAAGACAAGGCTTATTTACGCTAGATTTTTTAAGCCATTCGGTAAAAATAAATTTCCATGCTGGTCAATATATAAGATATGAAACGAAATACTTTTCTTAAAAAAAGCCTGACAGTCGGCGCTGCAATGGTTTCAGGATTAGGGACTCAGGTTTTATCGGGTACAAAAGTGGCGGAGAAGCCATTTAAAATGAAGTTTTCACCCGAGTTTAACATATTCGCGAAAGCAGGCGGAACGGATCCCGTCGATCAGATCAAATGGGGCTACGATCAAGGGTTTCGCGCTTGGGAAAGTACGATGCTCAAAAACAGGCCGGTACAGGAACAAGAGCGGATCAGCAAGACGATCCAGCGATTGGGGATGGAGTTCGGCCAGTTTGTGGGAACACTTACTTTCAAGGAGGTAACCTTTGCAGGAAACAACAAGGAAAATAGAGATCAGGTATTGAGTGAAGTAAAGGCCTCTGTTGAAATCGCGAAACGGATGAACACAAAGTTTATTCATAATGTGCTGGGAATGGCTGATCCCAGGCTGCCAAAAGATTTTCAGATGGTCAATGCTATTGAATTGCTGAAAAGGATCGCCGATATTTATGAACCGCATGGCATTGTTATGGTGATGGAAACAATGAATAGCAAGGTCAACCATCCGGGAATGTTTCTCCACGAAATACCACAGGCATATTTACTGGCAAAGGCCGTTGCTCGTCGAAGCGTGAAAATACTTTTCGATTTTTATCATGTGCAGATCGAAGAAGGCAATGTAATTCCCCTTTTGGATTATGCATGGGAGGAAATCGCTTACCTCCAGATCGGCGACACTCCGGGGAGGTTTGAGCCGACAACAGGAGAGATAAACTTCGAGAATGTACTACGCCATGTGGCCGATAAAGGTTATGAAGGCTTCATTGGTATGGAGCACCGCATTAAAAGACCAGGATTGGAAGGAGAAATGGCTGCGTTAAAGGCCTATCGATCCATTGATCCTATCTGATAACCTTTTGATACATGCGTGCTGGTAACAAAAAAGGAGATACTTCGGTATCTCCTTTTTTGTTATTATGTTAATTCTCAGGATACTATACCATTTCCAGTTTGGCACCGTATCTCTTGCGGTCATTCTCTTCAAGATAGATCTTACGCATACGCATGCTTTGTGGAGTCACTTCAAGATATTCATCCTTCTGGATATACTCCATTGACTCTTCCAGCGAGAAGTTGATTTTCGGAGCGATACGCAGACCGTCATCCGAACCGGAAGCACGCATGTTGGTCAATTTCTTCGCTTCCTGCAGGTTCACCACGATGTCGTTTGGACGGTTGTGCTCACCTACCACTTGTCCGCCGTAGATTTCATCTCCCGGATCCACAAAGAAACGTCCGCGATCCTGCAATTTATCAAGTGTATAGCCGGTAGCCGGACCTGTATTTTTCGAGATAATCGAACCGTTGATACGTCCCGGGATAGGCCCGCGGAAAGTACCGAATTCTTTGAAACGGTGTGTCATAACAGCCTCACCCTGCGTGGCAGTCAGAACGTTTGAACGAAGACCGATCAAACCTCTTGAAGGAATCAGGAATTCAAGGTGTTGCAAATCACCTTTTGGTTCCATGACCAACAATTCACCTTTGCGTTGTGTTGCCAATTCTATCACTTTTCCGGCCGTTGTTTCAGGAACGTCTACCACAAGCGTTTCGATTGGTTCCAGTTTTTCGCCAGTTTCGCTTTCTTTGAAGAGAACCTGTGGCTGACCCAGCTGCAATTCGTAACCTTCACGACGCATCGTTTCGATCAATACAGACAAGTGAAGGATACCGCGGCCATAAACCAGAAATTTATCTTCCGTATCCGTAGGTTCTACGCGAAGTGCAAGGTTTTTCTCTGTTTCTTTCAACAGACGGTCACGAAGGTGACGTGAAGTAACAAACTTACCTTCCTTGCCAAAGAACGGAGAGTTGTTGATCGTGAACAACATGTTCATCGTTGGCTCATCCACTGCAATACGTGCGATCGGCTCAGGGTTTTCAAGATCGGCAAGCGTATCACCGATTTCGAAATCTTCGATACCCGTTACAGCACAGATATCGCCTGCAGTAACTTCGGGAACTTTTATTTTGCCAAGCCCCTCGAAAACCTGAATTTCTTTTACTTTCACTTTTTTGATCACACCGTCGGCCTTGCAAAGTGACAAAGTTTGTCCTTCTTTGATGGAGCCGCGTTTCACACGTCCGATAGCAATACGGCCTACGAATGCGTTGTAATCCAGAGAAGTGATCTGCATTTGAAGTGTACCTTCGTCGATCTTCGGTTCAGGGATTGACTCGATGATCGTATCAAGCAGGAATGTAATATCTTCTGTCTTTTTCTGCCAGTCAGGACCCATCCAGCCTTGTTTCGAAGAACCGTACACGGTTACGAAATCAAGCTGATCTTCCGTAGCACCCAGGTTGAACATCAGGTCAAATACATTTTCCTGAACTTCTTCCGGGCGGCAGTTTTCTTTATCTACTTTGTTAACGACGACGATTGGCTTAAGGCCAAGGTCAATCGCTTTACCCAATACGAAACGTGTTTGCGGCATCGGCCCTTCGAATGCATCCACCAGAAGGATCACACCGTCAGCCATTTTAAGTACGCGTTCTACCTCACCACCAAAGTCGGCGTGACCTGGTGTATCAATTACGTTAATCTTCACATCCTTGTAACGCACGGATACGTTTTTGGAAACGATGGTGATACCACGTTCCCGTTCCAGGTCATTGTTGTCGAGTATCAGGTCATCAAACTCCTGGTTATCCCGGAATAACTTTGAAGCGTGAATGATTTTGTCGACCAATGTTGTTTTTCCGTGGTCAACGTGCGCAATGATTGCGATGTTACGAATGGCTTGCATTGTTTTATAGATCAATTGTTTATGGCCTTCGGAAGGATTGAAATAACCTTCACTAATTTCCGATCTCCCGACTCCTGGACATTTCCTTGGCCAAATAGGGTGCAAAGGTAAACAGTTTTTCGCTGAATAACAGTATTTTACAATTAATTTATTGTTAACAGGGTCAAAATGAGCTTTCTGCTAAAAGAAGTACAAAAAGTGAAGAAAGTTGTTGGATAGGTACCATTTGGCTTTCAGGAACGGACGGGTAGCCGCAACTGTGTTTGGATGCGGTATGAGGTGAGTTGCTCTGTACTATTCGGGTGTGAGAAGGACATCTTAAAAACGCTTGCAGCTGGAGAAGGCGGATAAAATTTTGCTTTGGCCTGGCCGTTTAGTTTCTTTGTACAAATTACAGTCTTCAAAAATTAATTTATGAACAAAAAAATACTGGCGGGAATCTTTCTGTCAATCAGTGGATTAGCTTATAGTCAAGATGATGCGGTTAAGTATGCGAATACCATTACAGCAGAGGATCTGAAAAAACATTTGACCATCATTGCCTCCGACAGCCTGGAAGGGAGAGACACCGGCTCACCAGGACAAAAGAAAGCGGCAGAGTACGTTACCAAATATTTTAAAGAGTACGGCCTCACGCCGATAGCGACTGCGGAGGATGGCTCGAAGTCGTACTTTCAGAAATACAAGTTGTATAAAAGAGGCTGGGGCGAGGTGTATCTGAAAGTGGACGGTCAGAAATATGAATTTAACAAGGATTTCTATATCAGTGGCTTGGCCGATTTGCCTCAGGAAATAACTTCCCCGGTTATTTTTGCAGGGTATGGCATTGAAAGCCCGGGTTATGACGACTACGCCCATCGGGATGTGACCGGAAAGGCGGTAGTGATTTTTGAAGGCGAGCCACGGAGTGCCGATGGTAACTATATTGTGAACGGAACCACGGAGAAATCAAAATGGGGAAGTAACGTAGCCTGGCAGCAAAAAGTAAAACTTGCCCGGGAAAAAGGAGCGAAATACGTATTGATTGTTACAGAAAAAACGGGGGAGGATTTTGATAAGGAAATTCGGCAGCGGGCCGTTATGGCAAGGCGGTTTAGCGCACCAACGCTCAATCCGGTTGAGGAATCTTCGGATAACATGGCGGCATTTGTTATTTCCTCAGACGTAGCCGCAAAAATTTTAAAAACAACAAACAGAAAACTGGCTGCTGAAAAGGCCGAAATCGCTAAAACCGGGAAACCGGTTTCAAAAACATTAACGGGATCGGTCGCTTTTAAAGCTGAAAGAGTGAGCAGTACCATCGATACTGAAAACGTTGCGGCTTTTTTGGAAGGATCTGATAAGAAAGATGAGGTACTGGTGATCAGTGCACATTTAGACCATATCGGGATTTCGGCTAATGGAGAAATAAACAACGGCGCCGATGACGACGGTTCGGGTACGGTTTCCCTGCTTGAACTGGCCCAGGCGTTCAGCAAAGCCAAAGCGGAGGGAAAGGGGCCAAGGCGGAGTATATTGTTTTTGAATGTTACAGGGGAGGAGAAGGGTTTATTTGGCTCGGAATATTACTCCGAACACCCGCTTCTGCCCCTTAAATCGACGATTGCGGATCTTAATATCGATATGATCGGGCGGGTGGACGAAGCACATAAAGCGGATCCGAAGTATGTTTACCTCATTGGTTCAGATAAACTTTCTTCCCAATTGCATGCTATAAGTGAGGAGGCCAATAAAAAATACATCAACTATCAACTCGACTATACTTTCAACGACCCGAAGGATCCTAATCGTTTTTATTACCGTTCCGACCATTATAATTTTGCCAAAAGCGGGATACCGGTAATATTCTATTTTACGGGTGTGCACGAGGATTATCACAAGCCGGGTGATGATGTTGAAAAGATTATGTTCGACAAGCAGGCACCTATCGTAAAACTTGTTTTTTACACCGCCTGGGAGCTTGTTAACCGCGACGGACGCATTGTGGTAGATAGCCATAAAGAGTAGTGTAACGATACTCGCTATCAATGCCCTGGCTTTGTCGGGGCATTTTAGTTTTATTCGTTCCTATCCTACCGTTCGTCAGAAAAATCTGAACTGATATCCTGTTTTTATTCCAGTCACTGCAAACCAATCAGTAACACCCTGCCTACCTTAAACTTTCTACTGCCTACTTAAATTTCCCTTTTCATGAAAAAAGCATTTATATACTGCATTCTGTTATGCTGTACGTCCTACGTATGCGCGCAGGCTCCTAAGGAAAAAGCTTTACTCTGGGAGGTTACAGGGATGGGGCTGCAATCTCCGTCCTATCTATTTGGGACGATTCACCTGATTTGCCCGGCAGATTTTGCCTTGAGTGACGCGCTTAAAAATGCATTATCCAGAACCGAACAAACAGCACTTGAAGTGGATATGGATGATCCCGAGATGATGATGAAAATGATGAAAACCATGAATATGAAAAATGGAACAGAACTGAAAAGTCTGATGAGTCCAGAACAATATTCAAGACTATCAGCATATTATAAAGATTCGGTGGGGATTGGGCTGGCCATGTTTGAAAAGGCGAAACCGTTTGTACTGATGGGGCCATTGTTTAATGTTGTACTATCCTGTCAGCCGCAGTCGTACGAAATGTCACTGGTGGAATTGGCCAAAAAGCAAAAGTCGGAGGTAATAGGGATTGAAACATTGGAAGAACAAATGGCAATATTTGATACGATTCCTTACAGCGACCAACTGAAACAGATCGTTGTCATGATAGACAGCCTGCCTAGCGCACGTAAAGAATTTAAGAATCTGGTAGATCTGTACAAAGCCCAGGATATTGACAGTTTATATCAGCTGACGATGAAAAGTGAATTTGGACTGGACGGGAACGAAGAGATCATGCTGTTTGATCGTAACCGGAAATGGATCCCCAGGATGGATAAGATCATGAAAGCAAAGCCCACGTTTTTTGGCGTAGGAGCGGCACATCTGGGCGGGCCGACAGGGGTAATTGCATTGCTGCGAAAGGCTGGCTACGATGTCAGGCCGGTTTTATAACTCACACCGCCTTTAAAATGCGGCTATCCAGTTCATGATCCATTCGGGTTTGATAAACAGGGCAATGATGGTGAAAAGTAAGAAACCTGCAACCAACTGGGCAGGGAGGAAAAATATTCTATTTCTCACGGGAGCTTCGTCAGGCGCTTTTTTGAAAAACAAAAGGTACGGTAACCTGAGATAGTACGCCAGGGCAATGGCAGCGTTGAGTATCCCACCTACCAGCAGCCAGAGCATCCAGGGGAATTGCAGTTGCTGGTAGCTGTCCCAAAGGGCTGAAAAAATCAGTAACTTGGATGTGAACCCTACTGTGGGTGGCAGCCCGGCCAGGGCGATCATCACGGCGGTAAGGATTCCGGCAATCCATGGGTTGGCTCTGCCGTATCCTTCATATCCCGAAAGCCTGGTATCGCTGTCAGGTTTTAGAATATCAATCAGGAAAAAAGCAGCCATATTGATCATCAGATAGGCAGCGGTGTAAAACACTGCTGATTCAAATCCAAAACGGCTGTAAGCTACTACACCAACAATCAGGTAACCTGCCTGGGCGATGGAGGAATAGGCAAGAAGCCTTCGTGCATTGGATTGCCACAATGCAGAAATGTTGCCAACTGTAATACTCACCAGCGCTATTCCGCCTAAAACAGGGAAATACTGAGCGGGCATTACCCCCGCAAGCCGCATCAGTACCAGGATAACCGCGGCCTTGGGAGCAACCGAAAGAAAGGATACCAAAGGTGTGGGAGCCGCTTCGTAAACGTCTGGTGCCCACACATGGAAGGGTACGAGGGATAGCTTAAACAACAATCCGCCGAGAGTCATTACAATCGTGGTGATGACAATCAAACCGGAATTGGCGACCAGCCCGGCTGTCATTGCTTCACTGGTAATGTCCATCGTGCCGGACAATCCGTAAATCAATGAAATACCATATAACATTACGGCTGAACTTGCCGCCCCGAAAAGCAGATATTTTAATCCGCCTTCCGCTGCTTTTTTATACGGAGAAATGGCAACTAGCAAATAGGAGGTAACCGAAACCAGTTCAAGCGACAGGTATATCGTAAGCAGGTGTGTTGCCATGGTCAATAAATTCAATCCGACCACAACGGCAATCAGCAGGGCATTAAATTCTGGTGGAAAATCATATTTCAGGATACGTACGTGGATCAGTGTAAAAATCCACGCGGCTGTGATCATCAGTTTAAAAAATACGGCCTGATGATCCAGAAATAAAAGCGGATGAAAACGGTAGGAGGGCTCCTGGTTCCACTGTTTCAGTACCAGAATGAAGGTAATGAAACTGCTGGCCAAAGCGACATACTGTAAGTAAGAAGCCGCCCTTTTTTTGTTGGGATGATGATGAAAGAATAATTCAATACACAAAATACCACAAAACAAGGCAGCCAGGAATATTTCAGGTAATATGCCTGCCAGGCTTTGGCGGATGTTCAGAAGCTGTTCGTTTAAATCCAATTATGCAGGTATAATTTTTTTGGCAAAAGTACACAAAGATGGTAGGGAATCCATCTATATTGTACTAAACAAATCGTTTTATGGAAAATCTTCGCAACCTTTTTCTGGCTTCCGGCCTTTTGGCAGGCGGTATATCTTACGCTCAGGACTCAACAGGACTGGCAGGAACTCCTGCCCAGGAAATACAGATAACAGCGTCGGAACCTTCTTCGCTTCTTTTTAATGAGTGGTATACCGGTGCCGTAAAAGTAAAGGACGGAATGGTATATGATGGCGTAAAGTTCAGGTACGATACCAGCAGAGATCAGCTGGAGTTCAAAAAAGGCGATGCCGTGTACCGGACAGGAGAAGATGTTACAGGATTCACGCTCCCCACCGGGACGGCCCTTTACAATTTCAGACGAGGCTTTCCGACGATCGACGGCGATTCCAGGCAGCCGTTTTATCAGGTCATTTATGATGGGAATACAAAACTGGTGAAGCGTTACTCACCACAAAAAAACGGAACGCCGGTTTCTGAGGCGGGAAAGTTATATGTACTTAAAAATGAAAAATTAAATCCGGTAAGTCTTAAAGACCGGAATAGTTTTCTCAAACTGCTGACGGATGAAAGAAACAAAATGAACTATGTGATCCGAGAGTCGCAGCTGGCGTTTGATAAGGACGAGGACCTTGCCCAGTTGCTGGAGGAATATGATGCCTACAAAGCAGGAAGAGGTGGTAACTGAACCCGGTTAAGGAAAAAGAGAAGTCCGGCATAAATTAATTTCCGGACTTCTTAAATGTATGCCATTAAGGTTGTAACAGAGGTTCCTTATTTCTTTTGCCAAAAAAGTAAACCAGGCCAAAGTTACTTTTAAGTACACCGCTTTCCAGATTGTCCTTCACATAAGGATTTAATTCCAGGGCAAGCTGGATATTCCTGTTTTGTGGTAAGGGGGATATTCTTACACCTAAGTTTACTGAATATCCGTCAATCGTGATCAGATCTGCTTTAGGATCGGAAATCCGGTATAATGGGTTAAGCCTTAAACCTCCGCCCAGATACCACTGCACCACTTCTCCTCTTTTGAGATTAACCATTGGAAGCAGGTCAATGCTTAGCCCACTGAAAAGAGAATTGGTCTGCAAACGGGCGTCCAGCCAGATTATCTTTTTCGGATTTGTACTGACTGTCAGCGAGCTGCTCCATGGATAATATCCGACTGATGCCTGCGCAAAAAGCGACTGGTTGGACAATAGAAAAAGAGCGAAGGCAAGCGGTATCAACCGTTTCATCAATAGAGGGTTATGGTATCGGATCAAATTTAAGATTTATTACTCCTTCCTATCTTTTCAATGCTTTGCCCAACTTCCCCGCAGCTTGCATGGTGTTCATCTTGCGCATCATTTTCCGCATTTCATCAAATTGTTTGATCAGGTTGTTGACCTGCAAAACAGATGTTCCGCTTCCCGTTGCGATCCGTTTTTTGCGGCTCCCGTCAATGATGTCGGGATTTTCCCTCTCCTTCTTGGTCATCGACTGGATAATTGCTTCAATTGGCTTAAACGACTCGTTATCAATATTCATGTCTTTCATCGCACTGCCCATTCCGGGTATCATGCCAATCAGATCTTTCACATTACCCATTTTTTTGATTTGCTGAAGCTGCCCCAGGAAGTCATCAAAATCAAATTTATTCTGGCGCATCTTAGCATTGATGCGTTTTGCTTCGTCTTCGTCAAAAGCTTGCTGTGCACGCTCAACAAGGGAGATCACGTCACCCATCCCCAAAATCCTGCTCGCCATACGGTCAGGATAGAAAGAGTCGAGTGCATCCATTTTTTCACCCGTACTGATGAATTTGATGGGTTTTTCAACAACCTGACGGATAGAGAGTGCTGCCCCGCCGCGTGAATCGCCATCGAGCTTGGTAAGTACCACCCCGTCGAAATTCAGGCGATCATTGAAGGTTTTAGCGGTATTCACAGCATCCTGCCCGGTCATGGAATCCACTACAAAAAGGATCTCGGATGGTTTTACCGAAGATTTAATATCCGAAACCTCCTGCATCATGACTTCATCCACAGCCAAACGGCCGGCCGTATCCACAATCACAATTTTTTTGCCCGTTTTACGAGCATGCGCCACTGCATTTTGGGCAATGCTTACTGCATTTTTATTTTCAGGTTCTGAAAATACCTCCACACCTACCTGTTCTCCAAGAACCTTAAGCTGGTCTATCGCAGCAGGACGGTATACATCACAAGCTGTGAGCAAAACCTGTCGGCCTTGTTTTTTTAGGTGTTGCGCAAGTTTTCCGGAGAAAGTGGTTTTACCCGAACCCTGCAGACCTGCAATAAGGATTACAGCCGGGTCGCCTTTGATATTGATGCCCTCGGCCTGGCCACCCATGAGTTCGGTGAGCTCTTCCTGGACGATCTTGACGAACATCTGCCCGGGTTCAACCGATATCAAAATCTTCCGGTCCAGGGCTTTATCCTTGATACGGTCTGTAATTTCCTTCGCCACCTTAAAGTTGACGTCCGCATCTACCAAGGCCTTACGCACTTCCTTTGTGGTGGCCGCAACGTTTATATCTGAAATCCGATCTTTACCTTTTAGGGTACGAAAGGCGTTATTAAGCTTGTCCTGTAAGTTTTCAAACATGGAATAATATGAATGATTCTAAACCTGAATTGAAATAATGCACAAAGGTACAATAAAAAGAGGAGTACGGGAAAGCTGATCCCGTACTCCTTTAAATATTCATTTATCAGATGCCTGCCAAAGTTATTGCTTAAGTGCTACATTCAGCAGGGCTGGCTGTGGTGCTCCAATACCATCCAGCGCATATTGCTTACTGATACCTTCATTTATATAATAATAGGTATCCCAAAATGTATCACTGGGTGTCCATACCCGTACATCAAAGAAAATAGCATTTTCTGTCAGCTTGGTTACCAGGATATCGTGTTCAACGTTTTTGAGCGCGGTGGGGCAGATGTCAACCACCTTTCTGATCGCGGCCCTTATGGCATCGACGCCATTCTGGCTTCCGGCAGCGAATACCATATCCACACGGATCTTTCCTTTGCCTGATATATTGGTAATAGGTGAGGTGGAAAGCGCCCCGTTGGGCAGAATAATGGTTTTGTTGTCAACCGTAACCAGGATGGTATTAAAAATCTGAATGGCTTCCACCACGCCTGTAAATCCTTGGGCACTGATGAGGTCGCCGACACGGTATGGTTTGAAAATGAGGATCAGCACGCCGCCTGCAAAATTGGCCAGACTGCCCTGTAGTGCAAAACCGACTGCCAAACTGGCTGCGCCCAGAACAGCTACGAATGAAGTGGTTTGAATGCCAAGTATCCCTGCGATGCTGAGCAGCAGCATGATATTCAGCATCACGTTGACCAATGAATTCAGGAAAGGCTGGACGTCACGGTCCACTTTTCGCTTGTCGAGGGCTTGGCTGACCAGGTGTGTGATTTTGGATATCAGAAACCGCCCGATGATCAGGACAAGAATGGCAAGGAGGATCTTGCCGCCATACTGCGCAATGGCAGCAACGATCTGCGCTTTAATAAGATCGAAATTGAAGTTTTCGGGTAGCATGTAGAAGCGTTTTTTCGTTTAGACTATTGGAGAGGTAGTCAGTCACGCCACAGGATGTAAATCCGGAAGAAAACGCTGATTATTTTATAGATAGAAACAAAAAAGGATGAGCTCCGGCGAAACTCACCCTGTATATTATTGTACTTTAATTGATTCCTATTTTTTGAATTTGGCTGCTATCCAGCGAAACATTTTCTTTTCCTTTTCCCAGAAAAATGAAAACTGGCCAAGCAGAAAGCCATAGATCAGAAGCAGGCTTTGGTAGGTAGGGAAAATGAAAAGGATATACGTAACTGTTTTCAGCCACATCGGTGTAAGATCGTCGTATCCCAGTAGCTGAAACAAACCTTTTCTGAGCCAGACTACCGACGAGCCCGATAAGCTGAAAACCGCCAGAACCAAAAGAACTTGCCTGGTTGTTTCCAAACCCCATTTTTCCTGCATTTTTCCCAACCAGGGCTGCGCATTTTTTTCCATTACGTATTGGTTAATATGATTCCGCTCAAATTTTTACAAAGAAACAACCCAAAAATCAATTTTCAAGTATTTTAATTAAGGTTTAATACTGCGCGCGGTCATAAGAAAAGTCAATATTTATTTACCGGGGCATCGCTCTTATTATTTCAGGGGGATCAGAAGTGCTTTTGTTAAAAGTTGGGTATCCTTCTTTTGTGAAGGTACTAAAACGGTACGGAGGCAAAGAGTAATTTTTCTATATTTGCCCTTTAAACAATATGGAGGAATTTGCTCCGTTTATGTTCAAAGTCGTTTTCATAGGAAGTGACCACTTTTTCACTAGCTTAACTTTTCACTTTTCACCCTGTAATATGATGCTTCTTCAAGCACTTACTGACTCTACTTTGGTAGCCCCTGCGGCAACCCAAGGGCTTTCTCTTATTGACCTCCTTGGAAAAGGCGGATGGGTAATGTTCCCCCTGGGGCTATTGTTTCTTGTAACCTTATTTTTGATTATTGAACGGTTTCTGGCCATCACTGCCAACGGCAAAATTGAAAGTCAGTTTGTGGATAACGTGAAAGATTTTATTCAGCAGGGGAATCTGAAATCTGCAGAGTCTCTTTGCCGCAATCAGCGTAATGCAGCGGGAAGAATTTTTGAAAGGGCAATAGGGCGCATCGGTTATCCGATCAAGGATATCGAGACCAGCATTGAAAATGCAAGTCAGATCGAAATTCAACGGATGGAAGGGAACCTGCCTTATCTGGGGGTGATTGCAGGTATTGCACCGATGCTTGGTTTTGTGGGTACTATTGCCGGTATCATCCGGATTTTCTACGACATATCTGTTTCCAATGACTTCAATATCAGTACCATTGCGGGCGGTATGTATGAAAAAATGATTACCTCGGGGAGTGGTCTGATACTCGGTTTGATTGCGTATGCAGGTTATCACCTCCTGAACATGAAAATTGACCGTTTTGCACTTCGTTTGCAAATGGCCGCCTCGGACTTTATCGATGTACTGCAGAAGCCGGTAACATCCAAGTAAGGTACCAGGAACGAGCGACTAACCTTGTTGCTCATCAATCATTCACTTATTGCATATTAGTATATGAAAATACGTCGTAAGGCCAGGTTCGCCCCGGAGGTGTTTACACACTCCCTTAACGATATTATGTTTTTCCTGCTGCTTTTCTTCCTGATCATCTCCACGATGTCCAATCCGAACGTGATCAAACTGATGCTGCCAAAAGCTTCGGCTACGCAGCAGATGTATAAAAAGCAGATTACCCTTTCCATTGATGAACACAAGGTTTATTATATTGACAAGGAACCCATCCCTTTTGAACGCCTTGAAACCGAGCTTCAGACCATTTTTGCAGGCGTGGAAGACAGGACGGTAGTACTGCGGGTTGACAAAAATCTGGCAGTGCAGGATCTGGTAGATGTCCTGCAGGTAGGTGCCAAGCAGGATATTAAAATGGTGATGGCTACTGCCAAATAGGGCAGGTGGAGGAACGGGAGGAGGTAGGACGGAGAAAAAATTAAGTTTGTGCCCTGGGATGCTTGCTCTCAGGGCACAGCTTTTTTATCTGTCTGGTTACTACATTTTCTGACCAAACATACCTGCACTCTGATAGATGTTTTCAACTATCTCCTGTAAAACGGCACCTTCCCGGGCTGAGCAGATATTTGATACTTGTCCGTCACAAGCATCCAGAAAGGCAATGGTGTTTTTCAGTTGTATGTTTTCATCTTCCAGGAACGGGAAATGGACGTCCGCCAGTTCTCCGGCGAATTCGGTATGTAAGGAAAAAGGATGCAGCACCGCGCCGGCCTGTGTACCGAATACTTCAAGATTGATGTTTTTAGCCTCTTGCGTATTCAGCGCAAAGGAAGCAGAAAGCATGATGGAAGCTTTTCCAGGAAAGGAAAGATAGGCAAAACAGGCATCTTCTACCTCAAATTTAGCCGGATCCCATGCACCTAGCAATCCTTTGCCGCCAGCTTTGCCCAGGAAGTTGTAGGTATTGGCCACAATACGATCGGGCTTTTCGTAATTCATCAATCCCATCGCCAGGTCCAGCACATGCACACCCAGGTCAATAAGCGCGCCTCCTCCCTGTATTTCCCTGTTGGTGAAATTTCCCCAGCCAGGTATCCCGCGCCGTCTCAGGAAATTGGCTTTGACATGGTATATCTCACCAAGTTTGCCTTCCTGCTGGCATTTTTGCAGTAACTGATATTCCTGTGTTTGGCGGCGCTGGAAATTATAAGCGAGGGTCTTGCCGTATTTTTCAGCGGTATCTGCCATTTCTCGGGCTTCTAAGGCACGCATGGCAGGTGGTTTTTCACATAAAACATGACAGCCGTTTTCAAGCGCCTGCATGGTAAATGGATAATGAAGATTGTTTGCCGTACAGTTGATAATGATATCCGGCCTGCTGCTGGAAAACAGCTCCTCTGTATTATCATAGGCAAAAGGGATAGCAAACTTATCGGCAAGCAAACGTGCTTTGCTTTTATCGCGGCTGCAGATGGCAATGATCTCCGTACGATGTGATAACTTCTGTAAAGCGGGAATATGGTTTTGCTCCGCAATATGTCCGCCTCCAATGATGGCAACTTTGTGGCGTGGTTTTTGAATTGGCTGCGTCAATTTTTAGGATTTTTTTCCGAGGGAATTCTGTAACCGAGAACAGTTTTTTCACTCAGGTCTTGCGAGGAATTGTTGTCAAAAGGATATTTGTAATTATAGAATTTCCCTCCCGTTGCCGGTGTTTTTTGCTGAGCAGGTTTGGTCGTTTCCTTAATTTTTTTTGTCCGGACCAAAATTACACCATTTTTGCCTTCTTCACCATATACGGCAAGTGCGCTTTGGTCTTTTAATACGGCAATGCTTTCAATTTCGTCCGGGTTCAATTTTGGAAGCCCTGTCAGGCCTCGTTCCTTCATTTTTACACCGTCAACGATAAACAGAACATTGTCCACCTTACTTCCGCCCCCAAGGTCATTGATCCTGACTCCATCAGGCATTTCAGGCTTTTGAAAGTAGCCTTGTTGTTTTTCCTTTATATTATTTATATCTCCATGGTTAAGCTGGAATTTGATGGGTAAAGTATAATCTACGGATAAAGCTTTCCCATTTTGCCGGGCCGGTGTCCATCTGGGCATATTCAAGACCATTCTGGTGGCTTCGTCATCAATGCCATATCCTAAACCTTTTACGATGGTTGGCTTACGTATATCCCCATTCGGGTTTACGGTAAATGAAATCAGCACCGTTCCTTCCACACCTGCAACGGAAGCTTCTGCGGGGTACCTGATGTGTTTGCCGATGTATTTCATGAGTTCTACATCGCCTCCCGGAAATTCAGGATTTTGTTCAACTACTTTAAAAGCAGTGCCGGAAGTGTCAGGGATACTTTTTTTGGAGTCCGAGGATGGATATCCTACCACGACAACCTCAGAGAGCCGGTTTTCGCTTTTCTGTAATTTGACTTTATAATTGGTTCTGGATTTTTCCACTACGAATCCGGAATTTATGAAGCCAACATGGCTCACGACTATCTCACTCTCTACTGGCACGTCTTTCAATTCAAATTCGCCACTGACATTGGTAACGGTTCCCTGAGAGCCATTTTTGACGACAACGATCGCATCCGGAACCGCGGTACCTTTTTCGTCGGTTACCTGCCCTTTTATGCTTATCTTTTCTCCATCGTGATTTTCAGGATAAAGTAATTCAAGCGGGTTGGATAACGGTAGTGTATTGTCTTTAAAAAGGTTGGAAGAAGAAACGTTTTTATCGGGGAATAATGCAATACTTTTTTTCCTGGCGGCGGTAGTGATGATGACCAGGGCTGTCATCGGAATCAGCATCAGGTATTTGCTCAGCAGCCAGCGGGATGTTCTGTTTTTGTATATCATTTTGATCCGGTTTTTAAGCAGTGACGAGTTGAAAAAATGATTGGTAACAGACTGAACCGGTGCATTAAATGCGTAGGAAACGAGGAATTTGGCGTAATGCTCCCGGTTGGCAATCTGTTCGTCGGCCAGGAATTCGTGGACTTCCTGCATGGAACGTTTATAGAGCCAAAGCGCAGGGTTGAACCAGAAGCCTGCTTTCAGGAATTCGATCAGGATAATGTCAATACTATGCCATTGCCTGATATGGATATATTCATGTCTCAGAATAGTATCCAGGTGATTTTTGTAGTCATAATCACTGATTACCATCCATCTGAAAAATGAAAAAGAGCCGGTTTTGTTCATGGCAGATTCTCCTTCCGGTAAAAGAATGATGGAATAATCATCAAACTTCAGGCATTCCCCCTGCCTGATCAGCCTTCTCACTTGATAAAATCCATATATTAAACGAAGTAACATCAGGCAGGAGCCGGTAAAGTATAAAATCCAGACAAGCTGTGACCAATCTGTTTCCGGAGTTGCAGCCGGGCCTGATGTGAGTACCACAGGTGCAGCGGATATCTCATACACGATGCCGGGGACAACCCTTGCCGAAGGAGGGAGTTCCGTTTCAGGAAATTCTACCAGAGGCAGAATACTGGAAAGTAACAATGTTCCGGTGAGGTAGAACCTGTTCCATACAAAAAATGTATGTTTCCGGAACAGCAGCCAGTAGCTTCCATAAAACAGAATCCAGAACAGGTTTACTTTGGCAATGTAAATGAGTGATTCCATTGACTTAAAGAGAGGTGGTCTTAATTTCAATTACTCCGTTTTTGCCTTTTTCCCCGTACGCCTCAGTGGCGCTCTCGCCTTTCCGGACATTAATAAACTGAATGTTGTCCGGATCAATTTTCTTCAGGCTAAGCGTGTCTGTGATGATCACGCCGTTAACAACATACATGGGTGCAGGACCATTTTGTGTAATCTGAACACGGGTTTCAGGCAGTTTGGAGACTATTTCTGGCTGGCCGTCGGTTAACTCAAAGTTAATGGGCAGATTGTACCTTACATTCACCGGCAGGCCTCCCTGTTTGCCTGGTACCCACTTTGGAAATGATTTCAATACCCGCACCGCCTCTTCGTCGCAGCCAAAGCCGATTCCCTTCAGAACCAGGATATCGCTTATTTCACCTGTTTCGGAAACGACAAAGGAGAGGAAAACCCGTCCGCTTACATTGGCCTTTGCAGCCGCCTCAGGATAGTGAACGTTCCTGCCGAGGAAGTCATACATGGCTTTTATGCCACCGGGGAACTCGGGTTGCTCTTCCACCACCGTGAATACCTTCTGGGGCGAGGGTTGCGAGGTAACTCGGGCATTCAATTTGCTGCTTTTCTTTTCATTGTCTGCGGGCGTTTCCGTCTCTACGATCTGCTCGCAGCCAGCCACCACCAGGGCGATCAGGCCGACAGATAACAGCGTGATCATGTAGGTACTAAGTAACCATTTCGAGGAACGGTTTTTATAAATCATCCGGATCCTCGCTTTGATCTGGGACGGTTTGAAAAAATGATTCGTCAGCGAAGCAATGGGGGCGTTCAGGGCATAGGAAACCAGAAACATCGCATAGGTTTCACGGTTGGGGGCCGCTTCATCGGCCAGGTATTCATGTACTTCCTGGATAGCGTTTTTATAAAAGATCAGAATGGGGTTAAACCAGAATATAATTTTTAAAAATTCTATCCATAAAATATCATAACTGTGTTTCTGCCCGACATGGATCATTTCATGCCGTAGTATAGCGTCAAAATGATTTTCGTAATCGCTCCTGTTGATGACGATCCATTTCAGGAAGGAAAAGGAACCAACCTGATCTGAATCTATTAAAATTACCGTGCAGTCTTCCAGCTCAATGCGTTCTCCCTCGTGCAGTAAACCTGAGAGTTGCCGTATACTGCGGTACAACTTAAAACCGCTGATCACAGCTCCTATTGCATAAACAAACCAGAGCATATTGGTCAGGGTAAGCAGTGAAGGTGTTTCTGCCTGGACGGTGGATACAGTAAAGGGTTGGCTGGTTATCTCGTAAATGACCGGCAGGGCTGGTGCAGACTCAGGGTAAATGATAAACGGAAGGGCAAACGAAATAATGAGTGCTGCGATCAGATAAAAACGGTTCCAGATAAAAAAGGTTTGCCGCCGCAGGAACAGGAGATAACAGGCATAAAAAAGCACCCAGTACAGGCTCACCTTACCGATAAAGATCAGGATGTTCATGGCTAACAGAAAAGTTTAGTTGTTTTTGTGATCATTGATCAGTTTCATAATTTCATCCAGATCTTTGGACTTAAGGTCATTGTCCTTTACAAAAAAGGAAACCAGGTTAGGCAATGAATTATCAAAATAATTGACCATCAGCTGCTTCATTTCATGGCGTTTGTATTCCTCTTCGCTGATGAGGGGGAAATACTCGTGGGTTTTTCCAAAAGCCGTGTATCCCACTACTTCTTTCTTTTCGAGAATCCTGATGATGGTTGAAACCGTATTATAGGCAGGCTTGGGCTCCGGCATTTCGGCCAGTATATCTTTTACAAATGCTTTTTTCAATTGCCACAGGATGCGCATAACTTCTTCTTCGGCGCGTGTGAGTGTACGAATTTCCATGATAGGTCTGTATAAGAATTTATAGAGTTTAAATTTGGTTTTTCAAATGTAATACTATTTAATTAGTTTAAAAACTATTTTCTTAGTTGTTGTGAAAAAATAAAAAACGGCTTTGATGATTCAGCCGTTTTTTAGGTATATGCCTTCATCTCAGGCAAATTCAGATCCTTTTTCTTTGAGATATCCGCCTAAGTTGCAGGTAATTCCAGGCATGATCTCAACGTTAGTATCCCAATCCTCCATCAGCCAGTCGGTATGTTTAGTTGCAATCATTACCTTCTTTTGCTCGGTAAGAAACCAGATCACTTTTTCGGCTCCGAATTCCAGAAGTTTTTTGGTTTTGATGGAAATGTAGCTGCTTTCAGTGAGTTCTTCGAGTTCAATATCCAAATCAATTTCTATGGATACTTTAGGAGGTACCTGGGAATAATGCCTGTTGATTTTATCCATTGTCAGCACATCCTTGTCGAATATCAAAATATCTCCGGCAATGTTATTTCTCCGGTCCAGATGCAAACCTGCTTCGTTGGTAGCGATTATATATTGATCCTCATCAACATTCCTGTATAAAATTCTTAAGATAAAATCAATTATAAAAAACTGCAGCGAACTGGATCCCATTATATCCTCTATCTTTTTGGTTTTGGATAATACATCACGGTAACCTTTTCTGTAAAGAGGTTTGCCGTCAATTATTTCATGGATCAGAGCGTTGGGTATCATTTGGGCAGGAATGTCCGTGCGTGGGCCTGAAGGAGCTATCATGGCGAAAGTGGTACGATACTTTTCAAATATACAAAAATATCGATTCCAAATTTTATGGTCCTATGCAGTAATCGTTTACGTTATACTCCTAGGAATACCTGAAAATAAAAAACGGCAGGAGATTTCCCCTGCCGTTCTATCAAAGTATGGATATGGCAATATTATTCTACCACGCTTAATTTAACAGTATTGGTTTTCCTTAACTTGGAAACCGGCATACTGAGTGTATTAATAAATACATCTCCTTTTTGCAGCTCTCCTTTTTCAATCAGGAACAATTTGATATCCTCAATAAGATCATCTGTTGAAACTCCCTGGTAGCGATCGTAATAGAAAACCTTGGTACCCCAGTAAAGCGCCAGCTGATTCATTAAAACCCTGTTGGAGGTGAAAATAAACAAGTTGGCCTTGGGGCGGTGGTGAGACAGGCGGAATGAGGTATATCCCGACCGGGTGATTCCGATGATGGCAGCCGCCTGGGTATCGCGCGCCAAACGGCAGGCACTCATGACCACGTTGTCGTTCAGCTTATCAGCACCCGGTGTTTCGTTTACAAAAGCATGATGTTTGAAGTACACGCTGTTGGTGGAAGCCTCCACTTTTTCAATGGTACGTGTCATGCTTTCAACAGCTAAAATGGGGTATTTCCCGGAAGCTGTTTCTGCGCTGAGCATAACGGCATCAGCTCCGTCCAGTACAGAGTTTGCCACGTCGTTCAATTCGGCGCGGGTAGCTCTCGGGCTTTCGATCATGCTTTCCAGCATCTGGGTAGCAACAATTACTGGTTTACCGGCTTTATTACATTTGTCCACGATCATTTTCTGGATCATCGGAACTTCTTCAGCGGGGAGTTCAACACCCAGGTCACCGCGGGCAACCATGATCGCATCGGTTGCTTCAATGATTTCGTCGATGTTCAGGATCGCTTCGGGTTTTTCAATTTTGGCAACTACTTTGGAAAGCTTGCCTTTGTTCCGGATATATTCTTTTACCTTAAGAATTTCGGACGCCGTGCGAACGAAGGAAAGCGCGATCCATTCAGCGTTATGTTCAAGACCAAATTCAAGGTCTTCATAATCCTTCGCAGTTACAGATGGCATGGATACCTTTGTGTTGGGCAGGTTAACGCCTTTTTTTGATTTCAGATAACCGCCATAAATTACTTCGGTGACCACGTCGCTTCCGTCGAGCCCGGTAACGAGTACTTCCAGCTTGCCGTCGTCCATCAGGATACGGTCTCCGATCTTCACATCATTGTACATACCGTCGTAAGGAGTGCTCACCTTTTCGGAGGTACCCAGCACTTCGGTATTAGAAAGAATTAATTTATTACCAGCTTCAATGAGGACACCATCCTTTTCGGCCACCATACCAATACGGATCTTTGGGCCCTGTAAATCCTGCAGAATGGCAAGATTTAATCCATATTCTTCATTGATTTCACGAATAGTATTTAATCTGGCAAGATGGTCCGCATGGGTACCATGCGAAAAGTTGAGTCTGAAAACGTTTACCCCGGCTTTTGCCAGAGCGTATAGCATTTCTTTAGTTTCTGATGCGGGACCAACCGTGGCTACGATTCTTGTTTTTTTGGAAGACATATGTTAATTGTGCAGTATGAAATTATTATACACAGTCCACATCAATGATGATATGGATGCTTTTTAGCGTTTTATCGGTTAAAATATCAGTTACCTTTTCCTGAATAAATGACTTTGCCGCCTTAAAATTAATCTTTTCTCTTTCAAGTTTAATCAGAATGTCGAACAAAAACTGATTTCTTACTCTGTCCACCAGCGGAGCTTCGGGGCCAAGTACCCTGCTTTTACCCAGATTTACCGTTAGTTTTTGCGCCAGCTGGTCTGCTGCCCGGCGGGAGGTAGCTTCGTCAGGATGCTTAACGGTCAGTTTGATAAGCCTTGTAAAGGGGGGATACTGATATTGCTCACGTTCAAGGATTTCGGTTTCATACATGCCCACGTAGTCGTTTGTAACGATGCGTTCAAGCAGTTGCTGTGCGGGGTTGGAGGTCTGGATCAAAACCTTTCCTGGCTTGTCTGCCCGCCTTCCGGCCCGTCCACTCACCTGCGTCAGCATTTGGAAAGCCCGTTCGGAAGCTCTGAACTCCGGAAAATGAATGATCCGGTCAGCATCGAAGATGCCGACCATGCTGACATTGTCAAAATCCAGTCCTTTACTGACCATCTGTGTACCCACCAGGATATCGATTCCCCCTTCTTCAAATTCCTGGATAATCTGCTGGTAAGCATTTTTGGCCCTGGTGGTATCCAGGTCCATCCGGAGCACCCTTGCTTCAGGGAAAATAATATGCAGTTCGTCTTCAATTTTTTCGGTACCGTATCCCATGGTTTTTACACGGGGTGAGCCACACGACGGACAGGTGCGTGGAACTTCTTCCTTGTGCCCGCAGTAGTGACAGCGCAATTCACCCGCCTTTAGGTGGTAGGTAAGGCTTACGTCGCAATTGGCGCACTGCGAAATCCAGTTACATTCTTCGCACTGCAAATAAGGAGAGTAACCTCGCCGGTTTTGAAAAAGTATCGTTTGTTCTTTATTGCTGATGTTGTTGCGGATATGTTCCAGCAGTACGGAAGAAAACTCATTTTTCATTTTCTTCTGTTTTTTTTCCAGCTTGGTATTGATCAGTTCAAAGCTTGGAAGTACTGCATTCCCGAAACGCTGCGTCATTTCTACCAGTCCGTAACGCCCGGTTTTGGCATGATAATAACTTTCCAGTGAAGGAGTTGCCGAGCCAAGCAAGGTTTTGCCTTTGTGCATATAGGACATGATCACCGCCACATCCCTGGCGTTATACCGGGGTGCGGGATCATATTGCTTGTAGGAAGTTTCGTGTTCTTCGTCTACAATGATGAGGCCCAGATTATCAAACGGTAAAAATATGGCGGAACGGACACCCACCACAAACTGAAATTTGCCGTCCAGGATGCCTTTCCATACTTCAACACGCTCATTATCGGAAAATTTAGAATGGTAAATTCCCATGGTGTCTCCGAAAACCTTGCGCAGGCGGACCACAATCTGCGTGGTGAGTGCTATTTCGGGTAGCAGGAATAATACTTGGGAACCGCCAGCCAGTACTTTTCGTATAAGTTCAATGTATACTTCCGTTTTGCCGCTTCCGGTGATACCATGGAGCAGTACCACTTCTTTTTCCTGAAACAGGTTATGAATTTGAGAGGAGGCGGTTTGCTGGGATTCTGTAAGTGTAATTTCTGTCAGGTTACCCGAAGGGATATCGTCAAACCGGGAAACGAAGATTTCGAATGGCTCCAGAACTCCTTTTTTGATCAACGTCTGCAAGGCCGATTCGGAAAATCCGTTTTCCTGCGAAAAAAAAGATTTGTCAAGCCCCTTCTGATTGAGCTCCGGATGGTTGTAAACCGGAACGTAACTCAGATACCTCATCAGAATTTCCTGCTGTTTAGGAAATTTATCCAGAGAGGTGGTCAGCTGTATGAGCGAATCGTTGGACAAAAATGCCGGGGTGAGCCTGATTTTACGCGCCACTTTGGGTTTGTATCTTTCCTTTACTTCCTCAAACAGAATTACCGCACGTTTGGCAACAAGTGACTTAATGATGGCGGTAATGTTGGATTTCTGTACCAGCCGCTCCACTTCTTCATACGAAAGGGCATCCTGTTTTTTAATGGCATCCAGGATCATGATTTCCTGGTCCGTCAGCAGTTCCTCATATTCAAATTCTGGGTTGAACTGAATTTTGGACTGGCTGGTAATTTTAAGCCCGGCAGGCAGCGCCACATTCATTACTTCACCAATGTTGCACAGATAATATTCTGCCACCCATTTGAAAAGTTCGAGCTGTTTGCTGGTAACGATGGGCTCTTCGTCCAGCAGTTCCAGGATATACTTGGCCTGGTATTTTACCGGCGGATTGGTATGCAAATGGGCAACAACGGCTGTGATGACTCTTTTCTGTCCAAATTGAACAATAACCCTGGCACCCGTTTTGATCATATCGGTCATTTCCCGGGGCACACGGTAGGTAAACAGAGAAGGAATGGGAACCGGTAGGATCAGATCCGCAAAACAGGTTATTTCTTCCTCAAAAAGGGAGGCCATTGGTTGTAGTGGCAAATTGAAAGATAAGTTTGATAGAGAGTCTTCTGAATGATCCAGACTCAATATTTCAATAAAAGAGAAAATTTTTCAGATCTTCTTTTTTCGTGGGTGCTGACGGGTATCAAAGATTGCCAGTAAAACAATTTTATTATTAAATACCTTGTATAGTAATAAATTATGTTTCGTGATAACCGCTTCTCTTATTGTATTTGACTCCGAAATCTGCCTGAACATCTCAGGGTGCTCGCTGATTAACAGGATTACCTTTTCGGTTCTCAGCACAAAATCCCTGATTACGGTTCCATCCCAGTTCTCTTCAAGATATGTTATCACTCCATGAAAATTATCCAATGCTTTTGGAGATCATAAGATTTTCAGAGCCATTTTTTACATGTTTCCTGGGCTTTATCGTGTGGTATTCCTTCACCGGCTTCAATCTGTATAATTGATTGTTTAACGTCGGAAATTACGGTATCCGGCAGATCTCCCCACTCCTGGTCAGAATCAAAATTCTGGAATACTGATTTTACGGCGTTAATGACACTTTTGTCGTTAGTATCTAAAAGTCTTTTGGCCAGTTCGATTTTTGTTGCCTGTATATCCATGATATCAAATTTACATGTTTCAACCGGAACCATAATATTTGTTAGGGGAAATTATCCCAGAATGGTTTCAACGCCAAGCTCCACAGCGTTCTTCCATCCAACCATTGCATTAAACAACCGGATATGGCTGTATTTACGAATGTCTTCCTCAGCAATCCGGGCCTCTTCAATTATTCCGGAGTCCAGCAAAAAAGCCCGTTGCGTTCCTGGCAGCAGGTAAGTATCTGGCGTATACCATTTTTCATCCTTCTTGAAAGCAACGTTGCCATAATACGAATCAGTAACCATACCCTGCTTGATGATGAGGATTTCATCGGCCTTACCGCGATCAGCAAAAAGTGCGTTGAGTTGGGGCCGCTGATCGTACTTGTACGCGTAATCGACTTCGTCCTGATGTACCTTTTGAATCGTCCGGATGGTCCTGAAAGCATACGCCTCCCATCTGATGTTGTCAATCTCTCTGCCATACGCCAGTCGGCATTTATGGAGGGCATCGGAAACTGTGTCGGGTATAACGATCAGTTCCGATAAATTCCATGCTTCGGATGCTCCCCAGAGCGCTTTCCGGGTTTTGTTCAGCCGGTCTTCGTGGTATCTGATGTTTTTGAGCTGCCGGTTTTCAACCGCAATGGTTTCAATGCATAACTTTTGTAACATGCGGAAATGGGAGATATACTTTGTCAATCAGTTCCTGGTATTCGCTTTGTGCATTACTTTGCGCGGTGATTCCACCGCCGCTTTTAAAAACCAGCTGATCCGCCTGGTTTTCAATGAACCTTATCATCACGGCACTTTCAAAATTTTTTCCGTCGAAATAACCCATTACGCCTGTGTAATAACCACGGTCATATCCTTCGGCTTCGCGGATGATGTGCAGGGTACTTGGTTTCGGAGCACCGCAGATGGACCCCGCCGGCAGTAACTTCCAGAGAAGATCACCATATTTGCCATCGAAATCTTCGGGCAGTAACCCGGCTACTTCGGAGCTTACCTGTAGCAATTTTTTTTTATAAACCTGGATTGTATCTATGTAACGATATCTCTCCACCCATACTTTCCTGCAAACCATACTCAGATCATTTCTTATCAGGTCTACAATCGTAGCATGTTCTGCTGCCTCTTTAGGGTCGTTCAGGATACGGTTTTCTGCATCCGGCACCGAAGCGTCAATGGTACCTTTCATGGGAAACGAAGCGATTCTTTTGCCGTTGATCCTGATAAAAATTTCGGGAGAAAAACAGACGAATTTATTGCCGAGCAGAAAACGGTAGGGGGCATCTGACAACAGGAAAATTTCGTTCAGGGAAAGGTCCGTATCCAGCGGAGTGGGTACAGACAGATTTACCAGAAATGAATTACCTGCTTTGAGGTTTTTTACAACCCGTTCAAACCTGGGCAGATACGCTTCAAAAGTTATAGGGCGTTTGTCGAATATGAAATCTACTTGTTTTAGCAAATGTACAGGCTGAGGTATATTATGAAAACCATTGAGATCAAACAGTACTTCCGACGAATCAATCTCGTCCAGTTTCCAGGCCATCGGCCTCTCCATGGCATAGTCGACCAGAAAAACGAACGGAACTCCATTTTTCCCCCAGGTATTAAGGCATTTTCTGAAATTTGAACCTGTATCGTCCAAGTATTTGATAAATTTGTTCCTGATAAGAATGTTTCGCTAACAGCGGTACAGGATACAAAGTTCGGTATAAACCTGACAGGTCACCGGGTTTTAAACAAAAAACCTGTGAGAATTCAGAAACCAATGTTGGTAAGAAGGAGTTAAGAATACGACGGGGGCTGATAGCAGGAGACGAATTTATCGGGCCTGATGGCCTTAAGCAAAAAATAAAAAGGTAATGCATATTTACGATCTGATTATTATTGGCGGAGGCCCGTGCGGACTGGCAATGGGTGTTGAGGCCGCTAAAAACGGGCTTGATTATCTCATACTCGAAAAAGGAAATCTTACGGAATCTATTCGCCGGTATCCGCGTCGGATGCGTTTTTTTTCAACAGCAGAAAATATCGAGATAGGAGGGCTGCCTTTTGCTATTTCCGAGGTGAAGGCCAACAGGAACGAAGCGCTGCAGTATTATAGAAAAGTGGCGGGATACTATCATCTCAATTTCAAGCTTTTTGTAACCGTTGACCGGACCGAGAAACAGGCTGATGGTACATTCATTACCTATGCGAACGATGGAACGCTGTTTCATTCAAAAAAAATAGTATTGGCAACAGGATACTTTGATGTTCCGCGCCAGCTTAATATCCCCGGAGAAAATCTGCCACATGTTTCTCACTATTATGACGAGCCTTTCCGATACTCTTTTACCAATGTAGTTTTGGTGGGTGGTTCCAATTCGTCCGTGGAGGCCGCGCTGGAGTTGTATCGCCATGATGCCAACGTTACCATCGTACACAAAGACGAGGATTTTAAAACGCGGGTTAAATACTGGCTGGTACCTGATGTAAAGAACCGGATTAAAGAAGGACGTATAAAAGCACGATTCAACAGCCGGGTGACGCGTATTGAGGAAGGGAAGTTGTTACTTAAGAATACCCTGACGGGAGAAGAAGAATGGATGCCTGCCGATTTCGTTTTCCTGCTGGTGGGTTATCTTCCCGACGAGCATTTGCTTGCCCGTTGTGGCGTTTTGCTCAATCCGGAAACCAAGGTGCCTTCGTTTGATCCTGAGACTTTCGAAACCAATGTGGAAGGATTGTATCTGTGCGGGACAGTCATGGCCGGTGTTTTTACAGAGAAAATATTCATCGAGAATGGCCGGGATCATGCCGCAGCCATCGCTGACCACCTGGTGGGGCGGGAGGTCAGAAAGGTGAAGGAATTGATAGATCGGATATAGTTCAGCAATTGATCTCCGAAAGTTTGTGGAGATCAATTGCCCTAATCTTTGGAGATACTGTTAGAGCAGGGTCCATAATAATTTCAATCCACCAATACCAGCCTCTTTTTTCTCTTTTTGGTAGATACCTTGTCTATTTTACCGATGAGCCCCTTGCTTCCTACCGCATAACCGACATTGCCTGCAAAACTGATAGAATGGAAGGGTTGCTTGCCGAGTTCACGCCAGGTCTTACCTCGATCATTGGAATAACTGTTTCCGGACGGGCCTACGGCAATCAGAGCAAACTGGTCCGATCGTATTTCGGTATCTCCGTTCCAGGTTGCACTGGTTTTGCGGTATATCCCCACAGCTTCTTTCAGGCCTGCGGGTTTTGTAATGGCTTTTTCCGGCGCCCAGGTTTCTCCGCCATCGGTAGTCCGCAGTACATTCAGCGAGGAGTCTGTGGTATTTTTGTAATCGCCACCAACAGCTATACCTATTTTTTTAGATAAAAACCGTAATCCGAAAATCCCGCTGGTGGGGCCGGCTGCCATGTTTGTTTCGGTAATTTTCCAGGAGAGGCCGTAATCGTCGGAATGGAAGATGCGGGCTTTTTGAGCTCCTCCGGTACCAATGTACACATCACTTTTTCCTGTTGTAATGATGGAAGTACCACTTGCCGCAAAACATGCTTCTCCGGGCAAGGTTTGGGGGCGTGCGGATGCATCCGCCTCTTTCCAGGTTTTACCCCCGTCTTCGGTGGTCAGGATAAATAACCTGCCGTCTACCGGGTCTCCTGCGCAGATACCCCTTTTCTTGTCCCAGAAGTCGAATCCATCCAAAAAGACCCCATTCTGTGTAGATTGGTACACAAGGTTCCAGGATGCCCCGCCATCTTCCGTACGGTATATTCTGGCTTTGCCTTGCTGAGCCTCCCCCGCACTCATGGCTATGGCAGTTTGCCGGTCAAAAGCATGGATGTCCCTGAACTCCAGCGAATCTCCGGCGGGTACTTTATAGGTGGTCCAGGTTTTGCCCCCGTTATTTGTTTTAAAGATGGTACCTTGTGTACCACCGATCCAGCATATCGTAGGTGTTAGTGTAAAGACGGCCCGCATATGCACGTTGGTTTTAATATCGAAAATGGTCCACTGAGCCAGGGTTGTAGCAGGTAAGGAGATAGCCACCAGAAACAACTGGAGAGATAATAGATACCTTTGGATAAAAGGCTTGGGGTTTTGTTGTTTTGGCACGATATTTTTATTTATTTTAACTTTAAGTTTTTCATCACACAAAATAAGAAATTCATATGAACAAGAACCAGAAATTTTTGATAGGTACCGTTGGTGCATTGTTGACAGGTATAGCTATCGGATTGTTGGTGGCTCCTAAAGATGGAAAAGAGACTCGTAAAATCCTTAAAAACAAAGCAAACGACCTTGGCGGAAATGCGAAGGATAAGTACGAGAAAAGTCTTGAGGAACTTACACAGCTAGCCGACAAGCTAAAAGATGGTTTTCTCAAAAACATTGATGCAGTAAAGGGTAAAGCGAATGCCGTGGCAGACAACGTTGGCGAAAGAGTTAAAAGTGTGGTGAACAACAATGCCTGATTTTTTTGATTGAAATACTGGTTTGCAGATATATAAGTCAAGGCTGGCTCCGGAGAGAGGCCAGCCTTTTTTGATACCCCTAGTGAGGGATTTTCTCAAAAATCTTATCTACCATTTGGTTGATATCAGCCTCAAGATCTTGTTTGTCTGGAATGATACCTTCGCTGCCGCCTTTCCATACCATCTGGTTATCGGCGGCATTGACAAGGTCAATAAGCATGGTACCTTGCCTGTATTTCTCTATCACCACTTCCTCGCTTTTCCAGGAATATCTTCTTTGGCCCATGTAACGGGGAAGCCCGTCCGTACGGAAATCCGTTTGCCGTGTCTGGGATTTTTCCTGAACAAGCAAAGCGATATTGATCTTTAATGCCGGATCCCGCGCTTCATTCAGCCCCAATTTCTGCAAATTTTTTGATATTGCCGTTTTGATGATCGTGATGTTTCTCTCAAAACTGGCAGGGATTGTATCACCACTGGCCTCTATTTCATAAAAACCGAAGGTGGAGTAACCTGAAAGCCGGAAGCCTGGTTCCGACTGCGATTTCAGAATTTTATACCCGGGGTTGCATCCTGAAATCAGAAACAAACCAATTAAAACACACGCCAATGTTTTCATGCCGCCAAGGGTTAATATGGATGAATGTTTACAGTACCGATGATCCTTTTAATAAAGCGAAACGCATAAACAGTGCAGAAAGGGGAGAAGGCTGGCCTTGTCTGTACACAAAGGACAAACGCCGGTTGATCTCCATTCCGTCAATATCTACAATCGTAAGACGGTCATCGGCAAGGTCTCGCGTTATGCTGTAAACCGATAAAAATGCAAAGGTATCGGAGTGCAGAAGGTAATTTTTAATGCTTTCGGTACTCCCCAGCTGCATGTGAATGTTAAGATCTTTTATGCCCAGATCCAACTTCTGGAGATATTCCTCAATAATTTCCGAGGTCCCGGATCCGTTTTCTCTGGTGAGAAGCGGAAGGGCCGTTAGCTCACGGATAGAAACGGTTTTCTTTTTCGGAGCGTTTTTTGTCCTGGTAACCAGTACCAATTCGTCTTTCAGGAATGCAACGTACTTTAAGCCAGGGTGGTGCATGGGGCCCTCTACCAGTCCAAGGTCAATTTTTTTGTCATCCAGAGATTGTTCTATCAAAAGGGAATTGGCATTGATAAGTTCTATCCTGATATCGGGAAATCTCTGGTGAAAGGAGGCCAGGTATGCAGGCAGAACGTACTGAGCAATGGTCGTACTTGCACCTATATGCAGGATACCTTCGGTTTTGTTTTGCAGGAGGTTCAGTTCAAAATCGAGCTTCTGATATTGTTCAAATATGATATGAGCATGTTCGAGCAGGATGTCGCCGGCTTTTGTAAGGCTGATCTGCTTGTGGCTCCTGTCAAAAAGTGAAGTTTGGTAATGCTGCTCGAGCTCTTTGATGTGCTTGGTTACGGCAGGCTGGCTGATATGAAGTTCTTCAGCAGCGCGGTTGAAGTGCAGTGTCTGGGCTACGGTGTAAAAAACTTTCAGGCGGAAATCAAGCATAACACCAGCTATTGATCATATATGGTTTTTAATATTCCTGCTTTTATCCGATGACACTTCCCAGTTCTTTTGCAGCCGCCATACTTATGCCTTTATAAAACATGAATTCGTTCATCACAGCGATCTCCTCTTCCTCTGTTCCGGCTTGCAGCAGCTGTTGCTGGCATGCCTTCATTTTCTCTT
The DNA here is from genome assembly GCF_907164905.1 of Dyadobacter sp. CECT 9275. Lineage (NCBI taxonomy): Bacteria > Pseudomonadati > Bacteroidota > Cytophagia > Cytophagales > Spirosomataceae > Dyadobacter > Dyadobacter helix. Next base: position 2,981,024 of record NZ_CAJRAF010000002.1, on the reverse strand, counting down.
CTATAAATGCTTTTTTCAGCCGCAATATGTTGATAAATGCCGTGCGGTCTAAAACGTCGGTTTCAAAAGGTACGAAAATTTCGAATTTATCTTTCCATAACTCGCTGAGTTCATACTTTTCGGTTCCCCATCCGATGGCCAGATCCCGGATTTGTGACTCATGGTGGTTCAGGAAATAATCAGTGGACAAGACGGTATTTCGGCTATAATGCTCCCGAAACAAGGTAAGCAAATGATTGAAAACAGTATCTTTAAAATCAATACCCTCTATTTCTCCCAGCACATACTGGCACACGGTAATATTCGGTTCCAGCTCACGCGCTCCGTGTAACACAAGCAGGCGGATGAACGCCTCTTCCTGGTAACTGACTTTGGAACGCTGCACCTGCGGCTCTTCTTCTTCCTGCAAGAAGAAGTCCTGTGGCGGACCATCCTCTGAAAAGCTGCCCGGAGAGGATACTCCAAGATCAGCAAGGCCTTCCGGAAAGGAGGCGTTACTTCTGCTGTTTCGTTCCTGCTGTTTGGGGGTATGGAGTTTGCGCAGTAATTTGTTGCCTTCGGAGATAAGCATTTGCTCATCTACCTTCATCATTTCAGCAGTGCGGTGGAAAAATACCTGGCGTTTAATGGCGTCCGGTATTTTAACGATGCTGTTGACTACTTCACCGATCACAGCGGCAAGTCTGAAGGGGTCATTCCCTGCGTCCTGAAGCAAGGTCTGAGTTTTGAAAGTTATAAAGTCCTGAGCCGAAACTTTGATGTAATTTTTGAAAGCCTCCGCTCCCACCTTGCGGACGTAGCTATCAGGATCGTCCCCGTCCGGGAAAAGGACTATATTAACATTGAGACCTTCTTCCAGAACCAGGTCAAGCCCGCGGAGGGCAGCTTTGATCCCGGCTATATCACCATCGTACAAAATAGTAATATTCGGGGTGAATCGGGCGATAAGCCGAATCTGTTCAACCGTTAGTGAGGTGCCCGATGAAGCCACTACATTTTCTATTCCTGCCTGATGCAGAGAAATTACATCGGTATATCCCTCAACAAGATAACAATGTTCCTGCTGTCGAATGGCGTTTTTGGCCTGAAAAATGCCGTAGAGTATATCGCTTTTATGGTATACCTCGGTTTCCGGCGAATTGAGATACTTGGGCTGAGACTTATCCGTTTTCAGAATACGGGCCCCAAAAGCAATTGTTTTACCGGCAACGTTGTGAATAGGAAATATAACTCTTCCGCGAAAGCGGTCATACCCAGCCGTTTTACTGCCTTCTTTGTGAATGAGCAGACCCGCCTTTTCCAATACTTCTGCTGAATAGCCTTTTTCCAAGGCTTCCCTTGTAAAGGCATCCCAGTTGTCAAGACTATAGCCCAGCTCAAACTTTTTGCGTACTCCTTCGGAAAACCCTCGTTCCTGAAAGTAGCTTAGCCCCACAGCCTGGCCTTCCTCGGTATTATATAATTGGTGCTGGTAATGGTTTTTTGCAAAATTGAGTATGATGTATAAGCTTTCCCGCGCATTTTGTCGCAGGGTCTCTTCGTCGGTGAGCTCCTCTTCTTCAATTTCGATCTGATACTTGTTGGCCAGATAACGTAATGCCTCGCCGTAGCCCACGCCATCCACGTCCATCACAAATTTAATGGCATCACCGGCAGCGCCGCAGCCAAAACATTTGTAGATCTGCCTGGCCGGGTTTACATTAAACGATGGCGTTTTTTCATTATGAAACGGGCAGCAGGCGGAATAGTTAGCTCCCTTTTTTTTGAGTGACACAAAATCCCCGACCACCTCCACAATGTCAGCGGTTTGTTTGATCCTCTCTACGGTATCGGGGTTAATGCGCATATTCAGATTACTATCTTATTTTAAGTGGGTCAGTCAACCCGCTCTCTTAGTTTTACAGGTTTGGACTGTTTTTTGTCCAGTTGCATATTCAACAGTTCCACCACGAAGGAGAATGCCATAGCAAAGTATGCATATCCTTTTGGAATTTCATAGTGGAATGCCTCAGCAACCAGCAGCGTGCCAATCATCAACAAAAAAGAGAGCGCTAAAATTTTAATTGAAGGGTGATTATTTACAAAATCTCCGATTTTGGCCGCAAACGCGATCATAATAAAGGTAGAAGCCACCACGGCCAGGATCATAATCGGTATTTCTTTTACCAATCCCACGGCAGTAAGCACGGAGTCGAAAGAGAATATGATGTTCAGCAATGCAATTTGTACCAGTGCATTTCCAAATGTCAGGGAGCCTTTTTTTGCAGCCGAATCAGGGGATGGAATGTGTTCCGTTTCACCTTCAAGTTTATGGTGGATTTCCTTTGTTGTGCTGTACAGCAGGAACAGCCCTCCGCCGAGCAAGATAAGATCGCGGCCGCTAAAACCGTGCCCGAAAAGCGTAAGAAGATCTTCCTTGAGGCCAATCACCCATGAAATGGCAAAAAGCAAGGCCACGCGGAGTACCAGTGCAATGAGCAAACCGTTGTTTTGTGCTTTTTTTCTTTGGTCTGCGGGCAGTTTTCCGGCTACAATGGTGATAAAAATGATGTTGTCAATTCCCAGAACAACTTCCAGGAGTGTCAATGTTAACAAGCTGATCAGGGCATCAAGGGTAAATAGTGTTTCCATTTTTTGTTTGGTGAGAGTTAATATCCGCTAAAATAGCACGGAATCCCGGTTTTATAGAGAAAAAGTTATCGGATTAAAGTAAAAAGAAAAGCGGACAGTCTTTGGCTAGGGCAGATGGGAAAGAAACAGAAAATCAATTAATTCACAAAATGGGGTGCAAAAGTTTTTTTCTAAAGACATAAATGATTTATTTTGCAGGTACGCTTTTAAGGCGAGAACCAGACGAGACTTCAGATATTCAAAATATAGTGTGTGTATAGTGTGAAACAGGGCATGGAAAATTTTCTGTGCCTTTGTTTTTTTTATACACTAACAGGCTCATTAAGAGTGGTATTGGTAGCGCTTGCTTTCATCTCCGTGAATTTTTTTGCATAACTCATGATGATGACCAGGATAAACCAGGGAAAGAATAGAAATTGCCCTCCTGTGAGATTACTTTCAAAATACGGGATAATTAAAAAAGGAGGCAGAAAGAGATAGTGCTGTGAGAAATACCGGATGTAGTTCCAGGCGGGCCTTACCAGCAGGAGGTAAACGAAAAAGAGAAAAACCGGTAGTCCTGCTCCAAAAAGAACCTCGAAATAGGAATTGTGGTACCCCGACCAGTTAATTATCTTTTTTATTTCGGATTTGTTGAACATCCCTATACCTGTCACAAACAATGCAGGATTTTTGCTGAAATGACTGATCATTTTGGCTGACACCCTTACCCTGGCCTCTCCTTTTTTGGCTTGCCCTTCTGTTTTTTTGAACCGGTTGTTCAGGGCTGATTTGGAGTCGGCCAGCAAGAATAAAACAAGCATAACAGGAATAGTCAAAAGAAGGCACTTGTATAAAAGCGGAATGCTTTGGTATCGGAAAAGAAATACCATAGAGACAAGTAAGAGGCTGAGCCAGGAGGTTCTGTTGCCTGAAATAAGCACAATGTACAGGGAGATCACGCCGAAAATGATCAGTAAGATTTTACGCCAGTACGGAAGTTTTGTGTTTCTGAGCAGATCTATCCCGGTAATCAGAAAAATGGTCCCGGACCACCCGTAGTGGTTTGATACAAAGGCCGAATCCTCATTTTCTCCTGATACGTAATAGATATTGGTGTCGGTAAGGCTGCCACCTGTGATAAAAAAACTCACAATGGGAAGCATGTAAACCCAGTTAATGATACTAAGAAACGAGTTCAGGACGTAGGCCACCGGGTATTTTATCAGGAGGTAGCTCACTGCAAAAACGATATATAAAAAGGGGACCGAAAATGTTAAAGCCAGAGCGGCTGAGAGGGCTGGATTTGGGGTGAAGACGGCACAGGCAAGGACAGTTACAGCGAGTAATATAACCCCCTGAGAATACCTGGTGATCAGATCTAAAAATATATTTTTAAGGGAAAACAGCTGAAGAATGCAGAGCAGAAGGACCAGGTACTTGAAAATCCGCATGACGCCTACGCTCGCTTTGCCGGTTAGTACTCCCAGTGCATAGCCTACTATGACCAGGGCAATATTCAGGAAAAGGAGCCTGAATATGGTCTCTTTGCTAATAGATTCCGTCATGGCGCAGTTTCAGACAAGATAGAGATGAAATTCCGGAGCAATTTTTTTTCGGAAAAGCTCTTGACATGCTGCAGCCCGTTTTTAATTTTCACCTCTCTCAGTACGTCATTTTTGATACAATCCACCAGTGCAGCAGCCAGTTCCTGAGCATTTCCGGGAGGTACCAGCCAGGCACAATTTTCATTGTTGAGTGCTTCTGGCACGCCGCCAACACGGGTGGTAACCACCGACAGGCCCAGAGATAGCGCTTCCAGGTTAGCAACTCCGAATGCTTCTTTGTAGGAAGGAACGCAAAAAATATCCGATTGGGTCATCAACCCGAAAATCTGTTCCTGTGTTTGCTTCCCCAAGATAGCAGACTTCACAATGTTGGGATGATTCAGCAAGTTTCCGATTTGGACGTGATCCGCTGCATTATTACCGGCTACGGTTACCTGGAAAATAAGTCCGGTCAGGGCAAGTGCTTCGGTTAAAGTGTACAGTCCTCCTCTTTGAAAATCATTTTTTACAAACAGTATTCTCACCATATTCTCAGGGGCAAATGGCCTGTCAGGCACAACAGGCTGTTCCTTAACGCCTTTGTACAATCGGCTTACTTTTTCGGCATTGATCCGGTATTCCGCGATGATTCTAGTCCTCAGATAATCCGAATTTGCAATAACTGTTCTGGCGAAAGAAGCGGTCAATTTTTCCAGATTTCTGAAAATCAGTCTTTTAATCCAGTTTCTGGAAAGGATGGGCAGTTCTGAGAAATTGAGATTGTTATCATCATTAATCATTACGACTGTCCTGGTAAAAAATATGGCGCTGAATAGACCAACGAATGCATTGTTGTACACCAGCACATCGAAAGGAAATTCTTTTCTAATTTTCATCGCCTGGCGATGGTAGCGTCCCATCCGTATGAACTGACTGAGAATGCTTTTTTGCCAGCCGGACTTCATGGTCACCTTGTAAACCTCTTCCGATGGGTGGTTAATGTCCTCAGTCAGAATTCTGATTTCATGTTCAGGATACAGGTGGTTAATATCAGGTAACATTCTGGCGAATTTAACGGGGCCGTTTTCTATTACCTGGTATACATTGGTACAGAATAGTATCTTCATAATTTATGTGCCTTCATAAGCTCAGGTTCTACCGATTCCCAGGTAAACTTATTGATGAGATCCTGATGAAACGAGAACGAATTTCTTAACCTTACAAGGTCCGACATCACCGTTTGCCAATCTGAAATTTCGTAGGATGGTAAAACATACCCAATTTTTTGCTCCTTTACAAATGTGGATACTGCCACTTCCTGGTTGATGATTACCGGAACCTGAACCTGAATGGCGTCATAAATTTTATTCGGGCTGGCATTGATATTGTTTTTGTTAACAGGGGCATACACACAAAGGATGTAGTCTGCCTGACTGGCCAGTTCCAGGGCTTGCTGCTGGGGGATTACCCCGTGCCAGGTGATCCGGGGCGATTTTAACAATAATTCCGAAGGCGTATCTCCAACCCAGCCTGCTACAATGATATTCACCTCCACGCCGGAATCAAGCATGGCCTGGGCAATACTGGTTCCGCGGTGAAGGCCCAGCCAGCCGTAATAAATAATGGTTAATGCGCTGCTTTTGTTGTTTTCCTTTTTTACTTTATTGAATGAGTAAGGATAGTTTGGCAAAATGAGTGCATGATTTCTAGCAAAGTCGGGAAGCATTGTTTTCCGGTTTTCATCCGTAACAATAATGACGTCCGCAGGAGCGTACACTATTTTTTTAATCAGCTTCCACTGATTGCCCGGCTTGTTTCTTTTTAGAAAAATAGAATCGAAAATATCCAGTACCACGTTCTTCTGAAGAAAAAGAAATGGCCATAAAATGATTAACTGTGGTTCATTGATGATATGTACCGAATGATATCTGTGGAAGATCAGCAGCCCGATACATTTCAGGAAGTAAGTAGAAACTGCCAATGCCGATGTCTTTTTGCCCACCACCATGTGAAGGGTTATCTTCTCAGAGTGGTGAATGAAACCGGTATCCTCGGCCTGATTAATCCCCACAAAGTCGACGAAGGCGTGCTGGTACAAACTTTTAAGTTCCTTATTGACCCGCATATCGGTGCCGTCATTAAAGGACAGATAAAGAACTTTTTTATTCATGATACGCTACTTTTTCTGAATTTGACAAGCGGCAGTGATCTATTGAGTATTAAAAGGATACCGGCGATAATAAAGGCATAATTTCCATACATATATGCGGGGATGGGTGGGTAATAAGGTGTAAATGAAATACTTCCTAAAATGATACCGGCGATAATAAAGTACTGTTTTCTGAGCAGAAGAGTCAGGGCATATACAAAACCCAAAAATGCGCTGAAGTAATTAATCCAGACGGGCCATCGATTGAGGTATCCCAGCCCGAACGATTGAAACGTATTGAGTACTGCATTTTTGATAAATAGCCAGGGGTTGATCCTTAAGAGCCTTAAAACCTCATCCCGAGTGATCCGCTGATAAATTTGAATGGTAGCCTTATCATAGTAATTACCTCCCAGCGACGCACTTAACTTATAACCCATTTTTTTATCAAAGAGTGCATAAGCATCATTGTCGCTCAGGTGAACGTTATACGGATTCGGATAGGCGCCTATCCCGGCGTAAGCAGAATGCCAGATATTTTTTTCGGTCGGTTTGTAACACAGTAAGACAATTACCAGGCAATAAGCTGTAATTCCGGCCAGTTTCGTAAAGGAAAGCTTCTGATAACAAACCAGGAAGAGTAATGGCAGCAGGGTAATGGTGGTGGGGCGGGTAATGATTATGAATGGCAGCAGGATCAGGGGTAATAAATAGGTCCTGGGTCTGAAATTATAATATATCAGCAAGATAAGTCCCGAGACAAGTATCTGCCAGAAATAGTATAGATTAAATACTACAAACCTGATGATGAGCGGATTCAGCGCGAAAAGGAAAAGAAATAAATATCTTTTCCTTGATGTTTCCAATTCGCTGAGAATAAGAATAGCGAGTATCACAAAAGTCAATCCCTGAAACAGGATTATTGCCAACTGGTGGCCTGCGAAGGGGAAAATTATTCGTGCTAAATAAATAAGGTAGGCATATCCGATTGGGTTGTAATTATAGTGCGTTAAATGGTCTGACTTTTTGAACACATAATGATCCTCCTTGGTCCTGTTGTCCAGTAAATCGAAGGCAATTATATCGTTCTGATCCATCAGAAAATCTCCCCCGAACGATAAATTTTCGGCAGCGGAAAAATAGGGTGCCGTCCACACACTTTTCATCCGTTGATTCCTCAATACAAAAAATGAAATGACTAACGCTGTCAGGATAACGAGCGTGAATAGGGTAAGCTGAATTTTCTGGATCATTTAACAATATAAAATTGGCCTGATGAGGAATATGGTTGGGTTTACGCAAATTTTAGCTTTGGGAGCCACTGGAAAAATGCCGGGTTGTCACAACAGATTTTCGGGTACTTCAGAGGTAATTGTACTAAAAAAGTCATTTATTTTGTCGGCTGCTGATCCATCTCCATAAGGATTGGCATTCAACGCCATTTTATCATAGGCCGTCTTATTATCCCATAATTCTTTTACAGTACTTTCTATTAACCCAAGGTCCGTTCCGACTAACTTGACACTTCCTGAATCAAGTACTTCCGTTCTTTCGGTGGTATCCCGCATGACCAGAACAGGCTTCCCTAAGGATGGCGCCTCCTCCTGAATTCCTCCTGAGTCGGTAAGGATTATCCAGCTTTTTTTCATAACATGTACAAAATCAGGGTAATCCAGCGGAGAAATCAAATGAACGTTTCGGATTCCCGACAATAGTTCGTAAACGGGCTTTTTAATGTTGGGATTAAGATGTACAGGATACACGATATCTGCGGAGGGATAGAAATTTGCCAGCCGGGCAAGTACCTTGCAGATGGATTGAATGCCCGAGCCAAAATTTTCCCTCCGGTGGCCAGTTACTAAAATGAGGCGCTCCATATTTTCCAGCCGGTTTCGCAGTTCGGGAGAAATTTTTTCGGAAAAGGAAAGTACTTTATTGTCCGCCCAGATTAATGCATCAATCACCGTATTTCCAGAAATGATAATCTTGCTGTCTGTTACACCTTCTGCCAGGAGATTCTCCCTGTTCCGTTGGGTGGGTACAAAAAAGACGTCGGCCAGACGGTCTGTGAGTTGTCTGTTGGCTTCCTCGGGGAAAGGAGAGCGCAGGTTGCCCGTTCTTAAGCCTGCCTCCACATGGCCAATTTTAATCCCTTCGTAAAATGCAGCAAGTGAGGATGCAAAACAGGTAGTGGTATCTCCATGCACCAGGATCCAGTCGGGGCGGAATACTTTCCACACGTCTTTAAGTCCGGTGAGAATTCCTACCGTAATATCTGTGAGGTCCTGGCCGGGTTTCATAATGTTGAGATTGAAATCCGGTTCAATCTCAAAAAACTGTAGAACGGTATCCAGCATTTCCTTGTGCTGGCCTGTAATGCATAATTGATGGTGAATGTGAATATTATTTGTAAGCTGCCGGATAACAGGTGCCATTTTGATAGCTTCGGGGCGGGTACCTATTATTGTCAAAACTTTCATTAATAACTCTTTTTACCGTTTGTTAAAATGCTTTTGCAAAATCGCTCCACTGAAATTGCTTCAGCTGGTTGGCGTTGGAAATTCCGATATTCCGAAGTATGCTTTCAGAAAGGTCCAATGAAAGTAACAGTTTTTGATGAAGTTGATGGTGATTTGTAAAAAGTAAATCTATTTGTTGGCATAATCTTTCTTGTACAGCTCCGAACATCGGCGCTATGACGGGTTTTCCAAAACCCATCGCGAGAATGACCGAACCCGAATTTTCAATTTTTAAAAACGGTAACACCACCATATCCGCCGCGTTGAAATAATACTGAAGCTGGTGGTCGGGGATAAATTCATCTTTAAAAATCACATCAGGGGTTATTTCGTTTTTTATTTCCCGGCCGTAGCGCGGGTCCATACATCTGCCCGCGATGATCAGTATCTTATCTTGTCGTTCAATACTGTGAAAGGCTTGAAGTAACTCTGAAATACCCTTGTAGGGTTTAATCAGACCCAGGTATAGAAAAACCATTTTGTCCTGGGGTAACCCGAAGTACGCCCGTGCTTCGTTTCTGGTAATGGTATTGGGGTAAACTGTAGTATAGGGCCCTTCGGGTATGACCCTGAATTTGTGGGTCGGAATGTTGAGTTCAGATGCAGCGCGGTCCAGTGTGTGACTGGAAAATATCCGGATCCATTCGCAACGGCGTGCAAAAAAGCGCTGGCAAAAACGGTGCATTGCTATGTGCTCAGCGTTGTGTGGGAGAATATTGTGTAAGGTCCACACAAACTTTGTTCCCCAAATATTCCGGACTAAAACAAGCTGTATAAAAAAGACGGCCATACTCAGATAACTGGCCCACGCATACCGGCGTTGATAATAAGAAGTTATCCAGTCAAAGTGGATGTAATCGGGCCTGTATTTCCAGGCCGTTCGGATGATGCCCCCAAATTTATCGTGCACGCCGTTAAAAGCATGAAGCCGTCCGGATTGGTTTAAGCCTTCGATCATCAATGCCTGATAAGGGTTATCGTTACCCGCAACAGGGAGGCAGGCAACCATTTTGATTTTTATCTGAACCATGGGCGATGGTCTAGCGTGTATAGCAATTTGCTCTTCCGTAAACCTATTGGCTTTGCCGGGATGCCTGCTACAATAACCATTTCACCGACATCCGAAGTGACCACGCTCCCCGTCGCCACAACTGCGCCTTTGCCAATATGTACCCCAGGCAAGATGGTTACCCGCGAGGCAATCCAGACATAGTCTTGGATGATGACGTCGGCGCCGGTAGTCTCATGGTAGTCACTATGCGGGTCATGGGAAAGGGTCCAGATATTAACTTCCTGTGCAATATCCACATTATTCCCCAGGATAATTTTGCCGCCTCTGCCATCCAGGAGCACCCTTTTATTGACCACGCAATTATTTCCGACTGTAATGTTACGGCCCTGGCGGGTTTCTATTCCTATTGCGAAGAAACATTGTTTCCCTACTTTGTAAAGCGTTTTTTTTATGAGGTATAAACGAATGAAATGGAGTGGGAGATGCAGAAGCCACTCCCGATACAGGTAGTCTTTCAGTGCAAGAACTGAAATATAGAATGTTACCAGAAGTTTTTTCATGAAATTTCGACCAGATCTTCTGCAAATTTCGAAAAGGATTTCAAGGAATACTGTTGCCGGACAACTTTATTTAATACTTTGTACTGAGGGGCACCTGTTTCTTTGAGTACCTGTGACAACTCTTCCCGGGACCGTATGGCGTTAACCGGGGACAACTGGATGAGGTGGCGGTCATTTTGAAACTGATGAATGAAATTATAAAGACTGAGGTCTTGGCCGGTGGTGTATCCGAAATCCAGAATAAAGGATGGGGTTTCTGTAAAACATGCCTCCAGGCCCATGGTGGTACCCAGGTGAAAAAAGGCCTCTGCATGTTCAATTGTCTCATATTTTTTCAGAATATCATCTTCGGCAACAGACAGGTCTTTGGTACGGAACTGATCATCCACCACTACGTTGGGCAACATTTTGAGTGTTTCATAAAATGTCCAGTTGGTCAGGACAGGATAAGGCCTTACCACCAATTTCCACTCAGGTTGTTCCTGCATCAAACACTCCGCCAGTAATTTGATGAGTCTGAGCTCCTCCGGAACCAGATCCACAATGCCGATGGCGCAGCCGAAGTAAATATACGGAAATGAATATGGCCGACGCGCGGACAGCAAACCAAGGTAGTCGTGGATATAACCGAACTGGCTTGCGCCTGCTACAAAAATCTGATGCTCAGGAATGTTCTGCAATGTTACAATATCCTTCTTAAGCTCCTGAGACCAGCAGAGGTAAGTTACCCTTTTTGAAAAACAGGTATGCTTGCAGGGGTGGTCCCAGCTATAGACATATACTTTTATCTGCTTCCTTTCCCTGATAAGCCGAGCGTGGAAATGGTCATCGGCAATGGCTGTGAAACAGATGAATTGGTCGATATCATCTATTCTGGTTCCGGCGCGGTACCGTAATCTGTTCAGGTAAAAATCGTAAGGAATGAATTTCGGTAATTTTTTAATCCAGGCCAGTAATTTTCTGCCCTTTTGCTGCTGAACCTGATCCGCAACATTGCTGACCTTGAAAAGCTCCATCAAAAAAAAGTTGGAGCGGCTTTTGGGTAGTTTTTTAAAAAGAAGGTAAATGCGTTCCCAAAAGGTATTCCAGACCGAGGCCTTGGCCTCCAGAATAGGGCGGAATGTAACCTGAGCAGGTAAGTGCTGGCGGATCGCCTCGGCATGCTCAGGCTTTCCCAAAATACATACCTCATGCTTTTGGGATACTTCCATTATGACCTTCCGGACATCGTTGCGGAAATCAAAAAAGGAAACTACGAAGGCGATTTTCAAAACTTGTAATATTTAGTCCGTAAGTTCATGCAGAATCTGAAGCCATTTTTTTACCTGTACCTCTGCCTCGAAGTTTTTTAAAACTCTTTCCCTCCCTCGTTTGCCAGTTTCTTTTCGGAGTTTTTCACTTTCTAAAAAGTGGATTATTCCCTTCGCCAAACCTTCCGGCGTTCTGTCTTTTACCAGGTAACCAGTCTGTTCATCGACCACTTCCCTGACACCACCTACATCCATGGCAACAACAGGCTTCTCAAAAAGCATGGCTTCTAAAACTACCAGAGGAAAGGCTTCAATACGGGAGGGGAGAACCATCAGATCCAATTCGTTGAAAAAGCTGCCTACCTGAGCTGTATAGGGTAAAAATTCAAAATCAGCGAGTAAATTTTCTGTTTTTAGTAAATTAACCAATGATTTGAAGTAAATCTGTTTTTTGTAAACATTAGATTGTCCTCCAAGCCAGAAAAATTTAATTTTTCCAGTATATTGTTGACGTACGATACTGCAAGCCCGAATGAAAGTATCAACACCTTTCCTGAAAATTATTGAGCCTGATCCTCCTATCAACAAAACGTCATTAGAAGGCCTCAATGTACTTTTTGTATTATTATTTAAGTTCCAGTGAATACGTTTGTCGCTTACTGTTTCATGTAAGATAACTGTTTTATCTTTTTCAGCACAATATACATCTTGATAGAAAATGGCCGCTGCGTGGGCCGGGCTGATTATTTTTGCTGAATAGTTCACCAGATTTTCAATCCATACATCAGAAATGCGGTGCGTAACAACAAAATCTAATTCATGAGGATGGACTGCAAACTTTTTTCCTGAGGATAACACGGCTTGGCTTAATTCGTTTTCATTTACTGTATTAATGTACACCAAATCAGGTTTAAGTTTGTTGATCAGTGATAGATAATATTTTTTCTTTAACCATTCGAATGATAGAACTGAAAGTCGTCTTAGAATTTTGCGTACAAGAGGATAGTCATCAATAGGGAAGGTATAAACTTTTGCGAATCGTTTAAATTCGTCGTGTAATTCTCCTGCGCTATTGATTAAAAGGTGAAAATCGAAAATTTCATTACTGGCAGAGTTTGCATACAGTAGATTCAGAATGACCTGGCTGTCGCCTCCAGCACCCGAATGTGGAAGAATTATAATTATCTTCTTTTTTAAATTTTGCTGCATATATCTGATCAGTAAAGTCAAGCCCGTACCGAATGCATGAGTATTGGCTGCAAGGCTGTTTCTGGTTGGCTTTGGTCGTTGAATTTATCTTTTTAAATTCTCATCAATAAAAAGTGTAGCCTATTTATGTAAAAAATATAGATGTTACCATATTTTCAATGGTACTATTGATAGGGTAAGATGAATTGAAGTTTAGCACTAAAAGATAAATAGAGTTTAATTACGTAAAAATTTACCAGATAAGGCTTATATGTCATTTTATACTTAATATTAGCTGATTCAAATATTTACGTATGCTGTTAGTGAAAATTCTTACAAGCTCGATAACTGATGTAGGATTACTTAATTTTCTTACTGATAGCTTTAATTTGATGATTTCTTTCTCGAATTGCAAGAGGGATTCGGGGTAAGATGTATCAAAAACATGCTTGTTTTTTAAAAACATATATTTTCGGATATCTAAATATCTATCTTGGTTGGATGCCAATAGGGAGTGAGCGTGTTTTCTGTAAAAGAATAGCGCCTCCTGTATCACATGAACTTTGACTCCTAATGTGGTTAATCGGAGCCAAAAATCCCAATCTTCATAAGCCATCATGGATTCGTCATAACCGTTAATTTCTTCCCAATGATTTTTTAATATTAAACCGGCTGAGGAAGAATTGTTCTTAACCAGAAATGCAGAGGTATCTCCGCCTAAGCATCTCCATAGATCATTCTTCAATCCGAACATTTGTACCCAGCAGGATACCGCTCCAACTAAACTATCATTTTGCGCAACTTGTAGCGCCTTTTCTAAAAATGTGGAGTGGAAATAATCATCCGCATCGATGGTCAAAATCCATGTTCCAATAGCTTCCCGGAAGCCAGTATTTCGAGCAGCAGAGGCTCCAAGATTTGATTGGAAAATGACCCGGGTTTTTGGGGAATTTAGCTTCTGCAATATTGCGCAGGTCAGTGGATCGGTTGATCCGTCATCTACCACGATGATTTCCGCTATTTCCGTGGACTGATTAAGAAGAGAAGTAATGCATTCCGATATGAAAGCTCCATGGTTAAAACAGGGTATAACGGCGCTTATAATAGGGTTCATTTACCTGTGTCAATCTATGCTTTGTTACAAATGTAATAAATTATTGTTATCCAAATTGAAAAATGGTCTACTCCAAAAGGACAGCGTCCCAAGCCTGGTTGAATACCTCCGGGGAGAATGATTTATATACTTCCCTTTGGGCCTGCCGTCCGAGTTCAATTTTTAAAAGAGGATTTTCAAGTAAGATATTTAGGTATTTAATACATTGCTCTACCACAATGGTATCGTCTTGTGAAGGTACGAGAAAACCGTTTTGCTGATGGTGTACATGATAAGAGATACCTCCCACGTCCGTGGTAAGTGCTACTGCTCCATGTGCCATTCCTTCCATAAGAGCTAATGGAAAACCTTCTCGGCTAGAGGTGATCAGGACAACATGGCTCTTTTTATAATAAGAAGCCAAAGTCGGTTTATCTGTGATCTCACCGGCAAAGGTTAAATATTTATGAAATTCGGGATTCACAGACTTATCTAAACCGGCACCTACCAGAGTAAATTTTACAGATTTATCACACATTTGTGAAGCGATTTTTCCTATCAGCTCAATACGTTTCTCATAGCTATTGCGCCCAACGAAAATAACATTTAGGGATTCTGAATTGTAATTTTTTTCTGAAAGGTCCCACCAAGTATAGGAGATTTTATTGGGAATTACTTGATATCGGTCTTTCCATTGAGACCAATTAAGACCAACTGTATTAAACAAATTTTCGTATTCGGTAATTAATACCGGATTTATGACAATCCTTTTATGAATAACGTTAATACAGGATAAACTTATTTTTTCTACGCCATTTTTTTGGTCGTATGAGAAGGCATGTGTTAAGTCAATATTTTTGGTTTTTTTCTTTATCTGTGGGATTATTTCATAAAAAATAGGAGAGTTGGATCCGAATAGTATAGGATTTTCACTTTTCTCAATTATCTTTAGGATACTTTTAATAAGGCTGTTTCTGTAAATGGATCTATTAAAACTCACTACCTCAAAGCACTGGGCTATTTTCCAAAACTGATTTTTAAATGTCTGCTCTTGAGAGTAGTTAGTAAAAAAAATGACGACTTCTTTTCTGTGTATTCTTTGAGAAATAACACTCATTATATCTGCATGTACCTGCTCCGCTCCACCGGTATGATAGGAAGGAAAGAAGCAAAATAGAGACGTGGAAGGGGCTATCTTTCTGATTCGATAGTGAAAAAATAAGAGAGAAGGAATTTTAGGGAAATCTCTGATGTAAGAGCTAAACTTACGTTTGAAAACGATTTTTAAATGCTGAATTAAGAAGAAAAATACAATTAAATCAAATTTATTAATCCTAAGATTAAATAGTCTGTACTTTAAGTAATTATATTTTACGCTTAGCATTTTATTGTCAAAGGCAAGAGCTTTATTAGCTTTTGCTGTGATAGAAAAATCTGTTTGCCTATATAACAGCAGACGCTCGGATAGCTTCGCTATTCGGTATCCATCTGACAGTAATCTTAGCCAAAGGTCATAATCTTCATTATTACGTTGTTTTGTGTTATATTTATAATGATTAATAATCTCTGTCTTGATCATCACAGAAGGGTGGGCAATACAGTTTGTAAATGGCATTTTCCTTTTTATTTGATCTGAACCCGTAATCAGATCGTCTTTCCATTCTCCTGCCGAGTGTCCTTCTGAGTCAATCAAGCTAATTTGAGTGGCGACAAGAGCATATACCGGATTATCATCAAGAAAAGAGGTTTGTCTCATGAGTCTTTCAGGTAGGCTAATGTCATCTGCATCCATGCGAGCGATATACTTTCCTTTGGCAAGACTTATACCTTTATTCAAAGTGCCTATGATCCCTTCGTTCTTTTCATTTCTATAGTATGAAATCCGCGGATCGCTATAAGATTGGATAATATTCTCACTATTGTCAGTAGATCCATCGTTAATGATTAGAAATTCAAAATTGGTAAATGTTTGACAGAGTATGCTCTCCATGGCTTTATTAAGAAAAGCCTGGGCGTTATAAACCGGCATCAATACGGTAACTTTGGGAATCACAACCTTATCCATTCTTTAGGCACTATATCATGTGATTGTTCTTGTGCAGTCGTATCTGCAAACCATCTTTTTGGTGCAACGACAATTTTATTAGTATGTTGATTTAGCCATGCTCCCCACCAGCTGAAACTGCTGTTGGCTATGATGTTGTGCTTGCATAAACTCATTAGTTGAAGATCTTTATAGCTTTCCGAAGCACTATTCTCTTCCACGAATGTGAGTTTACCTTTAAAGTTGAGATGTTGTTTGGACCAATTGATGTCATCAGAAAAAACAAAAATATGTATGTCTGATATTCTATCGGTGATGTATTTTATAGCATTATTATAATACTCAAGTGGAAGGAGACCGTGAAATTTTTGAGTTTTATAATTGGCAGCATAGTCTCCCCTTCTGATGTGAAGACTGACTGAATTTGTATTTTTGATTACATTAACTATGTGGTTATGTTCCGGTTGCCAACATATTTCTCGCAACAGCTCCGTTTTGATGGAGTTGAAATATTTCTCTGATTGAAAAAATCCAGTTAGATATGTATTCTTACATGTCTGATCCAGTATAAATGGGTTATAAAGCAGAGATTTTTCTGTGTATATCCGTGCGCTTAGAAATTTCAGTAAGGTGTTTTGGATAAAATTCCCGAAGGGTATGTTAACAAGTTTATAAGCAAGTTTTGCGGCTATTGAAGGAGACTTGTACTCTATGCTTAACTTGTTTAATTCAAATTCTCTTGGAGTTATATCAGTATTGGTTGCATACAAGGAGGTAATATCAAATGCTATGTTGGTTCTGTGCTTCATAGCAACGGCACGAGCCGTTGCATACTGAAACAGCTGATTTCCTAAGCCGCCCTGAAGTTTTACGGTTATCATGAGTTGGTCAAAAGTTTTTGATATAGAAGCTCGTATTGGGAAACTATTTTTTCCCATGTGAATTTTTGCTCCCAGGCATGTCGTGCTTTCGCACTCATTTCTAGCCTCAAGGGCTTATCATTACTAAGTTTCTCTAAAAGTTTAGCTCCCTCTTCAATGTCTGCAAAACCTCTGTCACCTTTAAACCGTGTTGGGATTATAATTCCTCCTGATGTCCAACGTGCTATTTCCGTGGCGTTTCCCACGTCTGTTGAGAGGAACGGTAGTCCAGCAGCAGCAGCTTCAAAAAGTACGATGGGGGAGCATTCAACCTGAGAAGGAAAAAGATAGATGTCGGCTTCTTTAAATGCCTGCACGGTGTCTTCCCTTCCTAGCTCTAAACTTAAAATAATCTTATTTTTAAGGAGTCGTGCGATAGGAGAAATAATATAACGTTGTTTTCGTCCTAATTTTTCAATGATTTTTTCTTGATTTTGGCCAATGAATAAAAGAGTTGCATTTCTAATTCGTGCTTTTAAAAAAATTTGAATAGCTTCAAAATGACCTTTGATTCCAGTGAATGATCCAACGTGCAGTATAAGTAATGATGACTTAGGGATATTTAATTTTTTTCTTAAATAAGGTTCTGATAGATTAGCGAATTCTTGTGCAGATGCTCCGTTGGGAATGATAGTTGTGTTCCTAATTTGATTATCTCGGGCAAATTGAATGTCTTTATAGGTATCAGAAAGAAAAACATTAATATCAAATGTATTTAGCCAGTCAGTCATCTTGATAAAATATTCGGAATAGGTCGGATCATTTAAGGCAGAAAAGCCAGTCGGTACAAATATTTTTTTTGCTAAAATTGAAGAAAGGTGGGGAAATAGCAGGTCAGTTGCCCATTGCTGTGCAGCAAAACATGTGATTATGTCAAAGTTCCCTTCCTTTACAAATTTTATATAATTATCTTTACTTCCAGTAATACCTCGAACCATATTTCCGGATATATTAAATGATACCACTTTTACTCCCCGGATTGCCGTCTCAGTTCGCTTGTTATTTGTTGATGTGGCCACGGTTACGTCATGTCCCAAAGCAACTAATCCTTCTGATAATTGACGCACTACTTCTGACATACCATGGCGTGCCGGAAGATAGGACTCAACTGTGTGTAGAATTTTCATAAGTGATTTATGAGGTTTAGAGCCTTCTTTATAAAAAAGTGTAATTGGGCTGAACCTCTACCCTTTTCGAGCTGGTTTAGAGTATTCCATATATTAAGTTTAGTCAAAGGCCCTAGAGTTTCTGACTTGCGAGATCTCCAAGCATGAAAGTCCGAAAGTACCTGGTTTTTTTGAAGACCAGCATTTGAATCTTCTTTTCGGATACTGTTGGAAGGGTCATCATAATAACGGAGGAGAGGTGCTGGGTGATAGGCAATAGGTGTCAAACAGGCTAATCTCAACCAAAGGGCATAATCTTCGATTGCTCTTAAATTATGATTTTCAGGAAAGCCTTCGAGTTTTGATATAAGGGAAGAGTGGAAGAGAGCTGAGCTGCATATGACCTTGTTTATTTTCAGTAATTGTTTTAAATCCAACAGCAAAACTGTATCATTATCAAAATATGAATTGGAAAAATCTTGATTGTTAGCGGTAATACGAAAAGCGTTGCTACATGCTGCAAGATTTTTGGTTTTAGATATTAGGGCCAACTGAGACTCTATTTTTCTGGGTAGCCATTCATCATCGCTATCCAGAAAGGCTATCCATTCGCCCTTTGCTTCAAATAGGCCTCTGTTACGTGGAACGGCAGGAAGCCCTGAATGTATTCCTGAAAGCCACCTGATTCTTGGATCTGCGATATCCCTGACTATATCCAATGTATTATCAGTAGATCCATCATCGCAGATAATGATTTCTTTGACATCCTTAGTTTGGTTTAGAACACTTAAAATGGCTCTTGTAATAGTGCTGGCGCGATTCCAGGTTGGGATGATAACACTAACGTCCATTTATAAAAGATAAATAAATTGGTTCATCATTGCTTGAAAATTCATTTACAATGTTGAAACAATGTAAATATTGAAACCAATTATTGGAAATACACATTTATTCTCTAAGTCTACAATAAATGTCTCCAAAATGAGAGTCTATAAAACCGGAAGAGCGAATATGAAGTTTCATTTCAGCGGGTTTTATCCATTTATCATAGGTAAACTGCATTGTTTCACCCACACTATAATTACATTCCAAATTGGGAGCAAATTTTTCTATTTGTTTTATACAGTCAATTGCTCTTTCAACCTGTTCTGGAACTGTATATTCAAAACTAATTGTCTTAATTGGTTGGCTTAAACCCTTAAGCACTTCGAGCTCATAGCCCTCCACATCAATTTTTATAAAAGATGGAATTCCGTAGATGTTAATGAGAGCGTCAAGTGTGGTCATTTCAACTTTAATAGTCTCTCTCCATTGGTATGCTTTAAAACGGCCATCTTTGACTGAATTAATCCATTCTTTGGAGAAGGAAGATATTGTAGAAGCATTCGATATGTAAAAATCTTTTGTTTCCTCAATATCGGATAAACCCTTTGTGACGATGACAATTTTATCACCAAATCTATTTTGAAGAATCTCATGGCATTGCTCCTGGGGTTCTATTGCAACAATATTAGCACCTAGTAAAAGGAGCGGCTCAATTCGATTTCCGATATTGGCACCGACATCGAAACAAAGTTCGTTTTTACTGATAAATGAGGAGTAAAATTTAATTCTTTTTTCTAGTTCTCTCTTTTCCTCGGTTATTTGGTCTGTTGGAAAGTACTTTTTTGCCAGTTTACTTAGAAAGGAAACCGTTTCTCGGCCTAAAATATCGCGTATCAGTACTTTCATTTTAAACTTTCCTTACAATGTTTACTTTCATTTGATTAATTATTACTCCACTCCTGGTATTTACTACCTGATCCGACTTAAGATTGGGTACATCTGAAACCTGAATATAGGCTAACTGTTCTAAAAACTGAAAAGTTTTCAGAAAGGAGGAGAGGCCGACGTCCAGGTAGTATAACCCTGAGGTATAGATAACGACGTCATTAATAAAAATGGCTTCATACGTTCCTTCTTTTAAGTCTACAGGTATACTCCAAGAGGTGTGGACCGGAAAACCTAACTGAGCGGTTATTCCCAGTCCAATTATAAAGTGATTTATTTCTTTCATTAAAGTAAACCGGATCCTTACCTGCCAGTTATCTCCGACTTGGACTTCAGGTAATAACTTTCCATTCAAATCTTCAACAGAAAGGTGCTCGACATAACCGGCTGTTTCGACAACTGGTTTTCCAAATTCAAAAGACGCTTTGGAGAGTGTGAGCTCTTGTACGTATTTTAGTAACACCTTCTTTATACTACCGGATTCACGAACTGTTCCGTTATTTAGTACAATCCCTTTTGTACACAGTTTTTGAACAGCGTCCATATTGTGGCTTACAAACAACACCGTCCTTCCCTCTTTCTCACTCACGTCTTTCATTTTGCCCAAACACTTTTTTTGAAATTCCGCATCTCCCACGGCCAGTACCTCGTCAATAACCAGTATCTCCGGATCCAGATGGGCGGCCACAGCAAAAGCGAGCCTGACGTACATACCAGAGGAATAACGCTTAACAGGGGTATCGATGTATCTTTCTACTCCGGCAAAGGCGATTATTTCATCAAGTTTTGACTTTATTTCGGTCTTGGTCATTCCCATGATGGCTCCGTTGAGAAAAATGTTCTCTCTGCCCGTCAGCTCGGGATGGAAGCCGGTCCCGACTTCCAGCAACGAGGCGATTCGTCCTTTTACCCGGATCCTGCCAGATGTCGGTTTAGTAACCCGGGATAGTATTTTAAGCAAGGTGGATTTCCCGGCCCCGTTTCGTCCGATAATTCCAAGAACTTCTCCCTGTTTTACTTCAAAGGAAATATCCTTTAAGGCCCATACAAAATCTGCGGAACTTCTAACTGTGCGGTCATTCGTCTGGCCGATTTTTTGAAATGGATCTTCCTTTCCACGTAGTTGGGTCCACCACCGGTGTAAATCACGGCTTAATGTCCCAGTAGAAATTTCACCAAGTTGATAGAGTTTGGAAACATTGTCAACTTGTATTACTGTATCTGACATAATTTTTGACTCTATACTGTATCCATAAAAGTTTTTTCAACCTTGTTAAATACTATAATGCTTATTAACAGGTTGATAGACATAAATATAAAGCTATATCCAAGACCTGCCCATGAAAAATGCCCTTGCCCAAGGAAAGAATATCTTAATGCCTCCACCACGCTGGTAACAGGATTGAGCTGCAGCAACCATTGATACCTTTCCGGAGCAATATCCAAAGGATATACAATGGGTGTGGCATACATCAATAACTGAATCCCAAACTGGATCAGATATCGTAGGTCCCTGTATTTGGTTGTTAGAGAAGATATTAACACGCCTGTGCTAAAACCTAACCCGGACATTAGTAATAGGTATAATGGGAATAATATTAGCGTGGGTTTTGGACTGACTTCATTCTTTTGCAGTATTAGAAAGTAGGTCCAGATACCAAGGAAAAGAGTGAACTGTATCCCGAACTTAAACAGATTTGAAATAACAATGGAAATGGGAGCGGCTAGCCTTGGGAAATATACCTTTCCGAATAAATTCTGATTAAGCACGAAGGTATCCGAGGTTTTGAGCAGGCATTCCTGGAAGTAGTTCCAAAGTGTAATTCCACTCAGGTAAAAAAGAATTTTAGGGACACCTCCGGTAGATATTCCTGCTATGTTTCCAAAAATGATGATGTAGGTAAACGTTGTGAGTATAGGCTGTACGAAAAACCAGACGGGACCTAAAATGGTTTGCTTGTAAGTTGCTACTACATCACGCTTCACAAATAAGGCGATCAGGTCGCGATATTGCCAGATTTCACGCCAGTTGACATCAAATAACCCGCTGACGGGCTCAATTTCGAGATCCCATTTATCTTCTTCTGATGAAGTCATTGTTTATCCAAAATCCTTTCTACAAACTCCCGCACACATCCGTCGCCTCCTTTTCTGTTTAATATTATTATTCCTGGTATGGCCTTCACCTGGTAGGCGGCATCTGCGGGGCAGGCTGCATGGCCCACTTCCTTTAATAAGGCAATACAGTTTAAATCATCACCAATATAAGCAACTTGGTGCATGGAAATGCTTTCGGTATTACAAATTTCTATCGCGGCGCTGAGTTTTCCGCCGTCGCGGTGGCCCTGGTACAGATAATCTGCCTTTATTTTGGCTGCCCGGCGGGCTACGATTTGCGTATTTTCGGAGGTGATGATACCGGTTTTAATTCCGTTTTTCCGTAACAGTTCAAAAGCCATACCGTCGCGGGTATTGAATTTTTTAAATTCATCACCGGATTCGGTATAGTACATGCTTCCGTCGGTAAGTACCCCGTCGACGTCGGTGAGGAAGAGCTTGATTTCTACCATGCTGTCCACCCTCCGTCCACTGTTAATACCGATCCTGTCATGTAACTTGATGCATCGGAAGCGAGAAATGTGAAAGGGCCCACCAGTTCCTCTCGGTCACACATTCTTCCCAAGGGAGAAAGTTTTGCGAAATTTTTCAAAAAAGCCTCGTTATGGTTATTAAAAACGGCGTGGGGTACGATGGCGTTACATCTGATACCCTCCCGGGAGTAAAAGGTGGCGATATACCTTGTAAAATTGGGAATAAAAGATTTGGAAGCGATATAATCCACCGGCTTAAACTGTTTTACTCCCTCTCCAAAATCATACAGGCTCTGATTGGGCGCAACCATGGAATACGTGGATGCCACGTTGATGATATTCCCTGAGCCCTGTTTCAGCATTTGTCTGCAAGCAAATTGAGTGATAATCACGGTGCCCGTCAGGTTCACTTCCACTGATTTTCTCAGAAGCTCAACCGGATAATACTCAAATCTGCTAGGATTAACCGATCCCGCATGCTGCTGATCGAATTTGGCGTCAATGGCGGCATTGTTGACGAGGACGTCGAGTTTTCCAAATTTCCCTGCTATCTCCGAAATTACTTTTTCACAGCTTTCCTCACGGGTGATATCCAGTGTGGCCAGTAAAAAAGAATCAGCTGGAAATTCTCTTTCCAGCGCTTCCAGGATGTTTGCCTTCCGACCGTCGTTGATGTCAGCCAGCACTACCCGGGCTCCTTGCAAAAGGAAGGCCTGAGCAATGGTAAAGCCGATGAGCCCGTAAGCGCCTGTGATAAGTATTACTTTGTCCGCTATGCTGATGGACGGTTGCTGGGGTATCTGTTGCATGCTGCCTGCTTCCGATAATTTCAGATGCTTTTAATTTTATAAAACCGGTTACAATATAATATACAAATCGGTTATATGACAAAGACCTAAGGCCCGCACATTTTAATTACCTGTTCCGCTTCTGTGACGGATTTTAAATAATTTGTTTCGGGATGGTCAATGCTCCTAAGGAAATCCAGTGTTTGGGCCTCAAACATTTGGTTTCTTTCAAAAAAAATATCTCTGGTTACCTCGGTATCTTTTCCGGGCCTGAAAACCATCATTTCGGTCTTGAAATAATCAATTTCGAAGGACGCATTTTCAAAGACAAAACGGTACCATCGTCTGGGAGATTTCTCGAAGAAGTTAACGTGCGCGTGAGCCGTTATGCCATTTTGATAAGAAACTAAAATATCTGCACCAGCCTCAACGCTCACTTCCAAGGCTGATCTGTAATTTTTGATGGTATTCCAGTTTGTTACAGCACTCGAGGCAAGCCAGTTAATCAGATCGAGGTCATGGCTGAGGGTGAGTGCCGCACCTCCGCCGAGTTGTTTTTTTGCGGCATAGGAACTGCGGAAATCTTCCCAGGGGTGCCAGTCGGGCAGATATTCTCCCCAGTAGGATTGCAAACTAAGCAGATTTCCTGCTTCCCCTGATTCCGCAATGCGCTTGATTTTTTGGAAAAATGGATGATAACGTAACATATATGCCACTTTCACCAGCACTTTTTTTTGCATGATCAGGCTTTTTAACTGATCAAGTCCGTCTGTGGTATGAGACAAAGGTTTTTCAACCAGAACAGGTATGCCGTGATCAATGCAAAGCAGGGTTTGTTCGAGATGCTGGCTCGTAGGAGAGCAGATGACAGCCGCCGCGGGGTTGATGTCCGGTATACAGGTCAGGTCCGTAATGATTTTAACAGTGTCCGGGGAAATGTTTCTAAGTGGCAAATTCCGCTGTCTGTAGACCCAGATATTATGATAACCCAGTTTCTGGAGGATTTCTATATGTCGCTCACCAATAGAACCCGCACCAAAAACCAATATCGGACTGTCGTAGCTGATCATGTATCGAATTTAACGCAATGGTGAAGCGCAATGAGTTGTCCGGCTTTCTGGAAACTTGCCAGATCGTCAATATCAATGGCAAATTCCTGGGCAATGACATGCGGAAGAACCTTCTTGCCCGACATGGAACCGCCTCTGGTTATTACTTCCGGTCTGATCACATCCAAAGTTCCGATCTGCCAGTAAACTTCAGGTAGTTTTTGCCTGGGCTGGTTATAGGGTTCATCATACCCGGGGAGCTGCAACAGCGGGACCATAGGTTGGTCGGTATCCTCAATCCGCCACATTTTATAGGGCGTGTGAAAAGATTTAGTAACAATCCGCAGGCTGTCGCATTCAGAACTGGTCAGTTTCTGAATACACATTTCTATCATATCCACTGTCCTGAAAGGAGAGGTGGGCCTGAGCTGTAAAACCAGATCGGGCGTATAAAGCTCATGTTCAGATAACCATTGAAGGGCATGCTGAAAAACTTCCAGATCGGTACTGAAATCATCTGCAATAGCCGCAGGGCGAAGGAACGGCACCTCGGCACCGTATTGCAATGCAATGGCGGCTATTTTTTCTGAATCCGTGGAAACGATCACCCTGGAAACGGACGGAGCATCCAGTGCGGCTTTAATGCTGTATGCAATAAGCGGATGACCGGAAAGTGGTAGGATATTCTTATCCGGTAATCCCTTGCTTCCGCCTCGAGCAGGTATAATGGCCAGTATTTCTTTCAATGTTCGCGGTATTTTAGCTTGTCGCGCTGAACTTTCTCAATGTCCAGAATTTCAGCGGATTTATAGGTGAGCGCTTCAAAAGTATGGTGTAAATCCCTCACCAGTTTTTGCAGGCCCGGAACTTCCAGCGACGCGGCATGGTCGGTTCCTTTCCAGGTTCGGTCTTTGGTAAAATGCCGTTCAATCCATTGAGCCCCCAGGGTATATGCTGCAATGTCAACAGATATCCCCAGGTGGTGCCCCGAAAAACCAATCTCTTTTACTCTTGCCTCGTATAGGTCGTAAAGTCTTCTGATTTCAAGTAAACATATATCATTAAATGGAACCGGATAGCCGGATGTACAGCTATACAAAACCAGGCGCTGCCTGGCCTGATTCGTTTCTTCAAAGAACCGGATAATTGCTTCGGTTTCGTTGGCAGTAGTCATTCCGGTCGATATGTGTACATCTCCCTCATAGGTATCACGAAGCAGGCCCAGCATTTCAAAATGGTTATTGCATGCCGAGGGGACCTTGATGAAATCAGGCTGTAAAGCTATGATCTCCACCGCCGAAGTGACGTCCCAAACCGAAGTACTATAACCTATACCCACACTTTCTGCATAATTTTTCAGTTCGGCATGCTGCTCCTGGCTGAATTCCAATGCCTCCCGATGCTCGCCGTAAGTGCCGCCATACGCATTGTAAGGGTAGGGATGCGGCGCGTTATACTGGTCGGATGTGAGTAATTCACGGGAATTGCGTTTCTGAAATTTGGCATAATCTGCCTTACAATCTTTTGATAACCGGATCAGCTCCTTTGCAATCTCAAAATCCCCCTTATGGTTGCAGCCTATCTCGGAAATTATTTTTGGATATTTATATTTAAATGAAAACATACTTTAAAGCTTGGTCCAATGAATAAAAGCGGGTTGCAAGGGTGGATTTACGTTATCTGAGATTAAAAATGCGTTTGATCAGGTTGCGGGGCTTTTCGGTATAATAGCCATTATCCCGGTAGGAATAATCGTAACGATACTGGTTGTAACCACTGCTGTAACCCGAACCGCTGGTGATACTGGTATGGAGTGCGTCGGCATAAAAATCGTTAATGATGATTTTGACGTCCTTCACGTTGTAGTCATCCGCGAGTTGTCCGGCCAGACGATAAGAATCCTTCTCAGAGTATAACCAACGGATAATGAATAACACATGGTCACTGGTAGTCAGTAGCGGAATATTATCGGCCACCAGGCCGGCCGGTGCGGTATCCAGCAGGACGTAATCATAATTTTGGCGGCAATATTTTAACAATTCTTCAAAAAGGGGTGTCTGAAGCAGTTCACCCGGGTTAAAAGGAGGTATTCCTGATACGATATAATCCAGGTTGGGAACTGAAGAATGCCGGATGGTAACGTTGATGTCTTTTTCCTTTTCCTGGAGGTACTCGCTCAGGCCATTTTTATTCCTGTCATCAAAGTAATGGTGTAGTTTCGATTTCCGTAAATCGGCCCCGATCACAATAACCTTCTTTCCGGTTTTTGTCAGGGAAAGCGCAAGATTAATGGTCACGAAGGACTTCCCTTCCCCAGACTTTTCAGAGGTAATCAGCAGTTGCTTACCCGATTTGCCCTCCCGCTTTTCTAAATTGCTACCCGCAAAACTGAGCTTGGTACGTATAGAACTCAGCGATTCGGTGAATATGCTTCGATCCGAAAGCAGCAGGTTAAGGTCTTTTGACGTGTTTGTCACTTTTTCCGGGAAATGCTGTACAACTCCCAGCAGCGTTACTTTTGGATGGGCTTCCACATTTCCAATTTCTGTAAATTTCCCATTGGTAAACCGGGCCAGCAATATAGAGCCAATCCCAAAAGATAATCCGAAAAATATCGCCAGAATGATTATTTGGATGGATTTGGGCGAAACTTTGTCGATGTCAGGACGGGTGATCACCACAAAAGATGGGAGCATCCCGGCGCGGACGATAGACGATTCTATTTCCTTATTGAGCAGCAGCGAGTAAATATTCTTGTTTACTTCAAAGTTGCTCTGCAGATAGAGATAATTTTTTTCCAGTCCGGGAATCTGGTTAAACCGTTTCTGAAAAGTCGATATACTGGAGGTCATGATCTTATCCATGCCACCTATCTTCTGTTTCTGAAGCGATATGTTGTCAAGAATCTGCGTTCTGAATTTGTTTAGTTCTTCATCAATATTTTTGACGGCCTGCGCATTGGGGCTGTATTTGAGAAGTAGATCTTTTCGCTTGGTAATGAGCTCGTTAAATCTCTCTAGCAGTGATATCAGGATTCCGTCGCTACCTGCATCCAGGCCCACCGACAGATAATTTACCGGTTCAAAGGTGGTGCCCAGGCTTTTTTCAAGTATCGAAATATAAGCTCTCTGAATTTCCAGTTTCTGTTTTTCCTGTTCCAGTTCCCGGAGTTTTCCTGTGATCTCATTGGCCGACGAGCTGATGTCCAGCACTTGGTTTTGTTTTTTGAATAATTCCAGATCCCGGGCGGCAACTTTAAGGGAATCGGAATAAATACCCAACTGATCGTTTATGAATTTGATGGTAAGATCGGAGGATTTTTGTTTTTGTCTTAAATCAAACTCCCGGTAGGCTTCAATAAGTTTTTCTAGAAAATCCTTTGTAAATGCGGCGCTATGATGTCGAAAGGACATATTCATAACCGGCATGGCTTCTTCCACTTCCTCCATACCAATCCGGCCTATGAAATTTTCGGCCTGCCGGGCAATTTCATTGTGCACAAAATCAAATTCATATCCCTTGGCGGTGCTGATCTCTTTAATTTTAAAGCTAAGGCCAGGCACTGTAACAATGGCTCCCAGACGCAAGGGGAGTGTTACTTCTCTCTCTTCAAGCCTGTAAACCAGTCCGAGATTTTCGGTGATGGAAAAAACGCCGTTCTCGTAAGTATCAGGGTCAAAGCTGATCACTTCCAGATCCAAGGGCTTTGAAGGATAAACGTCTATTTTCCTGAAATCTTTTACCCGGAAAAAAGTGAAGGGGTTGTTGAGCTTATACAGTGCATTTTCGACAACCTCCTGTGATCTGACATTAAATTTTTCCGTCAGGTAATCGGTCGTGGCGGAGTTGAATATATAGGTGGGCTTGGAGCTGCTAAACTCATCCAGTTCGGATTGTTTCTCAAGGTACTTGACGGTGACCGATGCTACAAACTGAGGTACGGCAAATTTTAAATAAAGGAAACACAACACACCGAATAGCCCCAGGGAGCCAATAATCCAATACCAGCGGCTAAGAAAAACTTTAAAAAGTTTTTTAAAATCAATGGATTCGGAATTACTTAAAAGCCTTTCGAAAAATGCGTTATCTGCGCTGGTGTTCGCCATTTTAAAATTCAGATCTCATTCCGGTTTAAGAGCGGTTGTGAAGATAATTCAGAAAAATAAGGATTTTGTGTGGCTTTTAAAATATCATCGTACTGAACCGTGCGATGAAGATCACTGCCTATGGCTTTTATCTTGCCCTGTTGTATTAAAAGTTCTGCCATTTCCTGTTCCCTGGGGCCATATTTGCCAGCCAGTGAAAGCAGATTTACCTGGAAAATAACGCCCATCTCAAATAGCTCGTCATATATTTTTCTGTTGGACCACCAGGGGCGGTATCTCTCCGGGTGGGCAATCACGGGCTTCCATCCTTTGTCAATCATCAGTCTGAGGATATCCCTGAAATAAGGCTGTTCGGTACGCATGGACGTTTCCACCAACACATATTCATCAAATAGTGGTAATAGATCGTCTGTTTCCAGCAGCATCACAAAGTAATCGTCAGCAAAATATTCGGCGGCGTAACCCAGTGAAAGGTCGGGATAACGGATATTGGCTTCGGCCCGGATCTTTTCAAATGCGGGGAGTATGGTTTGCCGCGAATTCAGGAAGAAGTCGGAGCGAATGTGCGGTGTGGCAATAATCCGCCGGATTCCTGAGGCATAATGGCGGGTTAAAATTTCCATGCTTTCCTGCACTGATGCTGATCCGTCATCGATCCCGGGTAAGAGATGTATGTGGAGATCCGTACCAACTGCTGATAACATAGGAATTGAAACTAGGGTAAGTATTAACGTAAAACGTTGATCAGGAGAATTGTGATATTAAGTGCCGTAAAGACAGGCTGTAAAATAGCAAGATTCCGCTGTATCCGGATTGACCTTACAGCATCGCGTGATGGGGGCACGTACACGACATCGTTGTCAAAAATCTGCTGATTCATGATCAGAGGATCAGCAAGTTCGTGAAAATCATATTGAATAACACGCTGTGACGTGCCTTCTCCTCTTACGATCTGAATGGTTTTTCCTGCATCGGTATATTTGATACCACCGGATTTGGCAAGGATTTCTCCAAGCGACTGATATTCTTTATCCAGCTGCACGATTCCCTGTATCCCCACAGCGCCGAGTACTTTCACCCGGAGGCTGGTCACCTGAGTTTCAAAAATAGGATTTCGGATGATATCTTTATATAAAACGGATAAGGTATCCGAAATTCTTTGAGCTGAAAGTCCTGCTACGCTCAGCTTGCCAATTTCCGGAATGCCGATCTGCCCGTTTACGTCAACACTTAAAAGCAGCCCTTCGCTGCCGCTGTTTCCAGGAACTGCGCTGGGATCAGGCACCAGGTCCGAGAGCCAGTTCAGGTTTTTGATCCTAAGCTGGTCTCCTGGTTTTATTTTGTATTCTCCCTGATCAGCGGGAGCCACTTTCCGGTCTAGAGGGTAGTTGGTGACGGTGGGCAACGGGCGCCGGGTGGCACAGGACTGCAGCCCGATCACTACTACTAAAATCCCGCAGAGTACCTTTAAATATGACATCAACATCCCGATTTCTTGTTAAATCCAACCTTACTCACCAAAATGCACTTTTACTTTTTTCAGCGCTGAGCCTATTACCTGGTGCATATCATAATACCGGTACTCAGCGAGCCTTCCTCCAAAAATCACCCCCTTTTCTTCTGCCGCAAGTGCCTTATATTTATTAAATACCTCGGTATTTTTGTCGTCATTAACAGGGTAATAGGGCTCGGCCCCTTTGCTCCATTCCTGCGGGTATTCGTGGGTTATGACCGTTTTGGGTTGTGTACCAAACTCAAAATGCTTGTGTTCTATTATTCTTGTGAATGGAGTTTCTCCGTCGGTATAGTTCACTACGGCATTCCCCTGATAATTCTCCTGGTCCAGCAGTTGGTTGTCGAACCGAAGGCTTCGATATTCCAGCTGGCCATGCTGGAAACCGAAATATTCATCGATCTGGCCAGTGTAAACAATGGTTTCCGCCAGCGCTTCCAGTTCAGCTCTGTCCTTGAAGAAGTCAACTCCGAGCTTCACGTCTACACCTTTTAACAGTCCTTCGGTGAGTTTGTTATAACCGCCGATGGGAATTCCCTGATAACGATCGTTAAAATAGTTATTGTCAAACGTAAACCTGACCGGCAGCCTTTTGATAATAAAGGCCGGGAGCTCGGTTGCTTTGCGTCCCCACTGTTTTTCAGTGTAGGCCTTAATAAGTTTTTCGTAGATGTCGGTTCCTACCAGCGAAATGGCCTGTTCTTCCAGGTTCTGCGGATCAGTTATCCCTGCTTCTTTAACCTGCTCGGCTATTTTGGCCTTGGCTTCTTCGGGCGTCCGAACTTTCCATAACTGATAGAAAGTATTCATGTTAAAGGGTAGGTTGTACAGAGCGCCGTTGTAATTAGCAACGGGAGAGTTGGTGTAGCGGTTAAATTCAACGAACGAATTTACATAGTCCCATATCTCTTTGTCATTGGTATGGAAAATGTGCGCGCCATATTTATGGACATTGATACCTTCAATATTTTCGCAGTAAACATTTCCGCCTGTGTGTGTGCGGCGATCAACAATGAGGCATTTTTTTCCTCGGTTGGTTGCTTCATGGGCAAATACGGAGCCCCATAAACCAGCTCCGACAATCAGATAATCGTAATTTTTCATGGAAATAAAATCGTGGTATGGCTAAGCCCTATACAGTAAATAGTAAGCAGTAAAAAAATGAGTAAGCCGTAAAGGGTGTGCCTGATAACAGTTACTTATATTTAACCTGCTGCAAATCTAATGAATAGAAACGAGAAAGGCCCCCATTGGGAGCCCTTCTCGTTTTTCCTTTTAATAAATACTATGGAAGTAATCTTAATTCTACGCGACGGTTTTTCTGCAGACCTGGGCGGCTTGCGCTATCTGCGATTGGTTTGAATGAACCGAAGTAGTCAACAATTACTTTGCTTGGATCTTTCAGACCGGCTTCGTTGATCAGGTAGTTTTTAACAGCTTCCACACGACGGCGTGACAGTGCAACATTGTAACGGTCAGAAGCGCGGCGGTCAGCATGGCCAGCAAGTTGCAGACGGCATCCGTTTCTGTTCATGATCGAAGCAACGTTTTTCAACATTTCCTGGAACTCAGGTTTCAGAACGTTTTTGTCAGTATCGAACTGAACGTTTGCAAATATCTCAGCACAAGCTACACCAGTTGCAAGCGCATTTTTAACATAAGAATCGAAGTCGATAACACGTCCACTACCATCAACTACACTTCCTGCCGGAGAGTTAGGCTCCTTATCGAAGAAGTCAGAAACGCCATCACCATCCGTATCAAGTAACAAACGTGGGTCGATATCTTTTGGACGGTTTGCTTTTGCAACGGAATCCATCTCTTCAAGCGTAAGGATTTTCGGAGCTTTGATCAGCACGCGTGGATCCGTATAACGCAGGTGATAGTATCCGCCTTCATCCGGTTTGTAGTCCCATTTGCCGTCCACTTTCTGAACTTTCAACGGGTTTTTACCTAATTTATAAGTAAGCTGGATAGAACCGTATCCGTAAGAATCAAGCTCTGAGTTTCCTTTACGTGAGGTCTTCTGATCTTTGATGCTGAAACCATCCTGTGGATTTCTTGAATAATCACCACCGTAAGTAGCGTCCAGATAATCAGAATTGGTATGGTTCAGACGGAAATCCAAGCCAATATCAATTCTTTTACTTACTTCGTAGTTGATATTTAAGCCCGTTGGGACGATCCAGTCATTTTTCTTACCTGTTTCACGAAGTTTTACTCCGCCTGTCAGGTCATAAGCAGTGGCATCATAAAATACCTGTCCTATACCGGCATACGCATCAATTTTCCAACGCTTCATTTTGTTGGGTCCTATCAGCAGGCCTTTAAGGTTTACCGTTCCTGAAAGTGAGACGTCGGTATATTTGCCTTCGAAGTAACGGTTGTAGTTACGACGCTTCATACCGCGCAGGTTACCTATTGAACCATCCAGACGAGCGCCGAAGAGGTAAGAAAGTTGCTTGTTGATTGTTAACCCTCCTTGGAAAGTACCAGATTCCTTATGGCTATCCACGTTGTTGGTCGTATTAACCGGCCAAAAATCATACTCCCTCAAATCTCCAAAGAACATAGAAGGACCTACGTGAGCAGAAATAGACCAGGTGTTTAATTTGTACGGGCCGTCATAGCTTGCCTTGGGATTGTAATCTGGTGAATTAGGTGGAACGAGCGGCTGCGCAAGTGCGGGCAAAGCAATCAACGTCCCCAAGGCAAACGAACAAATTAACTGGGATACTTTTTTCATACTATTCAAGTTAGCGTTATTAAGATTAACTAGGAATTGATTTTGTTGAAATCAATCTGAGTAAAAAACATTCATGGCCAGATGGCAATTACCAATACGCCTAGTGGGTA
The DNA here is from genome assembly GCF_907164905.1 of Dyadobacter sp. CECT 9275. NCBI lineage: Bacteria > Pseudomonadati > Bacteroidota > Cytophagia > Cytophagales > Spirosomataceae > Dyadobacter > Dyadobacter helix. Next base: position 2,948,353 of record NZ_CAJRAF010000002.1, on the reverse strand, counting down.
CAAAATTAGGTTAACAATATCACTTAATCAACCGACTTTATGCAATTATATTAACTTTCGGTAAGATTTTATGTAAATAATGCCGAAGGAAAGGCGCTTTTTGGAACTTTCAAAGCCGTTGCATTAGTTTTTTTTTCATTTCTGATTTCCATTGGTTAAAATCACCGGATTTAATTTTCTCTCTGGCCGTTTTTACCAGCCATATATAAAAGGTGAGATTGTGAATACTCGCTATCTGAGCACCAAGCATTTCCCCGGATTTTACAAGATGCCGAAGATACGCTTTACTATGGAAGGTACTCACATATCCGCCAAGATTTTCATCCAGAGGGGAAAGATCCTCCTTCCACTTCTCATTTTTTATATTAATGATACCTTCTGTTGTAAAAATCATGCCATTGCGTGCGTTGCGGGTAGGCATTACACAGTCGAACATATCTACCCCCAGAGAAATACATTCCAGAATGTTCTCCGGAGTTCCTACGCCCATCAGGTACCGGGGCTTGTTTTTCGGCAAAATATCGCAAACTACTTCAGTTAATTCATACATGATGTCTGCCGGTTCTCCTACAGACAGCCCTCCAATGGCATTTCCTTCTCTGTTCTGAGAGGCGATCACCTCTGCCGACTGCTTTCTAAGGTCCTTATATACACTCCCCTGTACAATGGGGAAGAGCGTTTGGCTATGTGCATACAAAGGTGCCGTCGTATCAAACCGGTCACAGCACCGCTGGAGCCAGCGGTGGGTAAGCTCCATTGACTTCCTGGCGTAAGTGAAATCACAGGGGTAGGGGGTACATTCGTCAAAGGCCATGATGATGTCTGCTCCAATGACCCGCTGAATATCCATCACACCTTCGGGTGTAAAAGTGTGGATGCCGCCGTCAATGTGGGACTTAAATACCACACCCTCTTCGTTGATTTTGCGCCCGGTACCTGCCAGAGAATATACCTGGTACCCGCCGCTATCGGTCAGGATGGGCTTATTCCAACCATTAAAGTGATGCAGCCCCCCTGCTTTCTGAAGAATGTCCAATCCCGGACGTAGGTATAAGTGGTAGGTATTCCCCAGGATGATCTGTGCCTTGATGTCGTCTTGCAGTTCCCGTTGATGAACGGCTTTTACTGTTCCGGCAGTTCCTACGGGCATAAAAATCGGTGTCTCGATTGTTCCGTGATCAGTCTCAATCAGTCCGGCCCGGGCCTTTGATCCGGTATCTTCAACTTGTAAGGTAAATTTCATGAAAGGTATTCCTGTTGATCGTGCAAAAATAGGAGGTAGCCTTCGAACATTCCTGACAATGACCGTATATTTGTACTTAATATGAAAAATAATTACAACACTCTTCTATTGTGACGGATCCTTTACTCTATGTGCTGGGCGCATTTGTGCTGATTCAGTTATTTTATTATTTGTTTTTCTTCACCCGGCTGGCCTTTTATAGCAAAAGTACCAACTACCAGTCTGATTATACGGGGGTTACGGTGCTGGTTTGTGCCTGGAACGAAAGGGAAAACCTGGAAGAACTACTGCCTTTGCTGGATCAACAGGACTATCCGTTGTATGAGGTGATCTTGCTGGATGACCGTTCGGATGACGGCAGCGAAGAATTTATCCGGAACAACATATTTAACTGGAAAAATATAAGGTACATCCGGATCAACGATCAGTTTGACCACGTGACTCCCAAAAAATATGCACTGACCGTTGGAATGAAGCAGGCCACCTATCCGATCGCCCTGATGACGGACGCGGATTGCCGCCCCGACAGTAATCACTGGATAAAGTCCATGGCCTCGCAGGTGACATCAGAAAAAGATATTGTTCTCGGTTTTTCACCTTATTTCAAACTTCCCGGTCTGCTCAACTGGTTCATCCGCTGCGAAACATTTTACGCTGCAGTACAGTATCTTTCCATGGCCCTGGCAGGCCTTACCTATATGGGAGTGGGGCGCAACATTCTCTACAAGCGATCTGTTTTTTTTGCTAATAAGGGCTTTTACACGCACAGGAAGGTTTTCGGGGGAGATGATGATATTTTTCTGAACGAGGCAGCCTCCAGCACCAATACCACCATTTCTATTGAGCGTGAGTCATTTGTATATTCCAAACCGAAAACAACCTGGAACGACTGGTTCAGGCAAAAGCGCAGACATCTGGCCGTGAGCAGGTTTTACCGGGCACGAAATAAATTGATGCTCGGGCTTCTTTCGGGATCACACATCGGGGTATGGGCGCTAGCCATTGGAATGCTCGCTGATGGCTTGTTCAGGCATGATATACTGTTCCTGGAAGCATTAGGTGTTATCTGGGGTGTCAGATGGGTGATCCAGCTGTTCCTGCTGATACTGATCAACAACAAGCTCGGCAGGACGGTTGAATGGTTCAGCTTTTTACCAATGGATTTTGCATTGTTTATCTACTACCTGGTCTTCGGGTTCATTACACTTACAAAAAGAAAACCAAGAACTTCATGGAATTAATACTGCGCTATTTCCCGGATCTGACGGACGTTCAAAAAGACAGGATACGGCAAATGGAGGAGTTGTACCAGTATTGGAACGCACGTGTGAATGTGATTTCCAGGCAGGATATTGAAACATTATACGAGCGCCACGTGCTGCATTCGCTGGGTATTGCCAAGGTACAGGAGTTTAAGCCCGGAACGTCCATCCTGGATGTGGGTACGGGAGGCGGTTTTCCGGGTATACCGCTGGCTGTTATGTTCCCTGAAGCACAGTTTCACCTGGTAGACAGCATCGGGAAAAAAATACGGGTGGTGCAGGAAATAGCAAAAGAACTCGGGCTGGGCAATGTGAAGGCCGAGCAGGTACGGGCGGAGAAACTTGACGACCGTTACGAGTTCGTGGTGAGTCGTGCCGTCACACGGCTGAGCCCGTTTACCGGTTGGGTGAGAAATAAAATAAGCAGAAACTCTTTCCATGCGCTCAGGAATGGTATTTTATATCTGAAAGGAGGAGATCTCACCGAGGAAATTGCCGAACTGGGCATGAGAACCAAAGTATACGAGCTCTCTGATTATTTTGAAGAAGAATTTTTTGAGACTAAAAAGGTAGTATATGTACCTTTGTAATTCTGTCAGTCATTTACATTTGATAACCTGCATAAAAAATGAACGAACGTTATAGTGCCAGTGGCTTAATGAATCCGTTTTTTCCGGATGAAGTCACATTTGGCGAAAAAGGGGTGACCTTTAAAGTAAGTAAGCTTTTCAGAAGCACCGATAATTTTGTGTTTTATACCGATATCTCCGGCGTAGAGATCGACAGTGGGATGTTTTTTTCTACCATTCGGGTGATACCAAGAATGCGTCCCGAAATAATTATCAATAATTTTACAAAGGGAGATGCCAAGAAAGTCAAGGAGTTAATACTTCAGAAGGTACAGTCCTGATAAAAAAATAAGGGCTTCTGCTTGCGCTGTATTATTCATTAGCTTACATTTGCACCATAATTAGGAATAACAACCGGATTACACTCATAAATAGCTCACAAACCGTTTGCCGGCCGGTTAGAGCATCTGATTCACCATCAGAGGAGAAAAAGGCAAAACACTCCTGAATAGCTCAGCCGGTTAGAGCATCTGACTGTTAATCAGAGGGTCGTTGGTTCGAGCCCAACTTCGGGAGCCCTAAAAATGAAGCACTTAGCATTAATTTGCTAGGTGCTTTTTTCGTTAGTTGCAATAGGGCGACCTTTACCCTTTTAATTATCTGATTATTAGGGATCAGTCCGAAAAGTTGGGGGGCGATTAAAAAAGTAGTTCATTTGTAATGAACCAATTTTAGAGTCCATTGCAAGAATCATATCAAGCCTTAGTTCGCTTCCTATTACCAGAAGGGATCACCGTATTTTTTGAACTTTCCAAAATCGTCGAAGGCCTCACGGGTCTGCACATCTACCTGGAGGAGAAAAATCTTCCTCCCTCCGAATATAAAGATCAAAAATTAGAGTCTAAGGGCTTTCTGCCCGAGATATACATTCAGGACTTCCCTATTCGTAACCAGAAGGTTACACTCTGTATCAAACGCCGTCGTTGGGAAGTGAAGGATACGGGAGAGACTATTAGTAGGGATTGGGAATTGGTTCAAAAAGGGACGCGAATGACTAAGGAATTCGCGGATTTTTTAAAAGGATTGTATTGATAATCATCCTGTAAGTTGTTCTCAATTAGGCAAATACTTTCATTTGGATGGGAAGCAACTTCAGGAGCAATATAAAAGCCATATTAGCGATTACAAAGATTGGGAACAACGAGAGCATGCGGCCGAGTGGCTATTATATCCCGACAACACAGGTTCGCATCTTAGCATAGATGAAACATCACTGTCCAATGGTGAATTATATACAATTGTCACGGATAAAGCAGCCAAAGGACGTAAAGGTTCATTAGTAGCGATGGTCAAAGGTACGCAAGCTAATTCTGTCATTGAGATTTTGAGGAAGATTCCAAAGCGTACTCGTGATAAAGTAAGAGAAGTGACGTTGGACATGGCGGCCAACATGGGCATGATTGTGAGCCGATGCTTCCCAAAGGCGTCGAAGGTTATCGACCGTTTTCACGTCCAAAAACTAGCATTTGATGCAGTTCAGGAAATCAGGATTCAACATCGTTGGCAGGCCCTGGATCAAGAAAATGAAGCTATTGAAGCGGCCAGGCAATCCGGATTGATTTACCAGCCTGAGGTTTTGAGCAATGGAGATACGCTTAAACAATTGCTGGTCAGAAGCAGATACTTACTGTTTAAGCATCACGACAAATGGACACTGTCACAGGTTCATCGTTCGAGGCTACTTTTTGAGCGTTATCCGGTTGTTGAGCAAGCATACAAGCTGGCTAGTGGTCTTGGTACCATCTTTCGGGCTTGCAAACTCAAAGAACAAGCATTCAAGAAATTGGCGCTTTGGTATAACGAAGTTGAAGATTGCGGCCTTGATTCATTCAAAACTGTCGCCAGGTCGATCCAGACGCACTATCTGGACATTCTTAATTTCTTTAACAACAGAAGTACTAACGCTTCAGCTGAATCTTTCAACGCTAAGATCAAGGCTTTTAGGTCATCATCCAGAGGCGTTAGGGATATTCCATTTTTCCTATTCCGGCTTACAAAACTTTATGCTTAACTTCCCCCCCCCAGATTTTCAGCTTGACCCATTATTAGTTTTTTATAAAAATAATTAACCCCGAATATGTCAGAAACTGGCATAATTCGGGGTTTTTGCTTATCTTAAGGTTACCACACGTTAATATAAGCATATGCAAAATACTTTATTTTCCTGGGATTCCTACTACTCACAAAAATGGTATATTTTCAAGAATACTGAACTTGGTCGTCTTCATGACTGTATCGACTGGGATAATCTAGTTGAGTTGCTTCCTAAAAAGAAAACCCTGCGGGGTGCACCGTCCTGGTTACCGCCCAAAGGGCTTTTCGGGATGATGTTTTTGAAACATTATACTGGCCAGAGTGATCAAAAACTTCTGGATCGTTTCAACACCGACTGGGCGATGCAGCTGTTTTGTGGTGTATTATTGTCTGATAATGAATAAATTAAAGACAACTCTTTTGTCTCGAAGGTAAGAAGTTATCTGAGTCATCATGTGGATATGCAGGCAGTGCAAAAGGTCTTGATCTCTGCCTGGAAAAATGAAATTCCTGATAAAAATGTGCTTCTGATGGATGCTACCTGCTATGAAGTACATATGCGTTTTCCTACCGATACCAAGATCTTGTGGGAAAGTTGTCAATGGATCTGGGAAAAACAAATTCCAGCGCTTTGTCAACTTCATGGCCTCCGTCAACCACGATCCAAATATCAGGATCAAAAAAAGAAAACAAATGTTTATAGTAAACAAAGAAAAAAGACTTTCAGGAAAACAAAGTCCAGAAAGAATGCTTTATTAAAGTTGCTGCTGAAAGGAATAGATGCCTATCAAAATCTACTTAATCAATTGAAAGCAAGTGGGTTTACAGATAAGGATGCTGCTACTTTCAAGACGATCAAGATGGTTTATCAGCAGCAGTATCACCATTTCCAATACCCAAAAGTTAAAATAAAAGAGAGGATTGTCAGTATCTATAAGCCGTATATCAGACCTATTGTTCGGGGAAAAGAGAACAAACCCGTTGAGTTCGGGCTTAAGGTACACAAAATACAGGTAGGTGGAATTAGCATTCTCGAACACGTTAGTTACAAAGCTTTTAACGAATGTAAGAGACTTAAAATAAGCATATTAAAGCTTGATTCCTTTGTGCAGGACTAGAATCTTACGAATCCTGACCGCATTCTAGTTCGTTGTTCGCGATTTGCAAACAACGAACTAGAATTATATATTTACGTCATGAAAGCTCATAACGGAATGCGTCCCTTGGACGTGGTCATTTTACTAAAAATCGTCTGTCTAGAAGGTAATCCTTGGCAATACAGAGATTTGTCGTCAAAGCTCTATATAAGTGTGTCAGAAGTTTCAGAATCTTTGAGTAGGAGCCATATCGCGGGGTTGATAGATGAGAGCAAAAAAAAGGTCCGGGCTAACAACCTCATGGAATTTATAGAATTCGGGCTGCCCTACGTCTTTCCCGTGGTACCGGGACAAATCGTCACTGGTGTTCCAACCGCCTATTCGAACCCGTTTTACAAAGCACATTTTCTGGGATCGGTTGATTACGTCTGGAAGGACGAGCAGGGAACCATGCGGGGCCTTTCCATCGAACCGCTTCACAAAGGAGTAACAAAGGCAGTGTTAGAGGATGAGGTACTTTACAAATTACTCTCCGGTATCGATATTTTGCGGGTTGGGCGAACGCGAGAAAAGAAGATGGCCTTGCAACAAATGAAGATGTTAATCCTTAAAAAATGAGCCAAAGAGAAAATATTCTGCGAATCAAGGCTGTTTATGACGCGTTAGAAGAGCTGCAGGATTCGGCAATTTTTGTTGGTGGGGCAACAGTAGCCTTATATGTTCAACGTGTTGCAGAAGAAATAAGGCCCACTGACGACGTAGATATATTAATTGAAGTAACTGATTACAAGGCTTATGCGGATTTGGAAGAAAAATTACGGTCTAAGGGATTTACCAATGACATTGAATCCGGTGTAATCTGCAGATATAAAGTACAGGGAATTATTGTTGATGTTATGCCTACCGATAAAGAGGTTCTTGGATTCAGCAATATCTGGTATCCGGAGGGTTTTAAATCTGCAGTAAAATGTGATTTAGGAGGCGGTTACCATATTAATATATTCAGACCGGAGTATCTGGTCGCAAGTAAGCTGGAGGCATTCAAGAATCGAGGTGGCAGCGATGGAAGGACAAGTACCGACTTTGAGGATTTGGTCTACATTTTGAATCACCGAACCTCATTGTGGGAGGAGATGCGTTTAGCGAAAGAAGATGTCAAACTTTATTTGCAACAAGAATTTCAGAAGATCCTCGAGAGTGATTATTCCGAAGAATGGATCAGCGCTCATTTGGAACATGCCGAGCAGAGGAGGGTAAACTATATTCTGGGTAATCTGGCAGAGTTTTGTTTTTGGGCAGCAAATTCGGAATCTGAGAAATGAAGTCGTAATCAATTTTGCGAGTTTATTACGCTGAACATCGCCGCATTAAGTGTCAAAAACTGACCATGTGAAATCTCTTTCGCTTTCCATAATGACGTGCTAGATGCTTGGACAGAGGAAACGGTTTGGGCAGAAATCATCAATGAGGACCAGGGACTTTACAAAATAGACAATCCCTCGTTGTCCATAGTCTCCAGACTACGGACGAGCGTCTCCGGTCTATGACCGAAAGTATACACCTGCAACCACAAAGCTTTCGGTCTGGAAACCGATTTCGCCTGGTTGTAGTCAGAAGACTACAACCAACAGCAGATCAGACCGGAAAAACACCGCTTTAGATGTTAAAAAAACGTATGTTACAAAAGTAAAAAATGCCGTACCCTGTGAAAACACATCTGTACGGCCTATCCAATTGAAGATCAATCCGCACCGCATGATTTGACATTCCAGATTATTGATTAGGTTGATGTTTTTTCCAGGAAGGTGTACCGTGTTCTGGTGATTGAAAGCATGAGTTTTTGTCGCTTAAAGTAAAGGGCTTGAAATTTATGCTTATGTGATCATAACCACCATGTGCACGTGATTTGGCGCGTCCGCAACGAGAATTTGTCGGATGTCGTACGGGATTTTAAAAAATTCACAGGCAGGAGAGGCATCGGAACTATTCAAGCTGGGGCAGAAAGCAGGCAGGACTGGATGCTAAAACGATTAGGTACTGTCCACACCAATCATCTATAAATTGAGCAGATCCATGTTGGATGGCCGAGAGTGAGTATTAACCGGAAAGAGGAGATAGATATTGTCGCGAGAAAAATATCTATCGTAATATTGCAATTATAAAATCGATACCTATATTTGCACCATGGGAGTGACGAAAACCGAAATATTCACGGAGCAGCAAAACCGTATGGCAGATCTGGCCAAGGCATTTTCGCACCCGGCCAGGGTGGCGATCCTTCAATTGCTGATTGCCCGGAAGTCCTGTGTGTGTGGAGACCTGGTGGATGAGCTCGAACTGGCCCAAGCCACCGTATCGCAGCACTTGAAAGAATTAAAGAGAATTGGGATCATTCAGGGAGAGATCAATCCGCCACGGGTTTGCTATTGCATCAATCCCGTGGTATGGTCGGAAGCTCAGGCGGCATTTGGGACATTACTGGAAGCATATACATTGACCACATCATGCTGTCGCTAGCTTTTTTTTGAAACAATTAATCGTAATATTACATTTAATCGATAAAATATGAACCAATTGAATCCAGCGGCCGGCGGTCCCATGACATGGGGTGATTTCAAAAATACCCTGGCGCAAAATCCAGATTTACACCTTCAATTTCAGTATGAAGAAGGCAAGTTTGTCGATAACTCTTACCACATTACCGAAATCAAGCAAGCCCCGATCGTTTCGGTGGACTGCGGTGGCGTGATGAATAGCTGGACAGAAATCATTGTACAGCTATGGGAACCTTCGGTTGCTGAAGCCGATCGAGCAATGAAAGTAAGTAAAGCTTTAAAAATTGTGAACCTTGTAGAAAAATCACTTCCGCTCAATCCGCTTGGTGTTGTCAAAATTGAGTTTGGTAATTCAAAATTCGATACGCGCCAAATGTATCCAGGTGAGTTTGTTTCTGAAGGTGACAGTTTTACTGTGAAGTTGGAAGCTGATTTTACACAATGCAAAGCCTTGACCAGGGGAGGGAGTTGCGGTACGACACCTTCGGGCGAAGAATGCTGCACGCCGGCTACAAATACGTCATCTGCAAAGCAAACGCCCGTACTGGAAACAGCAGGTGCTGAAAACCAAAGCTGCACACCAGGGGGCGGATGTTGCTAACAGGTGCCTGCCAGGAGCTTCCCGCCTGGCATTTCTAAAAAGCACCCGATAAGCAGGATGTAATTCGGATTTATTCACAAAAAAGCCGACGGCTGATTGCCGTACGGCAGTAGCAACATGAAAAAAATATTAGTACTCTGTACCGGTAATAGTTGCCGGAGCCAGATGGCCGAAGGCTATCTCAGAAAATTTGCTGGTGAAAAAGCAGACATATATAGTGCAGGGGTTGAGACGCACGGTGTCAACCCCAAAGCGATTACCATCATGGCCGAAGATGGCATTGATATTTCAGGACACTCATCAAACAATATAGAAGAATACTCTGGCATCGACTTTGATTTTGTGATCACTGTCTGTGATAACGCCAAAGAGCGCTGCCCGTATTTTCCGACCAATGCAAAGAAATTCCATCACAACTTTCCTGATCCTGGCAAAGCTACTGGTAGCGAGCGGCAGGTAACAGACGCGTTTCGCACGGTCAGAGAAATGATTAAAACCTACAGTGAGAACTTCGTGAAAGAAAACTTATAATTATGTCAGCAACGAACACGATCCGGCGTTCCGGCGTTCCGGCAAACCGAAAGAAACTTGGCTTTCTGGACCGTTACTTAACTTTCTGGATCTTTAGCGCTATGGCAATTGGTGTGGGACTTGGCAATTTTGTGCCTTCGATCCCAGCATATATCAATACTTTTTCAAGCGGAACGACCAACATTCCGTTGGCCATTGGGCTGATTTTGATGATGTACCCACCACTGGCCAAGGTAAAATATAACAAAATGGGAGAGGTATTTAGGAATACCAAAGTGATGACGGTCTCGTTGATATTAAACTGGATTGTGGGGCCTGTTCTCATGTTCATCCTTGCCATCATTTTTCTTCCAAATCACTCGGAATATATGGTCGGCCTGATTTTGATCGGGTTGGCGCGTTGTATTGCCATGGTGCTGGTCTGGAATGAGCTTGCCGAAGGGAGCCGTGAGTATGCAGCCGGGCTTGTGGCGCTTAACAGCGTATTCCAGGTTTTGCTTTACAGTTTCTATGCTTACTTTTTTATAACAGTTCTGCCTCCTTTGGTAGGTTTGAAAGGCCTTGATGTAAATATTACAATAGCGCAAATTGCGGCCAGTGTAGGTGTTTACCTGGGGATTCCATTTGCAGCAGGCGTGCTAAGCCGGATTGGGCTTACAGCACTGAAAGGAGAGCAGTGGTATGAGCAGAAGTTTATCCCTTTCATTTCACCCATCACACTGGTTGCACTGTTGTCAACGATTATCTTGATGTTTTCGCTTAAAGGGGAGCTGATCGTCCAGCTACCGGGTGACGTGCTTTTGGTTGCAATACCGTTGGTGATCTACTTTGTCATTATGTTTTTAGTGAGCTTTTTCATCGCCAAATCGCAGGGAGCTGACTACTCACAAAATGCTTCTATCGCTTTCACTGCTTCGGGTAACAACTTTGAGTTGGCAATTGCGGTGGCCATTGGTGTATTTGGCATTAATTCCGGACAGGCATTTGTGGGCGTGATCGGGCCATTGGTAGAAGTACCTGCTTTGATTGCGTTAGTGAATGTGGCTTTCTGGCTCCGCGATAAATATTACAAACCGGAAAATATCCAGCCAACCCATGGAAGTATATGATCTCATTGTAATCGGTGGTGGGCAGAGCGGATTGGCGTGTGGTTATTTCCTGCGCCGTGCCGGTCTGAAATACATCATTCTGGACGATCAACAGCAGGGTGGCGGAGCCTGGCAACATACCTGGGATTCGCTGACACTGTTTTCTCCGGCAGAGTACAGTTCGCTGCCAGGATGGATGATGCCTAAATCAGAGAAAGAATTCCCACCCAAACAGCAGGTGCTGGACTATTTAATTCAGTATCAGACTCGTTATGATCTGCCTGTTAAGCATGGCGTAAAAGTGACGGACGTGAAAAAGGAAGGGGGTGTCTTTTTGTTAACTACGAGTCAGGGGGACTATCAAAGCAGGTCTGTGATTTCTGCTACCGGCACTTTTCAAAAGCCGTTTGTTCCGGTAGTTCCTGGTAATGATCTGTTCAAAGGGCAGCAGTTGCATTCAGCTCAGTATAAAAATGAGGTTCCTTTTAAGGGTAAATCCGTATTGGTGGTTGGGGGCGGCAATTCGGGTGCTCAGATCCTGGCCGAAGTATCCAGGGTTGCAAGCACAGTTTGGGCAACAGCCAAAGAACCCCAATTTCTGCCAGACGATGTGGATGGCCGTGTGCTTTTTGATGTGGCATCTGCCAAATACCATGCAATGAAGGAGGGAAAAGAGTTCAAATCTTCCGAGTATAACATTGGCAATGTCGTGATGGTACCGTCAGTAAGAGATGCCCGTGCCCGTGGTGTGCTCAAAGCACGTGAAACCTTCAGTGAATTTTACGAAAAAGGGGTTGTGTGGCCGGATGGTACCCATCAGCAGTTTGATGTGGTGATCTGGTGCACAGGCTTCGGATTTGCAACAGATTACCTTAGGGAACTAGGTATTATTCTCGAAAATGGAAAAATTGAATGTGAAGGTACCAGGGCTTTACAAATCGATGGACTTTGGCTGGTGGGTTATGGCAGTTTCACAGGCTTTGCATCGGCAACATTAATCGGTGTAGGCCGCTCGGCACGTCAAACTATCAATGAAATTATTGAATTTTTAAATAAAGATTTATGAGAATTGCCCTTTTTTCCGACATTCACGCCAACCTTCCAGCATTGGAGGCGTTTTTCAAAGATGTTGAAACCCGTGATACAGACGCCATTTATTGTCTGGGGGATTTGGTGGGCTATAACGTCTGGCCTAATCAGGTGATCGATTTAGTTCGTAAGCGTGGCATTGCTACCATCGCGGGAAACCACGATTTAAAAGTAGCCAAAATCTATCCCTCTGAGGACGTGTGCAGTACAGAAAAAAGTAGTGACTATGCTTATAAGCTTGTTGGAGAGAAAGAGAGGGAATACTTACTAACCCTGCCCAGGCATTTGGATGTGGAGTTCCGGTTAAACACTGACTCTTTAAATATGCTACTGGTTCACGGTAGCCCACGCAGCATTAATGAGTATTTGCTGGAAGAATTACCACCGGATTATGTTACGGAGATGGTGAAAGAATTCAAAGCAGATATTTTATGTTTTGGCCATTCGCATAAACCGTATCACCGCATCATTAATTCCGGTGAAGATGGTGATGACTATTTCCACCATCTGATTAATACGGGTTCGGTGGGAAAACCCAAAGATGGTGATGCCAGGGCCTGTTATGTAATGCTGACTATTGACCCTATGGCAAGCACGAAGAGTCCGGACGGTGTACAAGTTAAATTCATCCGTGTTAAATACGATGTGGAAAAAGCGGCCCGGGCGGTTGAGCTAAGCCTTTTGCCTGATGCATTTGCTGATAATTTAAGAAAAGCCTGCTAACCTTTTATGACGGTCCGTCGGCATTAGGCTCCTTTCTTAGAATTTGTACTGATACAGCGGCAACAAAACGAAATACTGTGAGAAGGGACTTGCTTTTAGCCGAAACGAGCCCGGAAGCGACGGCTTTAGTTTTGCATAACCGGTGCATGGGCCCGGACAGGGTATTCACGTTTTATCTGTCCTTTAAAGGCTTTTTGTTTCAATTCTAAAGGTATATATTTCATTATTGAGTTGAAATTTTCAGTTGACAGCAGTATCATTTGGTAATTTTCTACTTTTGGTTTCCTGAATGATACCAGTGATATCAACTTTCTAAAATTTTCAGCCTATTGGAAAAGTATACTCCCAATAATGTTTCAGGATATTCTTCTGAATGGAACATCTGGTATTCCTTCAAGCAGGGAAATCGTCAGGCATTTGAGGAACTGTATAAAGGTTATTTTAAAATCCTGAATAATTATGGTTCACGCATAACCTCTGACAATCAGTTACTGGAAGATGCAATCCACGATGTTTTTATTGATCTCTGGAGGCGGAGGGAATATCTGGCCGACGTAGAGAACATCAAGTTTTATCTGTTCAGAGCACTCCGGAACCAGATCATCAGAAATGGGAAAAATATTCTTGAAAATACCGAGGATATTGATAAGTTTTTGGATTACCTGGTTTCATTGTCCTATGAGGAACAGTCGATTGACTCGGAGCACGCGCAGCACAGAACCGTGCGCATTCAAAACGCCATCGCAGACCTATCCGAACGGCAAAGGGAGGTAATCAACCTTCGGTTTTACCATGCCCTAAGTTTGGACGAAATTTCAGCGCTGATGGGGCTATCCAAACAATGTGTGAGCAATCTCTTATTTAAATCTTATACCGTGCTGCGCCTTAAACTTAGAGAGTTGTCCATGCTTTCCGTTCTGACCTCCTTGTTAGTGAGCCAGTGATATCCGGCGAATGAAAGCATTTTGGAAAAAAAATGTCAATATTAGGTTAGTTTCTGAAAATTCTGTACCTATTATATAAAGTAATAAGGTATTTTCTGCTGAAAATGAAAGACAAGGATTTTGATTTCGAGGGTCTTCTAAACGATGATTCCTTTATTAACTGGGTTTTAAATGGCATAGATTCGTCTGTGTGGGAGGAGTTTGTCCTTTTGAATCCCGGGCACAGGGACACCGTTATTAAAGCGTCCCGCACCATAAGGGAGTTGCATCAGGCCGAGAAAATCACTACTTCTTCGGCAGATGAGAAGCAGGTATGGGCACGAATCACCTCCACCCTGGACATAGAAAGCCGGGAGGTACCTGCAAGTATCTCAACGGAGAGAGGTTATCGAAAATATAAATTAGCCGCTGGCGCAGCATTTTTGGTCGTAATTCTGTTGGGTGTCTGGCGCGTTTACTTTTCAAAAGAGAAGATCACCTATCAGGAGCTTGTGATACATGCCCAAAATTCCCAGGAACTGCAGGAATACAGAAATTCCGGTACATTGCCGTTAAAAGTGAAACTGCCCGATGGTAGTGTTGTGACGTTGAGCAAGAACAGTAAAATTAGTTATCCCAAACAGTTTGAAAAACAAAAACGCGTCGTTCTAATGAGTGGAGATGCTTTTTTTGAGGTAACCAAGGATCGTTACCGGCCTTTTTATGTTTATGCAAACGAAACCATCACAAAAGTGTTGGGGACCAGTTTCCGGATTACCGCTTTTGACCATGAGAAAAAAGTTACAGTGAATGTACGAACGGGCCGGGTATCAGTATTCAAACAGAGCACAATACAAACAGCCGATCCCGAAACCATGGGGTTGGTATTGTTGCCGAACCAGAAGGTTACCTTTGATCGGGAAAAGGAGAGCCTTGTAAAAAATCTGATCGAAACCCCGGTTCCCATTATTCAGGTTCCTGCCGATGAAATAAAAAAGTTTGACGAAGTAAATGTCTCGGAAATTTTCGCTGAACTCGAAAAACGATATGGCATACGCATCATTTACGACCAGGAACTGACTTCAAAATGTATTTTGTCTCTGACTTTGCGAGCAGAGTCTTTATATGACAATCTGGACGTGATCTGCAAAACCATTGAAGGGAGTTATAAGGTAGTAGATGCGCAGATCGTCATTGAATCGAAGGGCTGTCAATAGCCTGTACCCCTTCCTCTTCATTTGCTGATACCGTCCCGGTAGGGTTAAAATGAAATAAATGATAAAAAAACAAAAAATATTTTAAGTCCTTAGGTTAGTTTTAGGAAGTACCCGTACCTGTATAATATCAATATCAGATTGATGCCGAAAAATGCCGACGCCATGACGCCACATCCCAGCGATGCAGCATGGAAGAAAACAGCCCACATCTTTTAGTCAAAACCAAACAATAGGATTATGGTTATTTTTATGATCAGTAAAGTGTTAAAAACAACTACAATGACCGCGACACAACTCCTGTTTGCTGTGCTGCTAACGGGTTTAAGTTATGCTTCGCCTACGTTGTCGCAGGAACTTCTTAAAGAACGTTTATCTATATCCGTTAGAGGAGGTTCTTTGAAATCCATTTTAAAAGACATCGAAAAACAGGTGGACGTGTCGTTTTCATACCAGAAAAATGTAATTGCTTTAGATGAAAAAATCTCAATAGAAGTAAAAAATGAAACGCTTGACGACCTGCTGAGCCGTGTACTGACTCCGAGAAATATCAGCTACCAGCTTGTGAATGTAAACCAGGTAGTACTAACCAAAATGAAGGTCAACTCAAAGGAGCCAAGCGGTGCGGTGGATTCAAAAAAAATATCCCATGTTCTCGAAAAGCAGATAGCTGGCAAAGTAACTGACGAAAAAGGGGAAGGCCTGCCAGGGGTAAGTATTGTCATAAAGGGGTCACAAATGGGGACTAGCACCGAAGCCGATGGTACCTACCGCCTGGCCATTCCGGGAGCAAAGTCGGTACTGATTTTTTCTTATGTCGGCTACATTTCGGAAGAAAAAGTAGTGGGCGACCAGCTCATTATGAATGTTGTTCTGAAGATAGACAACAAGGCCCTGGACGAAGTAGTAGTAACGGCTTTTGGCCAAAAACAGCACAAAGAAGCCGTAGTGGGAGCCGTCACCACGATTCGTCCGTCGGACCTGAAAATACCCGCCAGCAACCTTACCACAGCCATTGCAGGGAGGCTTTCGGGGGTTATTGGTTACCAGCGAGGCGGTGAACCCGGTGTAGATAACGCCACTTTTTTTATCCGGGGAATCACCACGTTCGGTACCAATAATTCGCCGCTGATTCTGGTGGACAACGTGGAACTTACAGTGACGGATCTTGCCCGCTTGCAGCCCGACGACATCGAGAGTTTTTCCATCCTGAAGGATGCAAGTGCTACTGCACTGTACGGTGCCCGCGGCGCTAACGGAGTGGTTTACGTGACCACCAAACAAGGGAAAGCCGGAAAGGCAAAAATTAATTTTCGGATAGAAAATTCGGTTTCGATGCCCACTCAGAATGTGGAGCTCGCAGACCCGATCACCTATATGAAGCTCTATAATGAGGCACAGCTGACGCGGGATCCGCTTGCTCCCATTAAATATTCTCAAAACCAGATAGACAATACCCTCCGTGGAGGTAATCCTTACATTTACCCCGCAACAGACTGGCGAAAAGCCCTTTTTAAAAAATACACACAAAACAGGCGTGGGAACCTGAGCGTATCCGGAGGTGGAGAAGTGGCGCAGTATTATGTGGCTACTTCTTTCAGCAACGACAATGGGATACTGAAGGTAGACAAAATGAACAATTTTAATAATAACGTAAAGCTCAACAACTACTCGGTACGTTCCAATGTAAATATCAATCTGAGCGGTTCCACCCAGTTAATCGTCAGGTTGTATGGAAATTTCGATGATTACAACGGGCCGATCGACGGAGGTTCCGGATTGTATCAGAAAGCCCTGAAGACAAGCCCTACCTCCTATCCGGCTTTTTACGCACCAGATGAAGACAATAAAGCCACAGATCATATTCTGTTCGGGAATTTTGACCAGGGACAGTACCTCAACCCTTATGCCGATATGGTCAAGGGATACAAGCAATATTCGCGCTCGAAAATGCTCACACAGCTGGAACTGACCCAGAAACTGGATTTTCTGGTAAAAGGGCTAAATGTGCGGGGACTGGCAAATATTAACCGGTATTCCTACTTTGATGTTACCCGTGCTTACAATCCCTATTTCTACCGTGCAGGATCGTATGATAAGCAAACCGATACTTACAGGCTCAACTGGCTTAATCAGCAAACGAGCCAGTTCTTTTCGGAACCTGCTACGGAGTACCTCAATTATAAGCCCGGAAGCAAAGACCTGGAAACATTTCTTTATCTGCAGGGAACAGCAGATTACACCCGTGTTTTCAAAGAAGTACACTCAGTGAACGCGACAATCGTTACCACCCTGCAGCAGAGCTTGAAAAACAACTCCACCGCGACCAGTCAGCCTACGCTTCAGCTTTCGCTCCCCAGCCGAAACACCGGCATTTCGGGAAGGCTTTCGTATTCGTTTGACAATCGCTATTTCGCCGAGTTCAACTTTGGATATAATGGCTCCGAACGGTTTTACAAAACCAAGCAGTTCGGTTTCTTCCCCACCATCGGCGGGGCATGGGTGATTTCCAATGAAAATTTCTGGAAACCAGTTGAAACTATTGTAAACAAACTGAAGGTAAGGGGATCCTTCGGGCTGGTGGGCAATGACGCCATCGGCAGCGCTTATGACCGCTTCTTTTTCCTTTCAGAAGTGAATCTCAATGACACAAGAAGAGGCGCCACCTTCGGGTTTAATTCCAATACCTACCGTGAAGGGGTCTCCATTTCCAGATATGAAAACAAGGATATCACCTGGGAAACCTCCCATCAGACCAATCTGGGACTGGAGTTTTCTCTCTTGCAGAAGCTCAACGTGATTGCCGAAATTTATAAACAACGACGCTCGAATATCCTGATGACACGGGCATCTATTCCAACTACGACGGGGCTTTCCGTCATTCCCCAGGCCAATGTCGGAGAAGCTAAGTCCAAGGGGTTTGATCTGGCGGTGGATTTCAATCAAAACTTCAGTAACGGAGCGTGGATGATCGCCAGAGGAAATCTCACGATGGCACGAGGCATCTATTCCGTCTATGAGGAGCCCGATTATCAGGATCGTTACCTTTCCAAGGTGGGGCAATCCATCACGCAACCAAGGGGTCTGATCGCCGAAAGGCTTTTTATAGATGAGAATGACGTTAAGAATTCACCTCGCCAAAATTTTGGAACATACGGCGCGGGGGATCTGAAATACAGAGATATTAATCGGGATGGACAGATTACCAATGCCGACTTTGTACCCATCGGATTTCCGGAAACACCCGAAATTACCTACGGTTTTGGTCTCTCCGCAGGCCGTAACCAGTTCGATTTCTCCGTGTTTTTTCAGGGTTTGGGCAGAGAATCATTCTTTATCAATCCTGTAGCAACAGCACCATTTATAAATTACCCGTATGATAATAATGGGATAAACCCTTTATATCCATCCAATTTGATCGGTGAAAACGCACTTTTGAAGGCTTTTGCGGATAGCCACTGGTCAGAAGAAAACCAGGATATCTACGCCGTGTGGCCGCGTTTATCCACCTCGGTCAACCAAAATAATTCCCAGCGGAGTACCTGGTACATGCGGGACGGGTCATTCTTAAGGCTGAAAACGCTGGAGGCTGGTTACACGGTAAAAGGGAAATTGCTGGATAATCTTAAAATCACCAACATGCGCTTTTATTTCAGCGGTACCAACCTGCTTACTTTCAGCAAGTTTAAGTTGTGGGATCCCGAAATGGGTGGAAATGGTCTCGGCTACCCGGTGCAAAAAGTTTACAACATTGGTTTGAATCTCAATTTTTAAGTCCAAAAAATGAAAATTGTATACGTAAAATACTTCGCAGCGGCATTGCTGCTGATAATTTTGGCAGGCTGCAAAAAATACCTTGACATTGTCCCGGACAACGTAGCGACCATCGATAATGCATTCAAGATGAGGACAGATGCAGAAAAGTACCTTTTTACCTGTTATAACAATTTACCACAATTTGGCGTAGAAGGTGCCGACCCCGGGTTTCTCACAGGGGATGAATTTGCCACGGTATATCCGCCTCAGGGCAATATCAATACCGACCTTTACCGCATAGCCCGTGGAGAACAGAATATTGTATCACCGATTGCCAATTTCTGGGACGATAAGTTCTTTCAAGCGATCAGAGAATGTAATATTTTCCTGGAAAATGTAGATAAGGTAAGAGATCTGAGTGCTCTGGAAAAGAAGCGATGGGTAGCAGAAGTAAAATTTCTGAAAGCATATTACCATTACTATCTGCTGCGGATGTACGGGCCAATCCCCATTATTAAAACCAATCTGCCCATTTCTGCCTCTATTGAAGAAGTCAAGGTATCCCGCCAGCATGTTGACTCGGTGTTTAACTATACGGTTACCTTGATGGACGAGGCTATCGCTGATTTACCTGCTGTACTTCCTATTGAATTTGCCGAACTGGGGCGGGTTACAAAGAGTATTGCTATGTCTGTCAAAGCAGAGGTGTTGGTAACTGCCGCCAGCCCGCTTTTTAATGGCAACTCAAATTATGCGAATTTAAAGAATAAGAACGGCGGGGCCCTTTTCAGTACCAGCGCCAGCGTTGCCAAATGGGAAAAAGCCAGGGATGCTTGTAAGGAGGCGGTTGACGCCTGTATAGCCAACGGTCATAAATTGTATGAATTTATACCAAGGTCGGCTTCTACAAGAGTTTCGGATTCAACACAGCTTTTAATGAGCATCCGCGCGGCGGTAACCGACAAATGGAACGCAGAATTAATCTGGGGTGCTTCTAACTCCACAGGAGGTGGCACCAGGGGATTTCAATCCTTGTCGCAGGCCAGGCTAAGCCCCTTTACCGGTACAATTCCTAATGAAAGCATTGGTTCCATGCTGGCGCCGCCTCTTCACATTGCCGAGATGTTTTACAGCAACAACGGTGTGCCGATTGAGGAAGATAAAAGTTATCCATATGCCAGCCGCTTTACCGCTTTACGGCGGGCTGTTGCCGGGGAACGTTATTACATAAAAGAGGGATATACCACTGTTCAGCTTCATTACGATCGCGAGCCACGCTTTTATGCGGACCTGGGTTTTGACGGGGGAATCTGGTTTGGACAGGGTAAAAATGATGACAACAACACATGGGTACTCGAAGGAAAACTCGGCCAGACCGGCGGCAGACAGGGTGCGTCTCTCTACTCTGTTACGGGATACTGGCCTAAAAAACTGGTCAACTACAATAATGCCATTAACGATCCTGCGCAGCAGTACAGTGTAGAGGGCTACCCGTTTCCGATCATGAGGCTGGCCGACCTCTATTTACTGTATGCCGAGGCGTTGAACGAAGCCTCGGGGCCGTCTGCCGAGGTTTACCAATGGCTCGACAGGGTTAGAAAACGGGCAGGGCTGAAAGGAGTTGTCGAGTCGTGGACAAATTACTCCAGCAAACCGTCCAAGGTCACAACGAAGGAAGGGCTCAGGGAAATTATACAGCGCGAAAGACTGATTGAGCTGGTGTTTGAAAGTAAGCGTTTTTGGGATCTGAGAAGATGGAAAGTGGCGGAAAATTATCTCCAGAGGCCGATCAACGGATGGGATATTACCCAGCGGGAGGCCGTAAATTACTACAGGGTGCGATCCATTTTCAGCAGCAGTTTTAGTTTGAAAGATTACTTCTGGCCCATTTCAGAAAACTCTTTAATCGTTAATCCTAATTTGGTTCAAAATCCTGGTTGGTAAACATATACACCGTATGAAAAATACAAAAATTGCATTAACACTCTTGTGGTTTGCCGGGCTTACAGCTTTGTTTTCCTGTGCGGACCTCGACGAAATCCGAAAACCTCTGGGCACAGACTCCGTAAAGCCAGGTATGGTGAGCAATATTTCAGTCACAAATTTCCCAGGAGGCGCCACCATTACCTATTCAATTCCGAATGATGAGGATCTGGAATATGTACTGGCGACGTACACCATTAATAAAGATAAGCCGAGCCTGAGTGAAGCCAAAGCCTCTCATTTTAATAATAAAATCACAGTAGAAGGGTTTTCAGATGCTGGTGATTTTGAGGTAAAGCTGTACTCGGTGGACCGCAGTTCCAATAAATCCGAGCCAGTGATTGTAAAGGTTGCTCCGCAGGCGCCTCCTTTGCGCACCGTCCATAAATCATTGCAGCTTGGGGTGGATTTTGGGGGGCTCAATGTCGTTTTCGACAATCCGGCGGAGGCAAAACTAGCCATTGTAGTAATTACCAAAGACAATAATGGCGATTTTATTCCCGTAGAAACCCTGTATACCCAATCGAAAAACGGTTCTTTTGCAGCGCGTGGTTTTGATACCCTCAGCAGGGATTTCGGTGTATATGTCCGTGACCGATGGAATAATTATTCTGATACTACCTTCAAAAATGTTAAGCCACTCTTCGAAAAGGAACTGGAAAAGTCCCGATTTAGGGAGTACCCGTTGCCCACGGACGAAGAGAGCGGCTACGGCTGGACCATGCCCTATCTCTGGGATGAGAAGCACACGGAACCAGGCTTTCATACAATCCCGCTTTCCAATAGAGAAATGCCGATACATTTCACGTTTGATCTGGGGGTAACTGCCAAGCTTAGCCGTTTTAAATTATGGCAAAGAGAGGGCGACTGGTTTTATAAACATGGCAATCCACGCAAGTGGACCATGTGGGGCAGCGAAAAAGCGCCGAACACGGATGGAAGTTTTACCGGCTGGACCAAGCTTATGGACTGCGAGTCTGTCAAACCTTCGGGCAGCCCCTATGGGGTCAATACCGGAGATGATATTGCCTATATGTCTGCTGGTGAGGAGTTTGTGTTTCCGCTTTCGGCGCCGAGGGTACGGTACATCCGTATGCAGATTTTTCAGAATTGGTCGGATACGAAATTTGTGCATTTTACGGAAATTTCTTTTTGGGGAGACACTAAATAATTCAAAACGGAACAATTATGAGTACTATATATAAACTGGCAACGTGTCTGTTTTTCCTGGCCGCCTTTGCGTCTTGCACGGATTGGGACGATTTTAAAAAGTACCAGGCCGGAGGCGAAATCGTTTATCCCGGAAAGGGAGATACCATTGTGGTTGCATCAGGAAGGAACCGGATGCAGCTGCTATGGGTATTAGGCGCCGACCCGCGTGTAATAAAGTATAAATTATACTGGAACAACAAAGCAGATTCTCTGGAAGCTCCGGTGCCTGCAGATGTGATCGGGGATACCATGAAAATAATGATAGAGACGCTGCCGGAGGGTTCCTATAATTTCGAAATGTTTTCGCTGGACGCAAAAGGAAATATATCGGTCCCTTTGCGTTTTAACGGTAGGGCATACGGAACAAACTATGAATCGGGCTTGCTCAACAGAAGTATCCGGAGCACCTCTTACAACGATAGCCTTAAAACACTGGAAGTACTATGGAATGACCCGGATACGGTCAATGTAAATACGGAGCTGAAATACATCGGGATTGACTCAAAGACTAAATCTGTTGTACTTGGTCCGGAAATAACTGCCAGTGAGGTCAAAGATTGGAAACCCGGAACAATTCTTAGTTACCGGTCGTCATTCAAACCGGACCGTAAAGCAATTGATGTCTTTACGGCAACAAAATACGATACGCTTTCGGTTACCATAAAGTGATTTCATGATCCGGTGCATGGGGAGAAGTGGCTTTGGAAACGACATGAAAATGGAATCGGAGCCGCTAAACTGGATGTAGGGGCTCAGGCGCAGTTAAAGACTTAGAACAGAACCAAATCGTTATAATCAGACCCCATGCAGGATTCTTTTTTTTATCAGGAAACCGACTGCCCGGTGCCTTTTTTATCACATCACAGGGTAAAAAGAGCCGCGACCGGTGAGATTGATTCGACGATCTTCCTAAGGTCGGCTTTTGAAACAAATCCTGCAAATGGCCTTGAATTGCTGTTTCTACGGTACTACCAGCCGTTGTGCAGCCATGCGGTCCGTTTTGTGTACTCTAAACAGATTGCCGAAGATCTTGTCAGTGAGGTGTTTTTTCAGTTTTATCGGACCCAGGCCTACCTCAACATTTCAACATCCTATACAAGTTACCTTTTCCGGTCGGTTCGTAATGAGTGCTACACGTATATGAAACAGGAATTCGGAAAGATGGATTCGCTTGACATCACCGAAGTGCAGCCGTTTGTAGCTCACTCCCAGCAGCCCGACGCGGAAATGCATTTCAATAATCTGTTTCTGAAAATAAATGAAGTGATTGAAGAACTTCCGGCGCAATGCCGGAAAGTTTTTTTATTAAGTCGTTTCGAGGATAAGAAATACCATCAGATCGCCAGGGAATGCCATATCTCTCCTAAAACAGTAGAGGTGCATATTTCAAAAGCACTCAGACAGCTGCGCACAGCCCTCCGTGGTGATTGGCTCCTGGCAGCAGGTTTTTTTTCTTTCCTATTTTCTCTTGAACGAATGTTATAACTGGTGTCTCTGGAGTAACTTTTCAAGCGGGTATTTATCAAAATCACGTTCTAATACACGAATTGTGCTTATTTCTGTCAGCTTTAAATTCCAGTTCCGTACTTTCTTCACCCGCATGCAGACAGACGCTCCGATCAAATCGCCGGTTGTATCCATGCACTTACAATACCTGAGAAGATTTCTGCAATGCCATTGATTTACAGATAGATGTCTTTCTTTCCATAGCTTCACAATCAATTTTTTACCTGTAAAAACAGGAGTGCATACCATTACATCCTTACCTAGCCTATTTGTTGAAGTGGTTTGGTTACTATTCAGCGGGTCCGTACCACGGTAAGGTGTTTAAGGAGATCGGCGCGGTTTGTTTCCGGAACCACCACCGGGCTGGCAAAACCCCGCAGGTAAATGTGGTTTTTTTCGATCCGCTCCAAATGACTCAGATTAACTAACAATGAGCGCGAAAGCCTGTAAAAATTGATATCATTGAAGTACTGAGACAGATACCCCAGATTCATCGACAAAAGATGGGGCTTGCTCTCATTCAGCATGAAAATTTTAACGTATACCCCTTCTGCCTGCATAAACAATACGTCGCTTTTCGCAATCTTTTCATAGCCTTTGTTAATGGGGAGGAAAAGGTACTCCATCGTCGTTGACTTCGGCATCGCGGCCTTGTTCAGCTTGAAATGATGATAGGCCAGCTCTATCTGGAGCGCTAGTTCTTTCTGCCTGAATGGCTTCAGAAGGTAAGCAGCAGGGGCAGTTTCCTTTGCTTTTGCAAATGTGTCGTGTTCGGAGTGTGCCGTCAGGAAAATAATAGGCATATCATAGCGTTCGGTTATATCTTTTGCCAGCCTAATACCGTCTTCTCCTTCCTGCAGCCGGATGTCAAGCAGGGCCATGTCCGGTACCTGGCGCCGCACCGACTCCATGGCTTCATAATAAGACTGGGCTATGCCCGTCACCTGGTGGTCGGCGCGTTCCAATGTTTCCTGTATATCCATGGCTGTAATGACCTCGTCTTCTACAATCAGTATCTTGAGTGGATTCATAACATTGTTAAATCTTGAAAGTGAGATGAAAGACGGTGCCGCCTTTGGTGCTAAAGTGGTATTCCCCCTTCAACTGGAGTACCTGCATTTTTATCAGGCGCATGCTGTTTTCAGTATCAAAAAGGTCAGGGTGGAGCAGGGGGATAAAATTACATCTGAAAATAGTACACTGACTGATGGAAAGTTCCGGATCAGAAAGGACTGGGATTCGGGCTGGTAATCTGAACTTGCCACACCACTGTTTTTTACAACCTGCTCCGCTGCTACCCTGCCGCCCGGGAAACATCAGCATAATATTTTCACCATAACCCCGCACAGCGAAAGATTAGGGCCGGTTTTCCGGCTCTTTGGTTGTAGGATCAGGCCCCAAAGTCAGGCACCGCAGGCGGCCAGCACATGCATTTACGCCTCGCCATTCACAATGGGTAATCACCGGAAGATAGCTTTTACCTCAGAAATGTGTTAATTTGGAAATAAAAGCAGCAAGGTGAGGAACAGCAGTATAAAAAAATATTACAGCTTCTTAAAGTTCAGGCGTAATTTCACGCGCTACGGTATCAATAAATTCAGGAGTTACGAAATCGTTGTTTTCTGGCTTAAAAGTATTCTCACCAGAAGCCAGTTTCTGATTTTATCCGGTATCCTGGTGGGCTGCACGGCCGGTTTTGCGGGGGTAATACTGAAGTCGCTTGTTCATTACATACATTATTTGATTTCCGCAAAGGTCCATTTCGAAGGTCAGATCCTTTTCTATCTGATATTTCCATTTTTGGGGATTGTGATTACAACCCTGGTGGTCAAATATGTTTTTAACGGGCAGGACAAAAAAGGTATACCCCTGATCCTGTTCGAGATCGCACAAAATGAAAGCCGGGTATCTTCTGTGAAAATGTACTCCCAGGTTGTGCAAAGTGCCATTACCGTAGGCCTGGGGGGGTCAGCCGGGCTTGAAAGCCCCATTGCGGTGACAGGCGCCGCAATAGGCTCCAATTTTGCACAAACCTATAAACTAAATTATAAAGAGCGTACCCTTTTACTGGCAGCGGGGGCAACGGCAGGTATTGCGTCTGCCTTTAATGCCCCGATTGCCGGCGTGATGTTCGCCATTGAAATTCTGCTGACGGGCGTTGTCTTCTCAGATTTTATTCCGCTGGTGGTGGCCGCAGTATGCGGGAGTCTGATATCAAGGATATTACTGCAGGAAAGTGTTCTTTTCCTGTTCCGGTCGCGCGGGGCGTTTGATTATCACAATCTGCCTTACTATTTATTGTTAGGCATTATATGTGGCCTTTATGCAAGATATTTCCTGGTGATCACCCGTTATATGGAAGGGTTTTTCCATTCCCTACGGATTTCCAGGGTACAAAAAGCCATGCTCGGCGGAGCTATTTTGTCTCTCCTGTGTGTACTATATCCTCCGCTGTTCGGGGAAGGGTATGATACGATCAAATCATTTACCAATGGGGAGATCCAGCAGGTGATTGGCAACAGCTTTTTCAGATTCATCAGTTATCGCGACTGGGTGGTGATTTTGTTTGTGGGGGTAATTTGTCTCTTCAAAGCCTTTGCCACTTCCATTACCATCCAGAGCGGTGGAAATGGCGGGAATTTTGCGCCGTCGCTGTTTGCCGGAGGTTCACTCGGGTATGTTTTTGCCCTTCTTTGCATGAAGGCAGGAATCCAGAATGTACCCATGACAAACCTTATTATTGTTGGCATGGCGGGCGTGATGAGCGGAGTGCTGTATGCTCCGTTGACGGCGATCTTCCTGATTGCCGAATCCAGCTCGGGATACGACCTCTTCATTCCGCTGATGATCGTCTCGGTGATGTCCTTTTTGATGGCTAAATGGTTTTCTCCAACCCCGCCCGAAATGGAGAAACTGGTGAAGCAGGGCCAAATCTTTACAAGAGAGCATGACAAAAACTTGTTGTCCTTGCTTCACACCCTTGATTTGCTCGACAAGCACCCTCAGGTAATTGATATTAATGCTTCTTCTGCTGAGCTCAGGGAGTTGCTGGCAAATGGAAGGAGAAACCTGATTGCCGTCCTGGATGCACAGGAGCACCTGCTTGGAATGATCAGCCTGGACGATATCCGGCCTTTGCTTTTTGGTAAGAATGATATGGCGCAGTTCACTGTCAAAACACTCATGAAACCTGCCGGAGTGGTGATCCGTGAAACGGATTCGGTCATCGTTTTGGTGAAAAAATTCGACGAGACAGGTGTTTGGAATCTGCCGGTAATTACCTTGGACGGCAGGTTTGCCGGGTTTATCTCTAAATCCAGTGTTCTGGATAGTTATCGGAAGCTTCTAAAAGAACATTCCGGTTAGTGATCTGCTCAGAGAGGCCGCAGACGCTTCGGGAGCAGGTTGTTTCCTTTCACCTAAACCTGATAACTTCCCGCGTGTTGCTGAAAAAAGCACTTTCCGCCATAGGATCTTTCTTTATTGTTCCTGCCAGATTCCTGTCCGGAATTTTCCGGGGAAGTCCGTTGTTGCGGTGAAACTGGAGTCATGAAATTAAACAAGAATCAAATGTCATTTGAAGCGTTACAAGCAAAGTTAAAAGAAAAAGGGATCAGCGGTCGTGTGGTTCCCAATCCGGGAGGATCATACGTTGCCGTCAATGTAAGGGGAAACATTGCCTATGTGGCTATTCAATTTCCAATCGAAGCGACGGGGCTCCAGTTTCCCGGGAAGTTCGGAGAAAATCTGACAACAGCAGAGGGGTACCAGGCTGCCAGAATCGCTGCCATGAACGTACTGGGGCAGATAGACAAACATCTTGGTTTTGAGCGGATAGAGGGCCTCAACCACATTGATGTTTACTACACTGCCAACGGAGACTGGAATGAAGCACCAAAAGTAGTGGATGGTGCTTCAGATCTGTTTCTGGAAATTCTAGGTGACGCGGGGAAACACACCCGTGCCATTTTGGGTGTCGAAAGGCTCCCTAACCGGGCATGTGTGGCTCTAACGGCCTCTTTCACCATCAGATGATGGGAAGGCCCGGTCCAGCAACC
Organism: Dyadobacter sp. CECT 9275; assembly: GCF_907164905.1. Taxonomy (NCBI): domain Bacteria; kingdom Pseudomonadati; phylum Bacteroidota; class Cytophagia; order Cytophagales; family Spirosomataceae; genus Dyadobacter; species Dyadobacter helix. The sequence goes on along the minus strand of NZ_CAJRAF010000002.1, from coordinate 2,920,849 downwards.
GGGCTGCTTTTATATTATCTTGGTATCTCCCGGGCCTGGCAGGAAAACATAAGGGTCTCTCAAAAAAGCTGCGATCCAGATCAGCGATAACGGAATAGCTGCGTTGACCAGCGGGCCTTGATGCGAAAGCTCCGTGGCGATGGCTCCGGCAAAATAGCAGGTACACAGAATGAAACCCATTTTCATGGTTTTGGGATATACAAACAAAAGAGCAAACACAATTTCCATGATGCCCAGCAGGTTGATATAGGGTCCTACTCCCACATGGTTCATCACCTTCACTACTTCCTCACCGCCGGTTAATTTCATGATTCCGCTTAAAATGACCATGCCACTGGCAATGACTGTGAGGACTATTGTAATAATTTTTTTAGCTTTCATATTTCTCGTTTTTTGGATGAAGCAAAAGTAGATAACTTCACTTTCAAAACGTTAGTAGTATACTAAAGGATAGTGCTATCCTTCGGGGTAGCGATTTTGTTGAAATTTTTGTTTTAACAAGTAATTGTTTTGAATCTGAAATATTAATTAATTTGTATAGAACTAATTGTAGAATTAATATAAACATGCTATTGATTCTGCCATGAATTTGGCAGTTAGTACTGAGCTATTACGGGAAGACTTATATAATTTGGCAAAACATATATCCATGACGGAACTGAACGAAGAGCGGGAGATTTTAGATCGTTGTGCAGGCGGGGACAGGACGGCATATAGTACGCTGTACAAGATTTATCTTTCGGATCTTATGAGATACGTTTTCCTCTTTACCAGATCCAAAGAGCTGAGTGAGGAAATTGTTCAGGATGTTTTTGTGAAAATCTGGGAAAAAAAGGAAAACCTTTTAACCGTACACGCTTTTCAACCCTATATTTATAAGTCGGCAAAAAACCTGTTAATGGATCATTTGAGAAGAGAGCAGGCGTTAACGAGGTTTCATTCTCTGGCAGGCCCGTTTTCAGAGGAAAGCGAGGAGCAAACAGACGGGAACCTGATCTACGGGCAGTACTATCAGTTGGCTCAGGATGCGATTAACCTGCTTCCGGAGAAAAGAAGACAGATTTTTGAGCTAAGAACCGCCAATGACCTATCTCTGGATGAAATTGCCGAAAAACTGGCTATCTCCAAATCCGTTGTGAAAAAACAGTTGTATGCTGCCACAGGATTTGTAAAAGAGTACCTGCGGAAACATGGTGAAATGATGGCAGATATGGTTATTTTCATATACTTAGCCCGGTATATGTATTAAGTTCAAAAAAAAATAAAATAATTTCAATGTGAAGGGGTTCTTTTGAACAGGCAATCCGTCTTCACATTGTATGGAAGAAAAACACTACATCGCCTTTTTTAAAAAGTATGTCCGTAACGAACATACCGAGCAGGAACATGATCAGTTCCTGAAATGGCTCCACTCGCTCCCTGATGCTGAAATTGAGAAAGTAATGCTGGAATATGCTGCCATTTCCAGTGATAATCCCGTTATAGGTACCATTGGGCACGAGGAGCTGATTCAAAAGATAGAGTCGAGCCTGGATGTTCGCGAAGGGAATACAAATGAAGATATTTTAAAGCCTCGCAGTTTATGGGGGTATCTCCGAAGATTTGCCGCGGCTGCCGTGCTTATTCTGATAGGTACGGCTACTTATTACCTTTTCTTTGCCAACCTTAATGAGCCGGAAGTAATTAGTCAGTTGCCATCGCACGATGTGGCTCCGGGAGGGAACAAAGCGGTACTTACCCTGTCAGACGGCTCGACGATCAATCTCAATGATGCCGGGCAAGGGGAAATTGCCAGCCAGTCGGGTATAAGAATCAATAAGGTAACGGATGGGCAACTGGTGTATATTGGGCAACCGGCCAGGACGGCGGGCGTTGAGCCAGAAAGTATGAATCTGGTACGGACGCCCAAGGCGGGGCAATACCAGGTCCACCTCTCGGATGGTACCAAAGTCTGGCTCAATTCCATGTCCTCGATCCGGTTTCCCGCTGTTTTTAAAGGACCGGCACGAAAGGTCGAAATTACAGGAGAAGCCTATTTTGAAGTAGCAGGTTATCAGGTTGATGGTAAGAAAATTCCTTTTGTCGTTACGTGTAACAACCAGTTGATTGAAGTGGTGGGGACGCATTTCAACGTTAATTCCTATCAGGACGAAATGGCTGTAAAAACCACGCTGCTGGAAGGCAGTGTAAAGGTATCTGCGATTGGAACGGGTAATATGAAATGGAGCGAAACCGTAAGGCTAAGGCCTGGCGAGCAGTCTATACTGAAACCATTTTCCGGAAAAGCAACACCTATTGCCGTTAAAAAGGCCGATACCGAAGGTGCCATTGCCTGGAAACAAGGATACTTTAAATTTAAGGATACTGACATCCGGGAAGTAATGCGGCAGCTTTCCCGATGGTATGACCTGGAGGTTATTTACAAGGGAGCACTTCCCGAAGATCAGTTTACTGGATATATCTCCAAGAAAGTCAGTATTTCAAATGTACTGAATATTTTGGAAGAAGGCGGCGGCGTAAAATTCAATATCCAGGCTAACAGGGTAGAAGTGAGTGCTCATGATTGAACCCGGCACACAAGGAAGGAACCTAAATAATTGCTCACCATTTAATGATCCGATATGAAGAAAGATTGACCTGATGGCCTTTACGTAATCAAAAAAAATCCGCTGCGGAGTGCAAATCCGAAGCGGAAATAACGCTAAGCCGATTCCCTGGCAGGAACCAGTTTAGTAAGCATTTCAGATTACAGCAAGGCCCGTATTTTTTGCGAAACCCAAACCATGTACTATTAATCCAAACCATGTAAAAGTATGAAATATGATTTACTTTATCAATGCGGGTGTGCCCGTCTGAAACCTGGTCGCATTTACGCTATGGACAGAGAGCTTCCCGAAGACTCCCAACTCAAAATAGCAAGAATTATGAAGCTGACCGTGCTCCTTTTTCTGGTAGCCTTTATGCAAGTCAGTGCTGGCGTATATTCACAAACCGTTAGACTGAATGAGAGCAATAGCGGACTGGAAAAAGTTTTCAACGAAATTCGTAAACAGACCGGATACAACTTTCTGTATAACAACCGGCTTCTCAAAAATACCCGTCCGGTCAATATCCGGGTCAACGGGGAAGAACTAAAGACCGTACTCGATCAGGTTTTTGAAAACCAGCCTCTGAGTTATTCCATCATTGATAAAACCATTGTTGTTAAAAAGAAGAAGATCAGTTCAGGAAGCCTGGAGATGCTCAGCCCGCAGGAAAGCATCACCTCTCCCCTGATTACAACCAACGAAATTGTACGGAACGATCAACTGGTTAACCGGGTTACCATACCGGTTATAGCCGTTCTGGACGTCTCCGGAAAAGTTACAGACGAGAGAGGTGATTCGCTTCCTGGTGTAAGTATCGTGATCAAGGGGACGTCTCAGGGAACCACTACCCATACGGATGGGAAATTTTCTCTTCCCGTTCCGGGCAGTAATGCAGTTCTGATATTTTCATTTGTGGGGTATGTTTCCAGAGAGGTGCCCGTGGGCAACAAAATCTGTGAATATTCGGGGTGTAAACTCCATCAGCGGAAGCAATGAACCCTTATATGTGATAGACGGGGTGCAGATACAGGGGCAGGCTGTTTCCTTTGGGTCTCAGAGCTCATCCAATCCGCTGGCTGGTTTAAACCCCGCGGACATCGAATCCATCGAAGTACTCCAGGGGCCCTCTGCCACCGCTATTTATGGTTCCCGTGCTACAAACGGGGTACTTTTAATTACCACAAAAAGAGGTAAAGCGGGAGAAACCAAAATTTCGTACGGATATCAGTTCAGTTTGCAAACGGCGCCAGAGCAGCTGGAAGTAATGAACCTGCGCCAGTATGCACAGATGGTGGGTGAATACCACGCCATTGCAGGCGGTAGAACGCCTCAGGAATTCCTGGATCCGTCGTTGCTGGGTGACGGTACGGACTGGCAAAAGGAACTATTCAAAAGTGCACCGATGAACAAACATCAGTTGAGCCTGAGCGGGGGAAATGATAAAACAACCTATTACCTGTCAGGTGAATATCTGAAACAGGAAGGGGTGGCATTAGGCTCAGGATTTAACCGGTACGGTTTCCGGCTGAATCTGGAAAACAAGCCCAGAAAATGGGCCACCATCGGAGCCAATCTAAGCTTCAACCAAACCAACGATAACCTTACCACCAGCCAGGAAAATGTGATAGCCAATGCCCTTCAGCTGACACCACAAGTCCCGGTGAAGAACCTGGACGGTACCTGGGGCGGCGGAGATGAAAGTAACGGGGCCAATCAGTTTGCACCTGTGAACCCGGTTGCAATTGCCAACCTCACCACCAACAAGCTTGTCAGGAGGCAGTTTCTGGGCGGTTTAAATGTTGGCATTGAGATCATGAAGGGGCTTAATTTACGGTCGTCGTTCAATACCAATCTGGGGTTTTCCAATTCAACCTATTATATCCCTACTTATGCCATCGGCTGGGCAAGAAATGTAACGGCTTCCTTAAACAACGGTTCGGGCGAAAATACCTACTGGAACTGGAATCAGTTGCTTGAATATAATAAGCAAATTGGCCGCCATAATATCAATGTGATGGTTAGCCATGAATCGCAGGAATCTTCCTGGAAAAACCTGGGTGGTTCGCGCACGGGCTTCCTGACCAACGATATCCTTGACCTTGCAGCGGGAGATGTGCTCACGGCAAGTAACTCGGGTGGTTCCGGCGACTGGGCGATGGAGTCATACCTGGGAAGATTAAATTACAATTATGCCGACAGGTACATCATCATGGGTACTGTTCGCAGGGATGGATCGGCCAACTTTGGCAAGGACAACAAATGGGGCTTTTTCCCTTCTGTCTCTGCTGCATGGCGGGTATCGCAGGAACCTTTTTTTAATATACCTTCCGTCAGCGAGTTAAAGCTCCGATTTGAAACCGGGGTTACGGGTAACCAGGGAGGAAGCGGCGGAATTTATTCACCCATGGGTACCGGCGCCACCCCCACAACCACAGGATTTCTGCCAACTAAATATAGCAACCAGGGCCTTAAGTGGGAAGAAACCAAGACGAATAATATCGGGATCAACGTAGGGCTGTTTCAGAACAGGATCCAGTTTGAATTTGATTATTATGTAAAAAATACGGATAATCTGCTGATGGAAAAGCCATTGCCCTGGTATATGGGTACCAACGGGATCGGCTCTGTGGGTGCTCCAACGGTGAATATCGGTGCGCTCCAGAATAAAGGTTTTGGTTTTACCATTAACACCACCAATATCAACAGAGGCGGTTTCAAATGGGAATCGAGTTTTAACGTTTCCAGCTTTAAAACCAAGATCAAATCCTTTTATTCGGAAAGTGCTTTTGTGGACAGAACCTCCTGGTGGATGCAGGATTGGACCCAGCGTTCCGAAGTGGGCAAGGCACCCTGGCTATTCAGGGGGTATATAGAAGAGGGCCTGTTTCAGAATGTAGCAGAAATAGAAAACAGTGCATTGCCGGTAGACAACAATGGCGTGGAACTCCCGATAGATGTAAATAACATCTGGGTAGGTGATGTAAAATTCAAGGATATCAACGGTGACGGTGTCATCAATGAAAACGATCAGACGGTGATCGGTAATCCCTGGCCAAAAGCCTTTGCCGGGTTTACAAATACATTCTCTTACAAGGGGTTTGATCTGAGCATACTCTTCACCAGTACTTATGGGAATGATATATACAACTATCTGGGCAAGCTTAATACCAATGCAGGTAACATTAATTTGAGCCGAAATCTGCTGGTACACGCCATGGACTATGCCAAGCCTGTCACCAACGAAAACGGGGAGGTAGTGCTGGCTAACCCCGGAACGGACGTTTCAAGGATATCCAACGGACCTAACGGTAATTTCAACCGGCATACCGACAAGTGGGTAGAGGATGGCTCTTTCATTCGTTTGAAAAATATATCGCTTACCTACAACGTCCCTGCTTCAATTATATCCCGACAAAAAATCGTGAGAGGGGCCAGGGTATCATTCGGTGCGCAGAACGTATTGACTTTTACCAAATATTCGGGCTTTGATCCCGAAGTGGGGGCTTACGTTTCCCGTGACTCAAGTCCGTCCAACCAGGCCATCGGGCTGGATTATGGACGTTATCCGCTCACACCGGTGTATACTTTTAGCCTTGGTCTTGACTTCTAAAAAATCATCTCATTATGAAAGATCTGAAAAATATATACTATTGGATTTCACTTTTGTGCCCTGTCATTTTACTCTCCGGATGTTCGGAAGATTTCCTGGAAAGGCCGCCTAAGGATTCCATCGTTGATGCCAGTTTTTACCAGACCGACGACCAGGTACTGGCCGCAACCGGATTATTGTACAGCAAGGTATGGTTTGATTATAACGATAAAGCATCTTACAACCTGGGAGATTTTCGGGCGGGCACTGCTTTTTCGGCCTGGAACGACAGAGGTAACGTACTTTTTAATACCACCGGCAATACCCCCGAGAATGGTTCGGCCTGGCGCTCGTTTTTTATAATCGTAGGGCAATCCAATCTGGCTATTAATAATATCAACCAGTATGCCGGAGCAGAGGTTTCACCCCATATTAAAAAGTTGGCCATTGCTGAGGCGCGTTTCATGCGTGCCTTGGCCTATCGGTTTCTGGTGATGAACTGGGGAGCGGTTCCGGTTATCGAAAACAACCTCACGATTCTCTCCGATACTACCGTGCAACGCAACACACCGGAAAGTGTATGGAAGTTTATTACCAGTGAAATGCGACAGGTCGCCAACGATCTTCCCGAAACGCCGGTTAGGCCTGGCCGGGTTACCAAATGGTCGGCGGAAGGAATGCTTGCGCGCTTTTATCTGACAAGAGCAGGGGTGGAATCCGGTGGCGCCGGGCCCAGAAACCAGACGTTTCTGGATAGTGCCAGATACTATTCCGATCGTGTGATCAAAAACAGTGGAGCTGCGCTGCTGAAAAATTATGCAAGCCTTTTCCTTTTTCCTTATGACAATAATTGGGAATCATTGTTTTCCTTGCAGTGGGTATATTCTCCGGGTGCCTGGGGAACGCAGAATTCTACACCTGCATACCTGGCCTACAGTCCAGACATTGCCAATGGCGATGGCTGGGGAGGAGACAAAAGTGCAACCTGGTGGATGATCAGCCAGTATGACGGCATCACCGCCACGGCCACAGGGATGCAGGGCCGCACGCTGGATCAGCGTTTGAAAGCAACTTTCATGCTGCCCGGAGCTTCCTATCCGGAAATAACACAGACCTTAAATGGCGCGGATCAAAAGCTAGTATTTCCTTTCACCGGAACGGACAACAACTTTTTATCCATCAAAAAATACATCACAGGAAAAGCCAAAGATGTTGGCGGGCAATCGGCCCAGCAAAACTATGGGCATGATACTTACATGATGCGCCTCGCCGAGATGTACCTTATTTATGCTGAGGCTGTTTTGGGGAATAATGAATCAACGTCGGACGCCACTGCACTTGCCTATTTCAATAAGGTACACACCCGGGCCGGACTGCCAGAATTTAATGAGCCGCTTACTTTTGATGTTATTTTCAAAGAGCGCATCTGCGAATTTGCCATGGAAGGCATGGCATGGTACGACCTGGTTAGTCTGCACTATTACGATGCGCAGAGGGCTTATTCAATTCTGAATGAACAGGATCGGGGTTTATTTTTCACGGCTCCGGATCAGTTTCCAAACCCCACTTCATGGACTTTTACGAAGACATCGTGGGCTACTACCGAGCGGGTGATTACCGCCAACAGCGGGAATTTCCTGCTGCCGATCCCTTCGGCAGAATTGAGCCAGGCTCCCAATCTGCAAAAACCGGCAGTTGATTATTTCAAGAAGTAAATCCAACGCTCATATTTAAAGACGACTGACCACATGAAAATAATATATAAACCATTGCTCTTGCTTGCGCTTTTGGCTGCAATGTTATCCATCAGTATTTCCTGCACAGAGGACGATCTTCCGAATAATGGCGAACCAAAGATTTCGTATATCCGCGTAACGAAACCCGAATCTTCGGACTCGTTGCTCACGGCGGCGTTGCAGGGGACGTTGCTTGCCATTGTAGGTGAAAATTTGGAAGGCGCTTCGCAGATATGGTTCAATGACCAGCGCGCAACACTTACGCCCACATACATCAGTAATAAAAGTATTCTGGTGAGTGTGCCCAGCAAAATTCCGGCGGATATTACCAATAAAATGAAGATCGTGTTCGCAAACGGAAAAACGCTTGAGCATGACTTCAAGGTACAGATCAGCGAGCCTGTGGTGGCCAGCATGGCTTGTGAATATGTTCTCACCGGTGAGGTTGCTACGATCCGGGGAGATTATTTTTACGAACCGCTTACAGTAACATTTACCGGAGGGGTGAAAGGAGAGCTTGTTTCCGTTGAAGATAAGATACTTCAGGTACGTATTCCCGAAGGCGCACTGCCCGGGCAAGTAACGGTAACTACCAATTTTGGAGAAACGAAATCAGATTTCTGGTTCAGAGATAACCGCAACATATACCTCAGCAGTGATCCTTTTACGGGCTGGTGGAACCAGTCGTACGTGGTAACTGCACCTAAGGAAGGTGATCCGCCGGCGATCAACGGCAATTACATTCGTGTGAAAGAAGTGATCGGCGGATGGGCATGGAAGGAAGTTGCCGGTGGGCCTCCGGATGCCATGGGTGCCATCAGTAAAAATATTCCAGATGAAGCAATTCTCAAACCAGCAGATTACAATCTGAAATTCGAGGTGAATACCGTGAAACCTTATACAGCCAATGTCCTGAAAATTACCGTAGGGCTGAATGACTTCAACAATGACCAGTATACCTGGATGCCTCCTTACGATACCCAGGGGCAGTGGAGAACCGTTGTGATCCCGTTTGAAGAAATAGCTTCCAGTTATGAAAAAGCAGGAATGAAAATGGCGGTCAATCCAAACGGATATTATACCCGTCTGCTCTTCCACGGCGGAGGGGAACTGGATGCGGATATATCTTTTGATAATTTCAGAGTGGTACCCAAGGTCATTAAGAAGTAGGTTTTAAAGCAGATAATGATATGAGAAAAATATTTATTTCGCGGATTTATACCGCGCTCTATCTCGTCATGTTCATCGGGATAGTGGCAGCTTGTAAGGAAGATGAGGTAGCAGGTTCCTCGGAAGTGAAATTGCTGAGTTTCGGACCTTCGGGCGTGAAACCCGGAGAGAAGATCAGCTTTATAGGCAACAACCTGAACAAAGTAACTTCCATAGAACTGAAAGGGGCCTCTGTCCCCAGTTCTGCCTTTGTGACGCATACTTCGGAGCTGATCGTGATTACCGTACCACAGGAAACGGATGAAGGCCCGGTAACATTAAAGACGCCCGAGGGGGATGTAACTTCCAAAACCGTCCTCAGTTTTGAAGTACCGGTGAAAATCTCCGGTTTCACGGCAGCGGCCAGGCCAGGAGAAAACATCACGATCACAGGTGAATACCTGAACTGGATTAAGGAAATACGTTTTGCAAAGGATACTGCTGTAACAGAGTTTGTGAGCCAGAGCGTGAGCCAATTGGTAGTTACGGTTCCGTTTGGGGCGGAAACGGGTCCGCTTGTTATTTCAACGGGTGGCACGGAACCGCTGACAATTGAGACGGAGACAAAACTTGTGGTGGCTTTACCGGCACTGTCGTCCCTATCCCCCAATCCGGCAGAGCGCGAAAAAAACCTTACCATAAGGGGTACCAATCTGGATTTGGTTAAAGGGATATCCTTCAAAGGATTGGCTCAGCCGGTTACTCAATTTGTCAGTAAAACAGCATCCGAACTGGTGGTGGTTGTTCCCAAAGTGGCAAATAAGGGAAAGGTAACTCTGGTAGCATTTTCAGGGATCATGATCGAATCGGAGGAATCGTTGAAATTCGTTGGTGACCTGCCAGACCTGGCTCCTTTAAAATATGCCATGTATGAAGATGCCCTTCAGAACGGATGGCAGAACTGGGGCTGGGGAAGTACTGTTGATTTTGGTAATTCGGAAAATATACGAGACGGAGAGGCCTCTGCCAAGATCACCTATACCGGATCATGGGGCGCTCTGAAATTTGCCAATGTAAGCCTTGCCACAGCTCCTTATACTGAGGTGACATTTTCAATATATGGCGCAGCAGGTACTGAGGGCAAAACGGTTAATGTGATGGCAAATGGTGGAAAAGCTTACGTAGTCACGATCAAAGAAGGGGAGTGGACGGAGTACAAAGTTCCCCTGACCGCCTTCGGAAGTCCGGTGACACTTACCGATCTGATGTTTCAGGAAACCGGCTGGCCGGGTACACTGTACATTGATCATGTGGGTCTGAGATAATCTGTCAGATCCCATGGCCGCATGCAGGACCAATGAGTACCCCCGGGTTAACGTTGGTCCTGAATTGTCAAATAAATTAGTTTAGGGCTGGCCGGAAATGCGGCAGACTGGGTTTCAATCGCTTCGGTATCATCAATACCTTTTAAAACTAAGATACATGTTGGTCAAAAAAAGATACTCGCCGGTTGGTTCACTGGTGTTACTGATCCTGTTTTTCGGGGTATCCTGCAAAGGTGATCAGGTAGGTAACGTCGCGCCGGAACCGGAAAAAGAAACCATAAAACCAGCTGTGGATCCCGAAATTGCAAAGACAATGGGAATTTTTCTGGATAACTGGGCGGCCAAAACTTTCACGGCACCGGCTTTTACGGAAACTTCCATACCGGCGTCCGCATCTGTAATGGTAACTGTGGATGCGGCAGAAGTGATCACTAAGATACCCGGCACAACCTTTGGGCACAATGCCAACATCTGGATGACGCCAATGGTCACTGAGCCATTGTTCATGAATCATATCACCCACCTGAAGCCTAATATCATTCGTTTTCCTGCTGGAAGCGGCAGTGACGCTTATTTCTGGAATGCCCGGCCAGGAGCCTTGCCGGAGGATGTGCCAGCAATGTTAACAGACAAAGACGGTGTCAAAAAAGATCCTGGTTATGGATATGGTCGTACCAATGACAACTGGAGGGCATCTCTTGATAACTACTATGATATGCTTCGCCAAAGCAATAACAAAGGTATGTTTACGGTCAACTACGGCTATGCGCGTTATGGTACAGGTGGAAATCCAGTGGCAGCTGCGGCCCATCTGGCTGCAGATTGGGTTCGGTACGACAAGGGCCGTACGCAGTATTGGGAAATCGGAAATGAAAGTTATGCGGATTGGGAATGGGGGTATCGGATCGATGTTTCCAAAAATAAGGATGGGCAGCCGGAGTTTCTTACGGGGAAACTTTATGCACAGCACTTCAAGGTCTTTGCCGATTCGATGCATAAGGCGGCGGCCGAAACAGGAGCAAAGATTTATATCGGGGCCGTTATGCATGAGTCGGTAGCGGAAGCCTGGCAGGTGAATACGACCAAAACCTGGAATGCAACCATGCTGCCCGAGCTAAATAACCGAGCTGACTTTTACATTGTTCATCATTATTTCACGCCTTATGATCAAAACTCCACAGCCGCCGTAGTGCTGAACGCCGCCCTCACGGAGCCAGCGAAAATGATGAGCTTTGTTACCAGGGAAATCTCGGCTTACGGAGCTGTAGCTAAGCCGGTGGCAATGTCGGAGTGGAATATGTGGGCCAAAGGCTCAAAGCAGCAGGTTTCCAATGTCAGCGGGATGTTTGCCGTGCTGGTGCAGGCAGAATCTCTGATGAATAAATACGGCCTTGCAGCCCGATGGGATTTACTGAATTACTGGGCAGACGGAGATGATCATGGGTTGTTCAGTGACGGTAACGAGCCCGGCGTATCCAAATGGACACCGCGCCCCTCTTTTTATTATATGTACTTTTTCCAAAAATATATTGGCGACAGACTGGTTTCGGCGTCGGTAAATACGGGAACGAGTATCAAAGCCTATGCCTCAACCTATTCATCGGGAGAAGCCAATGTGACCCTGATCAATACTTCTGCCGGGCCTCAGGCTGTTGAAATAAAGCTCAGGAATTTCGGAAGTAGGGGCCGTTTCTACTGGTATAGCCTGGAAGGAAGTACCGATAACGGAGAGTTTTCCAGGAAAGTTCTGGTGAATGGGGAAGGCCCGGCGGGTGTTGCGGGGGGGCCTTCCAATTATTCCGTCATGAAGGCCAGATCAGCCCGAGCTGCCCATGGGGTACGGGTGTCGGTTCCGGCAAGGGGGATGGTAACGCTGACAATCGAGAGAGAGTAGACAGGTCTCGATCTTTGATTAGTCAAAGATGGTTACTTTTCTAGTCTTTGTAGAATTAGTTGATACGTATATAGACATAGGTTCTTTTTTTGTCGGAACTAATTATTTAATGATTTATTGATTAAAATATACATGTAATTTTAAGTGAGTACATAGCTTTCTGCCATTTTCAAGGAAAGCGGGGTAAAAAAGCCGATGAGTCAATCTTGTAGCGGCAGTGATTTATTTGGTTTTCACGATTGCAAATAAATAAGTATAGCGTAACATTCTTTTAGTATTAGTTAATTTTAACCACGGATATATAGTTTTTTTACTATATATCCGTGGTTGTTTTACTATTGTCAAATCATTGAATTCCTATTTTTTGATGCAGGCAAAAGAAGCAATTTTGCAGAATCAACTGTTATGAAAGACTACACTCAGGGCATTTTTCAGCTTTACTTATTTTTTGGGATCCTACCAGATCCGGCAAAGTAATGACCTGAAAATTAATTGCAGAATAATCTGGAATGGTCCGTTACTATTCTTAAATGTAGTATTTCCCGAAATACTTTTCGGGGGAAATTTTATTTTCATGACCTCTGGTAAAATTAATGTTGTGATAGCGAGAATTTATGCTTTTACAAAAAGGCACCAGTTCCTGTACGGCATACTGCTTTCTCTTGGGCTTACCCTGATGCTGCTGCTTTGGGGATTGTTACTGTTTATGGACGGGAAAGATATAGACATGACGGCCGTTTCAGGATTTGGTATTTTCCTGACAGCGCTGATAAGCTGGATATGCTTTGAAAAGGGCATGCAACTCCGGGAGGTCAAAAGGGAAGTGTCGCGATTGAATGAAAAGGACCAGCTTTTTCAGCTCATTTCATTGCGGGAACAGGTAAATCCTCATTTTCTCTTTAATGCCCTTAACATTTTAAAATCAGGAGCGCAGGAAACATGGGTGAAGGATTATGTCGTGCAGCTGGCCCAGGTGTACCGGTACCTGCTCAATTATGACAGCGAACTCCAGTTGGCGCCTATCGGGCACGAAATTGAATTTATTGAGGCATACACACATATTCTGAAAGAGAGATTTGAAAGCGGGTTAAGCGTAGTTATAACAATTCCGAACGATTTGAAAACCAGGAATATACCACCTATGGCTTTACAGATTTTAGTTGAAAACGCCATTAAGCATAACGTTATTTCGTTCACCTATCCACTATACATTCATATATATCAGGAAGAAAATTACCTGGTAGTATCCAATAATCGCCGACTTAAAATGGGGCGCAACCCTATTGGATACAGCCAAGGGGTGGGGCTGAAAAACCTGGAAAGAAGATACAGGCTGATCGCCCGGCAATCAATTGTCGTTCTGGATGATGAAGAATATTTCGTAGTAAAAATTCCAATGATTTGATTATGAACGTACTCATTATTGAAGACGAAATGAAAGCGGCCAGAGAATTGAAATCGCTGGCGGAGAATCTGCACGAAGATGTAAAAGTGTGCCAGATACTTCAGTCAGTTGAAGAGGCGATGGACTGGTTCGGAAACAATGAAATGCCGGAACTCATTTTGTCTGATATTCAGCTGGCAGACGGCGTAAGTTTTGATATTTTCCGGAATTTAGCCGTACAGGCGCCGGTAATATTTTGTACAGCCCATGATGAATATGCATTACGTGCTTTTGAAACAAATGGAATTGACTATCTGCTGAAACCTATTGAAAAGAGCAAACTTCAGAAGAGCTTTGAAAAACTCCGCCAGTTTAAATATTTCTTTAATCACGAATCGGCGGATTATAGCGCCCGGTTTAACAATATGCTGGGTGATTTTGAAGAGAAAAGCTACAAAAGTTCAGTGCTGGTGTATGTCAGGAACCAGATTATACCAGTGGCCACCGAGGATATTCAGTTCATTCATACAGACAATAATCTGGTATATCTCTACACGGCAACTCAAAAGTTTGAAATCAGGAAAATATTGGATTATCTGGAGGCGGAATTAAACCCAGGTGATTTTTTTAGAGCCAACCGACAATTCATTATTTCAAGAAAGGCGGTAGTAAATATTCAGCAGATCGAAGCCCGGAAACTTGAGGTTAGCCTGTCTGTTCCGACCCCGCAGCCTCTTATCGTCAGCAAGGACAAAGCAACACGTTTTTTAAAGTGGTTAAAGAAGAAATAAGTTAAGAGAAAACAGCTCTAAATTATATCGCTGTTTTACAGTAATTAACGATCCAATTTGTAGAAATAATTAACAGCATTTACTTGGAAATATTTCTCTTTAAATTGTAAAAGTAATAAATATTAAGAGCAACAAATATTTTCATTGCCGGGCTCACTGGGTATATTGCCGGGTTCGTTCAGTTTTTTCGCATATAGAATAATTTCTATTTTTACTTTTATACTGTGAATAAAAACAGGATCATGCATTTTGTGATTATTCCGATAAAATAACTTCTCATATCCATACACTTGGTAATGCGGAACAGCAGCTGTCACGGCGTATTCCGGCATTATTGATTAACTTAAAACAATAAAAAAATGAAGAAATTTTCCTGTTTAGCGGTTTTCTTATGCCTGTTTGTCTGCATGCAGGCAATGGCTCAAACCTACCCGGTTTTGCCGGCCCCGGATCATGATGCAGACCACGACGCTATCATAACCGGTACTATATCAGTGAACGGAAGTACGCAAAAAGTAGCTGCAGTAGTGGCCCGTCTATATCGTGAAATTTCAGGTACTCCTAATACTTACGTTTTGGTTTCCAGTGCAATCAGTAACTCTATTGGTGAATTTTCATTGACCGGGCAGGTTGGAGAAACCTACAGAATTGAGTATGAATTTCCAACGGATGGTTTTACCGCAGCCACAGGAAATCCGTCTTCCTCGTTTGTAGCAACTGCTACGACTACTGCTCCCGGAAGTGGTCTTGAGTTAACAAAGGTTAGTAATACCATAACCAATTGCGGTGTGTCCGACCCCAAGGCAACGCCCTGGATAGCCGCGGGAGATCAGCAATCGATTGTGGTAGATAAGGCAGTTGCCACTGCCGGATTGGAGCCACTTTCTGTTAAACTGTTTACATCATCAGCGGTTTCACATCCTAAAATTGACATTGGGGCAATCACGGAAACCACTATTGAAACATTGGACATTGGTGCTACGGTTTACATTCTGGATCCGTTTTCCGCTGGGACTTTGTCAACACTTGTGACTTATCAACAGTTTATTAGCACCGACTTCGGAGCAACTACTATAACGGTTCCTGCCAGTGGAACTCTGGAGTACTGGGATATCTCGTCGGGCAAAACAAATTCACAAAACGTTCCAAGTTTTGACCCTAACTATACAGGAACTGGGACAATTACGTTTAAAGCTGCTGCTCAGGGGAAAACAACCAGCACTACCTCTGGCGGAAATATCACAACTACGCTGACTACGAATGCAACTGCCGGAGTTTGTCTGGTATACACCTATGCCTCAAATCCTCTTCCGGTAACCCTGGTATCATTCAATGCAAAAGCGGAAGGTAATGTTAACCATCTGGACTGGAGCACAACCAGCGAAACCAACAGTGACCATTTCGATGTACAAAGAAGTCGCGATGGAAAAAGCTGGTCGTCCATCGGAAAGGTAACGTCTCAAGGCGAAAGCAACGAGCTTATCCCTTATACGTTTAGCGATCGGACTCCACTTAGCGGGCGCAATTACTATCGTCTTAAAATGATCGACCGTGACGGAACCTTTGCTTTCAGCAGGATCATTAACGTGAAGTCGGAAATTCTTCAGGCTTCGGCTTACGTTTATCCTAATCCGGTTGCTAACGAGTTATTTGTGCAGTCCGACGCCGGTAATGATATAGCCAGAGTTCAGGTACGTAATCTTGGAGGCCAGGTGGTGAAGGAATCTGTTAAAAGTTCGGAGTCAATGAATGTCAGCAGATTAGCTCCAGGCATTTACACGGTACGCATTATACACACAGATGGCTCATCAGTTAACCAGAAAGTGTTAATCGGGCATTAATTGTAACTTGCAAGAGTTAACAAAATAAGTTGAGCAACCTTAAGCACCCTTCCATTTCCTTGGAAGGGTGTCTTAGTGCGTACGTATCCAGAACCATCCGCTCCTGTTAGTTCTCTGCTAAGCGGGAACGTCTTACAGCCGACTTTCGCTTTGGAGCAGGATAATGCGGTTTACTGGCAGATGCCCTTTCAAAGTGGGGTTTTAAGCAGTGTACAACACAACTGGCACGCACTGCTTGATTCATAAAAATCGACCTGAGCCGCCATCGGTATCCCGACAGGCAAACACTGTTTTCGTACCGGGCACGCAGGGGCTTTATTTTTTAATGTGCTTTTCTATTGTTGTCCCGGCATGAGTTGTGAGTTGGGTGACCTCACTTTATGAAGGCCAAATAAGGCGATGCTGAGCAAAATTTTATATGTATGACCACGATTGTATTAATCGGCAAACATCCCATCGTACACATTGGTTTACGGTATATACTTAAGGATCGATTTACGGAAGCATTAATTCTGGAAGCGGGTAATATCGTAACATTTCGTCATTCCTATCCGGGAGCCCGTCCTGATCTTGTCATTCTAAGTATCTGTAAGGATCAGGCTTTGCCGTTATTGAGTATTGTTGCAAAAATTAAGAAAAGGGAGCCTGCTTGTCATATTATTTTGTTTGAAGAAGAGCCGGATCCGGAAAACGTACACAGTTATCTAAAAACCGGGGTCGAGGGCTATTTGTCTAAGCAAAACAGCGTGGCTGAGCTGAGGGAGTGCATTGACGAGGTTTCCGAAGGAAGGTATTACGTTTGTAAGGAATTACGCGAAACCCTTTGGAATGATGGTATGGACAAAAAGCACGCGGCAGGTACCGAGGTATTGTCATTAACCTCTAAAGAGCACGAGATTGTGAAATATCTGTGTCAGGGGATGAAAACTTCCTGGATTGCTCAAAAGCTGGGTAAAAAATCCTCGACTATCAGCACTTATAAGTTCAGGATCTTTCAGAAATTGGCTATTGACAATGTTCTTCAGCTTAGGGACGCGATCGAACGGGTGGAGGTCCGGAAAAAGAAGTAAAGCCATCCGTAGTCACAAACAGCACGCAAGGTATACTCATCCCCGCAGGGAAAATCGTCGGATGGTTATTTCGTGATCCCGAAAACCAATGGTGGTTTTCTGTGTATCAGCAAAGTTAAATACCTGGCCGTCTGACCGCACATTTTCGATTTTTGTAAAGTCCAGGGTATGTACCAGCCAGCCTTCTTGCTGGGGGCTCATACTGGCCAAAATACCTTCTTCCGGCAGATCCTTGTCGGGTGTTGCGTAAAACGCCGCATAACCATAATTAATATCCACGGCAGGAGACCAGGGGGCGTTTCCAACGGTTTGCGAAACGACGGTATAGGCCTGGTTTTCCAGTGCTCGGGCACGAGCTCCTATGTGTACACGCGTTGCTCCTCGGATGGTTTCGGTACAGCTTGGGGCGAGTATGAATGTTGCTCCCGCGGCGCAGAGTAGCTGAGCCCCCAGGCTGAATTCAGTATCGTAACAAATCTGAATTCCAAAGGCTCCCCAATCTGTATCAAAAAGGGTCAGTACCTTTTCACCGCTCTGTATGCCCCAGTCTTCGTTCTCAAATCTGGTCATAAAGAACTTGTCCTGATAACCGGCCTGGCCAGTTGGTGAAAAAACAAATGCCCGGTTTACGTACCCGCCATGATCTGCCACCGGAAAACTGGGCGCAATGATGATACATTTATACTTTACAGCCAGTGCTTCGTAGGTTCTGCAAAAATCCTCCCTCAGATTTTCCAGTGCCTGCACCTGGCGTCGTATGTCTTCCCGGACATCTTCAGGGAAGAGACTCACCAGTTCCATGGCGCCATATTCCGGAAACAGCAACAGGGAAGCGTTGTCTTCGACAGCCTTTTTTACCCAGTTTTCGGTATGCTGCTGCCAGGAGGTGAAATTGCTGTGCTCTGTAATCGGATATTGGGCGGAGGCAACGGTAAGGGTCATGAAAATTAATCAGTTAATGAGTGGCCTGGTCCAGAAAATCATCGTTTTGGGTGTGGGGTGATCCTCCCCAAGGTCCGGCCATTCCATTTGGCTTTGCAGTGTGTTATCTTTCCGATACCCGCGTTTTAGCCAAAAAGTGTCGTTTGCACGATAATTTGCTGGTTTTGCAGGATGGACATTGCCTCGGTCAACCGCACAGAAGCAGGTTAATTTGTACGTCTGAAAGCTTGCAGCGTGTTTCTCCCGTTCGTCAAAAAAACGATGCCCCAGTCCTATTCCCCTGAAGTGAGGAAGCAATATACTTTCTCCGAAATAAAAAATGGAATCCAGGTCCAAGCCCGCATTCTGAAAGGGCATTTGTATTTCCCCCGTTTCATCTGCGAGCGGTATACAAGTGGTGGCGCCAACCATTTTGTTGCCATCATAAACCGCAAAGAGCAACGAGCGCTCGGACCGCGCATAGGTCTTCAGGTAGTTCTTTTCGTAGGAAACATCCCCTTCATACAAATAAGGATAATCCCTGAAAACACTTATCCTCAGGTGTGCGAGGTCGTCAAATACCTGCTCAATTGCCGCGCCGGTGAGCGTTACGTAGTGAAGAGAGGGAGCCATCAGGAAACCAGGCTTATCCAGAGCGGAAGGTTGTAATAGGTTGTTACACGGCTTATCTTTTCATTTGTTATCTCCACAAACGCGGCCGCAGGAAGTACATAAGTTTGGCCTTTTGCCTCGGGAAGTCCCTCTTCTCCCTGCTTGTAAATACCGTTCACGGTGAATTCAACTGCTACTTTTTTATCGCTTGGTTCAGCGAAAAACACCATATCCGTCAACGTTTCCTCATAGGAAGTATCCATGGTTTGCAGAAACTCCTTGAACTTTTCGATCCCTATACGGGCATCTCCCTGGTTAGGTTCGTGCCGTACGTCTGAGTGGAGCAGGGCTAGCATGCCATCCCAGTTTTGATCATTAAAGGCCGCGTAATATTGTTTTACGATTTCTAGCGAAGACATTTCAGATTAATTTGCTTGAAGACTTTTTTGCAAATATAGGTTTAACCTTTATTCAGAAACGGTTTTTTTACAACTGAAACCTGCCCCATGGCATCCTTCCGGTACCTTGCAATGCAATTGGCATTGTATTTAGTGTCAAAATTTACGTTCCCGGGTGTGAGGTTTTTAGGAATTTCACCCTGGGCCTGAAAGAAGTATACAGTTGTTTCACCGTACTTCGTATGCGGCATCAGGTCTCCATATTTTTGTATTTCGTCCGGAAAATGCTCTTTCACCGACACCGCATAAATCCTGATAATCGGACCTGTATTATTTTTATTTCTATATGCTGCTACTTCGGTGAAACCACTTTTAAGATCGTTGATGCTCGGCAGCGAGGCGGTATCGTAGACGATGTACCCGATCAGTATCAGGAATGCAAGAAAGAGGTATTTTCTGTTTTTTTTACTAATCATAGCGTCAGAGTATCATGTGCGGAAGTATAACAGTGCCCAGGAAGGATTCGTTACATTTACAGGACAATGAATTCTACCCTGCGATTTTTCTTTTTGTTCTCTTCCGTCGTATTCGGGGCAACGGGGTCAACCGGTCCCTTGCCTACATACTGCATGCGGGACCTGGTGATCCCCTTCTCTGTCAGGTAGTTGACAACAGACTCACAACGGTCCCTGGATAGTTTCACATTGGCATCAAAGTTTCCGGTATTGTCAGTGTGGCCTCTTATTTCTATCCGCAATGTTGGGTTGTCACTCAGTACTTTGGCAAGATTGTCCAGTTCGGTATATGACTCAGTGCGCAGGACAGGGCTGCTTTGGTCAAAGAAAATTTTATTAAGAGTAATGGATTTCCCTTTTTTTAACTCCCCGAACGCCTCCGTTGCAACGGCTTTGACAGGCGCTGCGGCAACGGATTCAATTTTAACGGCCACTGGTTTGAGTAATAATTCCTGACTGGGTTGTTTTTCCCCAAGAGCCTCTGCGGGGTCAAAAGTAAGCTGGAATGGTTCAAAACCTTCTGCTATCACATTTAGCTTATACTTCCTTCCGGGCAAAAGCTGGGCAGAAACGGTACCGTCGGTTACCCGGACCGTTATTTTTTCTGCCGAACCCGCCTCCGTGATATTGAAACGCGCACCGGCTACGGGCCGTCTGTTAGCCTGAGATAATGCTCTGAAATCAAAGTCGTAAATCTGTTTTTCAATGCCTATCCGCACGATTCCCGTCGCGATTTCTTCCGGTGATACCACATGGTGAACGGATCGATATCCCTGCGGCTGGAAATTCAGTTCAGGTTTGTCACCTTCGTAAACGGCAAGCTGTTGGTTAGAAAGGGACTTTCCCTCCTGAGTGGTAATGGCAGCTGCAAGCTCTTCGCCGGTGTATCGGTCTGTCACCCGAACAGAAATGTATTTAACCTTTTTCGGTGTTTTGTTAATCCTGAAAAGTACTTCATTCTTTTCCTTATCAATATTTAGCTGAACGGTGTGCGGGTTATAACCGTCGGCGAGGCATGAAATTTCGTATTTCCCTTTTCCCTGAATAGGTATTTCTCCTGCAGATTCTGTTTCGAAAGTGAGTACGGTGTTATTACTCATGTCTTTCAGGTTAAAGGTAGCTTTTGGAAGAACTTGTCCCGTTTCGGCATCTATTACTTTCAGAGCCAGCGAATACGTGATTTTGTCTAACCGTGCTTCAAATTCATATATTTTTCCACCGGGAAGTATATCAATTTTAATTTTTTTAGAAATGGAAGTAAAGCCTTCTGCAAATGCTCTGATTTCAATTTCACCTTCACTGGTAAAAGTCTTTTCCATTTTTCCGTCCCTGAGGGAGGCGCTTTCGGTTGGCAGGTTGTTAGGATATGTGATGCTGATACTGGCAGGGATAGGCAAGCCAGTCACAAAATCAAGTACCGAAATTTTGACCACAGACGGTTTTAATGCAAGGAGTTTAAGCACTACCCTTTTGTTTTCCCGAAGATCGGATAACCTTATTTCTGCGGGCTGGTAATTTTTGGCAGATGCCCGGATCGTCAGTGAACTGCCGGGGTCGGCCTTTGCCGAATAGCTATCCTTGTCGGAATGGAAAGATAACTCTTTGTCAACCAGTTGAAAGGATAGCCGGGCATCCGGTATAGCCGTATTGTTGTCGGCATCCCGCACCAGAACCGCAATATCGTATCTGGTGGGTAATGAGGAGGAAACAACAGGTGGAATGTCAATTTTTTTGGTGGAATCGGTCGTTTCGGTTTTGCTTATGCGTTTTTCGGCTTGCTGTTCAGCCGTAAGTTTTTCAACAACCGGGGAGGAAATTGGCGGCGATACAACCATTTCCGAAGTTGTTGCGGCGGCCTGTGGCTGCGCCGCGGTCGTTTCCGGTTCTTTTATTTTAGGAGCTTCTGTCAGGATAGCGATGTCATTGCGACGTAAGGGTGCGGAATTTCTAACCGGATTCAATTTTAAATTCCTGTTTATAACCTTACATCCCTCATATTCGGATTTGCGGACAAAAGCTGATTTGAGGCGATAATCCTTTTCATTTACCGAAACGGAATATTCTCCGGTAACAGGAGCCAGAATTGTAAACCGTCCGTCTTCAGGATTGGTATCAATAGACGTAATCACCGCGGAAGTAACAACATCGGATAGTACGACACGGGTTTTAACCGGACTTCCGGTTATTGAATCTGTCACGAAGCCCTGGATGGTAGCCATTTTGAACGGTCGAAGCGCTTCGGGAATCTCGTAGGTATAAATATCGCCATCGCTTACGTAATACATCAAATCTCCGCATGGTCCTATGGCAACAGACTGGTCAGATCGTTTGGTATTGATCATCTCCAGCGGTACTGGTTCAGACCAGCTCCCGTCATCCTGGAAACGGGAATAATAAAGGTCAAAATCTCCTTTTCCTTTTTTTTTGATGGAGGAATAAACCAATGTTTTGCCGTCGGCCATAATCCGGGGTGCTTTTTCGCAATCCAGATTCACCGGTGCAGGAAGTTCAATGGGTCGCTTCCATTTACCATCGGTACCCAGGTCAGCACGCATGATACGGTAACAACGTTGTTCACCCTCCGCTTTTTTTACCAGGTTGTCCTTGATGAAATACAGCCTTTTTCCATCCGGAGAGATACTGGGAAAACCTTCATAACCAGGTGAGTTGATTTCTGCTCCGATATTAACAGGGTTACTCCAGCCATTTTTTGTCCGTGTGCAATAATATATATCCTCCCTTCCGAAACCCTCTTTGGCATCATTGTAATCGGCAAAATAAAACAGCATATTGCCGTCGTAACTGATACTCGGGCCGCCAATGACCGGTGCCATGCCACTTCCATACTTGTTGATCTTCATGATGGGCTCGGGGCGTGACCATTGCCCGCTGGTATGCTGAGAGGTTTCGTACACCCCGAAAAAATCGACCATCTCGCCCGCCTCAATTTTCTGAGTGCGGCCTTCGGAATTGATGACGGGCACACGCCCGGAGGCATTCACATAGAGTCCGTACCTGCTGGACTGAAATATCAACGTGCGGCCATCGGCGCTCAGTGACGGAGCATATTCAATATGGTCACGCAGGTTAACAGGGTCGGGGAGCCGCTTGCGGGCCTGACCAAAACCGGGGATCCAATAACACGTCAGTACCAACACGAAGAGCAGTTTTTTTATCACGGCATCATGGTATTTAAGGTACTAGTTCGGTTTTTAATCCTACGGTGCCAGCCTGTGTGATGGCCACCGCTGCTGTAACGCGGTTGCCGACCAGGGTGGTCAGTTCATCTTTATAATAACCAGCAATCCTCAAAATCATCTCCTGGTCGGTTCCGGAAAATGTCAGTTTCACACTGCCGTTCGGATGTTTTGTAAACCAGGCATTTAAATCATTTTTCAGGTTTTCTGGAAGGCTTGGGGAGCTTTCAAGTGCTTTCGCAATACGGGCCGTGAGCTCCTTATCGGCCGATTGCGCCAGATTTTGTGTGAGGTTAATCAGAGGACAGCCGTCCAATTCCTTCAGACCAGCAGCGTCCTTGCATTTGTCCTGGCTGTCTTTAATTCCGTCTTTGTCCGTATCCGGGCAGCCTCCAAGCTCCGGTGCTCCGGCCAGCTGCGGACATTCGTCTTCATGATTGGGCACTCCGTCGTTATCAGTGTCCGGGCATCCATTGAATCTGGCAAGTCCGGCTTCATGAGGGCAGGCATCGTTTTTGTCAAAAATACCGTCCTTGTCCGAATCGGGACAGCCGTTTGTTTCTTTGGGACCGGCCTCTTCGGGACATTTGTCGAAACGGTCTTCAATGCCATCGCCATCGGTATCAGGGCATCCTTTAAAAGCCCAAAGGCCCGCTATATCAGGGCACTGGTCAAGTCTGTTGGAAACATTGTCCTGATCATCATCTTTTTCTCTGGTCCACTTTCCTAACGGGATAAAAAAACCGGCATAAACATGCGGATTCAGGCCGTTTTTCTTAAAGAGGCCAAGCAGATTGTCCGTTCCGAGCGTCACGATACCCAGTCTCAGATTAGTGCCGATAGCTGCCCTTTTGAAAGTACCGTAGTACTGGCCCGTCAGGCTAAACCCGAAATCATTCTTTTCGTATCTGGGGCCTATTGAAATTACAGAAGACGTACGGAGGTTTTCGATAGACTTGGCTTTGGGGAGGATCCAGACCCCGCCTACGAATAACCCTTTACCAAGATTAACGTCGGCCTGAATGGTAATGACTTGAGGAAGTTTAACAGTAATTTTTCTTTCTGTTGCTTTACCTTCCAGACCAAGGTCATTAGCAAGCTGATTGTGAAAATCTTGTGAACTTTTAAGCCCCTGATATGAAAGCGGGTCAAAATTGCCGGAAAGCGTTGTTGCGGCATAATTAGCTGTCTTATTGTAATTGATCTTGCCAATGTCAGTTACCGAAATACCGGCCTTCACAAGATAATTGGCTACGGTGGGGTCAAACCTGTTTTTCCCATTCAGCAGATACTGATTGCCTTCAGCATTGGGACGGTATTCATAGGTAACCCCGATATCTATCCCACTGCCTTTTCCTGGCGTACTTCCCTTCAAAGCCTCAGCTATTTTCAGGTCGGAAGTGAAAGCAAGGTCGGAATGGTGGCCCTGGAATCCGGTGGCATTGTAGATAGCCGTTCCAGAGGTACCGGACTGAAAACTTCCTGCACTCTGAATGGAGGCGGTTTGCCATCCGTAAAGTAGCTTGAACGTTGCACCAACTTTCAAAAAATGCTTGTCTTTTTCATAGACGGGAGCGGCATAGGAAACCGCATATTCTGAAAATGCTTCGTTTTTCAGGTTTATGCTGCCAGCCATGTCTGTCAATTCTTTGACATCGCCCCTCAGCCAGTCCACCACCTGATAATTTCCGGTAAATGACTGTGCACTTCGGTATCTGGTAGTGATGGCAAGCGCATGATTGTTTCTTAGCTGAACCATCACTCCAGGGCCTCTGAGTTCATTCTGGATGACTCCGTACTTTGTATCGTCTATTTTATAAGACTTACCGGAAAATAAAACTGTTTCCTGTGAAAGCCGGTTGGTAGAAGCCATAAAAGAACCAAAACCAACATTCAGATGGGCCTTCCAGTGAGAACTTGCAATGGCACTTGGATTGAGGTAAACGGAATGCACACCCGCATAATTATCCAGCTGTAAGCCATTCATGCTTTGACCGTACGAAAAGGAAGCTGAAAGAAAAAAGAAGAGTAAAATTTTACGCATAGAATGTATTCGGAGCCATGTTAAACGAAGTTCTAATATAAATAAAATGATGCATCTGGTTACCATTTTAAAGGTGCCTGATGTGCGGTTTTGGGTATTAATGCTTAAATACGGGGAAAAGGCGGTTTTTTGCAGGTATTTGTCCGGTGTAAACGGAGGTGGTATTACAGCGGTTTTACCCGAACATAAACGGCTCTGTTGCCCTCTAACCAGCCAAGGTGATACGCATTGCCGCGGCAGGTCAAATAAGGCTGTTTGGTTTTTTCTGAAATGATACAATCCGGAATGAACGACTGCTTTTCAAGAGATCGGGAGGGGTTTTCTACCAGGACATGCTCAAAATGCCGCCCGGGTCGCCGGAGGCTATATTGAAAAGCATAGTCATAACTTGCTTCTGTAAAATCGAATCCGATATTTCGGGCATGGATGGAATCTATAAACCGCGTAAGGGACTGCATCTGAGCCCATTCATCTCTCCACATGATTTCGCCTGCTGAGGCAAAAAGGATACTTTCCTGTTTCAGGTTGTAGATATTATCCGTATTAATAGAAAGGTGAAGTGACTTATTGACCGAAGGGAAAACTTCTTCAAAAAACCATTTTGTTGAAAGCAGCGGATGTGTTACGCTTAACAACGCAAATGGCATGGCCTGAAGCCATAATACAGTAAGAAGTATTCTCTGAATCAGGATAACGGAGCTTCCGTATATGAGCCCAATTGCTGGTGCAGCAAGCAGGAAAAAGGGCATGTGGAGCCGTGAACCATAATGTTGATAACCAATGAAAAAACAGAATACCAGAAATCCAAGAATGACAAGAGCATAATAGAGCAGGAAATTCCAGGATTTTCTAATGAAAGGTAGAAGTAGCCCAGAAAAGAGGATCAGCCACATGGCCAGGAAGTTCTGCGCAAAATCCTCATTGAAGTTGAGCTTGTTCATCTTAAAACTTTGTGCACCAGTATCTTGCATAGGTATTCCGAGCCAGTGATGAAAACTTACCAGGTTGCCTTCAAGCCAATTGTTGTACTTATTTTGTGGGGATATAAACCCGAGATGTAAAAAAATGTGTTTTGAAGTGGACGAAATGAATTTCTGCGGGCTATCCGTATGGTTTTTATTGCCATTGGAAACAGTACCTAATGGACTGCCGTAGACCTGGTGGGTCCGATACCAGAAGGGGAGGTTCAGTAGCAGCGTGACCATCACTACGCCGGTGCCGAACCTGAGGAGCGTAAGCCATGATTTGTTCCTGACCATCATTACAAAAAGATAAATACCAAATGGCAACACGTAAAAAACAAATGTACCTTTGGTCTGGATGCCCAAAGCGATGGCGAGGACGAGCCAAACAAGCATTTTATTGTCTGATTGCCGGACATATGCAAACACATAATGAGCAGTGGAGACAATAAAAAAGGAAACCACCAGGTCATTTTGTGTGGTCATCGATTCCAGAATGACGATTGGGATGGTAGCAGCATAACAAAGAGCAAGGCCCAGGGCCCGACGGGATTTGGAAAATAGCTCTACGAGCAAGGAAACCTGCACGAGTATCCCTGCCAGGCATACCCATTGCAGTATCTGAAAGTAACGTTCGCTGTCGCTTAAAAGAAAAGTATGCAGATGAACGTATTCCGAAAAGGGACTAAATGAAATGGAACGTTCGATGTGCGAAGCGTAATGTTCCACATTCCCGTTTTGTATCCAGTATCCCAGCCTACTCAGATGGTAACTCAGAGAATCCAGGTTGTTGGGCGGTGCTACCAGGGCAACAACCAGCGTTGCCCCCATGAGGGTACTCAGGATGAGAGAGGGGTAGATCCCCAGCGTTTTGAAGAATTGCCTTGCGGCGCGGAGAGCTGCTGAGAGAAAGAGGGCAAAATTTACGGAGCCGATTCTTCTTAATGTCAGAAACCAGGCGAGCAGCCCGGCATTCAATAGCGCCCAGGCCACAGCAATTCCTCGGGAAGAAATGAGGCCGGAAAAACTCAATACTTCGGTGGAGGTACCTATGAAGAAAAAAAGGAATGTAATCGCCGCAAGAACTGATTTGCGTAGCGACTTTATTTCGAAACTATAATATAAATTAATCGTGCTCAGCCAAAAAGCAAGAGGGATCAATAATATCATGATAAGCAAAAACAGATTTACATGGGCTAATATTCTTCAAAATTATCTAATTTACCGGGGAAAACAACTTTAATTAACTACCGGTTAATAAAATCAACGGGTTCTCATTTTCTTTACTTCTTCCACCAGTGATTCGATGGAACGGTGTGTAGTTACCACTTCATTCCATTTTAAAATCCAGGTAAATTCGCCGGTTTTGTTCTCAACAGTGATTGAATATCGGTGCGTGTGCTCGGTTGATCGTCCGATATTTTCTTTGCTTAGCGCATGCACGGTCCAGTGAACAGGAACTGGATCACCCGTAACAAAAATATGGAGACCGTAGGCGGGAGGCTGCAGGCCAAAGGTACCTTTGAGCGGGTCAAAATGTAAGCCGATTTTGGTGAAGGCGTTTCCAAAAGTACCGTTTAAGACTAGGTCTTCCGGTGTGCCGCTTGTTAATTGTTTTGCTTTGTCAATGAGCCACAAACGATCGGCTATCTGAAGCGCCAGGTCCAGTTCATGCGTGGAGAGTAAGATCGCCTTATTGGTTTTTCGGGCCAGAGCGTGAAGCAGATACATCATTTCCACCCGATTGGGGATATCCAGGTGGGCTGTGGGTTCATCCAGTAAAATCATATCGGTATCCTGCGCCAGCGCCCTGGCAAGCATCACTTTCTGGCGCTCCCCATCGCTTAGCTCATGGAGTCTTCTTGCCGCGAATGCCCCGGCTCCGGCCATTTCCATGGCATATTGTATCTTTTCATCATCCTTTTTCTTGAGAGTACCGAACCATCCGGTATGGGGTGTTCGTCCGATAGTTACCAATTCTCTGACAGTAAGGTTGTTATGATCAGGTTTCTCTGTCAGAACCACGCTTAGTTTTTTTGCCAGCAGTTCTGGTTTGATGGTTTTTAAATTGGTTTCTCCAATGAATATTTCTCCCGAAACGGGTTGCTGAAGCCCGGCCAGTGTTCGTATAAGTGTGGATTTGCCAGTTCCGTTGGCGCCCAGGAGGCACACCAGTTGCCCGGGGTGCAGGTTCAGATCCAGGTTTTGCAGTATTGGCATGCCGGGTTTGTTAGATCTGATATAACCCACTGAAAGTGAAGTGGTATGCAATAGTGAGGGCTGGTTGTGCATCATGAATAGGATCGCCTGTGATAACCTACAATTACCCAGATCACCACCGGCGCTCCTAACAACGAAGTTACAATGTTGATGGGAAGCACAGTATCTTTTCCCGGCATCTGGGCCAGGATATCGCAAAGCAGCATCAGTATGGTTGAAACCAGGCAGCATCCCGGGATGAGCATGCGGTGGTCGGAGGTTTTTAACAGGGAGCGGGTAATGTGGGGGACAGCAATTCCCACAAAACCGATGGGGCCGCAAAAGGCAGTGATGCTTCCCGTCAGTATGCTGGTTACCGATAAAATCATGAACCTGGACCGCCAGACTGTAAGCCCCATGGTTCGGGCATAATTTTCCCCCAGCAATAAAGCGTTGAGAGCTTTGGAGGAAATAAAGGCAAGTACCAGGCCGGTTATAACAACTCCGGACAGTACGTAGAGCTGATACCCAAGTACACCCCCGAGAGAGCCGAAGGTCCACATAATGTATTCCTGAAGTTGTTCGGGCTGGCTGTAATACTGCCAGATACTGATGATGGAAAGTGTGATAGCACCAATCATTATTCCTACGATCAGCAAGATAACGTGGTCTCGGATTCGTCCTGCAATGAGCAGGATAACGCAAAGTACCAGTCCTGAACCCAGAGATGCCATCACAATCACCAGCCAGCTCCCCGAAATACCGAGTTCCCGGATGGCCTGAATTCCCGCGCCGCCCCCAAGCATGATGATGGCAACACCCAGTCCTGCTCCGGCTGTGATACCAAGCTCCGATGGACCGGCGAGCGGATTTTTAAATAAGGTCTGCATCTGTAGTCCGCTCACAGAAAGGCCGCAACCGGCCAGCACAGCCGTTACCGCTTTGGGTATCCTGATTTTTTCAATGATTAACAGCCAGGCCCGGTCCGAAGATTCGTGGCCAAACACGATTTTAATCACTTCCTGAAAGGGTATTTTAACGGAGCCCAGCATAATATCAGAAACAAAACAGATTATTGATGCGGCAAGCAATACGCCAAGGAGCGAGCGCTGGTAGCCTGCAGTTAAAATGTTGTCCTTGAAATCTGGCATGAAAAATCGTTATTTTAGTTGCCGGTAATAGACCAATTCGTGTTCCGGAAGCAGGTCGGGATGAAGTATGCGAATCAGGTCGGCCAGAACAACTTCTGGAGCAACAACACCCGATTCAAAAAAATCGTTGGCCCCGCGGCCGTTTACCCGGTTATTGTAGCTGTACATCTGTCCTTTTTTAAATGCCCGGAAATCAGAATACCGGGTATCCTGTTGCAGAATGCTGTTTCGGGTATCCTGGTTACTGAATCCGACGTTCAGCCAAAAATCAGCCAGCAGGGCCTCGGGATATACGGTTTCAAAATTCAAAGTTAAACTTCCGGTGCCGTGGGTATTTTTCCATGGATAATTGCCCCCCGCATCTTCAAAAAAAACAGACATGAAATTATCGCCGGTTGGCATAAACCAAACATCTTTAGTGTTCAGGCCTGAGAGTATGCCGGGCTTATCTGTAGCATTTTTTGCAAGAGATACCAGGCGTTTATACTCTTTTTCAATCCGATCGAATCTGGCGTTTGCCAATTCTTCCTTATTCAGAAGCACTGCCAGCAGCTTTACCCATTCCGCACGGGCCAGCGGAGAAGTTTCAACCCATTCCGAATTTGTCAGTACAGGTATGCCGGCTTGCAGCAGAACGGGGTGCTGATCTGTTTGGCCTGCCGGGCTTCCCATATCCATCACCAAATCGGGGTGTAGGGAGATCAGTTTTTCCGCATTGATACCCTGGTTTCTGCCTATCTGTGTAATTTTTCCGGAATCAATCATTTTGATTACCTCAGGAGAGAAGACATATTGCAGATCTCCCAGTCCGGTAAGGACCTGTTCCGCATCCAGAAACCCAAGCAAGCCAATGTGCATGGAGGACATAGCCACCATACTGCGTATGGGTATTTCTATCAACTGATGTTTTTCATACCCTGTGGGGCGATCCGTTCCCCGTTCCAGAAGCAGGTATCCGGAGCTATCAGCAGATGAACTGAAAGGATTTATGATGTTGACAATTTTGTAGTGATCATGGTACTGGACCGTGAAGCCTTTTGCATGTTTAATTCTGACCTGATTCTTGTAATTGGTTGGTGATGAAGCAGATGTCCGTTCTGTATTTTCTTTTGTACTTGTATAGCATCCGGCAACCAGATAAAGGTACAGCAGTAGCAGAGCCGTGCGGGTTTTATATTCCTTCATTGAATCATTCTCTCATTCTGTAAATCCTGACAGGGGCAAAAGTAGTAAGAATTGACTTGAAAGCCGTTGCTAAATGCTGACAAATGGCGTGGTTTAATTTTTGTTAAGATAGTAAATACAATAAATCGCCAATGCCCTGGTTGGTGTATTTACAAAGTGATTCTAAATTTTTTATCCATGAGATACTTATCTGTGGCCTCGATCTTTAATGTGAAAGATCTTGAGGTGGCAATTGGCTTTTATACAACAGGCTTAGGGTTCGAAATTGACTTTATGATTGACGACTATATAGGAGTGAAAAAGGATGGAATGGTTTTCTTACATCTCACCTCCAATAAATTCAGGGCAGACAGAACGGGCCGCGGGCATATTTATATTGTTCTTGATGAAGTAGATAGCTATTATGCGGCTATTCGGGCACGGGGATTACAGCCCCTGTCTTCACCGGCAAATTTAGAATATGGCATGAGGGAATTTGAAACGACTGACCCGGATGGTAATATACTCACTTTTGGATGCCAGGTGCCTTCCCGATTCGACTAGCAGATGCTACCGTATATAAGTGAGCATGATTGAAACATTGTTCAGGCCTGTCTGTATGGTATTAACTGACCGGGTGCCGTGATAATAACCTGCGAGGTGAAGCTCGTCATAAACATCTGCCAGGAGAGACAGAAGCTTTTTGTCGTATTTCCTGATCCGGTTGCTGTAATCTTCAATGCTCTTGGGTTTGGTGAATTTATCCCCTTCTTTCTGTTTCAGATAGGCATCAAGAATGAGCAGCGCTGCGGAATAAGCCGTTCCGGCGGCCATTTTAACATATTTAACATCTGCATACAATCCATCCTTTTTACCCGCTTTTTCACGAAGGATTTGTTTTGCGTTCTGAAGGTATCTTTCGGCTTCTGTAGCAGGTGAAAAAGTAGTCTCAGGAATTTTTCGGGTCATGGTCAAACAGATGCTGGTGGTTGTTTAATGGTTTGACTCAGATTTATTAAAAAGTCATCTCAAAAATAACATTAATTGCAACTTCCAGGAGCAGGTTGATCATTTATTAATTGGCACACTTTTGTTATTTTTCTGGATATGCCTAAAAAGCCACTTTTACAGTTTACAGGAAAGAGTATCTATTGTGCCCAGGCAAATGTGCACATTGACCCATGGATACCCGTCGACCGTGCGATCATAACCCATGCGCATAGTGACCATGCACGCTGGGGAAGCAGGCATTACCTTGCCCACAAGGATAGTGAAGCTATTTTGCGATTACGACTCGGGGCTGAAATCTCTCTGCAAACAGTGTCCTATGGCGAAAAATTTGTGATGAACGGCGTGACTTTTTCATTGCATCCTGCCGGGCACATCATAGGTTCGGCACAGGTGAGAGTGGAATATAAAGGTGAGGTGTGGGTGGCAAGTGGTGATTATAAGTTGGAAGACGATACCTTCTCCGCACCTTTTGAACCGGTAAAATGTAATGTGTTTATTACGGAGTCGACCTTTGGGTTACCAGTTTATAAGTGGAAGCCTCAGGGAGAAATTTTTTCGGAAATAGATCATTGGTGGGCACAGAACAAACGGGAAGATAAAACGAGCATATTAATGGGTTATGCACTCGGTAAAATGCAACGGATACTGAAAGGTATTCATCTCGACGGCCAGCAGGTATATGCTCACGGGGCCATTTACATGCTGAACGAAAGACTGCGGCAAGCAGGGTATGATTTGCCGGAACTTACGCTGGTCACCAAAGACACAGATAAAAAATTGTTTAGGGGCGCATTGGTTTTGGCGCCGCCTTCTGTGGACGGCAGTACCTGGATCAGGAAATTTAACCCTTATTCGCTTGGGTATTGCTCGGGCTGGATGGCGTTGCGTGGAGCCAAAAACAGGCGGGCGGTGGATCAGGGTTTTGTGCTCAGTGACCATGCCGACTGGCCGGATCTGAATAAGGCTGTAAAAGAATCGGAGGCTGAAAAGGTATTTGTAACCCATGGATATACCAGTATTTTTTCCCGTTGGCTGAACGAAAACGGGATTGAAGCCGGGGAAGTGAGTACGATGTACGGGAACGAGGAAGAGGAGGATACATCCAAAACCGAAGGGGGGAGTGAGGAGGAGAGGGAAGAAAAGGAATAAAGGTGATAGGAGCGTTCTTTTTTCGGGATAAACAGCTGACTGTAATAGCTTTAAAAAAATGAAACAATTTGCTGAGCTTTTCATGGATCTTGACCGGACGAACAAAACCAATGCCAAGGTTGAGTTGATGAAAAATTATTTTCTTACCGCACTCGATGAAGATAAAATGTGGGCGTTGGCTCTATTCACTGGCCGGAGGCCTTCTTTTAAGGTGAACCGGACCCAGGTGAAGGAATGGGCAGCGGCAGAAGCAAGTATTCCAATGTGGCTGTTTCAGGAAAGTTATCATAGCGTGGGCGATCTGGGGGAAACTATTTCCCTGATTCTTCCAGCAAATAGTTCTCGTGGCTCGGACAGGTCCTTAACCGATTGGTTTCGTTATCTTGGTCTGCTGCCGGGAATGACGGATGCGGAAAAGCAAAACCATATTCTTCAGGCCTGGAAGCAGCTGTCACAGCACGAAACCTTTGTTTTCAATAAATTACTCATGGGAAGTTTTCGTATAGGGGTTTCACAAACGCTGGTCATACGGGCTCTGGCCGAAGCCACTGCCACCGAAGCCAATGTCATAGCGCACCGGGTAATGGGGCAGTGGCATCCGCTGGAAACTACTTTTGAAAAGCTGATACTGGATGAGGGTGAAAACGATCATGCGTCCAGACCTTACCCGTTTTTCCTGGCCTATCCGATTGAAGGGGAGGTTTCGGGACTGGGAAATCCGGAAGACTGGTTGGCGGAATGGAAATGGGACGGTATCCGTTCTCAAATCATTTACCGGAATAATGAATTGTTTATCTGGACCAGGGGGGAGGAGCTGTCTACAGACAAGTTTCCGGAACTTCATTTTTTGAGTTCCCTATTGCCAAGTGGTACGGTTCTGGACGGTGAGATTGTGAGTTATCAGGATAATAAACCTATGCCTTTTAGCATATTGCAGACCAGGATCGGCAGGAAAAACCTCTCCAAAAAAGTATTGGAAGAAGCACCCATAGCATTTATAGCGTATGACGTAATGGAAGCCAACGGGGTGGATATCCGCCATCTTACCCAGCAGCAAAGGCGGGCGCAGCTGGAAGAAATTCACAGGAATATGCCCGTGCAGGGCGTATTTAATCTTTCTCCCCTGGTCGATTTTCGGGAATGGCAGGAACTACAGGTGTTGCATCCGGCCTCTCGGGAGAATATCGCGGAAGGTTTTATGATTAAACGGAAAAACAGTACGTACCAGGTTGGCCGCAAGAAGGGAGACTGGTGGAAATGGAAAATTGATCCGCTGAGTGTGGACGCCGTTTTGATTTATGCTCAGAAAGGCTCAGGACGCCGAGCAGAGCTTTTTACCGATTATACTTTTGCCGTATGGGGTGAAGATGGTAAACTTGTTCCTTTTGCCAAGGCGTATTCGGGGCTTACCGACGCGGAGATCGGACAGGTGGACTACTTTATAAAACGTAATATACTCGAGAAATTTGGACCGGTGCGTACCGTGAAACCTGAGCTCGTATTTGAAATTGGTTTTGAGGGGATCAATGCCTCCACCCGGCATAAGTCCGGAATTGCAGTACGCTTCCCGAGAATACTTAAATGGAGGAAGGATAAAAAGGCAGCAGAGGCCGATACGCTGGAAAGTTTAAAAGGGATTTTGAAAATGTATACCTAGCGGGGAATACGGAGTGTAAAAAAGAAGAGAAGCTGGCCGGAGTTTTACGGCCGATCAATTTTGTATCTCAGGTTAAAACTGATCTGACAAACAATTATTTAGAACCAATTGGCAAAATCCCGCGGACATATCGCTGCAGAACAGTGGTTTAAGCAAAAAAACTGGAAATGGGCAGCCTTTCAGAAAGAGGCGGCCGCGGCATATCTTGCGGGGAAAAGCGGTATCGTTAATGCTCCTACCGGAAGCGGCAAGACCTATTCTCTATGGATACCGATCTTGATCCGTTACATCAATTCTTTGTCCGGGAGTCCTTCAAAAAAAAGCAAGGGCCTGCAAATTTTGTGGGTTACACCTTTGCGTGCGTTATCCAAGGACTTGTTCAGGAATATGGAAATGGCGGCGTTGGAAATGAACCTTACGCTGCGGGTAGGGATTCGTACCGGTGATACGGGCACCAGGGAAAGGGCCAGTCAGAAAAAGCAAATGCCGGAAGCACTGCTGATTACCCCGGAAAGCCTGCACATATTATTCGCGCAAAAAAACAGTTCGGAAGTTTTTAAGAACTTGCATACGGTGGTCGTGGATGAATGGCATGAACTGATGGGCAGCAAACGGGGAACGCAAACAGAACTCGCGCTGGCCAGGTTAAGAAGTATCAATCCGGCTTTGCAAACCTGGGGGATATCCGCAACGATAGGTAATCTGGAAGAGGCCAAGCAGGTGTTGCTGGGGATGCGTTTCAATGCGGAGGATTCTGTAATCATTAAAGCCAATACGGATAAGAAAATTCTGGTCGAAAGCATTATTCCCGAAAAGGTGGAAACACTTCCGTGGGCAGGATACATGGGGATCAGGCTGGTGGATAAGGTGGTGGAAATCGTTAACAGGAGCCAAACCACTTTGATTTTTACCAATACCCGCTCGCAGACGGAAATCTGGTACAGGACAATTATTGAAAAATACCCGGAATTTGCGGGGATCATGGCGCTGCATCATGCATCACTGGACAGGGAAATTAGGGATTGGGTGGAAGAAGCTTTGCATGAAGAAAGGCTGAAACTGGTTATCTGTACCGCAAGTTTGGATTTGGGTGTGGATTTCAGGCCGGTAGATACTGTTATTCAGGTAGGTAGTCCCAAAAGTATTGCGCGTTTTATCCAGCGGGCGGGAAGAAGTGGGCACCGGCCCGGAGTAGCCAGCAAGATTTACTTCTGCCCGACGAACGCTCTGGAACTCATTGAGGCCGTTTCCCTGCGCGACGGGGTTGACAAACAAATTATCGAAGACCGCCCACCGGTCATTCATGCTTTTGACGTACTGGCGCAGTGGATGATCACCCTGGCGGTGGGGGAAGGTTTTGAAGAAAAGCAACTGTATGAAGAAGTCCGCAATTGTTACGGCTATCAGCTGATCAACCGCCAGGAGTGGGAGTGGCTGCTGGGGTATATCACCACGGGAAGTCCGTCTCTGACTGTTTACGACGAATACAAAAAAGTGGAGCATCTGAATGGGCGTTATGTCGTAAGCAGTCGGCGGACGGCGCACCGCCACCTGTTGAGCATGGGTACTATTGTTTCAGATACGGCTTTGAAAGTCAAATTTCAGCATGGGAAGTACCTCGGCTCGGTGGAAGAATCTTTCGTTACCAGGATGAAGGCAGGAGATGTGTTTTTCTTCGCGGGGATGAGTGTGGAATTCGTACGCATTCATGAAATGACCGTCACAGTAAAAAAGGCCGAGGGAAAAAAAGGATTTTTGGTAAGATGGGCGGGCGGAAGGATGCCGTTATCCTCGCAGCTGTCGGCTTTTATACGTGACCGGCTATCAGATGCCATTGAAAATCCGCTGAAAGAAAGGGAATTGGCGAAACTTAAGCCTTTGCTGGCGCTACAGAACGAACTATCCCTTATCCCTCAGACCTCAGAGCTGCTGATTGAACAATGTGAGACCAGGGAAGGGCATCATATCTTTATTTTCCCCTTTGAAGGCCGCCTGGTACATGAAGGAATGTCTATCATCCTTGCTTACAGGATCAGTAAATTATCGCCGATTACCTTTTCCGTGGCGATGAATGACTATGGATTTGAGTTGCTGAGCGACCAGTATGTGGATATGGAAAAGATCATGGCGCAGACGGACCTTTTCTCAATGGATCACCTGGTTGATGATATATACCAAAGTGTGAATGCTACTGAGATGGCGAAACGCAAATTCAGGGAAATAGCAGCTATTGCCGGACTGATGTTTCAGGGGTATCCTGGTAAGTATATGAAAACAAGACAGTTACAGGCTTCTACCTCACTGCTGTTTACGGTGATGAGTAAATATGAAGATAATAATTTGCTGATCAAACAGGCATATCAGGAAGTGCTCACCTACCAGCTGGAAGAAGTTAGGATGCGTACCGCCCTGGCCAGAATCGCCACGCAAAAAATAATCATCAAAAAAACGAAAAAGCCCACGCCGTTTTCGTTCCCTATCATGGTGGACAGGCTGCGCGAACAGTTAACCTCGGAAAAGCTGGAAGACCGCGTCCGGAAAATGATAAATCAATACAGTAATGCAGATTGAAATTAAAGGGAATCACTTTTTACTACTGACACAAAGGGCCATATTTTGGGAAGAGACACAGACACTACTGATCGGAGATCTGCATCTGGGGAAAATCACTCATTTTAGAAAGGAAGGAATTGCCATTCCAAACCTTGCAGCAGACAATAATTTCGACCGGCTTAATGAGATCGTACATCATACCGGAGCAGGCCGTATTATTTTCCTGGGAGATCTGTTTCATAGCCAGTACAATTCCGAATGGGATACCTTCCGGTTATGGAGGGCTGAGCATCATTATATTGAAATGATTATTGTGGTGGGGAATCATGATATTCTCCCGCTGAGCATGTTTCTTGAAACAGATTTACAGGTTTACAAAAGCGATTACGAAGAGGACAATTTTGTCTTTACCCATCATCCAAAATTAGAGCCTGACCCTGGAAAATTTGTATTTGCCGGGCATGTTCATCCGGTATTTAAAACGTATGGAAAGGGAAGGCAAAGTTTGAGGCTGCCTTGTTTTGTGGTGGATCCGCATCAGGCTATTGTTCCCAGTTTCGGTGTTTTTACAGGAGGGTTTGGCGTAGAAATGACCGCCGAAAGGCAGATATATCTGTTAACGGAGCACAAAATTTTCCCGCTGGGTTTGTGAGTCTCTTGTTGTATCGTCATCCATGTCTTATTTTTTTTCGACCAGATGCTTCCAGTATCGTTTAGGGACGTGTTGCAAATGTAATTTGATGTTCCGGCGCGAGGGAATATTTACATGTTTGAAATAATCTTTCCACAATCCCTGGTACAACGGTTCCGAATCGTGAAGTATATTCCGGAAGTTGCAGGAAGTATGGGTTTCCTGTTTGAGATCCAGTATTATTTCCGATACTTTTTCCTGATCATAATAAATCCCATACTTACGTCTGATATCATAAATCAGCCAGTTTTGATCTGCATAGCGTTCTTCAAAATGCTTGCTTAGGAGTGGTATTACATCAAAATCGGGCTCGATAACGGCATAATAGAGGTCGTCCGAAGTACGCTGGAACCTTACGAAGGCTTCCATCCGGTGTTTTTCCCGGTATACCATTTTAGAAATCTGGTTTATTTTCAGCACATCAGGATGTCCGTATGCCTGGTGCGGAGATTCTGCCCCGGAGAAATAAAATTGTACACATGAAAGTATGGTAAGCTCCACTCCCTTCATTTCCGATAAAAAGCAGCGGTACAACTGTATACAATTCTCCGAAGGTACTTTTCGGCGGAGCCCTTGCCACACCCTTGCTGCTTTTTCGTCATCGGAAATAACGTCTGCCTTTTCAGCAAGGAAATTCGTTTGGCATTCCCTGCCGTGCACCTGAAAGGAAGTTACCTGCCATTTTTTTGCGAAAGTTTCAAAAACGGCAGTGAGCAAACCTGGCCAGGTGCCGTCGTAACAAACGGCGACAGGCCTACCCGAATAGATTGTATTGACGGCCTCCATTTTTCAAGAACTTGCTTCGTGACTCGCTGAGAATAAACTGTCGGATTTTGGCTTCGGTATAGTCTTTACGGTCTGCTGCCGGGCTGTTACAAATGATAAAGTACTTTGCCCGGTTGACCGCAATACCTATTTTTTTGAGATGATCCCAACCCAGACGGTTGAAACGCCTGGCACCTATTATTTTCTGTGCCGATTGCAGCCCTATTCCCGGAACCCGCAGAATGAGTTGTAAATCAGCAGTATTAATGTCTACAGGAAAGTAACCCATGTTTCTTAAAGCCCAGCTCAGCTTAGGATCAATTTCAGGATCAAGATTCGGGTATTTTTCATTGAGCAGTTCCTGTACCTGGAATCCATAGAACCGCATCAGCCAGTCGGTCTGGTATAATCTGTTCTCTCTTAAAACGGGTACCTCGCTGCCAAGCCCTGGCAGGCGAGTATCGTTACTGATGGGTACATAACCTGAATAATAAACCCTTTTCAGATTAAAGCCTGTGTAGAATTTATGCGCTGTATGCATAATATCTTTATCACTCTCGCCACTCGCCCCGATGATCATTTGCGTACTTTGCCCTGCTGGCGCAAAAAGTGGTGCAGACTTGAAGATCCGGGACTCCTCCTTTGTCCGGATGATTTCCTTTTTCAGGTAATTCATCGGTTCAATCATGTCTTTGATATTCTTGTCAGGAGCCAGCAGTTTAAGTCCGCTTTCTGTTGGAATCTCAATATTAACACTGAGCCGGTCTGCATATAATCCGGCCTCATGCATCAGCTCATCACTGGCTCCGGGGATGGTTTTGAGGTGGATATAACCATTGAACTTATTCTCTGTACGTAATTTTTTGGCAACGGAAACCAGCCGTTCCATCGTGAAATCGGCATTTTTGAAGATACCGGAGCTGAGAAACAATCCTTCAATATAATTTCTTCGATAGAAATTCATAGTGAGATCCACCACCTCCTGAACCGAAAATGCGGCCCTTTTGATGTCATTACTTTTTCGGGTGACACAGTAGGCACAATCAAAAATGCAGTGATTGGTGAGCAGAATTTTAAGAAGCGAAACACAGCGGCCGTCTTCTGTATAGGTATGGCAGATGCCGCTTCCGGTTGCCTCTCCTAGGCCTTTATTATGATTTGTTCTGTTGCTCCCACTGGACGAACAGGATACGTCATACTTAGCTGCGTCTGCAAGAATCTGAAGTTTTTCATGAAGTCGTTCCGACATACCTCTTCCACGGATATCTTTTAAATGATATTTTTAATATCATAAAAGTAGTCATTGTTTGATACTTTTGATAATTAATCCCGTTGGATTCTAAATTTTTCCGACGGCAGGAAGTTATTCTTTGCCATTTCATTGGTACCTATTTTTCCGGATACCCTTATTTGTTGTCATGCATGGAATATCCGAAAATAAAAAGCCACCACTAACTTGTAATGGCGGCCGAAATTCCGGAGGTCTCAATGGGTTTTTTACAAAGCGAGTTGTTTGCGAATCACCGAGCTAAGCTCATCAATTTTGAAAGGTTTTGTCACAAAATCATCGAAATGGCAATCTATGATCTCCTGGGTCGTTTGCGCAAACGTATCCGCTGTGAAAGCAATAACAGGCGTTGCAGCCAGCCCGGGAAAGGACTCACGGATGACCTGCATGGTGGTAATACCATCCATGACGGGCATTTGCAAATCCATGAGTATGAGGTCATAGGAGCGCAGTTTCAGCGCGTCCAGCATTTCCTTCCCATTGCTGCAGATCTGGAAATCGGCATCCCATTTTTTTAACAAATGCCTGAGTAAAAGCTGATTAGCTAAAATATCGTCAGCTGCTATCACACTGTAACCTTGAAGGGAAAAAGGAGCGTTTTTATTGGCGGAGTCAGCAGCAGGTGCAGGCAATCCTTTTTTGAAGGGAAGCGATACGCAAAAATTACTGCCCACGCCCAGCTCACTTTCAGCGGTGATTTCACCCTGCATGAGCTCGGTAATTTTGCGGGTGATACTCAGGCCAAGGCCAGTGCCGCCAAAATACTTGGATGCATTGTTATTGTGTGCCTGGGAAAAACTTTCGAAAATGAGGCTCAGATTGTCCTCGGATATTCCTATACCGGAGTCTCGGACGCTGATTTTTAAATGAATTTCCTCTTCGGATTCGTCTGTCAGCAGCACCGAAAGATTGACAAAACCTTCGGACGTAAACTTAAGGGCATTCCCAAGCAGGTTAATCAGAATCTGATTCAGGCGATAGGCATCTCCAATCAGTATTTCCGGAATGTTCTCATCAATATCAAATATAAGTTTGATACCCTTTTCCAACGCTTTAAGCTCGAAAGTCCTGTAGAGGAAGCCCAGTTTCTCGCGCAGGTCGAATTCGAAATTTTCCAGACTGAACTTCCCTGCTTCGATCTTTGATATATCCAGAATGTCGTTCAGGATAACCATCAGGTTATCAGCAGAATATTTGATTGTATTAAGGTGCTGTTTGTCTTGCACAGATAAATTACCGGTCAGCAGCAGGTCGGTAAATCCGATGATCGCATTCATGGGCGTACGGATTTCGTGGCTCATGGTAGATAGGAAGTCTGACTTGATCTTTGCAGCCTGCTCGGCATCTTTTTTTGCCTGTATCAGCTCCCGTTCGGCCATTTTTCGGTTGGTGATGTCAATGGCTGTTCCTAAAACCTCTTTCACCTCGCCATTCTCGCTGCGCCGGAAGGGTACTTCCCGTGTAATAATCCAGACTTCGGAACCATCCCGGTGTTTGAGTCTGAATTCCTTTTCCAATACTTCGCCATCCTGAAGAGAATGTCTGATAAAATGATAATGTTTCTGGAAAAGCATTTTGTCCTGATTGTCGATAATCAGGGAAAAAATATTTTTATCGTTATCAGATAGCTCGTTGCTGTTGTAACCCAGTATCGTCCATATTTGCTTGTTGTGAAAAATGTTAGTCCATTTTTCTATGTCAATGACATAAATGATATTGGGAGAAAGTAAAGCAACTTTGTCAATGAATTCCTCTTTCTCGGCAAGTTCCTGCCGGGCTTGCTGCCGCTGCTTTTCTACCTCCCTCATACGTTCCATGGTATGGAACATTTTGGAAAGTTTTTCAGCATTTACTTCCGACTTGGGGATGTAATCCATCGCGCCTGCCTTCATCATCTCCACGGCGATCTTTTCATCACCGTGCGAGGTAAGGATGATCACCGGAAGCTGCGGTGCGGCGCTTTTTATCTTCCTGAGCAGTTCAAGTCCGTTGGTTTTAGGGAGTTGATAATCAATAAAAACGCAACTTGGAACCCAGGTTTCCAGTACTTGAAGGGCTTCTTCGGCATATTTACATACTCTGATCTCCTCAATAGCGATATGGCTTTTTTTGATAGCTCGCCTGAATTCCATTGCATCAATGTGATCATCTTCGACAAGCAGCAACGTAAAGGGTGTCATAAGGTATTACCGAAAGACAGTTTGAGCATAATTATTCAGGATATTCACAGAGTGTCCAGTAACTGTTCAGTGTGGATACTGCCGCAATGAAACGATCCATTGAAAGCGGCTTGAGTATATACCCTGCAACGTTCAGATTGAATGCATCTATTTTGTCACCATCTTCGTTGGAAGTTGTCATAACAAAAACAGACAATGTGCTGAGTTCTGGGTCTTGCCGGATCTCCCTCAAAAATTCTATTCCGCCCATACGTGGCATATTGAGGTCCAGCAATACAATTTTCGGTTTGGGTATGTCTGTAGCAGGAGCGCGCAGGACTTCCAGCGCTTCCAGGCCATTATGAGCGATTTGCAGCGGATTGGAAATATTATTTTTTTTAAAGGCCCGCTTAACATTCATAATATCGACTTCATCGTCTTCTACTAATAGGATGGTCATCGGAACAAGATTTGTAGTGAACATTTTCTTTTTATTTAAATTTTCAATCTGATATACGGTGGGTTATTGTTGGGATTCTGCTTCTTTTAACTCATTTTTCGGCCAGGTGAAATAGAAAGTCGTGTACTTGCCCATTTCGGACTGGATGCGGATGATTCCGCCTTTTTCCTGCACGATTTTTTTCACAATGGCCAGGCCAACACCGGTACTTTCCACTTCATCGCGTGACTGGAGAGTCTGGAAAATGACGAAGATCCTTTCATGGAATTCGGGGCTGATACCTGGTCCGTTATCCTTAACATAGAACTCAACCGTGTCCGACGTTTCTGTCCAGCCAATCGAAATGGCTATATTTTCTTTGTCGTTGTACTTTATTCCGTTAGAGATAAGGTTCTGCAGGATTTGCTGAAGTGCTATTTTTTCAGAAAATATTTCCAGTGCCTCATCTCCTTCCACATCAAACCGGATGAACTTTCTCGGCGCCAGCGTCTCGCACAGGTCGTCGACCAGAGGTTTGACCATAAATTTTTCCTTATTAGTCTTAATCCTGCCAGCTCTGGAATAGGACAATATGCCGTTGATGAGCCCTTCCATCCGGTGCACTCGTCCCCGGAGCAGCCTGAACTGGTCCTTGGTATCGCCCCCCAGCATATCTTCCAGATCCTCTTCAATCCATTCCGAAAGATTATTGATGGCCCTTAAAGGTGCTTTCAGGTCATGGCTTACAACATAGGCAAACTGGTCTAGCTCGGCGTTGATTCGCTCCAGGTCACGGGTATAGGCTTTCAGCTTTTTATCAGCTTCCACCCGCTCGGTTATATCTCTTATGAATGACAGAACATATCCCTGGTTATTATTTTCATAGTATTTAACACTGGTCTCTACCGGGAAGGTACTGCCGTCTTTTCGGGTATGCACCCCACTGAGGATCATTTTGGAGGTATTCCGCAGGTTTTGCAGGTAAGTTTCCCACTCTCCCGCTTCTTCGAAAATTTTCTCTATTTCACTGACATTAGATCCAATAATTTCGTCTCTGGTTTTGCCGAGGCGACGGGCTGCTTCATGATTCACAAAAAGTATCACCCCGTTTTCATCCGATACCTGCACCGCTTCGCCGGATTCGTTAAGCCATTCTACCAGCCGATTGATCTCAGCTTCCTGTTCCTTGCGGGAGGTAATATCTACCAGTGTGCCTATATATCCGACGAGTTGATTATCCGGTGATATGTGGTGGCTCAGCGATACGCCCAGCCACTTCTCGGTATGATCGGCTGTCAGTATCCTGATGGTTTCGTCAACGTTCTGTAATTCAGATTCAAAAATGGATTGTATCTTACTCAGTGATTCATCAGGTAAAGGGAAATCCACCCATTTTTTATTAAGGCTTTCTTCAACTGTATATCCCGTGACAACTTCCCAGGCGTTGTTCAGGTATCTGATGTGCCCCTCTCGGTCCAGCTGAACCAAAACCTCTGAAATACTGCCAACCACTTCTTCAAGCCTTTTGCTGGTAATGGCGGCTTCCTGTGTTTTTTCCTCG
This sequence comes from Dyadobacter sp. CECT 9275, assembly GCF_907164905.1. Classification (NCBI taxonomy): domain Bacteria; kingdom Pseudomonadati; phylum Bacteroidota; class Cytophagia; order Cytophagales; family Spirosomataceae; genus Dyadobacter; species Dyadobacter helix. Next base: position 2,877,046 of record NZ_CAJRAF010000002.1, on the reverse strand, counting down.
GCGATACGCGTCAGTTCCTTATTGGCCTTGAACAGCTCGCCGGAACTCTGCTCAAGGATATGCTCTACTCTCGCGATATCATCCTGATATTCTATGTAAGCCTGGTTGACGGATGTCAGAAAGTCCTGTAATGCAGGGTTTTCCGCAAGTTCTGGAGGGAGTGATTTTCGTATTTGCCGTTTAAGAAGACGATGAAAATTGGTATCTGTCGGATCTAAGGTTAACATTTTAGTTATTCTCTAAATGTAGTAATAGTCATCGTTTGGTTGTGTAGTTCGCAACTGGTATCACGGCTGAAGGGAGCCAGTTCGCCATAAGAGTAAAACCCGGTTATAGCCGGTTTTCCCAGTACCTGCGATACACTTTCCACCTCCTCTTCTATCATTTGTTTCAGCACCAGTTTACGGCCTACACAACTTACCAGCAAAGCAAATTCGGGATTGTCCATTCCTTCCGCTGCTACTTCCGCTGCCTCCTCGGCCCCGTTGATCAGCCTGTCGTTATTGGCCTTCATAAGCTTTACAAAGGAACCCTGTGGGATATCCCCTGCAAAAGTGAGGCTTTTTTCTTCTTCATTAATGCCAAGAATCGTCCTTACCACAGGTGTCCGGTCTTCCTTGTCGCGCATGCTCAGCGGAAATAACAACCCCGATGCGGGAAGTTCCCGGGCCTTGTCTCCCAGAAACGATTTATACAAATCCAAAGCCGGCTGTCCATCTATTTCATAAAGGATATTTTCTTTTGAACGGGTTACCATTCTGTCGAGGCCAAAGCTGTCCCATCCTCCCCTTGATCCAAAGCTGATGGACAGCGCCGGGCCGTAGAAGCCAACAGCCATGATACTCTCCGTTGCAACTTTCCCGTCAGGTTCAACTATTACTGTTTTTTCAAAATGTGGGCCATCGCCCGCCAATCCTCCGGTCAATGTAACGTCATCGGCAAGCGCTTCTTGCATGCCCTTCACCAGATCAGTTCCATTGACTTTCAGGCCGTCCGAGAGTACCACAACGTGGCGCAGGCCTTCTACGGGAAGCTGAGAGACAAGTTTTTTTCCCGCTTCGCTACTGCTGAAATTAATTTCGTCGAGGGCTATTTTAGAAGTTTGAACGGTCGTTTTTTCAAATTCAATAGCGGTGACAACAATGCTGTTGTCTTTGACCGATTCCTTCGCAATTTCTCCGGCGGTGGAGCAGCCTGCAAAAACTGCATTGGGGTATTTGCTGGCCAGTTCGTTGGTGAGCACTCCGGTTTCCAGGAGTTCCCGGTTGCCAAAAATGAAAAGCAGTGTCGGTGTCACAGAAAATTCACCGAACGGAACATCCGCAGAGTAGACTAGCTGCTCTATTTTCATGATGTGAGAAAAGTTTAGGTCAAAACGGTTTTGGCAAACAAGATACAAAAAAACTTAATGGAAGAATCAAATACCTGTCAGGTTAATACTTCATTAAACGTAGAATTATTAAAGTTTTACAAGGAATTTGTAGGTGTGTTGGAATATTGATCGCAACACATTTTATTCAAAGGTCAGCTGATAGATGGAAAGGATATACCTTTGATTTTTCTGAATAACTCAACCGCATAAAGGTCTGTCATCCCTGAAACGAAATCCAGTACGGTCTGAATTTTTGCATATTCATCATTTTGTTTGGTGATAAACTGCCGGGGAATAAGGTCAACAAGCTTTTTGCTGTAATGGGAATTGTTGTTCAGGTAAGCCGGAACAAACTCTTCGAGCAGGCCTCCCATGACCTTGTAACCAGCCACTTCGATCTGCACAACGGAAGCGTAGTTATAAATCTTTTGTATGGAAATCTGCTGAATTTCTTTCATCGCCGACCGGTAGGGCTCAGGGATACTTCCGATCAGGCTGTCGTTAAAATTACCATCCAGTATGGTCTGCTGTTCGTTGTAAAACAGATCAGAGCAATTGGCGATCAAGGTGTTGATCGATTTGGCCCTTAAGAGGCTGATCTTTGCATCAGGATCTTCAATGTCGGTCAGGCGAGCCGGGAGGTTCGGGTCGTTGCATAGCCTTAACAACAGGGTTTCAACTTCCTGATAGGACAGTATCTTAAGGCGGTGTGCATCTTCCAGGTCAATAATATTGTAGCAAATATCATCGGCGGCTTCTACCAGATAAACAAGCGGGTGACGTTTATAAACAAGTGGGGTTGCACTGACCTGCTCAAGCTGAAGCTCTGCGGCAATTCTCTGAAATCCCGCCTGCTCGGACTGAAAGAATCCGTACTTTTTGGTGTAAATATTGGCCTTGTTATGCCCGGCCTGAGATTCACATGGATACTTGGCTATGGCCGCCAGCGTGGAATATGTGAGGGCAAAACTACCGTAACCTTTCCCTGCATAAGGATGGGTCAGGATACGGAATGCGTTGGCATTGCCCTCAAAATGGACCAGGTCCGCCCATTGAGCGTCGGTTACGGCACTTTTATATTTTAGTCCTGCACCATCGGTAAAATAATGGGAAATTGCAGCCTCGCCGGAATGCCCGAACGCCGGATTGCCAAGGTCGTGCGCCAGGCAAGCGGCTGCTACAATGTTCCCGATTTCGCTGATCAGCGGCAGGCGGTCGTCCAGGCCGGGTTCGTCCTTTTTCAGTTTGTTGTAAAAAATTCTTCCGAGCGATCGCCCTACACTGGCAACTTCAAGGCTGTGTGTGAGCCGGTTATGTACAAAAACGCTGCCCGGGAGCGGAAATACCTGGGTTTTATTCTGAAGCCTTCGGAAAGGAGAGGAAAATATCAGTCGGTCGTAATCACGCTGAAACTCGGATCTTGCCTCGGTCTGATCTTCAATATACTTATCTTCGCTTCCCCATCTTTTGGCTGATAGTAATTTTTCCCAATTCATCTGTCTGTCGGTAAATACCGCGCAAAACTAATGCAAACGGGAATAAATATATCGTGCAGCACAGGCTTTCTGTCATGTGCTATTAAATTGAGAAACATAACAGGTATTTTTGACCTTAAACGTCTTTTATCCGATGAGGTATCTGAATTAAAAGACTTCTATTTTATGAAAAAAATATTTTTACTTCCCCTGCTTATCCTGGAATTTTCCGGTGTGGTATCCGGGCAGAAACTTACGGCGGGACAAAAGGATTTTAATAAAAAAATGACGCTGGCTGCTTCTGAGTTTGTTAAAACGCTGGATCCGGCGGCGGCGAAGGAAACGCTGTTACCTTTGGATGATGTTATCCGGTTCGACTGGAACTATACCCCCCGCCCGCGCAAGGGGATAACTTTCAAGACCATGACTCCTCCTCAAAAAAATGCCGCTATGGATTTGCTGAAAGTTGTTTTGAGTGCCGATGGATACATGAAAGCCGGACAGATTATTGACCTGGAAAATGTTTTACGGGTAGTGGAAAGTCGGCCGGCCAATGATACCTACCGCGATCCGGAAAATTATGCATTCCTTGTTTTTGGAAATCCCGATCAAAAGGCCTGGGCGTGGCGGGTGGAAGGGCATCACCTGTCGCTTCATTTTTCTTCCGTGGACGGAAGGGTTACCATTACTCCGGGATTCATGGGTAGTAATCCGGGAACGGTACTGGCCGATGTGCCTCAGAAAGGGCGCTCTGTATTGAAGGAAGAACAGCAGTTGGCCTTTGACTTACTCCATGCCCTAGGGCCCGAGCAGCTGAAGACAGCACTCCTGCATACCAAAGCGCCTAATGACATGCTTACTACCAATACCCGGAAGGCTTCTCTTGATAAAAGGGAAGGGCTGCGGCTGTCGGAAATGAGACCGGAGCAGCAAGCCATTTTCAAAAAACTCATTCTTTCGTACCTGAACCGCTATCATGTTACACTGAAAAACCAGCAGTGGGAAAAGTTGGAAAAGGAAGGTCTGGATCAGATATATTTTGCCTGGATGGGGGATCAACAGCCCGAAATAGGTCCGGGGCACGGGCATTATTACAGAATACACGGTCCTTCTTTGCTGATCGAATTTGATAATACACAAAATGGGGGGAACCATGTTCACTCCGTAGTCAGGGATCTTGACAATGATTTTGGCGAAGATCTTCTCAGGGCGCATTATGAAAAAGCCCACGGCAAATGAGTTTTACAAATGCGACAACATTTCTCCAACAACAGTTTTTAACCAGTAGTACCCCTAAATGCCCGAGCCGGTTCATCGCTATTTTATCATCAACAAACCTCCCGATATGGTTTCTCAGTTTGTAAGCCCCGACAAGGTAGGGCTGCTGGGAGATCTGGACTATGAATTTCCGGAAGGAACGCATGCCGTTGGTCGGCTGGATAGTAATTCGGAAGGTTTGCTCATTTTAACTACCAATAAAAGGGTTACCAACTTGTTGTTTCTGGGCGATGTCCCGCACAAAAGGGTATACATTGTACATGTGGCACATGAGGTAACCCCTGAAACCCTCGAATTGCTGCGAACGGGAATAGAAATACGGATTAAAGGCGGAGTGAATTACCGTACCACGCCCTGTGAAGTGGATATTGTGACTATGCCGGTGGGGTTGGCGTCGCGGTATGCAAACGAACGGAAAGTTCCGGATACCTGGCTACGCATTACCTTAACGGAGGGGAAATACCATCAGGTGAGGAAGATGGTGCGCACTGCGGGTCACCGGTGCAAACGGCTGATCCGCGTAAGCATCGAAAACCTGGAACTGGGAGATTTGCCTCCGGGAGGGGTAAGGGAGATAGAAGAATCGGATTTTTTCGAAAAACTGAATATTGATCCGAACCAATAATAACGGGGTATTCCGACCGGTAATATACAGGTGGTACCGTTTGTCAAAAACAAAAAGTTGGTACTCAACCAGGGGTTAGTTTTATGCCTAACTGAACGTAACGACTACTGAACCACAGCGTATGAATTTACTTGGAAATATTATCTGGCTCATATTCGGAGGATTTCTTGTATTCATTCAATATATGATCTCCGGCTTTGTACTTTGTCTTACCATTGTCGGAATTCCTTTTGGTGTCCAATGTTTTAAGATTGGCTTACTTACGTTGTTTCCATTTGGAAGGCAGGTAAGGGAGGTTCGGGGAAATACCGGCTGTTTGTCAACAATTTTCAATATCCTCTGGATTGTGCTTGGCGGGATATGGATTGCGCTGACGCACCTTTTTTTTGGTATACTTCTTGCAATTACCATTATAGGCCTGCCTTTTGCAAAGCAGCATTTCAAACTGATGAGCCTTTCTTTCACTCCCTTTGGTAAGGAAATTTATTGATGGTATATCGTTCGGACATGATGAAAGCAGTCGTAATCACCGCCCCCGGCGTTCCGGAGGTACTTAAACTGGTAGAAAGGCCTAAGCCGGAACCCGGGACGGGGCAGGTACTCATCCGGGTAAGGGCGGCTGGAGTAAACCGTCCCGATGTATACCAGAGAAAGGGGAATTATCCGCCGCCTGCCTGGGCACCGCAGGATATCCCCGGTCTGGAGGTATCCGGTATCATTGAAATCTGCGGGGATACCGTAACACAATGGAAAAAAGGTGACAGCGTTTGTGCCCTTGTAGTCGGTGGCGGGTATGCGGACTACGTCATTGCGGAGGCCGGGCATTGTTTGCCTGTTCCTGCTGGGCTGAATTTTGCGGAGGCAGCTTCCCTGCCTGAAACGGTTTTTACCGTCTGGCACAATGTGTTTCAGCGGGGAAAACTGGCAGCGGGAGAAAATCTGCTGGTACATGGCGGCACTAGCGGGATCGGGATTACGGCAATACAATTAGGGGCGGCCATGGGCGCAAAGGTTTATGCCACTGCCGGAACGCAGGAGAAATGCAAGGCATGTGAGGAGTTGGGGGCAGTGAAATGTATTAATTATAAAACAGAAGATTTTGCGCAGCAGCTCGCTCCAGTTGGAATGGATGTGATCCTGGACATGGTAGGAGGAGATTATATCTCAAAAAATCTTCATCTGCTGCGTCCGGAAGGCCGGCTGGTTTTTGTTAATACCATGCAAGGTAACAATGCTGAAATTGACTTTGGTATGGTCATGCGAAAACGCCTCACAATCACCGGAAGTACGCTCCGCAACAGAGACAACGATTTTAAATCAAACCTGGCAGGCGAAATTCTTAACCAGGTGTGGCCGCTCATAACCAACGGGCGTTTCAGGCCTGTCATATACCGCGAGTTTCCATTGGAACAAGCCGCCGGTGCGCATCGCTTCATTGAAGAGGGCAGCCATATCGGGAAAATTATTCTGGTTAACGTATCATAGTTTAAGATGGAGAAAAGCGTTTAAGCCGGATTTTAGGGCAGTACTCACTCACCTATTATTCCGGAATTGATTTCATGATTTACGTTTTTCTTTTGTATCGCTACATCTTTCATAAGCTTTCCTATTTTTTTCTTTCATCCCTTTCTGTTTTGTGTGAAACTGTTTAAGGACAGGCAATAGCCCGAATGAACAAAAAAAAGGTAAAACAGCAGATGCAATGTCAAAGTCTGCAGTTAAACTTCTTTTACCGCTCTGAAATGTTTCCCCTTAAATTTCTCTTTTCCGCACTGATAGCACTTCTGACTATTTCGTATGTCGTGGCACAGTCAAAGCTTGTTTACACACAGGATATCAAAACGGATGTACCACTTCCCGGAGCAATTGGGAAGAATGTGTTAAAACTTTTCCTTTCACAACGTGATGTAGTTGCCGTGATGGCCAACGGGGTTTTTCGTTACCGTGATGGATCATGGAGCGGACAGGAGCAGGACAAAGTTTGGGGTACTGCTGCACTGGATGGGCAAGGGAACGTTTGGCTTGCGGGAGCGCGGTCTGTTCAGCCGCCACAGGAGCATAAAGGAATAGTACAACCACCCATGGCTGAAACGGACACCATTCACTGTATGCTTTGGGATAACAAAAAATTATTGGTAGGTACCAGTACCGGAATGCTGATCTGGGACGGGAGCTGGAAGCCTTTTCAGGATATGAATGGGGCAAGGGTAAACGGTATGGCCAAAGATGCCGGTGGCAGGCTTTATATAGCTACAACAAAGGGGCTTTGGCGGCGTGAGAGCGAACAGTGGGTTAATCTGGATAACACGCTCATGGCCAGAGGTAATCAAGAACGATATTATGCGCTGGCTGCGGCCAATAGCGGCAAGGATCTGATTTACAGCAGTCCGTGGTCAGTCGGCAGTATTGCTGCGGACGGCAATCACTGGGTGGCGACTGGGGCCAATGGACTACCTTACGGCCCGGTTACCGTGATACGTCCGGGAAAAAATGATATCTGGATGGGTACAAACAAGGGAGCCATCAAAAAAGATGACAGCTGGCACTACTACCAGGGAAAACGATGGCTGCCCGACGACCGGATCAACGATATTCTCATAGTAGATTCGTTGCGGGTCTGGATTGCAACGCCAAAAGGGATTGTACAGATCAAAAAACAACCCATGACTTTGCAACAAAAGGCGGACACTATAGAAAAGGTTATCGCTTTGCGCCACAACCGGCGGGGGCTCATCAATCAGTCGATACTGAAGGTACCGGGGGATGTCAAAACCAGTTATGTACAAAATGAGGATAACGACGGGCTGTGGACCTCCTGCTACCTGGCTGCGGAATGTTTCCGTTATAGGGTTACCAAAGATACAGCCGCAAAAGCCAATGCGATCCGGACTTTTGAAGCCCTGGAGCAATTGGAAACCGTAACCGGCATTTCGGGATATCCGGCCCGTTCCTATGCTGCCTCTACTGACCCAATCACTCAGTCCCGCTCGCCGCACCCCAAGGTATGGCATCTTTCGGCAGATGGGAAATGGTACTGGCTGGATGATACCAGTTCTGACGAAATCACGGGCCACCTCTTTGTCCTGCCCCTGTTTTTTGACATGGTGGCCAATCCCGAACAAAAAGAAAGGGTGCGGCGGCTGATCGGACGTATTGCCTCTCACGTTATTGATAACAACTACCACCTGATCGATTTTGACGGGAAGCCGACCCGCTGGGGTATCTGGCATCCCGACTCTCTGAACCGTTCGCCCAACTGGATGTATGAACGCGGATTGAATTCTTTACAAATTCTTTCCTTCCTGAAGACAGCTTCCCATTTTACCGGCGATCCTAAATTTGAAGCGCATTATCAGTACCTGGTCACCAAGCACGGATATGCGCAGAATACACTGGAAGCCAAAAAGTATGGCCCTTTTGAAACCAGTCATTCTGATGATATTCTTAATTTTTTTCCTTACTACAATTTACTCAGATACACCCGGAATGACCCAAATAGGTATATATACGTCAAAAGTCTCGTCAGAAGCTGGAACGCAGTACGCAGTGACCGGATGCCCGTCTGGAATGTGTTTGCCAGTGCACTGCTGAACCGGGATTGCGATCTGGCCATTGCACTGGAAGAAATTCAGCAATATCCGATTGATCTGGTTAACTGGACCATGGAAAACAGCCACCGCTGGGATTTGCCGAAGGATCCGCTTCTGAGCAGGTCAGGAATGGTGCAGTCCATTCGCCCCATCCCTACACCAGAAAGCAACATTTCGCGCTGGAATACAAATCCAAAACATTATGACGCAGGAAATGGCGGTAAAACGGAAGACAGCGGCAGCTATTTCTTGTTTGCTTATTGGATGGGCAGACATTACGGGTTTTGGGAATGAGGGGAATAAGGTTTTCTCCAGCTTCCGGCTGCAATATTTCTGCACCGGGGTTACCGATTTTACAAGACAAGTTTTTTAATCTCTCGCAGTGGAATCAGGATCTAATCCTTGCCAGTGCGCCTCGTTACCTCTGCCAGAATCGAAATTGCTTTGTTCATCTCGGCTTCATTCATGTTTCCGAAACCAAGCCTTACTGCCGAAAGTTTTCCTGTCTGAAAAAGCAGCGTTTGGGGAAGATGCAGGTTGTATCTCAAACATTCACGGCTGATGCGCAGTAAATTCACGTTCCGGGTCCATTCCGTCCACACCGCCAATCCCCCGGGTGGCGTATGAAAAGTGATATGCTCCTGAAAGTTATCATGTAAAAGCTGGCATAACTCGTCCCGCCTGGCCTGATAAATTTTCTGGGCTTTTTTCAGATGCCTGCGTATTTCACCTTCATGAAGCATTTCTCCCAGAGCCTGTTCCATGACCATATCGCCCTGCCGGTCAATAATCCTGCGCAACTTGGCGAGTTCGGCAATCAGGTTTTGGGGCGCAACGATATATCCGCAGCGGAGCCCCGGAGCCAGTGCTTTGCAAAACGAACCGATGTAAACGACCATGCCGGAGCGGTCGGCACTGGCCAGCGGCAGAACCGGACTGCTCTGATAATGAAAGTCATAGTCATAATCGTCTTCCAGAATGATGAAGCCATATTGAGCCGACAGGTTCAGTAGTTCAATCCTTCTTTCCGCACTCAGCGTTACTGTTGTGGGGTAATGGTGGTGCGGCGTAATGTACAGCATCCTGACCTTTGATGTAACACAAAGCTTTCGGACAGCCTCCAGAGAAATACCGTGCTCATCTACCGGAATGGAGCGGATATGGGCACCGGCTTGCTGGAATATCATATTGGCTACGTAATAGCTCAAATCACCCACCAAAACGGTATCTCCCGGTTCAAGAAGCAGCATGGATACCAGGAAAATTCCCATCTGAATGCCGCGTGTGGTGAGAATGTTGGATGTACCAGGCTGGAGTCCGCGGGTATCGTTGAGGTATATCGCCAGCTTATCCCTGAAATATTCATTGCCTTCCACATGAGAATACCCCAGATGTTTACGACTGTTGTTCCTGCGCAAAACACTGGCATACGCTTTGGATAATTTGTCCAGAGGGGCCAGGCGCACGTCGGGCAGGCCGTCTGTAAATTCCAGGTCTGCAGGTGAGAGTGAAACGGGCCTGTCGAGCAGCATACTTTGTTTAAATGCAAACCCCGTGTGCCCAGGATAGGTGGGCAGAGTTCCCGAATGGAGTGGGAGTGTAGTAGTATATGTTTCTGTGGTTCTGCTACTTACGAAAATTCCTTTGTCAGGGATCACTTCAATCCACCCCTGTGCGTCAAGTTCGTTCACAGCGGCAACAACCGTTTTTCGATGAACGGTCAGCCTTGCAGCCAGAGTCCGGCTGCCGGGTAGTTTTACGCCGGCACGCAATATTCCCTGCTGAATGGAAATGATGATCTGCCGGGCAATTTGCTGATACACCGGCGTTTTGTTTTCACGGTCGATGGTGATCAGACTTTCAAAAGGAATTTCAACCGGACTACTCATTATATCAAAACCGGAGCATGTTAACAGTCCGGTAAGATAATACTTTTGCCGGTGATACTCACTGTCAATATTCCTGCTAGCTCTTTGCAGGTGTCAGGAACGTTTTACTTTTATTGCTGTATATGAAAAATATGTTACTGAGATACGCTTTGTTTATTTGCTTTTTTGCTGTTCAAAATGTTACCGCACAGGAAATCGCGCTGGACCCGGTTACTGTTACTTCTTCGCTAGTGGAAAAACGTGCGTCGGAAACCGGGCGAAATATCGCGGTGATTAAAGGAGATTATTTTCAGAATCTGCCGGTTAACAGTATTGACGAATTACTCCGTTATGTGCCGGGCCTGGAGATTCAGGCCCGTGGGCCGATGGGCTCACAGAGTGATATCGTTTTACGCGGAGGTACCTATCAGCAGGTACTGGTAGTGCTGGACGGGCTTCGCCTCAATGACCCCAATACCGGTCATTTTAATAGTTACATTCCCATAGCACCGTCAGAAATTGAACGGATTGAGGTTTTAAAAGGAGCATCTTCTGCTATATATGGTTCCGAAGCGGTAGGTGGCGTTATCCATGTCATATCCAAAACTTTTGCGGCTAAGCTCAATCAGGAAAACAGCCGGAAAGGTATAGTCAAATCGGCGGTTAATGCCGCCGCCACGGCAGGGCAATATGGATTATGGAATATGAACGCAGGGGGCTTTGCACAAACCAACCGGCTCGCAATTTCAGCGGGCGTTCAGTCCAACAATGCCGATGGTGTCAGGCAGCGCGGAACAAATGGTTATTTTCATAACAACACGGCTTCCCTGTCTGCAAATTTTAACCTGTCGCCGCATTGGCATATTGCGCTGAGATCATCTTATGACAGCCGCGATTTTTCTGCGCAGAACTTCTACACCACTTTCGTTTCGGATACCGCAAATGAGCAGGTGAAAACTTCCTGGAACCAGTTGAAAATTGGTTACAAGAAGGGCAGGTCTGTTGTTTCGCTTGATGGGGGGTACAAGCATGTGAAGGATCAGTATCTCTACAATACAGTATCGATCCGGAATGAGAGTCTCTCGGAACTGTGGCAGGGACTATTGTTGTGGCAATTGCAAATATCTCCCAAAACCAGTCTGGTATCAGGGGTTAATTATCAGAACAAGGCTATCTCTTCCAACGACCGAGGGGAGCATACCATCGGCCAGGTGGCCCCTTTTGTAACGTTATCACATCGCTTCGGGGAATATTTTACGGTCAGCCCTGCGCTTCGGGTAGACTGGCGGGAGCATATTGGAACAGAAACGGTTCCTCAGATAAATCTTTCTTACAAAAGAGATGGCTGGCAGCTGAGAGGAAGTGCCGGAAAGACCATTCGTGATGCGGATTTTACAGAGCGGTTTAATAATTATAATAAGGTACTCGTAACCGGCGGAAGTGTAGGGAATCCTGATCTGAAAGCGGAGCGGTCATTCAGTTACGAAGCCGGAGCGGACTGGTTCCCGAAGAATAACCTGAAACTCTCTGCCACCTATTTTCAACGGCTCCACCGTAACCTAATCGATTTCGTAACTACGCCCTATGCCCAAATGCCCCGTAAGGATAACCTTTCACCCACCGGGACCTTTGCGCTGGCTAACAACATAGCCTCGGTGAATACAACCGGTGTAGAAACCGATATACAGTTTACTCAAAAAATGGAAGGTAGCCAGAGCCTATGGTTTAATGCCGGATTCACTTTGCTGAACAGTGAAAGCAGCAATCAGGTGCCTTCTTTTTATGTATCATCCCATGCTAAATTTCTGGCCAATTTTTCAACACTTTATCAGGTAGGGAATTTCTCGGTCAGCATTAGTGGTATCTGGAAAAATCGAACCGCAAGAGCGGCTACGGCTATTGAGGCAGCCGTTTCCAAAAACTATTATGTCATGAATGCCAAAGCGGAGTATGGATTTCTAAGCCGAAAAATTGCTGTTTTCGTACAGGCTGACAACTTGTTTAACACCCGCTACAGCGATTTACTAGGTTCCCGAATGCCCGGCTCCTGGTTGATGGGTGGAGTGAAATTTAACTGGTCAAATAAGTAAGCTACTTCTCTCAAACCGTATTTTGTAAAAACGCTTTTTTTGTCGAAATACACCCGCCAAATGCGGCGTTTCCGGTAACCGCCTTCATCTATAATTCTTAAATCGCCGTAAGTTTGAAAAACAATATCGACGATGTTAGTATTTCGGCTCGGGCTGGTTCTTATTTTCTTGTATATTTCATCTGAAAATAAGGTGTTGGGAAGGATGTATGCCGACAAAAAATTTCCTTCGGAAGAGATAGCTGACCCGACGCGGATGAATGTATATTTTATAAGTGGTTTAGGTGCAGACCAACGGGTATTCAGTAAGCTGCAACTTAGCGGCGAGTACAAGGTGAATTATATCAAGTGGATCGATCCTCTTAAGAATGAAACGTTGAAACACTACGCCAAAAGGCTTGTTTGTCAGATCGATACCACGCGGCCGTTCCACCTGGTCGGGCTCTCGTTCGGAGGTATTGTGGCGGCCGAGTTAGCTAGTCTTGTGCATCCCAGGCAAATTATTATCATATCGAGTACTTCAACGGGTGTTCCGGTTTCCGGTTTTTACCAAAAGCTCATCCGTTTTCTCCTGCTGCATCCCTTGGCTGCACCGGTACTCAAATCACCGAATTTTTTAGTCTATCGTTATTTTGGTGCCAATACCCCTGCGCTCAAAAAGCTCCTGAAAGGGGTGTTGGAAGATACTGACGGTCGATTTCTTAAATGGGCGCTTATCCGGTTAAGTTCATGGAAACGGTTAACAAAACCAGAGAATCTGTATCATATTCATGGCAGTGCTGACAGGCTGATAGCACTCAAACTGGTCCAACCGGATGTGGTTGTTGAAGGAGCCGGGCACCTCATGGTATACGATCGTGCCTCGGAGATATCCGATCTGCTCAATAATCGGCTGGGTACCAGTGCCGAAGACTAAATATGAGGAAATTCACCACAAAATCTCAGGAAACAAGATTCTGTATGAAGAAAAGCTGAATAGTTGTAATTATCTTTATTTCAGTTACTTGTGGAATGCTGTATAAGTATACGCCGGGAACTAGCGGAATGAAACGGTTAATAGTTTCACCCCAAATTGTTTTTCTATATACTACTAACATCCTAAATTTAGTTTTAATTGTGCGAAAAAGGGACCTGAGCGGTATCGTAATTTGCCAGTTAAGAGTTGAATTGAACCTAAAAATAGGATATATATCGTGCCGATCCGGAGTAGGTTTTGTCCGGTGTGCAACGCGGTAACATTATTAATCATACTGTACAGGCATTAAAATAACATCAGTTAGCGTAGTTTGAAAACATCCTTCCGGTTTCTGGGAGGATGTTTTTTTAGTGATCCGTAAGTTCTGACCAGCTCCAGAAAAAAATAATCACCTCAATTCGCAGCGAGCAGTGCATGAACAAGATGTGCTGCGTTTTTATTTCAGTATGCGCATTATAGATAGTGAACCCACCACTTATCCGAATGGGCTCGTTTGTAGGCGGCAAATCTTATACAGGGGACGTATAAGCCAGCGACAATAGCCAGCCAGATCAGGTAAGTAAGTGGCAGGGAGTATCCGAAGGTAGGAGGACGAAACCAAAAGGGCGAATCAGCTGAAATGATATCTTTACTTCCATACCCTGAGATAAAGAAAAGTGCCACCGAAAGCGTATGTATGGTGTAAAAGTGTAACACATAATAGAAAAACGGAACCTTGCCGTATACCATGCATAGGTTGGCCAATCGGTTGGTTGATTTCTCAAGGAAAGCCAGCGCCAGTAATGCCGGGCCGATGGTCATGGCCGTATAGAGCAGAGATGGGGGATATTTCGTAGTGTTCAGGAAGGACAGGAAAGTTTGAAAGCCGGTTTTCTGAGGTAGCCAGGGCAAAGGATCACCATATAAATTAACAAAACGGATGGCCAGAAAAAGAAAAATACTGCTTAGGCCGGCTACCATCAGCATCTTTTTCCGCTGCGCCTGGCTGTAATTCAAGAACCAGGGATAGATACCATAACCGATCATCATAATCCCGGCCCAGGGAATGATGGCATAGAGAAATACTAAAAGCCGCTCATCGGAAAACGGAATGGTAAAACCGCGGCTTTGGAAAAAAATATTGATAACAGCCTGTTTTGCTGAACCTTCGGGCAAGTGTACATAATCCAACAGATTGTGCCCCAGTACGATGATCAGGCCTATGAAGAGGACTGCTTTTTGTGACAACAGGCGGACCAACCCAAGCAATACCAGCCCCCAGCCAATAACCCATATCACCTGGAAAATAATAAAATGATAAAAAGGGTTATACGTCAGTGCAAAAGTTATGATGGTGATCTCGGCAAATATGAGCCATACCCCTCGCCGGATCATAAACGCAGAACCTTCTTTCAGGCTTTTTTTAGAAGCGGACAGCCCCGCCGAAATCCCGGAAAGAAATACAAAGGTAGGGGCACAATAATGGGTGATCCATCTGGTAAAAAACATAACGGCCGTACCGTTTTCGATATCAAGAGGATCTTTGGTAAGCGCGTCTATGTTAAAAAATTCCCGCACGTGATCCAGCGCCATAATCACCATCACGATTCCACGGAGAATATCAATGGAATTGATCCTGCCGGAACCGATAGCCTTTGTCATTTGATTTTCGTAGTTAGGATGGTACCAACAAAGGGTTGACAAGCAGATATTTACTCTGATTGGCAAGGTACAAAATGATACCCGTTTCAGATCACCTGCTCATCGACACCAGAGTAGAAGATAAAGGATATAAAAAAATCATAAATTAATGCAATGGCTTCAATTTTTTGAAGCGAATTGATGTTAACAGTTCAGGGTATCTCACCAACATGTGGTTTATTACTTGTTTTTCGTTTAAATTTAATAGAAATCATTTCAGATTAACTAAACCAAAAGCTAATGGCATCAAAAAATAAAGCTGTCGCTACGCCTGTACAAGAGCTGACAGCCGATAAAATCACAGCATTATATCTGCAGTATTGCCTTGAAAATGGCAAAAGGCCTGAGTCTGTATACCTGTTCAGTAAGATCAACGGATTTGCAGAGAAAGATTTTTACCAATATTTTGCCTCGCTTGAAGCCATCGAAAAGCAGGTTTTTGTAAGCTTCCATAACATGGCAGCCGGGCTGATCACGCAAAGTGAAGAAGCCGCCGCGGGAGGCTTCAGGGAAAACCTGCTGACGTACTATTACACTTTTTTTGAGATACTGGCAGCCAACAGAAGTTATGTAGTGTTTGCACTCAAAGGAGAAAAAAACAGGCTGGATAGCTTATTGAAGCTCAAAGAACTCAGAAACTATTTCAAGTGGTTCATCGGAAGTATCAGCGCCGGTTACCTCAAATCGCAGAACGAACGCCTGCGTAACGCACAACTGGAGGCGTTAAAGGAAGGCGCCTGGATTCAACTGCTGGTTACGCTTAAATTCTGGCTGGATGACGAGTCCGCTGGTTTTGAGAAAACCGACCTGTTCATAGAAAAATCCATCCGGGCTACTTTTGACCTTTTTGAGGTTACACCTTTGGAAAGTGTGATCGACTTTGGCAAGTTTATTTTTAAGGAAAGTATGAGGTAGTATGGAAACAATAGACAGGATACCTACTTCTAAAATACAGCGTGCTTCCAAACTTATTTCTACCGGTGTAAAAATCGGGGGGAACTACCTTAAATACTATGGTGAAAAAATCACGAGCCCCGAAACCGCCCGTGATAACCTAAACAATGCCAATGCGGAAGATATCTATGACGGCCTTAGGAACCTGAAAGGCAGCGCGCTTAAACTGGCTCAGATGCTGAGTATGGAGAAAAATTTTCTGCCGCAGGCTTATGTTGAAAAATTTTCCTTGTCACAGTTTTCGGTACCTCCGCTTTCAGCCCCTTTGGTAAACAAAACCTTCCGCAGGTATTTCGGGAAGGCACCGCTGGATCTGTTTGATACCTTTAATCCCAATGCCATCAACGCAGCGAGTATCGGGCAGGTACATCAGGCTACCAAAAATGGCAAGATGCTGGCAGTGAAAATACAGTATCCGGGTGTAGCAGAGAGTATCAGTTCCGACCTGTCGCTCGTGAAGCCGATCGCCGTGAAGATGTTTAATATTCAGGCAAAGGATTCGGAGAAATACTTCAAGGAGGTGGAGACCAAGCTGATTGAGGAAACCAATTACATTCTGGAAATTGGTCAGAGCAGTGAAGTTGCCCATGCGTGTGCTCATATTCCTCACCTGAGATTTCCGCAGTATTATCCGGAGTATTCATGTGAAAGGGTGATTACAATGGACTGGATGAACGGCAGACATTTGTCGGAATTCTGCAAGAGCAATCGGTCGCAGGCTATTGCAGATAAGATCGGTCAGGCCTTGTGGGATTTTTATATGTTTCAGGTCCATACCCTTAGAAAAGTGCATGCAGATCCGCATCCGGGAAATTTTCTGGTGGACGCGGAGGATAACCTCATTGCGATTGATTTTGGCTGTATGAAGGAAATTCCTGAGGATTTTTATGTGCCCTATTTTGAGCTGGTGGATAAGAAGAAACTGAATGATAAAGTAATATATCATCAGAAATTACGGGAACTCGAAATTTTGCTGGATAAAGATACCAAAGAGGAAACGGCCTATTTCTCTGATTTGTTTTATGAAATATTATCCCTGCTGACCCAGCCATTCCAGAACGAAATCTTTGATTTTTCTGATGAAGCGTTTTTTGGAAAACTGGCCGCGCTTGGGGAAAGATATGCCAATGACAAAGAACTGAAAAAGATGAATGTCAACCGGGGTTCCAAGCATTTTATTTACATTAACCGTACCTTCTTCGGGTTGTTCAGCCTGCTGCACGATCTGAAAGCGAAGATCGTCACAAGCCAGCCTGTGATCTGAATTTTTATTATGCCTTACCATTGCTGGTCTGCCTGACCAGCAATGGTAAGGCACCGGTAATCAACTGACATTTTCTGTTTTTTGGATATTTCCCTTAAGTCTGAAACCACATATTTTAAAGCCTGCTTTGAGCAGGGTGGCTTTGGATATTTTGTTGTCAATATTACATCTTGCAGCCGGAACTCGTCCGATGCGGTAGGCTTCTGCCTTTAATTCCTGGACCAGAAAACTTCCCAGCCCTTTGCGGCGGAATGGTTCGTTGACCTGCATATAAATGTCGGCATAAGGAAAATTATAATTGAGCATGAAGCCCCCGGTGGCTACAATTTCTCCATCGTGTTCCAGAAGATAGTCGTAACCGTCCCCAGCCAACTGGTCAAATTCGGATACTTTCCGGAATAAAACATCGGGTAATTTCAGCTCGCTTTTGTAGTGATCCTCAAACAGGATAGCTTCTGCCCTGACAGCGTCACAATATTCGTAGAGCATGGAGGTAAGCAGGAAATCGTTGCTTTGGCTTTCAATATATTCCCCTCTCACCCTTGCCTGAAATTGCGGAAAAATCTGATTTGTGAATTTCCGGAAAGGCGGAATGATATAAAATTCAAAAATACTGTCCCTGTCCTGGCGCCTGTCCGTACCCCAAACGGCACCATAGCCTACCTGTATGCCATCGAGCATGAACAGATAGGTGTCGGCCCAGCCATAGTCATGACATTTGTTGTATATAAACTGGAAGTGATTTTCATTCAGGAACTGCCTGCGGAAATGCGAGATTTCTTCCTGACCGGTTTGGGTAACTACAATTTCCATACTGCTATTTTTTGGGGAGATATATCAAATTTTCGCCTGAACCCCTTTTTTATACGATTCAATACCTTTTTTACACTATTCACATATTTTGAGTGTATGGTTTGGCAGTGGTTGTTATATTTTTGTAACGATCACAAATCACTCCTAAACTTGCTCAACGAAACCTGTTATGCATAACCTTATCTCATCAAAAGTTTCGGAAAGGTTGATGAAGGTTCCAAATACCTTTCCCAGAAATTATTCCAATCCTGAATGGTGCCCCATCCAAATTTACAGAAAGGGAGATACCATTGTTTTAAAACTGAATAAATACCATGTTCCCCTTAGCCCGGGCGCAGGTAATGCAATGGAATCGGAAGATCATCCGATTCTTGGGAAAGTAATACTACACTTTCACCCCATTGCCAATGTGGTGTTTGTCAGCCTTTTTGGTGAAGTCATCAGGTTTAATGAAGATACCTGCTTAAACTAATCCTGAGGCGGATCTTTTTCCCGGGCTATTGTTTTGATCAGGCTTTTTCTGGCCTTTTCAGGGGATTCGTCACCCAGTAATATTCCCCAGGCTTTCAGATTTTCGATACGGTCAAAAATGGCCTTTAAAATTGCGATGGCCGGAATGGAAAGGAACATTCCCGAAAAGCCGGCAAGCGCCCCGCCGATCAGCACCCCGACAATGGAAGCAAGGGCATTGATCTTCACCTTGGATCCGATGATGAGTGGCACCAAAAGATTGTTGTCTATAAACTGAACCGCTGTGAAGACACCAACCACACCTAGTAAAGTGTATCCGTCGGGGTGGTTGATGAAGGTCACGAGCACGGCAAGTGCTATGGAAACAAGCCCGCCGATGTATGGAACCAGGTTAAGGATTGCGGCCATAACACCAAGCAAAATGGCATACTGAACATTCAGCAGCAGCAGCCCCACACAGTTTAACGTAGCAACAGCGGTGGTTTCCAGCAGCAAACCCACCATATAACTCTGAATGATCGTCTTGATCTCGTTGAGTACTTCCACCACCTTCCCTTTGTGTTTTTCCGTAAATAAAACTACCATGAAATGTAAAAGCATGGTCCGGTAATAGAGCAGCAGAAATACATAAATCGGGAGTAAAATCAGCGTACCCAGCGGACCTGTTACTACGCCCAGGGTTTCGGCGCTCTGGAAGTTTTCCAGTGTCTGTGTCTGTGCTTTTTTGAGATACTGATCCTGCTGCCAATAACTGAGCCGGTATTCCCGCCTTATCCAGCGTCGTACCTGGCGGTAAAAATCATTTATATTTTTTTTAAGCTTAGGCCATTCGTCCGAAAAATCGGATATCTGGATGGACAGCAACAACGTCACGCCCACCAGCACCAGCACGGCCAGCGTTACAGCCATTGTGATGGCCAGCACTTTTGGTATCCCCATCCGGATCAGAAACGCTTCTACGGGCCGGAGCAGTACTGCCAGCAGCAGTGCCATAGCCAAGGGAACGACAATGTCCTGCCCGAAATATATTCCAATCGTGATGATTCCTATGGCAATGAGTGCGTGGGATAGTTGCTGGATAAACGGGCGCGGCGAGAGTTCTTGCATAGTGGGTCGTGCTGAGTATGGTATATCGGGTATAATTGGGCTGAATTTACAGAAATATTCGCGCTTGCCGTTACACAAGAAATAGGGTGGGTTTTAAGTTTTACTGAAATTCAACTATCAATATTGTTCCCATTTATTCCCTGATTACTTTTGACTTCCAGGCTAGCCCAATATTGGTCAGTTCTAGCTCGTAGGTACCCGCCGGCAGATGATGGATGTCCAAATGGTGATCAGAGGAAATTACAGTTTCGCTACGCACAAGCTCTCCGGTTACAGAAAACAGTCGGACTTTATCGCCGGCAGCACTTCCCCGTATGATAACATGGGCCGAAGCAGGATTAGGAAAAACCGAGATTTCCCGGCAGGCAACTGCAACGGAAATACCACGGCTGTACGCATAACTATGATCCCTGTCGACCATTTTTAGCCGGTAAATGTTGGTGCCCGCCGTCGGCGTTTTATCAACCCAAGTATACGAATGATCAGAATTACGTTTGGTATCAGCTATTTTATGATAGGTGTTGCCCTGAAGCCGTTCTATCTCGAAATGAGAAAAATTGCTGTCTTCGGCAGCAGACCAACGGAGCAATACCTGGCAGTTTTCAACTTTGGCTGAGAACGATTTTAATTTCACAGGCAGCGGGTCAGCGGATCCTGCCAGCTTGGACAGGGTCCCGTTCTGCATGGATAAAATGTATAATTCACCGTTCTGGTCTTCTCCAAAAGAAATAATGGAGGGGTAACTGAGGTCCGGGTAAAAGCCGGTAGAGCCGTCCTTATTGACATACCCGATCTTACCGGAGGAATAATCTCCAAAAATGTAACACCCTTTCAGCGACGGATAGTTTTGGCCACGGTACACATATCCTCCCTGAACCGATGCGCTTTTCCCGCCATTATTGGTGAAACCAGGGTAAACAACCCTTGGAGGTGTGTAGGTAGTACCCGGATTGCAGTGGTCTGGATTGTAAGTCTGGCTACCTTCCAGGCAGCTCCATCCAAAGTTTAAGACGGTGTTGTCAAAAGGATACTCCCTATAATTGATTTCCTCCCAGCCATCCTGTCCGTTGTCGCCCAGCCACAGGTCTCCGGTTTGCCTGTCAAAACTGAAACGCCAGGGATTTCGCAAGCCAAGTGCCCAGATATTGCTGGTGAAGTTGTCAGACGGAGAACTGGTGAGCGGGTCAATTCGCAGCATTTTACCAAACAGCAGTCCCGGATTTTGCGAATTGTTATCAGGGTCCCCGGCGTCTCCCCGGCTACCGGGCCCGTTGTCGCCGGTGGAAATGTATAACATTCCGTCTTTGCCAAATGCCAGGTCGCCTCCTCGGTGGCCTCCGCTATTGGAATAAGGTATGGTCACAATAGGTAATTCGGAAGAGTTCGCAAGATCGGCGTCGGAAGAAGACTGGTTAAAGCGGGATACCTGGAATGCTGCCTCTGATTTTTTGCAGTACATGACATAAAAATAACCGTTGTCCTGAAACTGGGGATGAAATGCTATACTGTAAATTCCGGAGTAAGTAGGCTCATTGATTTTGTCCGAGATATCCAGGAAAGGGACCGGCAGGATAGCGCCATTCTTCACAATCCGGATGTGGCCACCCATTTCGGCAACGAAAAGCCTTGCGTCACCGGCATGGGTAACTTTCACAGGAAGGTTGAATCCGCTGACAAAGGGTTCAACATTAAGTACCGGCTGAGCTTTTGCAACAAACACGCGCAGGATGAGACAAGCCAATAAAATGGGAAGCGTTTTTCGATTTGCCAGGAAAGGGAGCATTTCAGGAATAAGGTATAGGGGTTTAACTGCCAATATTTTCTTGTTCAGGTAGTACTTTCTTTTTTGAGAATGGGAGTTGTGATCATCAGAACTCGCCGAAAAGATTAGGGAGAATGTTATAAGGCTGTGTTTTAGGTACTCTCAGATTACAGTTCACCAGCGTATTTAACTTTTTGATAAAATGAGCTGCAAGATGAGTGGTGATTTCTTCATTATTCTGGTGTACAAAGAAGTACAGGTTCTCGAGGCCATGATCTGCCCATATTTTTATTCTTTCTGCCCACTCGTCCAGCCTTGTAAAATCAGAGTCGGCATTGGCACCGGTATACCTGATAAAAGCCGCGGGTGAGGTAAGGCGCATGTGCAGAAGGTCACGTCTGCCGGCCGTATCGGTAATGATCAGAGGTATTTTGCGGTTTTCGAGTATTGCAAAAAGATCATCCGAATTCCAGGAGCCGTCAAACCACTCTTCATGCCGGAGTTCTACCGCCAGGGGTACCGCAGCAGGCCAGTTTTGCAGGAAACGTATCAAAGCCCGGCACTGGGAAGGGTCAAACTGCTCGTGCATCTGCAGGAATATCGTAGCAAGTTTAGGGCCGAAGTGCGCCATCCGTGTCAAAAACTCGGTGGAAAGCGCTTCTACGCCAAGCAGCCGGTTGGTATGGCTGATACCCTTGTAAATTTTAGGGAAGAACCTGAAATCTTCGGGTGTTTTGGAACACCAGCTCACAATGTCTTTAACAGCCGGGATACTGTACCAGGAGGCATTCAGTTCTACACAATCAAATTGC
Organism: Dyadobacter sp. CECT 9275; assembly: GCF_907164905.1. Classification (NCBI taxonomy): domain Bacteria; kingdom Pseudomonadati; phylum Bacteroidota; class Cytophagia; order Cytophagales; family Spirosomataceae; genus Dyadobacter; species Dyadobacter helix. The sequence continues at coordinate 2,854,910 of NZ_CAJRAF010000002.1, read as the reverse complement.
GTAGCATAATAGGCCAGTTCATCTTTTACGCCACGGGGATAAAAATTTTTGAGATCGTCGCTTCCCCATTTGGCGCAGCCAACATAAATGTGAAGCGGGCCTGAACGCTTTCCGCTTAATATTTTTTCATTCGATACGGCGTCTGGTGGCAACTGAAACGTGCGTTCTTTTGCATTGGGTACACTGCCAAAATCCATAGTATCCTGCGAAGGCTAAACCGGAATTTATATTGATAGACAAATCGTGAATTTAGCTGGCTTTCGGATTGTGAGGTATCTTGATTTCCGTACCCAGCGCGTCATTTATTTTTTTGATCAGATATGCGGAAAGCAACGGGGAGGCTTCCTCATGATTCTGGTGAACGAAGAAATAAATGTTTCTGACACCTTCGTCAGACCAAATTTTCAGCCTCTCAAACCAGTCGTCTAGCCGGGTATAGTCCGAGTCCACATTGGCGCCATTGTATCTTACAAATGCCGTTGGCGTAGTGAGGCGCATATGCAGTAAGTCCCGCCTACCGGCAGAGTCGGTGATGATGTGTGCAATATTTTTCTTTTCCAGCACTTCATAAAGCAACTCGCTGTCCCAGGAACCATCATACCATCCGGTATGTCGCAGTTCAAGGCCCAGCGGGAATCCCGACGGCCATTCTTCCAGGTAGTTTTTCAATATCTCCCAGTTTTTAGGACCGAAGTTGTCGGGCATCTGCAGGAAAAGCATTCCCAGTTTTTCCTGTAAATGCGCTATGCCATCCAGGTATACATTCGTGGGGTCTGTTGCATCTTTCAGACGTTTCCAGTGGCTGATACCCTGATGAAGTTTCGGGAAGAAGCGAAAGTGATCCGGTGTTTTGTTGTACCAGCTCTCAATGGTTTCGATCGGAAAATTGTTGTAAAACGTTGCGTTGAGTTCGATGCTGTTAAACTGCGTAGCATAGTAGGCAAGCTCATCTTTGGTGCCTTTGGGATAAAAGCCCTTGAGGTCGGCTTTGTTCCATTTGGCACAGCCAATGTAAATATTCAGTTTCCCTTCGGTTGGACGCAACACCTTTTTGGTGCCGGGGTGATCCGGTGGAAGCGTGAAATCTATATCGCCGGGGTTCTCAACTTTTCCGAATTTCATGAGGACTGGTTTTGATGTAAGTAATATTCAGACGGGTTCCCGTATCTTGAGTTATCTTCCGAAATCATCCTGTACCCTCACAATATCATCTTCATCAGATGGATTGGCGGGGTCAGTATGCTGCCAGATCTCGGCTACAATTCCCCATTCATTTACGCCGACGAGACGGTGCCGTTCCCCTTTTTTGAGATCGATAACCGTACCGGTGGGTAGCTGGCGAAGCGGTGTTTCCTCGTCGGTATCACTGACTACGATTCCTGCATTACCACCAATGACTTTCCATATTTCGGCGCGGCGGTGATGGTATTGCCACGACAGCCGTTTGTTGGGAGCCACCACCAGGATTTTCGGGCTTAGTTTTTCGTAACCGGCAAAATCTTCCAAGGAAAGATGCGGGAAAAAAGTGGAGATAAAGTCAGGGGCCTGGCTTTCTTCCAAAACAAAGAAACCTCCCCAGGGGCGGGAGTGATCTTTACTGACCACGGTAAAGCCTTGTTCGTCAATAAATTGCTGAACTTTTTCAAACACGGTCTCTTTTGCGGTATCTGCCGGAAATATTAGTGACATAACTGAAAATGATTATTGGCTTATGAGAAGACCAAAAATAGAACAAAAAACAAAAACATGCATTTAAAAAACAAAGCAGTTCTGAGTAGCATATAGCGCTCAGAACTGCTTGCGAATAACAATCTATATTGAAGCAAAAACTAAATCAGACTTTAAGCATCCAGCCAAATACGTCCTCGGCCTTTCCCGTACGCAGGTCGGTAAGATAATTTTTAACTTTTGACACAAATGAATCTTCTTTGATTTCAGGAAGGGGGTAGTCAACTCCCTCATAGGCGATGGTCGCAAATGGTGATATCACCACAGCCGTTCCCGCACCAAAGGCAGCTTCCATACTTCCGTCTTTCAGGGCCTCTATTACCTCTTTCACACTTACCCTTCGTTCTTCCACAGGAATGCCCCATTCATGGGCAATCGCAACAATGCTTTTCCGTGTGATACCGTCCAGGGTGGTTTCGGAAACATACGGAGTTACCAGTTTCCCGCCAATCATAAACATGATGTTCATCGTGCCTGATTCTTCGATATAGGCGTGCTCCCGGGCATCCGTCCAGATCAGCTGATCGTACCCTTCCTGCTGCGCAAGTTTTGCCGGATAAAGAGAACCGGCATAATTTCCGGCGCACTTGGTTCCGCCCACGCCCCCTTCGGCAGCGCGAATAAAATGTGTTTCAACTTTTACGCGCGGAGGTTTTGCGTAATACGTTCCTACCGGGCTTGTGAAGATGATAAAATAATAGCTGTCCGAAGCTTTTACGCCAATATATGGATCCGTTGCAAACATATAGGGACGGATATACAGGGAGCATCCTGGCTGTGAAGGTACCCAGCCGGAATCCAGGCGGATCAGTTCGGTAAGGCCACCCATGAAAATTTCTTCAGGGATGGTAGGCATGCACAAGCGTTCAGCCGATTTATTGAGTCGTTTCCAGTTATCAATCGCCCGGAACAGCAGTACTTCCCCTTCTTCATTTTTGTAGGCTTTCATTCCTTCAAAAATGGCTTGTCCGTAATGAAGTGCAGCGGTGGCAGGGCTGAGTGAAAGATCACCATAAGGGACTATGCGGAGGTCTTGCCACTGGCCTTCGCGGTATTCTGCGATAAACATGTGGTCGGAAATATTCCGGCCAAAAACAAGGTTGTCAAAATCAACCTCTTGCAAACGGGACTTGGGAGTTTGCTGAATTTCGATTTGTAATGTATCGGCTGTCATGATGCCTGAAATTTTAAAAATTATGATTGTCAGGGATGATCCATTCCGGTCAGCAGGCCGTTAAAATCCGATCAATTTCAAAGAATCCGATATTAACTGTTCCCTCTTTTACACTAACACAAGGTGACCATACCAAACGGTAAAATTAGTCCGGCAATTTAAATAATTAAATTTATAAAAAACAGATATTTAGCACAACAATTATTTTTGAGATATAACTCTGGGCTTCCACGCTACTTCCTCAGCATCAAGCTCATGGGTCATGGCTCTGCACAGCATAAAAAGGTAGTCCGACAGCCGGTTGAGGTATCGGATCACACCGTCTTCAACCTCCTCCTGCTCCCTGAGATGAATAACGGTGCGTTCGGCCCTTCGGCAGACAGTACGCGCTATATGCCCGAACGATACGGAAGCATGCCCGCCGGGTAATACAAAGGAGCGCAGGGGCGGTACAAAAGCATCGATTTTATCCATTTCATTTTCCAGAAGCTGGATGTCTTCTTCGTGCAGGTCGGGTAATATCTTTTTGGTTTGTTCGGGTTCGGAGGCCAGATGCGAACCTATTGTGAACAGGCGGTCCTGGATTTCTTTGAGCAGGTCCCTCCTGCCAGTATTAACGGGCTGATCCCTGAGCATTCCAATGTATGCATTCAGCTCATCCACTGTTCCGTAGGCCTCGATCCTCACGTGAGATTTGCTCAGCCGTGTACCTCCTATTAATGAAGTGGTGCCTTTGTCTCCCGTTTTTGTATAAATTTTCATAGCAGCATCATATCGGTAATTTTGCAAAGGTATTTATTTGGGGCTAAACGGAGCGTGGTAATTTGCTTCTGGGCACTATGCGGCAGAGAATTGGATGTGAGAGACATTAAAACTTTTTATTCAAGAGGTAAACCATTAGGTTTTGGGAGCGCTCCGACCTAATTTTGCGCCAAAATTACTAAGGCGAAACAAGAAAGCCCGCAAGGGCAGGCGATTCATGAAAGTTACAACATTTGGAGTTAAGGTTTGGCGTTGGTTTTCGGTATTATTCCTCATAGGTTCTTTGGTATGGACCTATTCGGTTTTCCCGGAAATGGTGGCGGTTGATTTTTCTGATACCGGCCTTGCCGAATTATATGTAAGTAAGGAGCAGATTTTCTATGTTATCATGGCCATTTTTTTGCTGAATAACATAGTCATAGCACGGTTGTCCAAGCAGATACCCAAAATTGATGCCAGCCACCTGCCGGTACCTAACCGGGCTATATGGGCAAAACACAGGGAGGAACTGGATGAACATATCTCCAACTGGTTGTTCTGTCTCATTGCAGCAATCAATACAATAACCGGTTTCAGTCTGCTGGCGCTTGCCACGGTAAACAGTAACCAGTTTAAAATGGATGTTTTTGATTTCTCCTGGATTTTCTACGTTGGTCTGGGGCTGATGGTCATTATTTTTTTACTTCCACTGCTGCTGTTCAGGACACCACTCCCTAAGGATAAATTATAGGAATATACCGGAACCGGTCTCTCGCACAGCGTATGCCGTTCCTGATAACTGATATCGGATGAAAGATAACTGGCTGGATCAGGCAGAGTCCCTTCGTTTGTCGGACTTTGTGTATGACCTTCCCGACGAAAAAATAGCAAAATATCCTTTGCCTCAGCGGGACCAATCCAAGCTGTTGGTATACAAAAGCGGCAACCTCAGCCATGAAACTTTTTCACAGCTGCCATCCTTTTTGCCTTCCGATTCCTTCCTGGTGTTTAACAATACCCGGGTCATTCCCGCCCGTGCCTATTTCAAAAAAAACACCGGTGCCATTATTGAGCTGCTGATGCTGCATCCTGAAAGGCCTACCAGGATTATTAATGACGCCATGCTGGTAGAAAATTCCTGTGTTTGGGAATGTATGATCGGCAACAAAAAACGATGGAAATCAGGTGATTCCCTCACCGTCAATCTGGTTATTGACGGTACAGCAATATTGCTAAGAGCCGAATACGAGGATTATGAGCGTAACCTGGTGCGGTTGTCATGGGATAGCGGGCATATATTTCTGGATATTGTAAAAGCATTGGGAGAAATTCCCTTGCCGCCCTATCTGCACCGGGATACTGAAGAGAAGGACAAGGAAACCTATCAGACGGTGTATGCAAAGCAGGATGGTGCGGTGGCAGCGCCTACGGCAGGGCTCCATTTTACCGAAAAAGTGTTTGAGGCTCTCGACCAAAAAAATATAAAAAGAGGTTTTCTGACGCTGCACGTAGGGGCAGGCACCTTTCAGCCCATTAAGGTGGATACCGTCACCGGACACCGGATGCATGCTGAACAGGTCGTTTTTAAGAAAGAACTGATCAATGCTTTGATAACAAACGTGGATCGCGTAGTTGCGGTGGGCACAACCTCTCTGCGGTCCCTGGAAAGTTTATACTGGTATGGCGTAAAACTACTTCGTTTGGAAGCCTCTGATTTTTTCATTGAAAAACTATATCCCTACCCGTTTGAAGAACAGGAGCTCCCCTCCGCGGTGGAATCTCTGCGCGCCATTGCAGACTATATGGATAGCAATTCGCTTTCAGAAATTGTAGGCGAAACCGAAATCTTTATTTTCCCCGGATACAGGTTTCGGATTTGTAAAGGTCTGATAACCAATTTTCATCAGCCCGGTTCCACGCTGATTCTGCTGGTGGCAGCTTTGGTGGGAGAAAACTGGAAACGTATTTACAATGAGGCCTTCGCAAATAACTACCGCTTCCTCAGCTATGGCGACTCCTCTCTTTTGTGGGGAGAGCAGGTATAGAGGGCATCACCTCAGGGTGATTTTGCTAAAGGGTTAAAAATTGGTAATTTGTATCGCATTACTGATGAAGGATATGGGACAATTACAGCTGGCAGAGAAAAGATATACCGTTGCGGAATATCTAGAAATGGAAGAGAAAGGCGAAATCCGTCATGAATATTATGACGGAGAGATTTTCGCTATGGCGGGAACTACGATGAATCATAATGATATCGTCGATAATGTGCGTACACTGTTAAAGGGATTTTTTCGTCCAAAAGGTTGTAGGATTTTCGCTGAAAATGTGAAAGTGGAAGCCATTGAAAATTTCTATTATCCATATCCGGACGTGATGGTGACATGTGATGTCAGGGATATTAATGGTACCTACATCGTCCGTCATCCAAGTATATTGGTTGAAGTGCTGTCTAAATCCTCCGCCACTTACGACCGCGACTTCAAACTTAGAAGGTATCAGAAGATTCCTTCTCTCCAGTATTATCTGCTGGTATCACAATATGAATGTTATGCTGAACTTTATACACGGACGGACCAGCAGGGAGTTTGGACCTATCAATCTTTTGACACACCCGAGGCAGTCATTCCTTTTGATCTGCTGGGTTTTATGATGCCCGTTGCGGCAATATATGAGGGGATTGTTTTTGTGGAAGAGGAGGGAATAGCTTAGAAAACTACAGCGCTGCGCTTCGCCTGAGCTGCTCACTTTTGCGGATATTCCGTGGCTCCGAAAACTTCACTTGTAAAACAGAAAGGTACTCCTGGTCGATGTTTTCCTGATGAAGACGAAATTTTTCTTCTTCTGTTTGTAATCCCTATGTTTCTAAAACCGATAAGGGTTACCTTTGCGGTTCGATTTTGAATTACAAGAAAATAGTTAAAAATGAAGATTGATTTTATAGAAGAATTACGCTGGAGAGGCATGCTGCACGACATGATGCCCGGTACCGATGAGCAACTGAAAAAGGAAATGACTTCCGGTTATATCGGTTTTGACCCCACGGCTTCTTCTCTACATATTGGTAACCTGGCTACGATTATGTTGCTCGTTCATTTTCAGCGTGCCGGGCACAAGCCTTACGCGCTGGTGGGAGGTGCCACGGGGATGATCGGGGACCCTTCTTTTAAAGCAGCTGAAAGGTCTTTTCTGGACGAGGATACACTACGGATTAACCAGGCTGGGATTAAAAAACAGCTGGAACAATTCCTGGATTTTGACTGCGGGGAGCATTCTGCAGTGATGGTCAATAATTACGACTGGTTTAAGGACATGGGTTTTCTCCAGTTTCTTCGTGAAGCTGGTAAATTCCTGAGTGTCAATTATATGATGTCGAAAGATTCAGTTAAGAAACGGTTGGAAACCGGTATATCCTTTACTGAATTCTCGTACCAGCTTTTACAGGGATACGATTTTTACCATTTGTATAAACATAATAACATCCGCCTTCAGATGGGTGGTTCGGATCAATGGGGGAACATCACCACTGGTACGGAAATCATCCGCAGAAAAGAAGGAGATGAAGAAGGGTATTTCAAAGCATACGCACTCACCACCCCGCTTTTGACTAAATCAGACGGGTCCAAATTCGGGAAAAGTGAAGGTGGCAATATCTGGCTGGATGCCTCACGCACGTCACCATACCAGTTTTATCAGTTCTGGCTGAGCCAGAGTGATGACGATAGTCCGAGGTTATTACGTGTTTTTTCATTGAAGGCTAAGGCGGAAATTGAAAGCCTCGAGGCACAGCATGCGGAAGCTCCTCACCTGCGGGTGATGCAAAAAGCACTGGCAGAGGAGCTCACCATCCGGATTCACTCCGAGAGAGATTTTCAGCTTGCTTTAAAGGCATCCGAGGTATTGTTTGGAAAAGCAACGCTGGAAACGCTGCAAAGCATAGCGGCGGATGAATTTGATGTTGTTTTTGATGGAGTTCCCCAAACGGAGATATCTCAGGCCGAATGGCAGGGAGTTGCTAATATAACCGATCTTGTTTCCACGGTTACAAGAGGGGAGATATACCCATCCAAGAGTGAAGCACGCCGTGCCATTCAGCAAAATGCGGTGAGTATCAACAAGGAAAAGGTAAAGTCGGCCGAGCAGATGTTAACGGATTTTGCTTTGCTGCAGGACCGCTTTCTGCTGGTTTCCAAAGGGAAGAAAAACCACCTGGTGAAGGTGATATAACTGAATCCGCAAAGCGTGGAACTGAAATCCGGGGTGTTTTTTTCCATTTGATCTCTTCTTTCTATTCAGTATCTTCGGTTATGATTCAATTACTATGAGTTCAAAATCTCAAAATACCTGGACGAACGTAAGAGAGGAATTGCTCAAAACTCCGGATTTGAGGAACCTGCTGGATGATCTAGAAAAGATTTGGCATGAAGAACAAATCAAACGGCATACCTTTTGGGCGACGGTAGATGAAAACCGAAAGGCGGAATTTATTCTTGGAGAGATAGTTTATCATTCTCCGGTATATGGTAGACATTGGATGGCTTCTTCCAATATTCTGGCCCGTTTGTTGCCATATGTAAAAGATAATGATTTGGGGAAGGTCGGAGTTGAAAAGGTTATGATCCGGCTGACAAGAAATGATTATGAACCGGATATCTGTTTTTGGGCGAAAGAGCAGACCGTAACCTTCTGGCAGATTCAATCCGCTTTTCCTCCTCCGGACTTTATCCTGGAGATACTCTCAGAAAGTACGAAAGAGCGTGATTATGGTATAAAAATGACAGATTACGCCCTGCATGGTATCAAAGAATATTGGATTGTAGATCCTGAAAATAAGACTGTCGAACAATACTTACTGGATCAGCAGCAATTTCAGCTTGCGCAGAAATTAAAAGAAGGGATGCTCGGATCAGAAATTATTCCAGGCTTTGAGATTTCAGTGAGGGATATTTTTGAAGAATAGTTTTGCATTCCAAAGTCTTTCCCGGTCAATATCTCAGACATTTTCTTCCCCGCCGGTCATTTCCGCCTTTGCCTGTGAACCTAAAAAGAGCGTCAATTCCATACCATACCGAAATTTCGAAAGCCCCGGTATCCAGGCCAAGAGACGAAACGGGAAGATCATAACTTGTTTGCAGCAGGATGTTCCCACGGGCCCACCCAACCGTCCCGATCAGGGCATCACGGCGGGTGGCTCCCCATACCATTCCCCGGTACCATACGCCAAATAAAAGCGGTGAAGCAATGATGTTGAAACCTGCATCCATTTGCCTGCTTGGCCCCTGTTTCCTGACCTGAAGTGCCATCGTCAGGGCACTTTCCCGATCCAGGTCGCTGCCAAGATTATTGCCAAAAAACGGAGGGATGTCAATAGGGATTTTAGTGCCGACCTGGATGTTAATTCGCTGGTGTTCGATACTGACGTCCTGGTTAACACCAATATTATGCCAGGCGCTGCTCAGCCAGTAGGTAGCATCATAAGCTGAACTGGGGACATATTCCAGGATAAAACCGGCAGAAGCAGATACACGGTTTTGGGTCACGGCCATAGTAGCGAGAGGATCCGCAGTGCCCAGAAACTGAGATACGTAGGACAGGTCATCGCCGTTCCAGGTGTTGGACGTCCAGGTACCCTGAAGTCCTCCTATGAGCCGGTATTCTTTTTGCCCGTCCAGATATACCAGTTTTGAAGCTTGTGCCGATAACTGGCTGCTCCTCAGCGTATGGCCGCGCTGGTCGTGCAGTGCCTGAAAGCCCAGCCCCACACCGGCGTCTTCGGCGTATGTATCGAAAGAGAAAGCCGCTGTCTGAAAAGCAGTACCCACCGAGGCCCACTGGTTGCGGTAATTGGCTATAAAGCGGGGCGTACCGGCATCTCCTGCCAGTGCTGGATTACTGTAAATAGGGTTGGCATAAAACTGAGAAAACTGGGGCGATTGGCCTTTTGCCCAATGTGTATGGAGCAGTACCAGAACAAGAAATTGGAAAATTTGTTTCATAACCTATCGCACCAGATAAATATTTCCTCTGAGTTTATCCGAAATCCGGTTGTCGATATACAGCACTTCTGCTTCATATACGTACATGTCTGCAGGAGCAGGTTTTCCTCCGAAGTTACCATCCCATGATTCACCGGGTTGCTGGCTGCCGGCAGGGATATTTTTTGCTTCGAAAACCATTTCACCCCAGCGATTACGTATTCGTAATGAGTTGATTTTAAGTATTCCATTCCCGAACAGCGTATATCTGTCGCCCACACCGTCACCGTTTGGTGTGAATGCCTGGGGGATATCAACCTGGCAGTGCTGCACAGCAAATGCTGCCATTCGTTCAAGGGAATCACGGCAGACTCCACCTTTGCCGGCAATGAGTTTCACACTGTACAACCCTTCTTCAAACGGCAGGGAAGGGTTTTTTACATCAGAAGTTCTGCCATCACTGAAGGACCATTGATAGCTGTCCGCATTTTCTGATAAGTTCAGGATACTTACAGGCCCCGGAGCGCAAAACAGGGAGTCTCCCTGAAATCCGAATTTTGCAACTGGCGCGGAAACGACAGAAATTGCTGTCTTTTTTGCCAGTACTTTGCAGGTTTGAGAGCCGCGGAATACATAAAGTGAGGCTGCGTAATTTCCCGAAACAGCATAGGTATGGCTGGGAGAGTAATTGGTAGAATCCTGTGGTGTTCCGTCACCAAAGTCCCAGACAAACCCCAGGCTGGTGTCGGACTTGTTCACGAACTGTACCTCCGAGCCCTGGCATGCCACAGGAACGTCGGTGAAGCTGCCTGTTGGTGCTGTTGTTGTTTTAACGGTCAGCTGGGTAGAATCGTAACCGCAGGTTGTATAGGCTGTCAGGGTTACTTTAAATTCCTTTTCCGGCTGTGCAAATGAGTGGGTAGGATTGGCAAGGGTTGAAACGCTGCCATCTCCGAATTTCCATAACCACTGGGTGGGCTTGGGGACGGTGGCATCTTTGAACTGGATGGTTTCACCCGGGCAGACGATAGACTTTGAAATAGTAAAAAGAGCCTTCACATCATTTGGGAAAACTTTGATTTCCACCTTGGCGGTGTCCAGGCCACACACACTGGATATTTCTAACTGGACCTGATAGGTAACGGCCGTGTCCTTCGCCATAAAAGTATGGTACAACGTATCCTGGCCTGTTTGCTGAATAATACCATCCCCGAAAATCCAGCGGGACGCGGCCTTGTCGTGACCTGTTGAACGATTGGAAAAAAGCATCCTGGCAGGTGTACAGCGAATTGTGGTGGAATCTACGCCAATTTCCGCCTGAACGAAGGGCCTTACCACCACCTCCTTACTGAATGTTTCCAGACCGCAGCCATTTTTGGATGCCAGTGTAACGGTGTAGGTGCGGTTTATTTTTTCGTTATTTTCAAATATTTGAGCGGGAGGTGCCGCGCCGGTGAAAGTACTGCCGTTTCCAAACGTCCAGGTATATTCTGCGTTTATGTCAGGTGTTCCGTTTATTAAGAAAGTGGTACGAAGCGGTGCGCAGCCGAGGGTTTCGCTGGGTGTAAAACTTACGGGTGAAGGAGGTGGGGTGATCGTCACCTGTTTACTGATCGTGTCGGAACAGTTTCCGGATCTTGCAATCAAAGTAATTTTTTGAATTCCCGCCGGAAGATTTAACGAAGGGCGGGCTTCCGATGACACGTTATTTCCATTTACCAGCCAGGTGTAGGCACTTGCTCCGGAAGAATTGTTGACAGGCCTGAATGCCGAACCGGTGCACCCTCCTGCAATCTCAAAACCAGCTTTTGGCTGCCCTATTGTAATTTTTGCATCCGCTGTTGCCTTGCATCCGGTTTGATTACCTGCCTCATAGGTTACTACTATCGGGCTGGCCGAAAGGGAGGCTGTGATGAGCGTATCATTCCTGATGCAGCCGGAGCAGGCAGACGTGGTCCATTTTCCACCAGCCGGGCTGCCCTGAAGTTTTATAAATTGAGTACCTGCACAAATGGCCTGGTCGGTGACGGTTACCTGAAGCCCGTCTACCTTCACATGCACCGCGTCCGTTGTGAGACATTTTCCGGTTCCTTTGGTATAGGAAATGGTATATTCTCCGGCTGTTTTCGGAACAAAAACGCTTTTGCCGTTCTGGGTTTCAACCCCCTGGGTACTCCATACACCGCCAGGAATATTGGCGTTCAGCGGCATAGCTACGGTACTCACACAAAGGGTGGTATCTCTTGGAAATGAAATAATTTTAACGGGTTGCGCTGCGGATACTGTGAATGTGTCGGCTACCATTTGTGTGCCGCAGGCGTTGGATAAGCTCGCTGTAATGATATAGGGCGTTGCAGAAAGGGGTAAAGTTGCTTCCTGGGTGGGATCCAATGGCTGTCCGTTCAGTGTATAGGTTGCTCCTGTTGGTGGGTTGCTTATTTTATATTTAATTTCCTCACAAACGTCGGGCTGGGGCGTCAGGCTTAGGACTGGCAGGGAGATAACTTTAACGGTTTTTACCAGCGGCCGCGAGTTGCCGCAGCTGTTGGTGGTCACCAGGCGGATGGTATAAGTACCTGCCTGGTTGAGTTTGATTTTAATGATACCCGAGCGGGAATTGGTATTGTCCTGATAAGAAAAATTCCCGGAAATCTGCCATTGGTATCCTGTCTCGTCAATGGAGGGGGTACCGTCTACGGTCAGTACAGCGCCTCCGGAAAGACAGACGACGGAATCACCGTCTATGACACTCAGCCCTGTTGTCTTAAAGTCGGCAACGGGGAGTTTCGTCATTTTGAAATCCAGTTCGCTGGTACTGCTTCCGCAGGTTGCCGAAGTGGCGGTAAGTTTGACGTGGTACGTTTTGTTTGGGTCCGTAAACGATACGTTTGGATAGGTGGAGGTACTGGTTTGTCCGTCGCTGAATTCCCATAAAAACTTAATATCCGAGGAAGTGGGGCAGCTGTTGTTGGTTATGTTAAACGATGATCCTTCACATGCCGCTGGAACCGTCGGTTTTGCTTCTGGTTTTTTGTTAAATGTTACCCTGAAGCCTTTGTTGTCGTTCGGGCAGGTTTTGTTCTCAACAAAAATACTGACCTTGAATTCTCCGTTGGAACAGTTCCGGACGAAGTTCCGCAGGTCATACTCGTGATTTAAAGTCAGTGTTGAGTTTAAAACAATATTTTCGATTTTTCCGTCGCCCCAGTCGATGGTGTAATTTTTATCGGTACACGGTCCGGTCGCTACTTTCACACAAAGTTTATAGAGCGAATCTCCCGGGGCAACACAAACGATACCGGTGCCCGTTCCCTCGCAGGTTGTGATGTCAACGCGTTCCTGCGCATAGGTCACCAAACTGAGGAAAATCAGGAAGAGCAGGCAGTATAAGGGTTTCAAAATGAGGGTTAGTACTGATAAAGTTCTGGGAGGTTACTTAACAGCACGGAAGTTAGTATATTTTCATATTCTGTCAAACTTAAAAATCTCCGCATCTCTATTTTTCTTTCCCTGCATCAGATCCGTGATAATTTCGGCTGCGAGAATGCTGAAAAGTATACCATTTCCGCCGAAGCCAAGTGCAAAGTAAGTATCCGGATGTTCCTTCACTGACCCGATAAATGGCAGCCCGTCTTCTGTTTCGGCAAAGGTGCCGCACCAGCTGTAATCCGTTACAAAAGGAAGGTGGGGGAATATCTTTTTGGCATTATTTTCAAGTTGAAGGCTTTTTTTGTGCAGAAGCTTGTCCCGTTTCACTGCACTGCTGAACATCTCGTCTTTTCCCCCGATCAGCATGCGTTTATCCGCCGTGGTGCGCATGTAGAGATAGGGTCTCGCACTTTCCCATAACATAGCATTTTCATACCAAAGCTCCTTTTGGTTATCTATCGGTTTGCTGATGATGGCGTAGGAAGAATGCAGCCTTACAACCCTTTTGGAGAGGTAATTCTGAGACTCATACCCGCTTGCGATGACGAGCTTTTTAGTGTCTAATTTAAAGCCGTTGTCAAGCATTAGCGTAACTCCCCGGCTATGGTGTTTTATCTCAGTAACTTCCACGGTATCATATACCCTGGCACCTTTGGAAATGCAATCCTGTAATAAAAAATGAGTGAACTGATAGGCGTCTATCTGGGCTCCGTCGTGGGAGAGGATCGCTGCACTTTTATTGAGATCGGGGATATTTTTCCTGATCGTTTCCCTGTCCCACCATTCCACATCAATGCCCATTTTTTTGCGTGCTTCAAATTCCTTCCGAAGAATGTCCCGATCCTTTAAAACAGATGCGTAATAAATGCTCTTCTGGAGGGCAAAGTCCGTCTTTACCTTTAGTTTTTTACAGATCAGCTGAACCTTGTAAATGGCTTCTACACAAAGCTGGTAGCTCCGGACCGCGTTTTTTTCACCAATCATCCCAATCAGGTCTGTCAGCATGGTATCAATTTCATACTGGAGCAATGCGGTACTTCCCGAGGTACTGCCCATGCCAATATGCCGTTTCTCAAGAACGATTACCGGAAATCCGGCCCGTGTAAGGTGCCATGCCAGTAATGCGCCCGTAATACCGCCACCCATGATAACGACTTCTTCTTTGGTATTTTGTGTAAGGGAAGGATAGGCATTCGATATGCCGTTTTTATAAAACCACCAGGGTTGGCCACTGATCAGATCCATGAATAGATAGGGATAAGTACAGTTTCAACAATATTTAAAAACTATGCCAGATGAATGGCCGAAGGCTGCCGGTGTTGATTTAAGTTGTAAATTTGAATGATGGGAAAAATAATAAAATCGGACAGATTTGAAGATATCCCGCCATACGACAAGCGTATTGGTGGAGCAAAACGCCGCAGGAGCGGTTAGATGCTGCATTAAAACTGATTCAATATGCCAAAACGGTGTATCACGCAAACCCTGAAAATACTCCCTTAGATAATGGAACCAGAATACTTAAGTCTGATCAGCCTATTGAACGAGGAGAACGTTGAGTAAGTAGTGCTTGGTGGGTGTGATTTTATATTTTTCCTGTAAAACTATTTAAAACGGGTGCGGCTGTCGGATTGTACTGGTAACTGGTCCAGGTATCGTCTTCGAAAATCTCAATAATCCGGTATCCCTTGTAGGAAGTTCCCCAGCTTCCCCCGAAGTGCCCGTCGAAAAAGTAAGGTTTTTTACCGAGCATTTTTGTTCCGTCCTGATCGTGATCGTGGCCGTGGAAAATGGCTTTTACATTCTTTGTGTTCTCAAACAGGTCAGTTACTTCCTTGCATTCAATGGCGTGCGTTGTCCATTTCACCGGAGTGATGTGCAGGAATATGAATATGCCTTTTTTATCGGCGTGTTTCGCAATTTCTTTTTTCATCCAGACAGGATCCGGACAGATATACTCGCCCTTTTCATTGGAGGTATCTCCGAGTATAAAGGCATAGTCACCTTTCACGAAACTATGGTTGGTAGGGTATCCCCAGGTACTCTGCCATACGTCCAGCGCTACCATATCATGATTTCCCCTTGTGACATAATAAGGTACACGCAGGTTGGCCAAAGTTGACTTAAGATCATAGTATAAATTGGGATCGTTATGGACCAGGTCACCGTTGAAGACGGTAAAGTCAACTCCCTTTTGCACCTTTTCCTGGTTAATCCACCCGATCAGATCCGCATGGAATTTCTGATAGTCGGTATCAGGCTGGCCAAAATGGCCATCAGAAGCCACTAATATCCGCAGAGCAGTACCTGCCTGGTGCTTCGCATTGGGCACGGATGGCAGCATCGTCAGTCCCGACAGTGCTGGAATTGTTTTTAGAAAGGAACGTCTCTTTAGGCTCATCTTGGAAAAGGTTACGGCGGGGTCCGTCAGGTTAATTCATCCAAAAATAATTATTCCAGAGTGATATTTTCTTTAATCTTGTGTCTTATTTAAGATTATTTAACACAGGCAAAGTTTTAAGATGGACCGTCTTATTCTTCAAAAAGCAGCATCGTATTGTGCTTATCAGGAGCGGACGCAGGATGAAGTACGTCAGCGGCTTAAAAAATGGAACGTATGGGGGGAGGAAGCCGATGAGCTTATTGCAGAACTTATATCCCTGAACTATCTCAGTGAGGAAAGGTTTGCCAAAACTTACGCTGGCGGGAAGCACCGGATAAAGCACTGGGGGAAGATGAAGATCAGGCAGGAGTTGCACCGGCGAGGGCTCAGCGAGTATAGCATTGAAAAAGGGATGGCAGAAATTGAATCAGGGACCTATCTGCTGGGGCTGCAGGAGCTTTTGGTTAAAAAGAGAGACTCCTTAACCGATAAGGAAACGGATCCTTTCAGACTCAAACAGAAACTGGCTCGGTTTGCTTTGGGGAAGGGTTACGAGGCGGAACTGGTATGGAAAGTTATTGACGAAATGACAGGCCGGGCAAAATAACAAAGGACCGGAGGTACTATTTCCCCCAGCCCTTTGCACTCGATAGTATAATCAGGATCAGAAATCTTCTTCAAAAGATATCTTGTGGCCTCCCGATTCCTTGTCCTTCACGCCGCTCATCACGCCGGCTTTCTGATATTCGCCCACCCGTTTTTCAAAGAAATTGGTTTTTCCCGGAAGGGATATCAGCTCCATAAAGTCAAATGGGTTGGCAGAGCCAAACTGCTTGGGACAGCCCAGGCGTTCAAGCCAGAAATCGGCTATGTACTCAATGTACTGGTTCATGAGCTCCGCATTCATCCCGATAAGTGAAACGGGCAATGCATCCGTCACAAACTCCTGCTCTATTCTCACGGCATCCAGCATGATCTCAATCACGCGTTCGGGCGGTAGCTGGTTGACGATATGCTGGGTATATAATAAACATGCAAACTCGCAATGCAAGCCTTCATCTCTGGATATGAGCTCGTTAGAGAAGGATAGGCCTGGCATTAAACCGCGTTTTTTCAGCCAGAATATGGAACAGAAAGAGCCTGAAAAGAAAATGCCTTCCACGGCAGCAAAAGCAATAATTCGTTCAGCGAAAACCGGACTGTTAATCCATTTTAAAGCCCACTCTGCTTTTTTCTGTACGCAGGGTATGGTATCAATGGCCCGCAGCAAATGGTCTTTTTCTGTGGGGTCCTTAATGTAAGTATCAATTAGCAGGGAATACGTTTCGGAATGGATATTTTCCATTGCAATCTGAAAGCCGTAAAAACATTTGGCTTCGGCGTATTGTACTTCACTTAGGAAGTTGACGGCCAGGTTTTCATTTACGATACCGTCTGAGGCTGCAAAGAATGCCAGTACGTGCGATATAAAATGACGTTCTCCATCGTTGAGGTTTTCCCAGTCTTTCTGGTCCTGCGAGAGGTCAATTTCTTCGGCCGTCCAAAATGAGGCTTCATGTCTTTTGTACATCTCCCATATATCGTTGTGTTTGATAGGGAATAAAACAAAACGCAAAGGATCTTCAACCAACAGGGGCTCAGGTGCTATCCCCGGTTTCGTAATTTCTTGTGACATAGTTAAGTTATAAATTTTCAGAGACCAGTACTTGCATTTTATAATTCGGGTAAAAACCCGAACTTCGGAAACGAGGGCAAAACAAATCTACACCCTTTGAGGCGGAATCTCAAGGTTGTATCCATCAAAATGATATTGGTATTTAGAAAAATTCTTTTCGGGATTGACTTAACTTTGTCGGCAGCAATCTTTTAAATATCAGTAAAAAATTGAAAATTTCAGGATTTACCATCATCCGCAACGCCATTCAGAACGACTACCCGATTGTGGAAGCAATTGAATCCATTCTGCCTGTGGTTGACGAGATGTTAGTGAGTGTGGGTAAAAGTGATGATGATACACTGGGGTTAATCCGGAGTATTCCTTCGCCCAAGATCCGGATCGTAGAATCGGAGTGGGATATGACCTTACGGGAAGGGGGAAAGGTACTCGCCGTGGAAACCGACAAAGCATTGAAGCAGGTAGCTACGGATTCCGACTGGGCGTTTTATATTCAGGGAGATGAGGTTTTACATGAGAAATATCATGCGGTCATCAGAGATTCCTGTGAAAAATACGTCGGGGATCAACGGGTAGAAGGTTTGCTGTTTGATTATGTTCACTTTTACGGAACCTATGATTATTATGGCGACAGCCGTAAATGGTACCGTCGGGAGATCAGGATAGTGAGGAATGAAGCCGGATTGTCGCAGCGCAAAATAGCTGCGTACCGCGATGCCCAGGGATTCAGAAAGGGTACTGAAAAGTTGAATGTAAAACATTCGGGAGCGGCAATCTATCATTATGGCTGGGTGAAAAGCCCGGTGCAGATGAAAACGAAGATGAAGAATGTCAGCCGCTTCTGGAAAGACGACGAAGAGTGGGAAAGAGTATTGAAATCCGAAGACTTTTTTGATTACAGTGCTTTTGATTCTCTTAAATTATTCACTGGTACTCATCCTGCTGTGATGAAACGGCGCATCGCTTCGCAAAACTGGAAAGTGGACCTGGATCTTAGCAAGAAGAAGTTCAAGCTGAAAGATGCGCTGTTATACTGGTTTGAAAAGAAAACCGGCAGGAGGCTTTTTGAATTTCGGAATTATAGATTTATTTAACTTTCTTTAAAAATTACTTACACCGTACAACCTCTATACTTTATCTTTTGTATGCTCGACTATCTGAAAAAATCATTTGCCAGGAAAAAGGCCCGTCGTCAGTTTCAAGAATATTCGCATACGGTCAGTAAATTTATCCTGAAAGAAGAAGGCGAAATCGCCTTCGCCAACTGGAACAATCCATTGGTAACGCCCAAAGTTATATCACAGGAAGAAGTCAATTTCTTTAAAAAATTCATTCCCAAAGGCGCACTTTGTATTGACATCGGTACCAATATAGGAGATACTACGGTGCCCATGGCCCTGGCAGCAGGTAAAACCGGAACAACAATAGGTTTTGACCCCAATCCACATGTTTACAAAATTCTGGAAGAGAATGTGAAACTCAATCGGGATAAAACCAATATAGCCCCATTTCCTTACGCCATCACCAAGGATGAAGGAGAATTCTATTATCATTCGTCAGAGGCATCTTTCGGTAATGGTGGAATTTCCAACGAAATCGTTTCCGACCAGGGAGCGTTTCAGTTACCACAGAAGATTACGGGGATTAATCTTGAAAAATTCCTTGAAAAAAATTACCGGGCGCTATTGCCCAAGCTTTCATTTATCAAAGTGGATGTGGAAGGCGCAGACAAGGAGGTAATTGGCTCCATAGGTAATTTGCTGACGAAATATAAGCCTGTGCTGGTGGCTGAGTGTTTTACAAGAGCCACTTCCGAAGAACGGGCGGAACTGTACAACATCGTGGCGGATCTGGATTATACGCTCTATTACTTTTCGGATTTCGACGAAAACGCAGAAATTATAAAGCTGGAAGGCCCGAAGGATATGAACAGATGGAAAACCTTTAATTTTTATGCCATCGCAAACGCAGAGTAATTCAGCAAGTTATTGATTTAACAGGCTTTTTGATCCCCCGGAATAACCGGGGGATTTTTAAATCCATTTCTTCCTTCTGAAAAACCATAACACAATCAGGGACGAAGCGATCATCAGGATAAGGGAAGCCCAAAATCCCCAGACATGTCCCGTGGTAGGGATGTGATCGTAATTCATTCCGAATATACCTGCAATAAGCGTGGGAGGCATAAAGATGATCGTCACCACGGTGAAGATTTTGATCACCTGGCTCTGTTCCAGATTAATCAGACCCATGAAGGTATTCTGGAGATATTCCAGCCGCTCAAAATTGAAAGTGGTATATTCCAGCAGCGAACTGATGTCTTTTAATATGATCCGCAAATGTTCTTTCCGGTCTTCCGGGAAATACTGGCTTCTCAGGATACCCGAAAGAACGCGCTGCTTGTCAATGCTGGTTTCGCGCAGCATCATCGTAATTTCCTGCAGGCCGCTGATGCGAATCAGTACTTCCTGCCGTGCTTTCTGTTCGTGGGACAGGTCCTTGCTGATCGCGGAGATATCCCTGGAAATAGCTTCCAGCGAATCGGCATCTGCCTCAATGCGCGTTTCCAGCAGCATGAGCATAAAGTCTACCCCGGTTTGAAAGGTATCCGGGCTAACCTTCATTTTTTTGACCGTATCCGCAAAAGTGTTGGAATCTCCCCGGCGGTAGGTGAATAGTACATTTTTGTGTAAAATGAACGAAACCGGATAGGTTTCATAACCATCGCGCTCGATCCTTAAAAAGTTGGAGTTGGCGTTGATGGTATCGTTCTGTTCAAAAAACCTCGAACTGCTTTCAATTTCAACGATTTCCTGAGGTGTCTGGAAACTTATTTCACATTTGTTTTCAACCCATTCCTCTTCTTCCGCCGAAGGCGACTGCAAGTCTACCCAAAGCAGATTTTTAACATTTCCCAGTTCGCGGATATCATTTTCTCTTCTGATCTGCCGCCCTTCCTTGTAAAAAATACGTACCATGTTTTAAAATTGTTAAAAAAGAAGCAGAAAGTAAGGCATGATACTGCAATGACAAGAAAAAAACACCCTGGGTAAAGTTTGCCGTTCCTTTTCCATAAAATATTCTGAACCGTGCGTGAAACGTTTTTCTTTCTTGTAATTTTACCGCATGCAAAATAGTACTTCCAAAGGAATTTTTACTACACAATTCTGGCTGCTCGGGTTAAGTTCGTTTTTGTTTTCTTCGAGTTTTAATATGTTGATTCCTGAGCTTCCATCCTATCTGACAAACATGGGAGGGGCTGAATACAAAGGATTTATTATTGGCCTTTTTACTTTGACGGCCGGTTTGTCGAGACCTTTCAGCGGCAGGCTTACCGACCGTATCGGGCGGGTCCCCGTCATGGCCTTCGGATCGTTGGTTTGCTTTATCTGCGGATTTCTTTATCCTGTTTTCACCACCGTCATGCCGTTTCTACTCTTGAGACTCGTGCACGGTTTCTCCACCGGTTTTAAACCCACGGGTACCTCGGCTTATGTGGCAGATATCGTACCGGCCAACCGAAGGGGAGAAGCTTTGGGGATTCATGGGATGTGTATGGGGTTGGGTTCGGCGTTCGGGCCGGCTGTCGGAAGTATGATCAGTAACTGGTTTTCGCTTAATGTATTGTTTTATACCTCGTCGGTTTTTGCCTTGTTATCTATTTTGATCCTCGTTAACATGAAAGAAACACTGGCGAAAAAACAGGCGTTTTCACTGGATGCTTTTAAAATTACCCCGCGTGATATTTTTGAACCCGACGTATACAAACCGGCACTGATCACCTTCGTAATTTATTTCGGCTTTG